>CAZYYD010000001.1:0-192615 GCA_964651225.1 uncultured Ignavibacteriaceae bacterium
TTAACACCAAAGGAAGTCTTCAATAAGATCGTTGCACTTCCTCATTGAATCCAGCTTTTGAAATTTGTTTGATTATTGTGATTTAGAATTTTAGGATTATGTGATGTAGAGCCGTAGGCGTAACACATGGAAACCAAAGAACTTCTTAAGAAAGTCAGACAGCTGGAAATCCGCACGCGGGGACTGGTGAACCAGGTCTTCTCCGGAGAGTACCATTCGGTCTTCAAAGGACGCGGTATGGAATTCTCCGAAGTACGCGAGTACCAGTACGGCGACGACATGCGTACGATCGACTGGAATGTCACCGCACGGTTCAACCACCCCTTCGTGAAAATCTTTGAAGAGGAACGGGAGCTCACCGTTATGCTGGTTGTCGATATGAGCGGCTCCCAGTTCTTCGGCTCGCAGGCAGCGCTGAAGCGGGATGTGGCGGTGGAGATCAGTGCAATTCTGGCATTTTCCGCAATGAAGAATAATGATAAAGTAGGGCTCATCCTGTTCACCGACCGTATCGAGACATTTGTTCCGCCGCGCAAAGGGCGTGCCCATGCGCTTCGCATTGTCCGCGAATTGCTCTCCTTTGAACCCTCCCGCCCGGCAACGAGCCTTAAAACCGCACTGGAGTATCTGAACCATGTTCAGAAAAAACGGGGCATCATCTTCGTCATTTCCGACTTCATGGACAGCGGTTATGAAGCTGCCCTTCGCATAGCAGGGAAGCGCCACGATCTGATCGGCGTGGTTTTGCAGGATCCGCGGGAGAACGAACTCCCCAATGTCGGTCTCATCAATCTGCGGGATGCTGAATCCGGTGTTTCCCGACTTGTCGACACTTCCGATGCCCGTGTCCGATTCCTGTACCGTGAGATTGCCAAAAGAATGCAGGATACCAGAAAATCGCTGTTTATTAAATCCCGGCTCGATGATGTTGAAGTACAGCTCGATCAGCCATATCTCAAACCGCTGACAGATTTCTTCCGGCTGAGGGAGAAACGATGGTAGCGGTGAAGAAGATAGGTTTCCTGTTGATTGCTGCTGCTTCTCTGGGACTGGCACAAGAAGTCCGATTAACCGCAAAAACAGAGGTGGATACATTTCGTCTTGGCAATTGGATCGATGTGCATATTGAGGGGAATTACGGCCCGATCGTAGAATCCATTGCTCCGGTAGTGAAAGACAGTGTCGGTTCGTTTGAGGTTATCAAGGTGGAACGCAATGGAACTGAGCCATCCTGGCTTCTTCGTCTCACCACGATCGATTCGGGAAAAGTCTTCCTGCCCCCGGTGGAATTTGGATACAAAGTCCAGGGCGACACGAACATTCGGAAAGCATACACCAATTCGCTTCTTCTGACAATCTCCGGCGTGACAATCGACCCAAAGGGGGAAATCAAAGACATCAAACCGCCCATGTACGCGCCATGGTTATTTGAAGATTTTCTTCCTTATCTCATTGCCCTGACGATTCTCGCAGCCGCTGCCGGAGGGTATTACTATTACTGGCGAAAGAAAAAACTCAAAGAAGATCTTCTTGCCGATGTTAAGGTGTTCATCCCTCCGCATCGCGAGGCGCTGACGGCATTGCGCATACTGGAAGAAAAGAAACTCTGGCAGCAGGGGCTTATCAAAGAATATTACTCGGAGGTTACAGAAATTATCCGGAGTTTTTTTGAACGGCGGTGGGATGTTATTGCGCTGGAACTGACAACAGAAGAAATTTTGGCGCAGATGAAATCCATTCCGGAAGCGCTGACCGTCTGGAGAGAAATGGAACTGTTCTTTATCTCGGCAGATTTAGTAAAATTCGCAAAGTCGCAGCCGACACCTGCTGATCACGAAAACGAAATGCACACGGCTTACGATATTGTACGCGCCATGGTGCCGAAGGCTCCGGTGGAAGCCGAACCGCAGACACAGGAGGCAGCTGCCGATGTTCGGTGATAAATTTGCATATCCTGCATTCCTCTGGTTATTGCCACTCCTTCCGGCAGCCGGGTACTATCTCTGGCGACGCCGCAAAAGAATGACAATCACCTTGCAATTTTCTTCGCTGCAGGTCTTTAAAGAAATTCCCAAAAGTCTCCGTGAACGGCTGCGTTATATTCCGCTTGCCCTACGGTTTGCCGCCCTTGCCCTGGGAATTATTGCGCTCGCCCGTCCGCAATCGATCTCAGACAAACAGAATATTTCCACCGAAGGGATCGATATTGTTCTTGAACTGGATCTTTCCGGAAGCATGCTAGCAGAGGATTTTAGTCCCAACCGGATTGAGGCGGCCAAGCAGGTCGCAACCGAATTTATTGATGCACGCACGAATGATCGTATCGGGCTGGTCGTGTTTTCTGCTGAAAGCTTCACTCAATGTCCGCTCACAACGGACTATACCGTCTTGAAGAATTTATTGCGTGAAGTGAAGAATGGCATGATCGCAGACGGTACGGCGATCGGGCTTGCGATTGCGAATGGCGTCAATCGGCTGAAAGACAGCAAAGCAAAGAGTAAAGTGATGATCCTGCTGACGGACGGGGTCAATAACCGGGGCGAAATTGATCCCATCACTGCAGCACGGATTGCGGCAACGTACGGTATTCGTATTTACACGGTTGGTGTTGGTGCACAGGGGCAGGCACCGTATCCGGTACAGACTCCTTTTGGTGTTCGGCGGCAGCTGATCCAGGTCGACCTTGACGAGAAAGGACTAACACAGGTTGCTGAGATGACCGGGGGAAAATACTATCGCGCAACAGACAACCGTAAACTAAAGGCGATTTACAAAGAGATCGACCAGCTCGAACGGACAAAAATTGAAGTGACAGCGTATAAACGCTACTCAGAACTTTTTGAGGGCTGGTTGCTGGCAGGATTCATTGCACTCTTGTTAGAGATTGTATTGAGCGGCACAGTGTTGAGAAAGAACCCTTAGAGTTGTCAGTGTTCAGCAATTAGTGATCAGCAAATAAGATATGAAAGATTTTCGATCTCTTATTGTTTGGAAAAAGGTACATGAGCTTACATTGTTGGTTTATGAAATCACCAAGACGTTTTCTAAGGAAGAACTATATGGATTAACGAGTCAACTACGACGTGCTGTCAGGTCTGTTCCAACAAACATTGCAGAAGGATGCGGCAGAAGCAGTGCTGAGTTCAGACATTTTCTTCAAATTGCAAAGGGATCAGCATGTGAAGTTGAATACTTGTTACTCCTCAGCCATGAATTACACATGACAAAGGATTCTGATTATGAAGAATTATCGAAACGTATTGTGGAAATGAAAAAGATGCTTTCTTCGTTATTTGCGAAGCTGAAAACTAATCGCTGAGGGCTGATTCACATGCTCCGTTTTGAACATCCTGATTATCTTTGGTTCCTTCTGTTGATTCCCGTAATGGGAATCGGATTCTTTTTCCTTAATTTCTGGGGGAAGAAGCAGCTCCATCGGTTCGTTGGAGAAAATCTTATTCCGCAGGTTGCACCGGAACTCAGTACGGCCATGCGGATCGTGAAACAGGCGCTTATACTGCTCTCACTCTCATGTCTCCTCCTTGCTCTTGCCAATCCGCAGGTGGGAACCCGGCTGGAGGAAGTGAAGCGCGAGGGGATCGATCTCTTTGTTGCGCTAGATGTTTCATTGAGCATGAAGTCGGAAGATATCCGGCCAAGCCGTCTTGAGAAAGCAAAACGGGATGTTTCGGAATTGCTGCGGAAACTTTCCGGTGACCGCGTCGGGATGATCGTGTTTGCAGGAGATGCGTATGTGCAATTCCCGCTCACGGCCGACTATGCCGCAGCGGATTTATTCCTCTCTGCCATCGATGTGGATGCAGTACCGATTCCCGGAACAATGATCGGCAATGCCATCAATATTGCACTAAAATCATTCTCCAAAGACGCGCCGACCCAGAAAGCGATTGTGATTGTCTCTGACGGGGAAAACACCGAAGGAGATGTAATGGGGGCTGTCGAAGATGCGAAGAAAGCCTCTGTCCGCCTTTACTCCGTCGGGATGGGAACACCGGAGGGTGGACCGATTCCTGTGTATAACCAGGCGGGCGATCGTGTCGATTATAAACGCGATCAATCGGGAAGTATTGTGCTGAGCAAACTTGATGAAACAATGCTGCAGCAAATTGCGGCGGCCACCGGCGGTTCCTACCATCGTGCAACCAGCGGCGGGAATGAGATTGATGATATTTTTAAGGAGCTTGCATCGCTGGAAAAAGTCGAGTTTGGAACAAAACAAATCACGGGATTCGAAACGCGGTATCAATATCCTCTGGCATTTGCCTTATTGCTCCTGCTCGCAGACCTTCTGCTCTCCGAACGGCGCAGGAAGCTGACTGCGCGGCTTAAGAAGTTTCTTCCCGCGGCTTCTGTGATCGTCCTTGGTGTGTGCCTTTCATCGATGGTTGCTGCTCAGACGGTGCGCTCGCATGTCAGTGAAGGGAATCGTCTCTATGGTAAAGGGAACTATACCGATGCGGAAGTAGAGTACAAAAAAGCGCTGGAAAAGAATCAGAATTCGAAAGAGGCACAATGTAATCTCGGAAATTCGTATTATAAACAGCAGCGGTTTGATGAAGCGATGCGTGAATACGGGGCTTCCAGTATCGCAGCGAAATCACCGGAAGACCGGTCAGCGATGTACTACAATATAGGCAACTCGTTGTACCGCACTAACAAATTTCAAGAAGCTGTCGATGCGTATAAACAATCACTCCGATTAAATCCAAACGACGACGATACGCGCTATAACCTGCAAATGGCCCGGGAGAAGCTCAAGGAACAACAGCAGCAAAAACAACAGAACAAAGACCAGAAGCAGGATCAGAAGCAAGATCAAAAGCAGGATCAGCAGCAAAACCAGCAGAATCAACAACAAAAGCAGCAGCAGGAACAAGCAAAACAGGATCAAACCCGGTCTCAGGTTCAAAAGAAAAACCAAATGCCGAAACAGGAGGCCGATCGGATTCTCGATGCAATGCGCAACAATGAAAAAGAAGTGCAAAAAAATCTCCGTAAACGGGAAGCAGTGCGTGTGAAAGTAGAGAAGGATTGGTAGAGAAATTGAGAGTAATCAGTAATCAGTAGTTAGATATGGCGCACAATCGCTGAGCGCTCTTTGCTCAACAGGAATTTAAAGGGACATGTCCCCGATCATAAAAAATATTTTTCAATTCATTATAGTTGCAACGATATTGTGTGTGCAAACCAGCATCACCTATGCACAGGATGGAACCTTTGCGGCATCCGCGGAGCCGACACGAGTTGCAGCCGGTGAACAGTTTCAAGTGACACTCACCTTTTCCGGCAGTGAAGTCAACAGTGTACGGAATCTCAAAGCACCGGACTTTGGATCGTGTGTTGTCCTTTCCGGTCCGAATCAATCCACGAATATGCAGTGGATCAACGGACAGATGTCTGCTTCTGTCAGTTATACCTATGCATTGTATGCTCGTCAACCGGGCAAGGTGACGATAGGTGCGGCATCGATCGAGTATAAGGGAACCATGCTGAAATCCAATCTGCTTGTCATTGAAGTAACTCAAGGCAAACCGAAACAGCAACAGACGCAGGCCGAGCAAGTTGTCACCGAGATCGGTGATAATATTATGGTCAAGGTCTTTGCCGATAAACAGCGTGTGCGGCTGGGAGAGCAGCTCATTGTGACGTTTAAAATCTACATCCGTGTGTCGGTCTCCAGGTATGATCTGACAAAGGCACCGACCTTTGACGGCTTCTGGAGTGAGGATTTTGATCTGCCCAAACAGCCGGCACTGACCACGGAGGCATTGAACGGTAAACAATACCGTTCGGCCGTGATCAAGAAGACAGCATTATTTGCAACACAAGCGGGGACATTGAAGATCGCGCCTCTGGAGGTCCGATGTGATGTGCAAGTGCAGACAAAACGCAGGTCGAACGATCCATTCGATCAATTCTTCAATGATCCATTTTTTCAACAACCTCAAACAATTCAAACTGAGGTAAGGTCGAATCCGCTTTCAGTTATTGTTGACCCAATTCCCGCTAACGCGCCGTCGGGATTTTCCGGGGCCATTGGCCGCTTCGCTTTTAGTGCAAACGTAGATAAACGGAGCGTCAAAGCGGGCGATCCGATCACATTAACATTGGCTGTCCTTGGGTCGGGCAATGTGAAACTGGTAACGCTGCCGAAGCCGCAGCTGCCGGCAGATATGGAATCGTACGAACCAAAAATATCGGAAGAGATCTCACGGGATGCCGGAATCATTCGCGGAAAGAAAACGGCCGAGTATTTGCTGATACCGCGCAATCCCGGCCAGCGCATACTTGAACCGATGCAGTTTGTTTATTTTGATCTCGACAAAAAGGAATATGTGGTTCAGCGTTCTCCCCGTTTTGAGTTTACCATTACACCGGGAAAAGATTTTTCAGGTTCCGGTATCAGTCTGTCGGCCAAAGAGGATGTACGCATTCTGGGAGAGGATATTCGATTTCTGAAGCTGTCCATCGGCACTCTTCAACGGAAAGATGAAGTTGACTCAACAGCGTGGTTTCCGCTGGGAGTCGTGCTGCCTCCGCTTTTCTTTTTCGGAGCATGGTTCTACCGGAAACGAATGGAGAAAATATACGGCGATATGCCGCGCTTATTATTTGAAACAGCAGGGCGTGAGGCTGCACGCCGCTTGAAGAAGGCGCGGGCTCTTCTCGCGCAGGGGGACACGGAAAGTTATCATGCAGAACTTCTCAAAGCATTGACCGAGTATCTTGAACATAAGCTGAAGACCCCAAAAGCACTGTTTCTGATGGATGAAGCACTGGTACAATTGCAGCAGCGCGGGGTAGAAAAGACGGTTATTCAGGCATTAAAAACGTGCATGGAACGTGCTGAATTTGCCCGCTATGCACCGGCCGCGGATACTACCGAAGCACGCAGAGAATTACTGGATGTCGCTTCCAGTGCGATCAGCGGTATAGAACAAACCTATGGCAAGCGAGGCCGCGTATGAACTATCGATACTGGGTACTCATGGCCGCGGTCACTGTTATTTTCGTATCGTCGGCTCTGGCACAGACCGCTGAAGATGTCTTCCAGCACGGAAATGAATTGTATCGTGCCGGTAAGTTCCAGGAGGCAACGAAGGAATATGAACGGATTATCAAGCAGGGGGCTGTCAGCGCTGAACTCTACTTTAACCTGGGCAACGCGTATTACCGCAATGAACAGCTTGCACTTGCAATCCTCTCCTACGAACGGGCGTCACTCCTGCGTCCCAACGATCCCGACATCGAACATAATTTGAAACTGGTATATCTTAAAACCATTGACCGTATTGAACCGGTACCGGAAATGTTTCTTATCCAATGGATGCGGGTGGCCGGCTCAATGATCTCTCCGGTATGGGTTCGTATCTTGTTCATCATCAGCTGGATCGTGCTCTTCGGGTCGCTTGCGATACTCTATGTGGTGAGGCACGCTTATATTTTGCGCCTAACACGCATTCTTTTCTTTTGTGCTCTCGTTTCTGTTGTTTTGTGGAGCGTGATGATGGGGATTCAATCGTTTCAAGATACCGCAAAGGATAAGGCGGTCGTGACTGCACAGACGATCACAGCCAAATCTTCACCGGACGTAAAAAGCGTGGACGCCTTTGTCATCCATGAAGGAGTGAAAGTAAGGCTCACAGACGCGGTAGGTGATTGGGTGAAGATTACACTGGTCGATGGAAAGGTTGGCTGGATTCTTTCTGAACAGTGTGAACGGATCTAGAATTTCCCTGACCGTGGCACTACTGGGCACGGGCGAGTGCGACAGCATACACCTCGGTACTCTCTCTTATCCGAGCGCGTTTCTTATCGTGGCTTCTATGGACTCCCGTGTGAAAGGTTTAAGAAGATAGGCCTTCACGCCGAGCTGCTTTGCACTGCGGACAAAAAACTCGTCTTCCATCGAACTCATCAAAACATACGCAACAGATTTTAACTTTTCACCGTAGGTTCCAGCAACGATTCTTTCATAGAACGTAAATCCGCCCATCACTCCGGGTCCGAGATTCACATCGCTGATGATAAGGGAAGGCTGCACTTTTTCTATTTCCTGTATCGCGGTTTCTGCCGAGGCGGTTGTGATGACCGTATGATATGTTTTTCTCAGGATATGGTCGACATATTTTCGAATGGAAGGATCATCATCAATGACAACGATGACCGCTGTTTCATCCGGCATCCCCAGCTCTTTCTTCACGCGCTTGGTAATGGAGGCATGCTCGTCGTCAGCAATCTTGAAGAATTGCTGCAAGTTCTTCAGATGCATCAGATCTTCGTCGGAAGGATTGCCGCTTTGCCAGAGTGTCCGCACGGCATCGATGTACGCACTCACCTGAACTGTGCGTTCGATATCCATATGCTCGGTATCGCTGATGGAGAATGAAATCTTCAGCGATTGCAGGATTGGTCGTTGCACTTCTGCCGGAACGGCGAGCTGCATCATCAGCAGCATCAAGGTTCGATAGGCATCACGCTCCTGTTGTTTTGCTTTTTCCTGCTCGCGTGTAATAATCGTCTGACGTTCCTCTTCCATGTGCTGCGACAATTCTTCCTGCGTTCGCCGTTGTTCCTCTTTCATCTTCAGAAAAGCATCTTCCTGGATCTTTTTCCGTTCTTCTTCAGCGATTTCGAATTGTTTTTTATACTGCTGGAATTTGGCTTCATATTCCGCCCGGAGCTGATCCGTACCTGCAGGGGCCACACCGGCAGAATATATCGGAGTGACGTGTTGGATCTGCGCAAGAAGTCTTTTCTCAAGCTCTTCGATACGCCGTGCCGTGTCTTTTTCAATGGCACCCATATCTTTATGTACTTCATCCTGCACTTCGTTCACCGATGCTTTACGGGCCCGTTCTTCAAGCGCCTGTTCCTTCTTCTCCTCCTGCTTACGCTTGAGTGCCTCGAGCTCCTGCTGTTTGTAAAAATCTTTCAGGCGCCGCTTCACTTCGAGATCGACATGCTCTGCAGCTTTCTGCTGTGCCTCACGCGTGAAAACCTCACGTTCCTTCTCCATCATCATGATGAGAATGCGTTCTTCATAGGCGCGGGCGTAGATATTCTTGATATCGTATTCGTAAACTCTGCGGATGTGCTCGAGGGCATTATCAAGATTTTGCGATTTGACATCTTCGTCTACCTGACGCAAAAGCGCCGACACACGGGCGGTTCGTTCTTCAGGTTTGAGTGCTGGGATTGCCATAAAGATCTCCTGGTGAAATATGATCTCTTTAAAAGTAGACGAATTTAGGAAAAGAGTCAATCAGTGTGTTTGAAGGTTTGCAGAGAAGGGAATGACAAAAAAAACGAGGGCGCAAGGCCCTCGTTCAACAGCATAAGAAAAATGCGAAAGGATTACTTTACTTCTTCTTTCATATCCTTTTTCTCTTCTTTCGCTTTCGTGGCATCTTTCTTCTCTTTCTTCCCCTTCTTCCCCTTCTTTGACTTCTTCTCTTTCTTTTCTTTCATTGCAGCCTTTTTTGCTGCAGGCTCAGCTTTCTTTGCTGCAGGTTCAACTTTCTTTGCTGCAGGCTCAGCTTTCTTTTCTGCTGGTTTCTCTTGCGCAAAAGCAACTTGTGCTGCAATCACGGAGAAGACAAGCACCAAAACGACCATAAGCTTCTTCATACGTATGTCTCCTTAAGACACAATATAGAATATGATGATGAATCGTGATTAAAGACTAACTTCAGTTTAGCACACGATGGAGGCAAAAGCAATACAGGAAGGTATTAAATTTCGTTAATAGGATACGATCAGTTGATCAAATTGCTATGTTCCAGCGGTGGAGGGCTGTTATTCCTTGAGATTTTCTCGAATTCTCAGGATTGTATCCATAAAAAGCCGGGAAGAGAGTAAAAGGCTGATCACGATACACGATTTCTGTTCCATATCAAAAAAATGTCCTGGATGCACAAGGATGTTCTGCTGTGTTAAAAAGACCTCGGCCCATTCCTCATCACTTCGCGTTTGGGGAAGTTGAAGTATACTGTACCATCCTCCTTCAACATGAAAAACCGACACGCATGAACCGTCAAAACACTGTCGTAAAGAATGATAGTTCGTTTGAATCCGTTCAGAAATTTGACGATTGATATCAGCTGCATAGAGAAGCAGTCTCGGCAGGGCGGACTGGATCGGCGTATTCACCGAGAGATACGTGTCGGCGATAATGTCAAGGCGTTCAAGGGCTTCGCGTGACTGAGCAGGTGTTCCATCGACGACGATCCATGACAGCTTGAGCTGTGGAAGTCCCAGAAGCTTTGAAATACCATTGAGCGAAAAAGAAAGAACCGGAGAGTGAGGCTGCAGCCTGCCGGCGGCAGGACCACCTGAAGTGAAGGCATATGATCCAAAAACTTCATCGGTAATGAGAGCGCATCGACATTGAACAGCGAGAGACCTTATCTGATCGAATTCATTCTGCTTGAGAAATGAGCCGGTGGGATTATTTGGGTGAACAAGAATGATCGCCCGGGTCCTCTCGGAGAGTTCGGCTTGCAGCGAATCGAAATCGATGTGCCATTCACCATCGTACGCAAGTCGATACTGCCGAAGTCTGACATCGTTGAGCCGGCAAAGATATTCCAGCAGTGGATAGCTTGGCGCGGAATGATCACTTCATCGCCCGCATCGCAGAGAAGTTTGAACAGGAAGGAATATGCTTCGCTGGTGCTGGCCGTCAGAACAATCTGTTCTGGTGAGACCGTTCGGCCGGACCGTGCATACTGTTCTGCGATCGCTCTGCGGGCGCTGAGAAGCCCCCGGGAGTCGGGCTGATACGACAATGCCGACTCGTTTGCAAGAGCTGCTAGTATTTCATGTGCCGGGTAAGAGAATCCGCACCGCGTTGGATTGGACTCTGTCAGATCAATAATCGATATTCCCTGGTGAAGCTTTTTCGCCAGCAGATCCGATAGATTATTCAGAGAGGTGTTCCACTGTGTGCGGGAGGAAAACATGGTCAATGAAAAATGTAGAATGAAGAATTTAGAATGAGTTGAATGGACGAAGATGACCGGAAAAAGACGGCTTCTTACCGGCAGCCAGGGTCCGATTGCTGTTAGTCTTCCAGTGTTACTGCTTTTTTCTTCGACATACGGTTGCGTTCGTTATGGTCGAGGTATTTCTTCCGAAGCCGGATAGATTTGGGTGTGACTTCCACGAATTCGTCTTCACCGATCCATTCGATCGCCTGTTCGAGTGTAAGCCGGCGCGGCGGTTCAAGCCGTACTGCTTCATCCGAACCGGATGCGCGCATATTGGTCAATTGTTTTGTTTTGCAGACATTGACAACCATGTCGTATTCGCGGGAATTCTCCCCAACGACCATACCTGCATAGACACAGATACCCGGTTCGATGAAAAACGTCGAACGTTCCTGAAGTTTCCACATCCCATAGGCAACGGCATCACCGTCTTCCAGCACAATCAATGCACCTCGTGTCCGGTGAGCAAGCTCGCCTTTGAATGGTTCATACCCCTGGAAATTATGATGGAGAATACCGGTTCCTTTGGTTTGTGTCATGAAATCCGAGCGGAAACCGATCAATCCGCGTGCGGGGACAAGAAATTCAAGTCGTGTGTTACCTTGGGTTTGCAGCATATGGCGCATTTCGCCCTTCCGCTTGCCAAGGTTTTCAATCACGACACCGACATGTTCATCGGGCACATCGATAATAACATGTTCGATGGGCTCGCAAACAACATCGGCGATACGTTTGAGGATAACTTCCGGGCGCGATACCTGGAACTCGTATCCTTCACGGCGCATCGTTTCGATCAGAATACCAAGATGGAGTTCCCCTCTGCCGCTGACTTTGAAGACATCCGGCGAGTCGGTCAATTCCACCCGCAAACTGACATTGGACCGCAATTCTTTCGCTAACCGTTCGCCGAGATGACGGGTGGTGACATACTTCCCCTCCGTCCCCGCGAAGGGTGAGTTGTTGACGACAAAGTTCATGGAAAGCGTTGGTTCTTCGATGGATGCAAAAGGCAGGGGAGTCGGATCTGAAGCGTCGGCGATCGTTTCACCGATATCGACATCCTCCATTCCGGCGACAGCAATAATATCGCCTGTACCGGCTTCGTCCACTTCGATACGTTTTAATCCCTGGAACGTATAAATCTTTGTCACCCGGGCATCTTCTACAATGCCGTCCCGGTGAATGATTTTCATCGGACTGCCGAAACGAAGTTTGCCGCGCGATACCCGACCAATGCCCAGGCGTCCGAGATAGTCGTTGTAGTCGATGGTGGTGACGAGCATTTGAAAAGGTCCTTCCGTGTCACCAGCCGGCGACGGGACGCGGCTGACGATTGCTTCAAAGAGCGGCTGAAGGTTTGTGCTTTCGTCTTCCAGTTCTTTCCGGGCAATTCCTTGCTTTGCGATACAATAGATGGTGGGGAAATCCAGTTGCTGATCATGCGCACCCAGCGAAAGGAACAATTCAAATACTTCGTCCAGTACCTGATGGGCCCGAGCATCTTTTCGGTCAATTTTGTTGATAACAACAATAGGGCGAAGATCGAGATCGAGCGATTTTTTGAGCACGAACTTGGTGCCGGGCAGCGGTCCTTCAGCGGCATCCACCAGAAGAAGAACACCATCAACCATCTTCAGCGTGCGTTCGACTTCGCCGGAGAAATCGGAGTGACCGGGTGTGTCGACAATATTGATTTTATAAACTTCACCGGACGTAGGGTCGTTATAAATGACTGCAGTGTTTTTAGCCAGAATCGTAATGCCGCGTTCACGTTCCAGATCGTTGGAATCCATGACACGTGTACCCATGTCCTGATTGGCGCGAAATGTCCCCGTTTGCCTCAGCATATAGTCTACCAGTGTCGTCTTGCCGTGATCAACGTGCGCGATAATGGCTATGTTTCGTATATTCTTCACGTCTTGCATAACAATTTTCTCAATGTTTGCCGGTAGGAAAGTTCTCCCCGCCCTACCCAAAATAAAAATGCCTCAGTCCCGACTTGCTCCCTGAGGCGATCATAGAATAAGATACGGAATTTTTACGAGAAAGGGAAACGGGGGAAAGGGAAGAATTTTGAATGCAGAATTCAGAAAGCAGAGTTCAGAATGCAGGAGTCAGAAGGAAAGAGTTGGGAGAAAAACGAGATTTGACGCTTCTCATT
The DNA here is from genome assembly GCA_964651225.1 of uncultured Ignavibacteriaceae bacterium. GTDB lineage: Bacteria > Bacteroidota > Ignavibacteria > UBA10030 > UBA10030 > Fen-1298. The sequence continues at coordinate 13,174 of CAZYYD010000001.1, forward strand.
GAGACATCAGGCACTCTTCTCCTCAAATCTTAGAGAAGTGTCAGATGTCTTACCGGGGGGAATAAAAAAAGGCCGATCCTTGTGCAGGATCGACCTTTTAGAGATAATTGAACTATGGTTAACGCAGCGAAATACCAACACCAGCTGCAAGGATTGGAGTCTTTGCAATGCTGTACTCGGCATGCACATTTATGAAGAGGAGGAGCAAACGAATGCCAAGTGTCGCCCGTGATTTGTTATTGCTCTTTACATCAAAACCTGGCACCGTGATATTCAAGCCAGATGCAGGGTCGAATCCTGTGAAGCTGTTGAGTGAAAGTGTTGCACTTTCAAGCTGGAAACCTCCGTACACCGTCAGAATGAATAACCGTTTGCTTACTTCAACGCCATAGGCAGTTGCTTTCCCGGTAAAAATATCAGCATCGGCACTTGATTTGAAAGTTAATTTTTGTGTCATGAAATGAACAGCGATATCAACGGGGAACAGCGGCAGCCATTGGTCAATGTCGTACCGGAGACCAAATCCCATGTAATTAAATTTGCCAGCATCGCCGGCGGAAACGGTCGGTACATAGCGCAGCATGAATTCCAATCCAAACGGCAAACCGATCGCAAGCTGCGGCATCATCAAAGGAACCATGGGAAGATTGAATCCACCTGGAAGAGGTAAGATGACTTGCCCGGCTGGAATGGGAACCGTACCAAGGACTGCTCCTGTCGAACTTCTAACAACAGCATTTCCTCCCGTCGTTTTGACATCAGTTCCCGCTTGGTCACCAACAGCAGTATTCGCAGTGATTGTAGAAGCGTAATTCACGCCTGGCAGGAGACTAATAGTGGCTCCTGTGGGGAATCCAGTGATATTCAGATCGGAAGGTTTTACCGTGATCGCTGGGATAGTTAATGAATAGGTTTTATCTTCATCGGTGATTTTTGCCAAACCGAATTTTACTCCCACATCAAAACCCAGGATATCATGTAAATCGGCTGAATGATAAAATCCGGAATTCAAATCAGCACCCCAGCCGCTCAGAATGGGAGTAATATATTTTACTGCGGCATCCGAACCGAGTTTGCTGAGTTGTTGCTGCAGGTCTTGCGCCGTAGCCATGCTGGCGACGAATGCTACAACGGTTACAACAACAAAAGTGAATCGAACGAAAGATTTCATATGAAACCTCCTAATGTGGTGGAAAAAAGGTGTTGATTTATGGAATGATTTTCGTGTGATGCAGTGGTACCCATAAGATTACCGTAAAATATACGAGAAGATTCTCGAAATGCAATACATTGTCTGTGATATTCTGATATTTGTGCCCTATCGCACTTCCCCAAAGGCTTCCATGCCGCACTCTTCTCCCCCAAACCCTCATTTCCCGCTTCCCCTCTTTTAATTGAAGGACCATCCCTAACAATGAACTCGTGTTAGTTTGTTATGCCCTTTCCATTGACATCATCCTCTCAGAAATAATTCAATTTTTGCATCATTGTTTTTAACGATAAAAAGGGCGAAAAACAGTGAAAAGTATATGTTTATGGAATCTATGTCGATGGGCGGGAACAGGATGGTGGTCATACATCGGCGTCATGTGACAGCATGAGGAGTTTTTGATTGTCATATTGCCGATGGCGGTTTGCCCCACCGGGCTGTTATCGGAGCAGTTACTGCTGGACAGGCTTTGTAAAGAAGGGGGCGAGAGTTTCCAGGTCTTTCTTAAGCGAAAACCGAAGAGCTTCGCCCAGCGCGCTTAATACGATTAATGCATTCACATTGGCATCGAATCCGGACGCTTTCGAGAGACGGTTCCACATCCCCTTATTCACTCTGCCGATTTCTCTGTAGATCGTGAAGAGACCTTCAAGACTCCAATCCGGATCGAGACCGTTGTGTTCCCGAAAATATTGGGTCAACAGGTACATCGAAACTGCGCGGAAAATGGTTTCGTTCGCTGTGGCGAAAGGGAGATGGAAACGTACCATCGGCCGGAGATTGTCAAGGATCGGACAATCGCTCGTGACCATATAGATCCCGAGGATCGCACTGAGACCGTTTTGTACCGTCGTTTGTTGCGCATAAGTGCGCTCGGGTGCTTCCACAACCACCCACGTTTTTTCAAAGGAAGTGGAAAATTTAAATCCATCGATCAGATGGGCGATGTTCACTGCCACGGGACAATACTCGACATCGTCCTGCAAAGGACAATTATCACATTGATGATATTTGAGCTTTGTCCATTCTGGTTTGGTGGGGAGGGGACTTTGGAGAACCTGAAGAGTCTCTGCATTGAGCAGTACATCGTACAGTTTCTCCTCTCCGTTATCGAATTGGAACTTATACCGAAATCTCAAAACATTCGAATCAGGTTCTAACATGAAAGCACTTTCCATGTGAATATGTCCATACAGCACCGCTTGACTCTAATGTAGTAACGAGAAACCGTATCTGCAATGAAAACTACAGAGGGGAGTCAAAATCCGCCGAAAAAGGGGAATAATATTTATATCGCACCATATTGGAGATGAGATATTTTTCCGCTACCTTGAAAACAAGCAACAGATTGCCGGGGAGGATGTACCGTCCAGCGTTGTTGCAGCAGTGTATTAATTCAATCCATTTCATATTCCAGGAGTGATGTATGAAGAGACTGATGTTTGTTGTTGCTCTCGCAATTGCAGTTCTTGTATCACAGAAGGTCATGGCTCAGGAAAAGCCTGCAGAAAAAAAGGCCGATAAGAAGACCGAAAAAGTTGTCAAGAAAGCTGTACACAAAGATAAGAAAAAGGAATGCACGCATGAAGAGGGTAAACCATGTCCAAAGTGCACGGTAAAAGAGAAGGAAGAATGCACAGAAAAGTGTGAAAAAGATGGTGCAATGAAATGCGAAAAAGAGGGCATGGAAAAATGTGCGATGGACAGCACCGCAAAATGCGACATGAAAGAAATGAAGAAAGACATGCAGAAAAAGCATCATAAGATGATAGAGAAAAAAGTAGAAATGAAGATAGAGGAAAAGAAGTAACTCTGTTTACGATTATTACCAAAGCAAAAGCCGTCCCGAGGAACCAGGACGGCTTTTATGTTGTACGCGGTGCCCAACGATGAAGCAGACTGTCATCTTTTTGAGCGTTGCTTTTCTACCTCGCTGGTTTGCCTTACAATGCGGGTGGTGTTCTGCCATTCTTCGTCCTTTTCACATCCCGCTGCTTGCGGGCGGGGAACAGCTGGTTAAGCGGCAGCAGAATCATTTTGCCAGTTTTTTACCGCCCCTTGTTGTCATTCGCTCAAGGAAATTGAAAAGATTGTGAGTCCAGAATAAGAGATATAATCCCGTGAAAAGATGAACAGAACCAATCACGAGGTTATATTCTTGGTTATATGAGGGGGGCCAATAATTTTCGAACCACCCAGTTAGAAAGTACATACATGGACCGACTGCTCCTATAACATACCAGATTCCTAAGAGTCGTGCACCGACAATAAAAATATCTTTTCTCACAGTTCCTCCTTGCTTTGTTCAACAAAGATGTCTGGATAACACATCATACTGAAAAGTCCGCCCCAACGGTTTCTTATGTGACATTACGGCGAATTCGTTTTTGATTTATTAAACTCCAGGAGTTCGATCGGTGCACCATCGTCAATGATTATAGCCACTTTTACCCCCTCGGATGGTGAACTCACTTCACAGCAGAGTGTCTGACCGACGAGTGCAGCCTCAAGATCGTCCACTTCAAAGGCGATGTGCGGAACAGTTCGAATGAGATCAGACATTTTACAATCCGGATCGAAACGCATCCACTCAACACCATACGGGCTACTCTCAAAACCAGAGACATACATCTTAAGATGCGGCAGATAGCGTTCATGTGAACGGGGAGTTGAAGTAGATATACCTATATGATGAAATCGCCAGCCTTGTTTGGCAATAACGGACGGCGGCTCATGGTCTTGACGTTTTTCATGCATAGTATGTTCTCCTGCTCATGTGGCTTAAAAGTGCTCCCTGCCTTCCCGCTTCGCGCGGCGAACAGTAAGCCGGCCGAAGGCACTTCTGCCTTTATAATATTCCTTTGAAATAGCACTCCAGCGGACAACCCGACAGGCAGATGACGACTTTCATGCTGCACTCCACAGGTAGGAACATTGCTTGACTCACTCAATCCCTGCGCGTTATCTTACGTCCTTCGTTTGAATGAAGAGAAGATTGACGATATGATCTGCTAACTCAATGCCTATGCCCATGAGTAAGCCGAGAAGTGCGCCGATCTTCAGATTTAAAAACATTGCATCGAGTATACGCGCTAAGTTCGAAAAGAGTGATGGAAGCGAATAGATGCTTAATACAACAATGATACAACAGTTCGCTAATCCGAGTACAACGACTGATGCACTAATTCTGAGTATTTCGTTTTTGATGAAGGGCTTCCGTACAATGATCAAATATACATAGACAGCGGCAGCGATGATGCACGTATAAGTCCCCTGGAGAATATATAACCAGGTTTGTCGCTCCGGAATTGAGCCGACGATGATGATGTACCACAAGAACAATAAAGCCAACCCTTCCCGATAGTATTGATCCCGGAATGCCGTAAAAGATATTCCCACAGTAATACCCGAGAGAAGGAATTGGAACGGCCAGCGTGTCGGCGTAAAAACACTCTCATGATAAATGAAAAAGGCAACGGCGATGATGAATCCAGAGATGGAAATGGAGCGAACCAAGGCTTGCTTTGTCGTTTCGAGACTTTTCATGATATGCGATGGTAATCGATTTTGAGATTCATGGTGAAATGCCGATCCGAATATTAACGAGCAGACGTGCGCGATGGTTGACCGGGAAAAAGGGCGTTACCTCCAATCCTCCGTTGAAACGGTTGCCGAGATTCACATGAAAATTTGTGTTGATTAATTGAACAATGTCGAGAAATAAAGAAATGGCAAATCCTCCGCCGCTTTTAGAAACATCGATTGGTGTGCTAACACCGAACGTGCCGATACCGATATTCACAGGATATCGGGAGCCGGTTTCGCCGTCGAGGAAGAAAAAACGCAGCATCGCGCTCGCATTTCCATAACTGACTGAATCTTCTTTTTCCGTATCATACAGCACTTTAGGAATGCCGAGAAAGAACGCGGTTTCCCACCGCTTTCCTTTGGCGCGATAATACCACGTGCGCTGCGTTGCGAAGCGGTGAGAGTATTTCGTGTATTCTTCATCAGGCATAACGCTGACTTTGACAACTCCCCAATCGAGCAAGGAATCGATATGAACGTCCACTGAATCGATTTTCCTCCTGCTGACGAAACCGAACGGAAGAATTTGCTGCGCGTACCATCTCATCCGCGTTTCATCGGAATCAGGCGTTGCTTCCTTCGCAAACGTGAACGCATACTGCGTTATCTTATCGTACACATCGCCGTCACGTCCGGTGAGCGTGGTGGTGATTTTAATGAACTGCGGTCCGTCCTCGTTACTCAGATTACTGCGTCGGAAGCCGATGACAAGATGGGACAATTCGGACTTCTCCAAAGCAACTGCAGAATTCTCGTCTGCACCTCCTTCCACCGGCGTAATACCGACAAATTTTGTGAGGGGAATGATCGGTCGCAGCACAAACTCGCCCCCAGATTCTTTTGCAGGTTTTAACGGTTGCGCCAGGAGAATGCCCGGACCGAGAAGGACTACTGCAAGGAATGCAATTTTCGGATACATGACCGGCCCCTTCCTTTAGTGCTTGATATCGTCAATCCCATTTAATTTCTTATGACCGAAGCTAACCTGTGGTCGAATTGAGGATTCCGCTGTAGCGAGAACTGCCAGCGTATAATTTATTCCTCCTTTGCGGGAAACTGCTCGCTATACACTTGATATACACTTACTCTTTTACCTTTCCCCTTTGAGGAAAGGGGAAATTGGTCTTACTTAACACATATTAAAAGTGGCCACGGAACATCAGAATACCAGCATAATTCAGGATGATTTCTAATAAATAATTTAGTGGAAGGACCACCGTCGAAATCTATAATGGTTAACTCTTTTTTAAAAATTCCTGTTGATCTAAGCATTTTACCCAGGTCCGCAAGAGTCACACGGTCTACAGTCACGATTACATAGAGTTCTTTCCTATCTACGGAGGCAAATGTTGTACGTAGAGCTTGTCTATTACCGTTGATCGATGAATTAATGCTTGCTGTATCAATTTCATTTTTCCAGATTATCAGCGGTCCGGTTTGAACAACTACATCATAATCTTTTGTTTTGTCGAGTTCGTTGAGGAAGAAATAGTCAACGATGTTCCTCTTACTACTATAGGCAAAAATCCGGGACAGTTGTCTATCATCTTTTATATTTTCATAAATTGAATCGTTTATCTTTAAAAAGCCTGCGTGTTTGTAGTGGAGGCCTAAATGGGCGGTAGAATCATCGTACAAAGCATCACAGAAAGATGAATTGACAACAAGAGAATAGTTGCTATCGTTAGCGATTTGCTCGAGAGATTTCAAAGGCCGTTGCGAATATATATATGATGAGATATTAGGAATTTTCACGACGGTTGTCATATACTTGTCGATCATGAAGATCGTCAGATTTCCCTCCTGTGCGATTCGAATATGTAGGGTCGTGTCAATATCAGCCTCGGTAAAGAGACTGGAATCCGTTCCGGGTGCATCTTTGCAGCCCAAAAGGATTGAAATCAATATTGCGCTGAGGAATAAACCTGTCATCTTCTTCATGGGTTTCTTTAAATGTTAAGGGTATGTCTTTTTATGCTATGACTACCAATCAGTACGGAGTTCTTCCCAAAAACTGCCTTGCTAAGAATGTTTAGATTATATTAAAAAATATGCCGACAGAGTCAAGCCTCATCGCTCCTTCGGCGAAATGAGGCCATGATTATGGACCGAACCATATACGTGCCACGCTAACTCTTTCCCTGTTCACCGGATCAGGCACATACGCCGGCGAGGCGGAAAATATTAGTTTCATAGTTTGTATCCAATTCCCAGATAAAACAAACAATATGATCGATTGGTCGTATTAGAATAATATTTAATTGAAAAATCCATGATAAAATCAGTAGAAAAAGTAACTATTCCCCCGCATCCCATAGTATAGGCAAAATACTTAACATGAGAAGGTTTGAGGTCTTTCGAATAGATAATGTATCTCAAATATTCCATCCGTCCATGAATGGTTCCCATATGTTCACTCACATAACCGCCACCAATATCAAAGTAGGGCTTTGCAAAACTATCAGATTGATCGATGACTCGTAATTCAACCATCATACGAAAAACATTTGAACTTTCTCCTGACGATGCAACGAAAACTCTTTCGGTGTCGGAAAACTCGCCAACGTGATAATATTTGTTGAACAAATAATGATTATAAAACACAGAAGGAGTAAGGTTGATCGACCTGGTCACATGAACATTTAAACGAACACCAGCATCTAAACTGGGTTTCCAATATTGTTCCAGAAGACTATTTCCAATATCCTGAGATACGTTAGCGGGGTAATGTATTCCCGTAAACACTTCGATCGTCGATTGTGTAAAAGCTGGAGCTTGAGAAAAAAAAACTATGATTATGTGGAGAACTATGAATCGATTCATTTGCCGTGTTTGCCGCCTAACGGATGATTGGATAGACTTTGTCTATGTTGTTGTGAGATTGAACAAGAATAATATCGAAGTATCGAGATTCCGTATCGCAATCCGCCGGTAATGGGTGAGCACAGGATGCCAGCTTTCCTCGCTGCCCTGCCCGTTCAAATATCTCTGTTCCTTCATACAAAATCAAGGTTGTAACAAAGAGTGCCAGTCAACGGTTTTCCAATAAATGACGCTAATGCTCAGCAAACTCTCTGATACCGAGCAACCATTGGTTGGATATGTTGAACTCCTTACGGAGTTCACGTCTCCCTCCTTGGTGTTGTTATAAACGTCAAACTCCTACAGAGTCAGACTCATCTATGAGTAAATTGCGACAATCCCGTAGGGATTGAACGTTTGTGATGTTCCTTTAGAAAAAGATCTCGAACTCCAGGTGAGTCCCATAGAACATCTATGATCAGGCAGATGTCGTAAAGCACACAGCTTGTTGAGCTTCCCAAAACGAAACAAAGAAGAAGGATTTGTTTGTAGATCTCCTTTTCGGTAGTTTATTTGGAATGAAGAGTGATGAATGAACAATGATAGACGAGATAAGAAAACGAATTACGGAAAGTGAGCCATTCCATCGGCTGATCAGTAAGGCTCAGGAGCTTTCGCCGGAATACCCGATGCATCTTCACGCCATCAGCGGTTCGCTGATGGCGTTTGCAGCCGTGCATCTCTTTGAATTGCGGCAGACGCACCTGCTGGTGGTTGTCCCGGACAAAGACCGCGCCGAGCAGCTCCGCGACGACTGTGCGCTCCTTCTCGGCGATGAGCCCGTTCAGCTTTATATTTCCGGACCTCCGCATCCCGCACATCTTCTGGATATGAGCGCTTCCATAGCACAGGTAGAAACACTGCGGGCTCTTTCAAGTTCAGACAAGGTACTCGTGATAGCTTCCGCTGAGGCAATGACGACCACACTCCCTCTTCCGAAGCAATTCGCCGAGCGCGCTATTGAATTGGAAAGAACAAAGGAATATCCATTTGAAGCCTTGATCCGGAAACTTACATCGCTTGGCTTTGAGAAGAAAGATTTCGTAGAAGAATACGGCGATATCGCGGTGCGAGGCGGTATTGTGGATATCTTTCCGTTTGTCGGAGACAATCCAATCCGCTTCGAGTTCTGGGGTGATACGATCGAATCCATCCGCGAGTTCGATGTCCTTTCCCAGCGCTCTATCCGCGAGTTACAGTCAGCGAGCATTGTGGCAAGGCTGGACAACGTGCAAAACCCCGATGCCGTAGAGCAGCCAATTGCACCGGACCCCTCAACGAGAGTCTCCCTTTTTGAATATTTAGACAAGAACGCCCTTCTTCTTATCGATGAACCATTGTTCATAGAAAAAGAAATCGAAGAACTCTTCCAGGAGGGGCATCAGCATATTTTCGACTGGAAAACTCTTGACAGGAAAGGATCCGGGTTCAAACGATTTTACCATTCTACGATTCGCGCCTCATCCGCTTCAGAAACCATAGATTTTCACGCCCTTCCCCAGCCGGCCATAGGTGGAAGTGTGAAGCGCCTGATAGAGCATCTTCAGAAACTGAACGGCGATGGTTCTTTGGTGTACATCGCATGCGACACAAAGAACGAAGGCAACCGCCTGAACGAACTGATTGAAGAAGAGTTGACGGCACCGGGAGAGCTAGCAGACCGCAGTCAGAAGATAGGAGGGAGAAGTCAGGAGTTAGAAGGTGGAGAAAATCTGCTGGACTATTCGGGAGTTGAACTCCCTCACAACGTAAGAGATGTGAGTTCCGATATTGAGAATGTTCTCCGCTTCCAAGATATATCTTCCGTCCAATACCAGATTCTTCCTGAAGCGATTCACTCGGGGTTTATCTTTCCGCCTGCACAGATCGCTATTTTCACGGAGCACGAAATTTTCGGCAGATTAAAACGCCGAGGCACAACGAAGCGGAAAAAATTTAAAGGATTTACGCAGAAAGAACTTCAACAGCTCAAGCGTGGCGATTTTGTGGTGCATCAGGATTACGGCATCGGGCGGTTCGCAGGTCTGCAGAAGATCAACGTGCGCGGTGTCGAAGCGGAAGTCATGAAGCTCGTGTATGAAGAAAACGATACACTGTACGTTCATCTGAACTTCGTCAACCGCGTACAGAAATATTCGTCGCAGGAAGGACACACACCAAAGCTCAACAAGCTTGGAGGAGCAGATTGGGACCGTCTAAAATCACGTGCGCGGAAAAAAATCAAAGACATTGCGCGCGACCTCATCGAACTGTATGCGAGACGCAAACACGAGGAGGGATTTGCTTTCGCCCCCGATACGCATTGGCAGAAGGAAATGGAAGCTTCATTCATGTACGAGGATACACCCGACCAGGCAGCATCCACGATGGATGTGAAACGCGATATGGAACAGATTCCTCCTATGGATCGGTTGATCTGCGGCGATGTCGGTTTTGGAAAAACGGAAGTCGCAGTACGGGCGTCATTTAAAGCTGTACTGAACGGCAAGCAGGTCGCCGTGCTTGTTCCCACGACCATTCTCGCGCATCAGCATTTCCAGACATTTATCGACCGGATTGGAAGGTATTCCGTCCGGGTCGAATCACTGACGCGGTTCCGCTCGAAGAAGGAACAGGTGGAGGTGCTTACAGCGCTGAAAGAAGGGAAGGTCGATGTTCTCATTGGTACACATCGATTATTATCGAAGGATGTCGTTTTCAAAGATCTCGGACTGCTTATTATTGACGAGGAACAGCGGTTTGGAGTCTCGGCAAAAGAAAAATTGCGCCAGTTGAGGGCAAGCGTGGACACGCTGACGTTGACTGCAACACCTATCCCACGCACCCTTCAATTTTCGCTGATGGGGGCGCGCGATCTTTCTCTGATTAATACGCCGCCGCGGAACCGCATTCCCATCCAGACAGAGATCGCACAGTTCGATCCTCTGCTTATACGAGAAGCAATTATGAAAGAACTGCATCGCGGCGGGCAGGTGTATTTTGTGCACGACCGTGTGCAGAACATTGATCTCATTCAATCGATGCTCGAAGATCATGTTCCGAAAGCGCGCTTCCATATTGCCCATGGGCAGATGAAAGGGCACGAATTGGAAAAAGCCATGATGGATTTCCTGGAAAAGAAGTACGATGTCCTTCTATGCACCAAGATCATCGAATCCGGCATTGACATTCCTAGTGTCAATACGATCATCATCAACCGGGCGGATCGGTTCGGGCTGGCGGAATTGTACCAGCTCCGCGGGCGGGTCGGCCGGTCAAATATTCAGGCATACGCCTATCTGCTCACTCCGCCGCTTTCCGTCCTGCCGCGCCCGACACTCCGGCGATTGCAGGCGATCCAGGAGTTCACCGAACTGGGTTCGGGCTTTAATCTTGCTCTGCGCGACCTGGAAATTCGCGGTGCAGGAAATCTCCTGGGAGGAGAACAGTCGGGATTTATTCTTGAGATGGGATTCGAGATGTACCAGCGTGTCGTAGAGGAAGCGGTGATGGAATTGAAAGATGAAGAGTTTAAGGATTTGGTGGACCGGAAATCCGAGGTGAGAAGAGAAAAGAAAGAAGTAGTGATCGAAACCGACATCGAAGCCCTGATTCCTGACTTCTATATTGAACATGACGCTGAACGATTAGATATTTATCGCCGGCTCTATCGATGCGTGTCGAACGAAGAAATCCAGACAATGCGGGGAGAACTGCAGGATCGTTTCGGCGAATATCCGGAGGAAGTGGAGCATTTGTTCCGTCTCATGGAAATAAAGATTAAAGCCTCGGCCATGGGATTCATCAAACTTGAATTGAGCGGAGACATGCTTGCTTTGCATTTTCCGCCGCCGGCAGAAATAATGTTTTATGAAGGGGATGATGCGCCGTTCCAGAAGATGATGGGACGTCTGTACGAACTGAAACCGTTCCATGCGCACCTGAAACAGGACGGCAAACAATTAACGTTGAATGCACGAATGAAAAGTACTCAGGAACAAAAAGAACGGTTGAATCAATTGCAGGAATTTCTCCATCAGCTTGCAACGAAGAGTTCTCCGTGATGATGCAATCGGGAAGCCATAAAATCACTAGATCGGAGATCGCGAATCTTCCCAACGCAGTAGGAGTCTATCTTTTTTACGGTGCAGAGGATTTGCTGCTGTATGTCGGCAAAAGTAAAACCATCCGTGCACGCGTACGGTCGCACTTCGCTGCCAGAGATGAGCGATGGCTGATAAAGCGGGTTCGCTGCATCGAAGCACGCGAGACCGCCGGTGAACTGGGGGCGCTTCTGCTGGAATCCCGGCTCATCAAGGAACTCCGGCCGATGTACAACGTCCGCTCGCGGCAGCCGCGGCGGATCATTATTGCGCGGCGTGTGGAAAACGAGCAGGGATATGCGACCGTTAAATTGGAGGCAGTTGATTATCTCGATCTCAGACCGGACGCACCGATCCTTGGCATCTTCAAACACAAAACACAGGCAAAAGAATTTCTCGACACAATTTCCAAAACGCACCGGCTGTGTTCAAAACTCCTGCGGCTGGAAACCTCCAGAGGGTATTGTTTCCCTTATCATCTCGGACAGTGTGGCGGAGCGTGCATGGGTGAAGAAGACGTTTCCGCATACAATGCCCGTGTCGATGCGGCATTTGAAGCGCGGCGTATTATTGCCTGGCCGTTCGACGGTCCGGTTACGATCAAAGAACATTCTCAAGATAAAAAAAGGCATGAAGTGTTTGTCGTTGACAATTGGTGCCTCATTGCCGGTCATCAGGGGAATTCTGTCCCCAGGAAAGTGAACGATCCCTCTGTGCACCGATTCGATTACGATACGTATAAGATTTTGTATTCCTATGTGATGGAGGAGAAGAAAAAAGGGAAGAGAACGAAACAAGACTGATGGATCGGATTTGTCTCCGATACGAGTGTTTTATTTCAGGAGGATCATCTGCTTCGTTTCCTGAAATTGCCCAACTTGTATTTTATAAAAATAAACACCACTGGAGAAGTGCGAAGCATTCCAAGTCACAGAGTACCATCCCGCACTCTTTATTTCGTTCACCAGGGTTGCCACTTCACGTCCCATCAGGTCATAAACCGCAAGTTTTACCAAACTCGTCATTGATAATTCGTAATTGATCACTGTTTCCGGATTGAATGGATTGGGATAATTTTGATTGAGTTGGAGTCCAAGCGGAAGAGAGCCTTCCGGGGAAATCACGCGAGAAGTTCCCCGCCACGACCAGCGCAATGCATCGAAAACGATGGGAACACCGGAAGAATCGCTTCTGTCTCCAAGACGGACTGAACCGCTGCTCCCCTGAAGGAAAGCGTATATTCCGAGAGATGTCCATGAATCAGCAAACGCACTCTGATCGATCTGGACATCATGAGTCCCGCCGAGAGCCGTGACCGTATAGTTCGCTTTGGCACGGAATCCGTTCGGGATATAGGCAAAGACCTCATAGTAACCTTCCGCGCTTATCTGCGGAGTCCAAACAGCATAACAGGTATCAGCAACGGTGGTGTTCTTATACCACAGATGTCCCTGATATCCCCGGGTAAGATCCTTCCAGAGGGTCATCGTTGCAGGTGCACGATTATGGAGATAAAACCCTGAATTGAACTGCAAATCATCAACCACAGTGTCCAAAATTGCCACAGGGGTGAACTGGGTTGCGATACACCATGCGACCTGTATCAGGTTCTGATGTCCGTTATTATACCCTGGCCAGTCATATTGAACATTTTTTCCGTAGTTGTTCTTGTATCCGAGATTCTTATCGCCGTAAGGATCGTTAAAAACAAACGTGTGTTCTTCCAAACCGACACCATGGGCAATGACGACATGTCCTGCAGTTGTCAATAAGACACACATGGTGAACGGGCGTCCCCCCTGAATTTCAGCAAGGGCTGAACTGTGGGGCGTCGCATCGGTCTGGCTGGCAGACATCCCGAAGATCTGGTACATCCCGGCCATGCGGGTGTACGGTGAACCGCTGGTCCATAGATATGCATGCATTCCCCATGCTGGAGCCGAGCTGTTATAGTAATTGGCAAAGTTGACACCGGCGAATTGAAATTTGTCGGCAATATAGCTTCCCCAATTGCTGTAGTGTGCCGGGATTCCGTACCGCGTACAGTCCGTCACCCATGTGGGCCATGGCGGTAGGATATTGTAATATGCAAGGACCATCACGCCAGCGGTCGCAGCGCAGGAGGAATTTCCATTGTGCCAGTCGGGGGTGTCGTAGACTTGATGGACATACGGGATGTCGAGCGTTGCGGTCTTGGAAGACTTTTGCAGCGGCTTTTCTTGTACAGAGATTGGAGTGATCACGGGAACCAGGTTCTCATCAGAAATAACCTGTATTGTTTCTAAAGACTGTGCCTCATCAAGGGACATAAGACACAATTGTCTGCGATCATATGTGTGATAAAGGACTTGATTGCCATCCGCTGAGATCTGCGGATCCATTTCACATACCTCCGGAGTGTTCGTCATACGGAGAACCGAGGATCCGTCATAGGTAGCGAGAAAAAGATCGGTATTGACAAGAGTACCATCTTTAATCTCTTTGCGGTAAAACACAACTGATCGTGAATCAGAAGTCCATGCAGGCGAAACTGCTTCTCCCAGTTGATATGTCGCCCCATCTGTCATTTCAAAGACAAAACCATTGCCGTTAAGGGCGTTGTAGAGAATCTTGGATCCATCCGGCGACCATTGGGGTGTGAAGAATCCGCCTGCGTTGTTGGTTATTCTTGTTCTCTTCCCAGTGTTCAGATCCAGAATCCAGAGCTGGTCGTCAGCATCATTGAAAGCAGCGGCCATGCCGTCCGGAGAGATCGGAGCGAGATTGGCATAGTAGCCCAAATTATACTCACGTTCAGATGTACCGTCGATCAGAAGGAGTTTTTCGCCCACCGTGAATGCATATTGTCCGTTGTTTGCAAAGCTGATCTGTCCAATCCGCTTTTCGGCGGAATGTACTGTCCGAAGAACATGGGTGGTCAAATCGATCATCGCCGGGGTCTGCAGCCCGTCCGTATCGATGAGCTTGTAACCAACACATCCGCCATCAGGTGAAAGTGAAAAAAAGAGACCACATCCAGGTGCATCAGTAAGTGTTTGAATCTTGCCGGATTGAACGAGATAGAGAGCCGATCCGAAATTATCTGTACAAACAATACCCTGGGAAGTCATCTTCGGCGATCGCAGATAGCCTTTCTCTTCCTGCGCGTACTGCGCAAGACCGACAGAGATACCAAACAGTAAAACAAACCATGAGCGAAAAACCATCTTCATCTCCCTTTGTTCCGGAAGTAATACTTGTTCTTATGTACTAAAAAATTTTCAGAATACATACTACCAAATGAGGGAAAAGAAACACTCTGCGACTGCCACATTCCTAAGCCTCCAACGTACTGAGAGTCTGACGCTACAATTTCCCGTCGATCATAAAGGTCAAGTTAAAAGCAAAAAAAGATTTGTTTCGGCTGTCATCAAGAACATGAACTGGAATAATATAGGAAATCGTAGAAGTAAGAACTCCGTGGCCGATCCGGAAATGACGGCAAAATAATGAGATTACAGATTTCTCACACCCTTCTTCCTTATTCCATGGAGGACACCAGGTAATCGGCTTGTATAAATATCCATATTCAATGCATAATTCTTTAAAAAGTTATGTTCACCTCTTGACAAACAGAGAAGGATTTCGTATTGTATAGAAGGATTATTTACTTAGATACAGTGAAGACGATTAACCATATTACCCCCAATACAGCACATGGCACCGTATCGGCATCCATGCTGCTGGCGGTTCTTCTGTCTTCGATTCATATTGTACCACTGACTCTTATTCTTACCCTCCCGCTTCTTCTCAGCATTATTATCGGCTGAGGAAGGCCAGAGGCGACGAAGCACACCGAAATCAGTTTCCCAAACATTCAGGTCTTGCAGCGTTCTCCTCTGGCAGAGGAAAACGTATGTTGCATTGTATTGTAAAGGATAGTCTTATGCGATCAGATATCATCAAAAAAGGATTCGAACGCGCCCCGCATCGGGCGCTTCTCCGCGCCACCGGCATAAGCGAAAAGGATTTTGGCAAATCGTTTATCGCTGTGGCCAATTCGTATGTGGATATCGTTCCAGGTCATGTCCACCTGCAGGCATTTGGGAAATTTGTGAAAGATGCCGTCCGCAAGGCAGGAGGTGTGCCATTTGAATTCAATACGATCGCCGTCGATGACGGTATTGCAATGGGGCATGCCGGAATGAAGTACAGCCTTCCCTCCCGCGAGCTCATTGCCGATTGCGTCGAGACAATGATCGAAGCGCATCAGTTTGATGGTATGGTCTGTATTCCGAATTGCGACAAGATTGTCCCCGGGATGGTTATGGCATCGCTTCGTGTCAACATTCCTACGATTTTCATTACCGGCGGTGCAATGAAAGCTGGAACAACACCGGATGGAAAAACCGTTGATCTGATTTCGGTATTCGAAGGAGTAGGCGCTCACAAAGCAGGAACGATGAGCGCGAAATGGTTGAAGGTGCTGGAGAAATATGCGTGCCCTTCGTGCGGATCCTGCTCTGGATTATTTACTGCCAATTCGATGAACTGCTTATTGGAGGTCCTGGGTCTTGCACTGCCGTATAATGGCACGGCACTTGCGAAAACAAAACAGCGTAATGATCTTGCCCGAGAAGCCGGTAAAACAATACTAAAACTGGTGAAGCAGAATGTCCGTCCTCGGGATCTGGTGACGCTGGATGCGATCGACGATGCTTTTGCGCTGGATATGGCGATGGGCGGAAGCACCAATACCGTTCTGCATACGCTGGCATTCTGCAACGAAGCAGGAATTGATTATCCGTTAGAACGCATCAATCACGTTGCTGACAAGGTTCCGCATCTAGCAAAGATCAGTCCCTCCGGTCCATGGCATATTGAAGATTTGCACAATGCAGGGGGCATTCCTGCGCTGCTGCATGAAGTGGGCCGAAAAGGGAGCAATCTACTGCACCTTGACCGTCCCACAGTGAGCGGTAAAACTATGCATCAGATTGTTGCCAAGGCAAAGGTAAAAAATGCTGACGTTATTCGGTCCGTAAACAATCCGCATTCCCAAACCGGCGGTCTCGCGGTTCTCTTTGGGAATTTAGCTCCGGATGGAGCGGTGATCAAGACGGCAGGAGTCTCTGTGCCTATGCGCAAGCACAGTGGTCCGGCGCGGATTTATGAAAGCCAGGAAGAAGCGTTATCCGGAATTCTTGCCAAAGAAGTCCAGGCCGGCGATGTCGTTGTCATTCGCTATGAAGGACCGCGTGGCGGACCGGGAATGCAGGAAATGCTCTCACCGACCTCTGCCATTATGGGAATGGGATTGGGCGAAAAAGTTGCACTCATTACCGATGGGCGTTTCTCCGGTGGAACTCGCGGTGCATGTATCGGGCACGTTTCACCGGAAGCTGCGGGAGGCGGTCCCATTGCGGCGCTGCAAGCCGGAGACATCATCGATATCGATCTCGATGCTCGTACACTCAATGTGCGGTTACGTGACGAAGAAATCCGTTCACGCATTGCGGCGCTGCCGAAATTTGCACCGCGCTCTACAAGCAAATGGCTCCGCCGATATGCGCACTTCGTGACTAGCGCCAGTACCGGCGCTGTGCTGAAGAGCTGAAATGTTTTTAAACAGACAATAATACAGGACAAAGAATATGACTGCGACAAAAATACACGACAATCATCAGGGTAAACTGATGACAGGAGCGGAGATATTTGTTCGGTGCCTTGTGGAGGAGGGAGTGGATATCCTCTTCGGCTATCCTGGGGGCTACATCATCGGTATTTACGATGTCCTGCACGATCTCACGCACATCAAACATATTCTCACCCGTCATGAGCAGGGTGCAACGCACGCTGCCGAAGGCTATTCCCGTGTGAGCGGCAAACCCGGCGTAGTGCTTGTGACCTCCGGTCCCGGGGCAACGAATACGGTTACCGGTATTGCCGATGCATATATGGATTCCGTGCCGATTGTGGTGTTTACCGGTCAGGTGACAACCAAACTGATCGGGAATGATGCATTTCAGGAGGTGGATATCGTCGGGATTACGCGTCCCATTACGAAGCATAATTTTCTTGTAAAAGATGTTGCTGATCTGGCAAAGACAATCAAGACGGCGTTTTATATCGCAACCACCGGCCGCCCGGGTCCTGTGTTGGTCGATCTTCCAAAAGATGTACTCACGGCAAAGACCATCTTCGAATATCCAAAGTCTATTGCACTGCGCAGTTATAATCCGACGATGGAAGGAAATCTCAAGCAGATCAAAAAAGCTGCAGAAGTGATTAATGAGGCAAAGAAGCCGGTGCTCTATGTAGGCGGCGGTGTGATGAGTTCAAACGCTTCTGCAGAAGTCAGGGCCTTGGCAGATAAACTTCATGCCCCGATTACCACCACGCTGCAGGGGCTCGGTGTCTATCCAGAGCAAAGTAAGTTATCCCTTGGCATGCTCGGAATGCATGGCACGTGGTATTCCAATATTGCGGTCAATGAATGCGATGTCCTTGTGGCGATTGGCGCTCGCTTTGACGACCGGGTCACCGGCAGGGTAGATACATTCTCGTTGAAATCGAAAAAGATTCATATCGATATCGATCCAACGGCAATCAGTAAAAATGTGCCGGTGGATGTTCCCATCGTAGGTGATGTGAAACGAGTACTGAAACATTTGATTGAGTACGTTAAACCGCTCGATACGAAGGAATGGCTGAAGGAGATTGAAGGCTGGAAGAAAGAACATCCTCTCCGGTATAAGCATGACGGGCATCTCCATGCCCAGCAAGTCATCCATACGTTGGGACAAGTGACGGACGGCGATGCGATTGTCGTATCGGATGTCGGCCAGTCGCAGATGTGGACGGCTCAATTCTTTAAATGGAAACACCCGCGCACACATATAACCTCCGGTGGATTAGGGACGATGGGATTTTCTCTCCCCGCTGCTATGGGTGCAGCGTTTGTGAAAAGTCATCTTCCAGTTGTCTGCGTTTGCGGCGACGGCGGCTTCCAGATGAATATTCAAGAACTAGCAACCATCGCGCAAAACAATCTTCCTCTCAAGATTTTCATCATCAACAATGGATACCTTGGTATGGTACGCCAGTGGCAGCAATTGTTCTGGAAGCGCCGCTACTCACACACTGAGATCTCGAGCCCGGATTATGTAAAACTCGCAGAAGCATATGGCATACGCGGTATACGTGTAACCTCCACAGATGAAGTGGAAACAGCAATCCGTACGGCAATGAAATATAATACCGGCCCTTTTCTGGTAGAGTTCATCGTCGTGAAGGAAGATAATGTCTATCCCATGATACCGGTTGGATTGACGGTGGCTGAGATTATGGATAATCCGGAACCGGTGGAGCAGTCAAATCCGGATCACAAGATGATGATTCACGCTAAAGGATAACAGAGTCGAGAGGAGAAATACATGGCAGATCAAAAACAAGGAAACAACGGATCAGAATCTTCCAAACAGCACACCATATCCATGCTGGTGGAGAATCATTTCGGTACACTCAATAGAATTGCAGGATTATTTGCGGCAAAGGGATATAATATCGACAGCCTGACCGTGGGACCGACCGAGGATCAGGCAGTTTCGAGAATGACGATCGTTACGCGGGGTGATGAACAGATCATCGAACAAATTCTGAAGCAGCTGCATAAGCTTATCGATACCATTAAAGTCGTAGATCTTACTTATGACACGTATGTGGATAGAGAATTGGCGCTGGTAAAAGTGCAATCAACACCATCAACGAGAATGGAGATCATGCAAATCTCTGAAATCTTCCGTGCGAAAGTGGTTGATGTCAGTCCGAAAACACTGACTATCGAAGCCACCGGGACAGCGCTTAAAGTCGATGCCATTATCAACATGTTGAAACCGTTCGGTATCAAAGAGCTGGCCCGCACGGGCCGTGTGGCCATCAAACGGGAATTTCAAGGGGAAGCGTAATGAGAGGCACGGGAAAATATTCTCAGCAGGAATGTGTACAATGATTCCGGCGGCAGCAAAAGGCTTTCCGTTGTACGATCCGCGCAATGAACACGATGCCTGCGGCATCGGTTTCATTGTCCATTTAAACGCAGAGCCGTCGCATGAAATAATCACGAAGGGGATCCAGATCCTCATGAATCTTGCGCATCGCGGTGCAAGCGGATCCGATCCCGACACAGGAGATGGTGCCGGAATAACCATTCAGATCCCGCATGCATTCTTTATGAAAGAATGTGCAAGGCTTGGTTTTTCGCTGCCGGGCGAAGGGGAATATGGCGTCGGAATGCTCTTTCTGCCTGTCGAACCTCAGCCGCGGTTCCAGTGCGAAGCAATTCTTGAACGCATTGTCCAAGAAGAAGGCCTCGGTATGCTTGGCTGGCGCGATACGCCGGTGGATGCCGATGCTATCGGTCGTGTGGCCCGCGTCTCGCAGCCGTATATCGAACAGATCTTCATTCGCTCTGCACCAGGGATGAGCCGTAATGAACTGGAGCGTAAATTGTATGTCATCAGAAAACGGGCTGAGTCAGAAATTGCTGCATCCGATATACACGACAAAGGATTCTTCTATATTCCATCATTATCGTCATGGACTATTATTTATAAAGGATTGCTAATCGCGTCGCAGATCACCCGTTTCTATAAGGAGTTGTCGGATCACGATACCATGAGCGCACTTTGTCTTGTTCATCAGCGGTTCTCGACAAATACGTTCCCGAGCTGGCAGCTTGCGCATCCTTATAGATATATTTGTCATAATGGTGAAATCAATACATTGCGCGGGAATGTCAACTGGATGCATGCACGCCAATCCGTTCTCAAATCGGATGTCTTCGGAACAGATATGGAAAAATTGATTCCGGTCATACAGCCGGGCGGGAGTGATTCCGCAGCATTGGATAATGCAGTGGAACTCCTCACGATGGGCGGACGCAGTCTCCAGCATGCCATGACGATTCTGATTCCTGAGGCGTGGGATGCTGATGCAGGCATGTCGCCGGAAAAGCGTGCGTACTATGAATACCATGCTTCGCTGATGGAGCCGTGGGACGGCCCCGCTGCCGTAGC
This sequence comes from uncultured Ignavibacteriaceae bacterium, assembly GCA_964651225.1. GTDB lineage: Bacteria > Bacteroidota > Ignavibacteria > UBA10030 > UBA10030 > Fen-1298. Next base: position 33,972 of record CAZYYD010000001.1, read on the forward strand.
GTTCACCGACGGTCGTGTTATTGGCGCTACCCTTGACCGGAACGGACTTCGTCCTGCACGCTATACTGTGACGAATGACAATGTGCTTATCATGGCTTCTGAAACGGGCGTCCTGGAGATCGAGCCGGAAAATGTAAAATATAAAGGATGTCTTGAACCAGGAAACATGCTGCTCGCCGACCTGTCGGAGAAACGTATTATTCCGGACGAAGAGATAAAGCGGCGGCTTGCAGAACGGCAGCCCTATGCCCAGTGGATCCGGGAAAATCAAATTCATTTAGACCAGCTGCCAGAACCGCCGCGCGAGTTTGGATTCAGTCAGCAGGATTTACTCAAGCGTCAGCGTGCATTCGGGTATACGGACGAAGACATTCGTATGATTATGACTCCGATGGCGGTCGATGGCCAGGAGCCAATAGGTTCTATGGGAACGGACACACCGCTGGCATGTCTTTCCGATAAACCACAGTCTATGTTCAGCTATTTTAAACAGAATTTTGCACAGGTAACCAATCCACCTATTGATTCGATCAGAGAAGAATTGGTCATGTCGCTGACGAGCTACATTGGGACAGAGGGCAACCTGCTGGATGAAACGCCGCAGCAATGCCACACCCTCAAACTGCCGGGGCCGATCCTCGCGAACCGTGATCTGGAAAAAATGCGGCGTGTTTCGCAAGGAGATTTTCTTGCAACCATGCTGCCGATGTTATTCCGAATAGACGGGGGTGAGAAGGAACTCGAACGTGCCCTTGATGGCCTTTGCCGGCGTGCATCACTCGCGATTAAATCGGGATATACGATTATTATTCTTTCTGATCGCGGTGTCGATGAAGAGTATGGGGCGATTCCGAGTCTGCTGGCTCTCACTGCAGTGCATAACCATTTGATCCGGGAGAAGACCCGTACACAGGTTGCCCTGATTGTGGAATCGGGTGAACCGCGCGAAGTCATGCATTTCTGCCTGCTCATTGGCTTCGGCGCCAGTGCGGTCAATCCCTACCTGGCAATAGAGACTCTTGAAGATCTCGCGAACCGCGGAAATTTTCCGGAGGGCATGACGTTTGAGAAAGCACTCAAGAACTATAAGAAAGCGGTAAATAAAGGTATCCTCAAAACAATGTCGAAGATGGGCATTTCTACCCTGCAAAGTTACCGGGGTGCTCAAGTGTTTGAAGCGATAGGATTGGGCAGAGATCTTGTCGATAAGTATTTCACCGGGATTGTTACGCGCATCGGCGGGATCGGGCTGGGCGAAATCGCAATGGAAGCAATGAGTAAAAACGACTTTGCGTTCCGGAAGATCACAAGCTCTGACCTAGAACTCGATATCGGCGGGAATTATCACTTCCGCACTCACGGGGAAAAACACTTTATCAATCCAACAACCATTACGAAGCTTCAACAAGCTGTGCGGCTCGAGGATACTCAAAGCTACAAAGAATATGCGAAGGAACTGAACGATCAGAGTAAAACCCTGTACAACCTCCGCGGACTGATGGAGTTCAAGAAAGGAACGAGAAGTGTTCCGCTCGAAGAAGTGGAGCCGGCAAAAGAAATTGTGAAACGATTTGTCACAGGTGCCATGTCGTACGGTTCCATCAGCAAAGAGGCGCACGAGACGCTTGCAGTTGCGATGAACCGGATCGGCGGAAAATCCAATACCGGTGAGGGGGGGGAAGACGAAGAACGCTTTACTCCGGATACCGATGGAAGAAACCGGGGGAGCGCGATCAAGCAGATCGCCTCGGCTCGTTTTGGAGTTTCAGCGCATTACCTTGTTCATGCGGACGAGATCCAGATCAAGATTGCACAAGGAGCAAAGCCCGGCGAAGGAGGACAGCTCCCCGGTCATAAAGTAGATTCGATTATAGCGAAAACCCGCCATTCGATTCCCGGCGTCGGACTTATTTCTCCTCCTCCGCACCATGATATCTATTCCATCGAAGACCTTGCACAGTTGATCTTCGATATGAAGAATGTGAATCCTCGAGCCCGCATCTCGGTAAAACTTGTTGCGGAGAACGGCGTTGGTACTGTTGCTGCCGGTGTGGCAAAGGCTCATGCCGATGCAATTCTCATCAGCGGTGATTCGGGGGGAACAGGCGCTTCGCCGTTGTCCTCGATCAAACATACCGGAATTCCTTGGGAGATCGGACTTGCGGAAGCGCAGCAGGTATTGGTTCTCAATGATTTGCGCAGCCGCGTCAGGCTGCAGACCGACGGGAAACTGCAAACCGGACGCGATGTTGCCGTGGCGGCTTTGCTGGGGGCGGAAGAATTTGGTTTTGCAACGATGCCGCTCATTTCCATGGGCTGTATGATGATGCGAAAGTGTCATCTGAATACATGTCCGGTCGGTATTGCGACACAGGACCCTGCGCTCAGGGCAAAGTTTACAGGTACACCGGATCACGTCATCAACTTCTTCTTCTTCGTTGCAGAAGAACTGCGTGAAATCATGGCGCAGCTGGGATTCCGGACAGTGGATGAAATGATCGGGCGTGTGGATATGCTGGAACCGAGGAAGGCAGTGGATCATTGGAAGGCGAAACATATCGATCTTTCTTTCCTTCTCCATCATCCTCCGGCTCCTTCGCGGTTCGGCCGTCGTCATCTTATAGCGCAAGACCATGGCCTGACCGATGCCCTTGATTATCAGTTGATCGAAATGACAAAGCAAGCTCTTGAGCAAAAGGTGACGGTGGAATTTTCGCTCCCTATCCGGAACGTGCATCGTGCGGTCGGCGCAATGCTCAGCGGAGAAATTGCCCGGCGGTATGGTTCAGCAGGGCTGCCGGATGATACCGTCAAGATTCTATTCTCCGGTTCTGCAGGCCAGAGTTTTGGTGCGTTCCTCGCGAAGGGAATCACCCTGTTCCTTGAAGGAGACGCAAATGATTATGCCGGAAAAGGGCTCTCGGGAGGACGGCTGGTGGTGTATGCCCCGAAGAAGTCTACCTTCAAACCGGAAGAGAACACCGTCGTAGGAAACGTTATTCTCTACGGCGCAACGAGCGGCGAAGCGTATATCAATGGAAAAGCCGGTGAACGCTTTGCGATCCGCAATTCCGGTGCAACGGCCGTTGTGGAGTCTGTAGGAGCACACGCCTGCGAGTATATGACGAACGGCGTTGTGGTTGTGCTGGGATCAACCGGGAAAAATTTTGCTGCCGGTATGTCGGGCGGTGTAGCGTATGTACTTGACGAAACTGGAGAGTTCTCAACAACATTATGTAATAAGACAATGGTGGATGTTGACCCGCTCGACGTAACGGATGAAGAGACTGTACGGCGATTAATAGAAAATCATCTTCATTTCACTGCAAGCCCGCGGGCGCGTCTAATCATGGATCAGTGGCAGACAACCATAAAGAAGTTTGTAAAGGTATTTCCTCATGATTATAAGAGAGTGCTGGCTGCTTCAAGAGAGATGGATGTGAACAAAACAATACCGGCGGTTCTTACAGATGAGGTGCCCCATGGGTAAACCGACCGGCTTTCTCGAGTATAAACGCGAAACACCCGCGCGCCGTCCGATCTCTGAACGAATACATGATTGGCATGAAGTGTATCAGGATTTTCCCGATGCGAATGTCCAGACGCAGGGAGCGCGCTGTATGGATTGCGGTGTTCCTTTCTGTCATCAGGGATGCCCGTTAAACAATATCATTCCTCATTGGAACGATCTCGTGTACAGGAACCGATGGAAAGAAGCCGTTCGGATATTGCATGCTACCAATAATTTTCCGGAGTTCACCGGTCGTGTTTGCCCGGCGCCATGTGAGACATCATGCGTACTAGGGATTAATGAACCTCCTGTCACGATTAAGGTGATCGAACGGGCGATTATTGATGCAGCGTTCCGCGAAGGATGGATACGGGCGGAACGGCCGGCACAGCGCACAGGGAAAACAATTGCTGTGATCGGATCCGGCCCTGCAGGACTTGCAGCAGCCCAGCAACTCAATCGTGCGGGACATCACGTGACGGTATATGAAAAAAGCGACCGTATCGGCGGGTTGCTTCAGTATGGTATTCCTGATTTCAAATTGGAAAAACACCTTCTGGACAGGCGTATTGAGCTGATGCAAGCCGAGGGAGTGGTGTTTGCGACGAAAGCGCATGTGGGTGTGAATATTGCAGCTGATGAGTTACAGCGCTCGTACAGTGCTCTGTTATTGAGCGGCGGGGCTGAGGCAGCGCGCGATTTGAAAATTCCCGGACGTGAATTGAAAAATATTCACTTCGCCATGGATTTTCTCACCCAGCAGAACAAACGTGCTGGCGGCATCGTCCTGGATCCGACGAAGGAAATACTGGCGACCGGGAAACGCGTCGTCATTCTTGGCGGCGGCGATACAGGGGCAGATTGTCTAGGTACGTGCCATCGTCAGAACGCTGCATCGGTACATCAGTTTGAGATTCTGCCCAAACCGCCGATAGACCGGTCACTGAGCACACCGTGGCCCATGTGGCCGATGCAATTGCGGACCGAAAACGCTCATGAAGAAGGGGGAATTCGTGATTGGTCTGTTGCAACAACGCACTTCGAAGGAAATGCCGAAGGAAATGTTGCGAAGCTCCATGCGGTGCGTGTAGGTCAGGCTCCCGAGTTCATACCGATTCCCGGAACAGAATTCTCCCTTGATGTCGATCTTGTGCTGATTGCGATGGGCTTCATAGGTCCCGTAAAAACTGGATTGCTCGACGAATTAAACGTGGCGTTGGATTCCCAGGGAAATGTTTCCACAGATGAAAATTATATGACGTCTGTACCGGGAGTATTCGCTGCAGGAGATATGAGGCGCGGTCAATCGCTGGTGGTGTGGGCGATTACAGAAGGAAGGAAAGCGGCACGATGCATGGATCTTCATCTGATGGGATTTTCGAATCTCCCATGAAGAAAAATAAAACAGGACAGAGCAAGCATTACGCTCGTCTGTGTCGGATGATTGAAAGAAAATAAGAATACTTTGAACAACATCATTTTATGGAAGGAATAGCACAATGGCGATTATCGATTTCGGTGGAAAAAAAGAAAAGATCGTTACCCGCAAGGAGTTTACACTGGCAAAGGCACGCAAGGTCTTGAAAAAAGAAGTTGTTGCGGTGATTGGGTATGGTGTACAAGGGCCTGCACAGGCGCTGAATATGAAAGACAACGGTATTCATGTCATCATTGGTCAGGCAAAAGAATTTAAAAAAGACTGGGATCGCGCTGTCAGGGATGGATGGGTTCCGGGCAAGACTCTTTTTCCCATTGAGGAAGCTGTACAGCGCGGAACGATTATCCAGATGCTCGTCTCGGACGCGGCTCAGCGGATTGTCTGGCCGTCAATTAAAAAGAATTTGAAACCGGGTGATGCGCTGTACTTCTCGCATGGCTTCTCAATTACCTATAAAGAACAGACCGGCGTTATTCCTCCGAAAAATGTCGATGTGATCCTGGTTGCGCCAAAAGGATCCGGTCTGAATGTCCGCCGCAACTTCCTGTCGGGCGCAGGGATTAATTCAAGCTATGGTGTATTCCAGGATGCAACCGGCCGTGCAGAAGAACGCTGCCTTGCCGTGGGAATTGCCGTCGGCTCGGGGTACTTATTCCCGACGACATTTCACAAGGAAGTCTACAGTGATCTTACCGGCGAACGCGGCGTGCTCATGGGCGCGCTTGCTGGTGTGATGCAGGCACAGTATGACGTGCTTCGCAAGAACGGCCATTCACCGTCGGAAGCATTTAATGAAACAGTCGAGGAACTCACGCAGAGCCTGATCCGGCTGGTGGATGAAAACGGAATGGACTGGATGTATTCCAATTGTTCCGTGACCGCCCAGCATGGGGCGCTCAAATGGAGGCCGATTTTCCACAAAGCCAATCTGCCGGTGTTCGAGAACCTCTATAGATCCGTGAAAACCGGACAGGAGACACGCGAAGTGATCCGCGACTGCGGCGGGAAAAATTATCAGAAGTATTTGGCGAAGAAGCTTGGTGAACTCCATAAATCTGAAATGTGGCGCGCTGGTGCCGCTGTTCGTGCCCTGCGGCCAAAAGAAAAAGCAAAGGATGTCTCCGGGAATGTCAAAGGAATCAGCGGACGCGGACAGAATTAATCTTGTTCGTGAGTCGAAAGCAAAGGGTGTGTTTTTCCACAAACGCTCCAGAGAAAAAATAATTATCTGTCAACAATCACGTAGATGAACGGAATGTTGTCTATGCAAAAGATCTCTTTATATGACACAACACTGCGGGATGGTACGCAGGGTGAAGAAGTATCATTCTCCGCTGAAGACAAGGTGAAGATTGCCAGGAAACTGGATGCCTTCGGCATAGCGTATATTGAAGGAGGATGGCCAGGATCGAATCCCAAGGATATGGAATTCTTTGAACGCGTCCGGAATATTCATTTTACACATGCAAAAATTGCCGCGTTTGGTTCTACACGCCGCGCCAAGAATCCTGTAGAAAAGGATACCAACATCCGCGCACTGTTAGATGCACAAACGCCAGTTGTGACGATCTTTGGAAAAACTTGGCTGCTCCATGTGAAAGAAGCACTCCAAATTACACCCGAAGAGAATCTTACCATTATCACCGATTCCGTGGCCTATCTCAAGAAGCATGGCAAGGAAGTGATTTATGATGCCGAGCATTTTTTTGACGGGTACAAACATAACAGCGCGTATGCACTCCAAACGCTGGCAGCTGCTGTACAGGCTGGTGCGGAAACCATTGTCATGTGCGATACAAACGGCGGAACCCTTCCCTGGGAGCTTTCGGAAATTATCCGGAATGTCCGGAAGAATGTCACGGCACCGCTGGGAATTCATACACATAACGATTCCGAAACAGCAGTGGCAAGTTCTCTTATGGCTGTGCGGGAAGGCTGCGTGCAGATCCAGGGCACGATCAATGGGTATGGTGAACGGTGCGGGAACGCAAATCTATGCTCTATCATTCCGGACCTGCAATTAAAAATGGGGTATCGCTGTATTTCAGATGAACAGTTGCCGCATCTTACCACTGTTTCACGGTATGTCAGCGAACTGGCAAATCTCAAGCATGCGAAAAATCTTCCTTTTGTCGGGGAAAGCGCCTTTGCGCACAAGGGCGGCGTACACGTCAGTGCCGTAATGAAATCAGCGCTGACGTATGAGCATATTGAACCGGAATCGGTGGGTAGCGTGCGACGCGTTCTCATTTCTGACCTTTCCGGAAGAAGCAATGTCATCTTCAAAGCAAAAGAATTAGGCATCCAGCTCGACGACGCATCTCCTGTGATTCAAAAAGTGGTCGACGAAATCAAAGAGATGGAACATTACGGCTACAGCTATGAAGATGCCGAAGGCTCATTCGAGTTGATGGTGAAACGGCACACGGGCGAGATGAAACAGTTCTTTGACCTGGAACGCTTTCAAGTGAGCATTCACAAAGATGCGTTAGAATCCGAAGCGCGTTCTGAGGCACTGATCAAGATTCGGGTCGGCGATGAAACAGAGATCACCGCCGCCGAAGGCGATGGCCCGGTGAATGCCCTGGATAGAGCGCTGAGGAAAGCGCTCGAAAAATTCTACCCCGAACTGCAGCAGATTCATTTGACGGATTATAAAGTGCGTGTGCTCGACACACAAAACGCTACTGCAGCGAAGGTCCGTGTACTGATCGAAACAGAAAACGGCGAGTCGGCATGGAATACCGTCGGAGTGTCGTCGGATGTTGTTGAAGCAAGTTGGAAAGCACTGGTCGATTCGATTAGCTATCATTTATTGAAGCACCGCTCAAGCGGTACCGTGTAATGCGTAAGGTTGTTCATCATAAGGAAGTCTGTCCATGATTATTGTCATGAAAGCCGGGGCAACCCAGCCGCAAATAGAACATGTATTCGAAAAAGTTCAGGAACTCGGATTCAAAGTTCATCCTATTTACGGCGAGCTGCGCACCGTTATTGCATGTATTGGCGATGAACGCGGTAAGCATCGGCTGCAGGCGCTGGACTCGCTGGACGGCGTCGAGAACGTTGTTCCGATCCTGAAGCCGTTCAAACTTGCTAGCAGCGAATGGCATGGCTCTCGTACTTCCATTACCATTCCTTCACCGGAAAAGGGAAAGCCGCCGGTGGTCATTGGTAACGGGACCTTGGTCGTGATGGCCGGGCCGTGCTCAGTGGAAACCCGTGAGCAAATTCTTCTTTCAGCAGAAGTAGTGAAAAAAGCCGGGGCAAAAATCTTGCGCGGCGGAGCGTTCAAACCGCGTACATCTCCCTACAGTTTTCAGGGTCTTGAAGAAGAAGGACTAAAGCTGCTGGCAGAGGCGCGAGAAAAAACAGGATTATTGCTGGTAAGCGAAGTGATTACACCCACCGATGTCGCACTGGTAGCAGATTTTATCGATATCCTGCAGATCGGTGCCCGGAATATGCAAAACTTTGTCTTGCTGAAAGAAGTCGGCAAGTTGAAAAAACCGATATTGTTGAAACGCGGACAGTCCAGTACATTAAAAGAATTGTTAATGTCGGCCGAATACATTATGGCACAGGGGAATGACCAAGTGATTCTTTGCGAACGCGGTATTAGGACATTCGAGGACTATACACGGAATACCTGCGATCTCTCTGCTGTGCCGGCGCTAAAAGAACTCAGTCATTTACCTGTCATCGTGGACCCGAGTCATGGAACCGGAGTGCGTAGTCTCGTCACTCCCATCGCGAAAGCAGCGGTGGCAGCCGGCGCCGACGGTTTGATTATTGAAGTACATCCGAATCCGGAAGAGGCTTATTCCGACGGGGCACAATCGCTGACACCGGATCAATTTAGCGTATTGATGGATTGGATCCGAAAACTTGCACAGATCGAAAATAAAAGGGTATAGGAGAACCTGACAATGGAAGATCGAGTATTTGTTTTTGACACCACGCTGCGCGACGGAGAACAGTCACCCGGCTGCAGTCTGAATATTGATGAAAAGATACGTCTTGCCCATCAGCTCCAGCATCTCCATGTCGATGTCATCGAAGCAGGTTTTCCGATTGCATCGGTTGGTGATTTTGAAGCGGTGAAACTCATCTCTGAAAAAATCAATGGCGCGACGATTGCTGCGCTTGCGCGTGCAATCAAGCCTGATATTGACCGGGCATGGGAAGCCATTCGCGATGCTGCAAAGCCGCGCATCCACACATTTATTGCAACCTCCGATTTGCATTTGAAGTACAAATTAAAAAAATCACGCGAGCAGGTATTAAAAGACGCAGTGTGGGCTGTGCAGTACGCCAGGTCGCTCTGTAACGACGTAGAATTTTCATGTGAAGATGCTTCCCGGAGCGATATCAATTTCTTATGCGAAATCGTTGAGGCCGCCATCAAAGCCGGTGCAACAGTCATCAATCTGCCAGACACCGTGGGATACGCGATTCCTGACGAGTATGGTGCTCTGTTCCGAACAGTGCGTGAACGTGTTCCCAATATCGAATTTGCTATTCTCAGCTCCCATTGTCATAATGATCTTGGACTCGCGGTAGCGAACTCTATTGCCGCAGTTCAAAATGGTGCACGTCAGGTGGAGTGTACGGTTAACGGCATTGGAGAAAGGGCCGGGAACGCCTCCCTTGAAGAAATTGCCATGGCGATCAAAACGCGCAGTGAAAAACTCGGCCTCCACACTCATATTGACACAGAGGAAATATATAAGTCCAGCAGACTTCTGAGCAGCCTGACAGGCATGATGGTGCAGCGAAATAAAGCCATTGTCGGCGCGAATGCGTTTGCCCATGAAGCAGGAATTCATCAGGATGGAATGTTGAAAAGTCCCATCACTTACGAAATTATGACACCGCAATCGGTGGGGATCAAACACAGCACATTGGTGTTAGGAAAACATTCGGGGCGGCATGCATTGAAACAACGGTATGCAGAATTAGGATACCAATTGTCCGACGAAGAACTCCAGAGCGCATATGAACTCTTCTGCAGTATCGCTGACCAGAAGAAAGAAATTTACGATGAAGACCTCGAAGCGATTTTAGAAGCGGGCGTCAGCTCAACGGAAGAGGTTTATCATCTCGTGAGTCTGCAAATTTCCAGCGGCACGAATCTTCGTCCGACGGCGACGATCGAACTGCGGCAGGGGGAGCAAGTCAGCGTCGACTCTGCAACGGGCGACGGTCCGGTGGATGCGGCGTATAAAGCGATCGAACGTATCACAGGTGTGGTCGGCAAACTGACGGAATATTCCATCAAGTCGGTACATTCCGGTCATGATGCTGTTGGGGAAGTGTTTGTCCGGGTCAATTTTAACGGCGTGCTGTTTAATGGCCGCGGAGCAAGTACCGACATTATCAACGGAAGTGTCCATGCATACCTTGAGGCACTCAACCGTGCACAGGCATCAAAGAAACGAATAGATGAACAGCAAAAGAAGATTCTCCCGACGGACAGTATTACCGTCTAAAGGATATTCGGAAACCTGTCAAACAAATGGAAATACACTATGGCTCAACCACGGACGCTCTTTCAGAAAGTATGGGAACGGCATGTCGTCGCTCAGGAATCGGATTCTCCCGCCGTTCTCTACATCGACCTGCATCTTATTCACGAAGTCACCTCACCGCAGGCATTTGATGGTTTGCGCCGCCGCGGCTTGAAAGTCCGCAGGCCTGATCGGACGGTCGCGACGATGGATCATAGTATTCCAACACTTGACCCCTCGATTCCTTTATCCGATCCGCTGGCTGCAAACCAAATGCATCAGCTCGAAATCAATGCGGAAGAGTTTGGAATCCGTTTGTACGGAAAGAATCATCAACAGCGGGGTATCGTCCACATCATAGGACCGGAACTCGGATTCACACAACCGGGTATGACGATTGTGTGCGGCGACAGCCATACCGCAACCCATGGTGCGTTTGGTGCTCTTGCCTTCGGCATTGGTACCAGTGAAGTGGAACACGTATTGGCCACCCAATGTCTGCTGCAGCGATTGCCGAAAACGATGGAGGTCCGCATTGAAGGAAGACTCACTCCTGGTGTTGCAGCAAAAGATATTATCCTCGCATTACTGGCGAAGATCGGTGTCAGCGGTGGGACAGGGCATGTGATCGAATACACCGGTTCAACAGTCCGTGCGTTGACGATGGAAGAACGCATGACCGTGTGCAATATGTCCATCGAAGGGGGTGCACGTGCCGGTATGATGGCGCCGGACGATGCGACAATGGAGTTCCTCGCTCATCGGGAGTTTGCACCGAAAGGAGAGGTATGGGAAAAGGCCATGACGTACTGGCGCTCCTTGCCCACAGATGCGGGTGCGGTGTACGATACAACGGTAACACTCGATATCTCTCACCTTGAACCAATGCTGACCTTCGGCACGAATCCGGGTATGGGTTTGCCGGTCACTGGACGCATTCCGAATCCCTCGAGTTTGAATACTGTGGCGGAAAAACAGACATTGGAAAAAGCACTTGAGTATATGGGAATGAAACCCAACGAACTCCTTGCCGGAAAAAAGATCGATGTCGTCTTTATCGGCAGCTGTACGAATGCCCGTCTGTCGGATCTTCGCGATGCAGCTCGCGTTTTTCGGGGGCGAAAAGTCGCACCGAACGTACGAGCACTGATTGTTCCCGGTTCGCAGGAGATCAAGAGGCAGGCAGAAGCAGAGGGATTGCATACAATTTTCAAAGATGCCGGTGCCGAATGGCGGGAATCCGGTTGCTCCATGTGCATTGCTATGAATGGCGATGAGATCAAAGCGGGTCAATATGCAGTTTCTACAAGCAACCGGAATTTTGAAGGACGGCAAGGTAAAGGGGGACGGACACTGCTTGCCTCACCTTTCACGGCGGCAGCAGCTGCCGTGACTGGAAAAATCACTGATGTTCGAACATTAATGAATTCATAAGAGAACACTATGGCTACATTTACAAAACTAACTTCACGTGTTGTTCCATTGCTCGTCGATAATGTTGATACAGATCAAATCATTCCGGCCAGGTTTCTCAAGGTCACCGATAAACATGGGCTCGGGGAGAAACTTTTTTGCGACTGGCGATATAACGCCGATGGTTCACTGAAACCAGATTTTGTTTTGAACCAGCCTCAACACCGCGAATCTCAGGTGCTGCTGGCGGGAGATAATTTTGGCTGCGGCTCGTCGCGCGAGCATGCACCGTGGGCACTGACGGCATTTGGTTTCCGGGCGGTGGTCAGCACCACGATAGCAGATATTTTTCGCAGCAATTCCATGAAGAATGGATTGCTGCCCATCATCCTGACACCGGAGAAGCACCAGCAGCTGAAAGATGAAATTCTCAAGTCTCCGCATGCAGAAGTCACGGTAGATCTGGAACAGCAGTTGATTACCTTTCCATCAGGCACGAAAGCGGAATTTCCCATTGATCCGTTTTCAAAGTTCTGCCTGTTGAATGGAGTAGACGAATTGGAATACCTCCGCCGGTTCACAAAAGCAGTCGAGCAGTATGAAGCAGAGCACGCAGGATAACGGAGAGAAGAATGCAAACAAAGGAAAAAGAAGTGATACACGAGCACGAAGAACATCATCACATCGACCAGCCGATAGCGATTATTGGTGCGGGGAATATGGGTTCGGCATTGATAAAGGGGATTATCAATGCAAAATTGACGCCTCCGAAAAAGATCACCGTCTGTGACATCGATAAAGAAAAATTGCACGCCCTCACAGCAGAGTGGAAAGTGCGTTCGACGTCCAACCCCAAGGAAGCCGTAGCAGAATCCGACATTCTTCTCCTCTGCGTGAAACCACAGACACTCCCAAGTGCACTGGAAAGTTTCAAGGGATCTATTCGGTCAGATCATCTGGTTATTTCTATTGTGGCCGGTGCTCGGATTGCATACATTCAGCAAATGCTGGGGATGCAGCTTGGCATTGTCCGTACTATGCCGAATATCGCTGCAACGGTCGATGAAGGAGCAACAGCTCTGGCATTCGGTCACACGGTAAGTACTTCCCAGCAAAAGATCGCAAAATCTATCTTTGAAGCAGTCGGAGATATTGTTATTGTTCCGGAGAATCAACTGGATGCGGTGACAGGACTCAGTGGCAGCGGTCCGGCATACATCTATATGGTGATTGAGTCACTTGTCGATGGCGGCGTGAAGATGGGGCTTCCTCGCGATGTTGCATTAAAACTGGCTATTCAAACGGTCCTCGGCTCGGCGAAATTGGCGAAGGAATCCGGTTTGCATCCAGCAATTCTACGCGATCAGGTGACGACGCCCGGCGGAACGACCATCAATGCAATCCACGAATTGGAATCCCATGGACTCCGCGCCATGCTCATCAATGCAGTTGTTACAGCGACGCGCAGGTCGGAAGAATTAAGTACATTATTGAATAACGAATAGGGTGAACGGGAGTTTTTTAAAAGTGAATGCAAACATCGTAATTCTGCCGGGTGACGGCATCGGTCCTGAAGTAACGAATGCCGCTATGCAAGTCTTGACACTGGTTGCATCGAAGTATGGACACAGCTTCTCTTTTTCTCCGCATCTTATCGGCGGTGCATCCATGGACAAACATGGCACAGCACTCACTGACGAGGCACTTGCCGCCTGCAAATCATCCAAAGCGGTGCTGCTGGGTGCTGTGGGAGGTCCTCAATGGGATAATCCGACAGCGCCGGTGCGTCCTGAGCAAGGATTGCTTGCAATTCGGAAGGGGCTTGGTTTGTATGCCAATCTACGCCCCGTGAAATTATATCCATCGCTGATCAATGCTTCTCCGCTCAAGCCGGAATTATTGCATGGGATCGATCTTCTGGTTGTACGCGAGTTAACCGGAGGATTGTACTTTGGCCAGCCCAAAGGTCGCAAGGAAGTGAACGGACATGTCTGCGCTGTCGATACTATGGAATACTACGACTATGAAATTGAGCGTATTCTTAAATTGGCTTTTCAGCTTGCGAGTGATCGGCGGAAAAAAGTAACCTCGGTGGATAAAGCAAATGTTCTGGAAACCTCACGGTTGTGGAGGCAGACTGCTGCTGCGATGGCAGCTAAATATCCGGACATTGAACTCGAACACATGCTTGTCGATACAGCGGCAATGCGTCTGGTCACGGCGCCGCGTTCATTCGACGTCCTGGTAACAGAGAATACTTTTGGCGATATTCTTACCGATGAAGCTTCCATCCTTGCCGGCTCGATGGGCATGCTTCCATCGGCATCACTAGGGGATGGAGGTCTGGGATTGTACGAGCCGATTCACGGTTCTGCTCCCGATATTGCGGGAAAGGGAATTGCCAATCCTATCGGGACGATTCTCAGTGCAGCGCTCTTGCTTCGGTATTCGCTGCTGCTTGAGCAAGAGGCTTGTGTTATCGAATCGGCGGTGGAAACCGCGATTGCAGAAGGCAGCAGGACACGCGATCTTGGCGGAGCATGTTCCACAGAAGAAATGACAACAATCATACTCTCAAAACTCGCGCAGTTGCGATAATCGTTTTTCTTTCTTATGGTATAACCCATGAGTGACACTCACATCCCATTTGTCTTGCTTGGTTTGGGCCCTGTGGGGCGGACATTGGTCCGTCAAATTCTTGATACACACAAGACCGTCGCGCAGCGCACCGGCGTTCAGTTCGTGCCGGTCGGCATTGCAGATTCCTCCGGTCTGATGTGGGAGAAGAATGGCTTTCCTGAAGTAATGTTACGCAGAATTCTTCGCGATACAGACGAACGTCATCCTCTCAACAGCGTTTCCGATGTTCATTCCCTTGAAAACCTGAACATGACGCTGAAATCTGACACCATCATTGTCGATGCAACGCACTCCTTCGACACGGTCTCTCTTGTCAAGGATGCATTAGAAACCGGATGTGGAATCGTCATGGCGAACAAAGTTCCGCTGGCAAACGAATGGCACCATGCGAAAATGTTCTATGATAACCCGCTGATACGGTATGAAGCCACTGTGGGTGCCGGATTGCCGATCATTTCCACGTTGCGTTATCTGCTGGATACAGGAGATGAAATCACCAGTATCGAAGCATCTGTTAGCAGCACACTCGGATTTCTCTGCACGGCTTTAGAACTTGGTATTCCATATTCTGTCGCTGTCGAGAACGCGAAGAGTATGGGATATACCGAACCGGACCCGCGCGATGACTTAAGCGGGTTTGATATAGTACGAAAAGCCCTCATTCTTGCACGTACCGCGGGCTGGCCGCTGGAAATGAACAACATGACATCCGAGCCGATGTACCCGGCCGCGTTATCATCGGGAACGGCGGAAGAATTTATGGCCGCACTTCCTTCCTTAGATGAAATGTATGCGACACAGGTGCGGTTTGCACAGAGCGAAGGGAAAAGCCTTCGCTACGTTGCACATATTACGCCAACGGGCGGCCGTGTCGGGTTGATGTCTGTTGCGCAGGAAGGGCATAGTGGTTCCAAGAGCGGCCCAGCGAATTCAGTCGCCATTTTCACGCATCGCTATGCTGAAATGCCGCTGGTTATTTCCGGTCCCGGAGCTGGCCCTGAGATCAAAGCCGCTGGCGTGATGGAAGATATGCTGCAGCTGGCAAACATTTTACATAATGGTATGCTTTCCCCATCTCGGTGAACATGAGAGAACAAGTATGTCGATAAAAAAAATATTGAAATTCGGCGGATCCTCTGTCGCAAGTCCGGAACGAATTCGCTCCGTTGCATTAATCATTCTCGAGGCAGCGAGGAAAGAACCTGTGCTCGTGATCGTCTCTGCCTTTCAAGGTGTCACGAATGATTTGTTGGAATGCGCCCGGCTGGCTGAAGCCGGCAATAAAGAATTTCAATTGCTGTATAAAAAAATAGCGGATCGGCATCTTGATGCTCTCGGTGTTCTCCATCAAGGGAATCCGCCGAAACGTGTTCTGGAGGAGCTGCAGACATCACTCACAGAACTACGTGATGCATTGCAGGGGATGTACCTCCTGCGGCACAGCGCACCGCGTGCACTCGATATCACGGCAAGCTTTGGAGAACGATTTTCCGCTATGATTATCGCATCGTTTCTTCACCGTTCACATCCTGCAACGTTCGTGGATTCACGTGAACTCGTAAAAACGGATGACAAGTTTACGAAGGCTGCTGTTCAGTTCGATGCGACCAACCGGGCAATACAATCGTACTTCAGAAAACTGGCTGGCGGTTCCGGCAAGAAGACAATTCCCATTGTAACAGGGTTCATCGGTTCGACATTCGACGGTCTCACGACGACGATTGGAAGGAATGGTTCCGATTATTCTGCCGCTATCTTCGGGGCGGCTTTGAATGTTTCCGTGATAGAAATTTGGACTGATGTCGATGGCATTCTCAGCGCCGATCCGCGCGCTGTGCCTGCTGCTTTTGTTGTACCGCAGATGTCCTACGAAGAAGCGATGGAGCTTTCATACTTTGGAGCAAAAGTTCTCCATTCCTCGACTATTGCACCGGCCGTTGCAAAGCGGATTCCTATCGTCATCAAAAATACATTGAATCCAACCGCTCCAGGTACGCGTATTTCCCATCATGTCGATCACTGGGAAAGCGTTGCGAAAGGAATTACCTCCGTAGATGCCTGTACGCTGCTGACTCTGCGCGGAATGAATATGGTCGGGGTGCCGGGAATTGCCCAGCGGTTGTTCCGGGCACTCGCTTCTCACCATGTGAATGTCATTCTTATCTCACAGGCTTCCTCTGAACATACGATTTGCTTTGCCATCAGCACATCCGATGCTGCTGCCGCAAAGAGAGCGGTCCATGAAGAATTCCATTATGAACTTCAATCGAAGTTGACATCGCTGGACGAAAAGACCAGTCAGACTATCGTTGCGATCGTCGGCGACGGGATGAAAGGAACGCCGGGCGTGTCGGGAAAAGTATTCCAGGCGATCGGCCGTAATGGTGTGAATATCTCCGCTATCGCTCAAGGTGCTTCAGAAAGAAATATCTCGTTTGTTATTGATGAGCGGCAAAAAATATTAGCGTTGAATGTTATCCATGAAGCATTCTTTGAACCCAGGAAAAAGCTTGGTGTGATTCTGATCGGTCCGGGAAATATCGGGGCTGCACTCCTTCGGCAGATCCAGCAGCAGCACTCGTTCCTGCAGTCCAATGGATTTGATGTGCGTGTCTGCGGGATTGCCAACAGCAAGCGGTTCATTCTCTCGTCGGCAGGGATAAACCTGAAACACTGGAAAGATGAACTCGGCCGGTCCCCCCAGAAAATGGATCCGGCTGAATTCCTCCGGCAGCTTTCACAAATTCCGTTGACAAACGCCGTTGTGATTGATTGCACGGCAAGTTCGGAAATCGTCGACCTGTATGAAAACTTTGTCCGGTTGAATATGCATATCATCACACCGAACAAGCGGGCTAATGTTCTGCCATGGCGACGATATAAACAACTGACGGAACTGCTGAAAAAACGGCAGAAATACTTTCTCTATGAAGCAAACGTAGGTGCAGGGCTTCCGATTATTTCCACGCTCAACGACCTCATTGCAAGCGGTGATCAGATCGTAAAGATCGAAGGAATGTTTTCCGGAACGTTCAGTCATTTGTTTAATTCTTTTAACGGTACACGTCCCTTCAGTGCATTGGTGCAGGAGGCGCTGGAATTGGGGTACACTGAGCCGGATGTGCGGGAGGATCTTTCGGGAGATGATGTGGCCCGCAAACTCCTTATCCTTGCGCGTCAGCTTGGATTGAAAATGGACATGAAGCAGATCAATGTTGAAAATCTTGTTCCTCCAGCCCTCCGTCGTGGATCATTTTCAAAAGGCTTTTTCCAACAGTATGCAAAATATGACGAAGCGATAAAACAAAGACTGGATGCAGCCCGGGCGAAGGGATCGGTGCTCCGGTATGTAGGAGTGCTTCAAGGGAATGCCGCCGTTGCAGGCATCAAGGAAATTCCTACCAGTCATCTGTTTGCATCGACGAAGGGGAGCGATAATATTATCGCCTTTACTACGCATCGTTATGCACGCACACCGCTGGTCGTACAGGGACCCGGCGCCGGCGCCGATGTGACGGCCATGGGTGTGTTTTCCGATCTTCTCAAATTGCTCCATTATCTCCCTCATTAGATGAAACCGAAAAAAGTAACGGTTTTTGCTCCGGCAACGATTGCAAACCTCGGCTCTGGATTTGATGTACTTGGCCTTGCAATTGAACAGCCGGGTGATTTTGTTCTTGCTGAACGTCAGCGCAACCCTGAGTTAACTTTTTCTCTTCGTACAAGACAAAACGATGTTCCTGCCGATGCCAAGACAAATGTTGCTGGTCATGTCGCCAGGCTCATGCTCAACGAATTTCGACCCCCGTTTGGTATCAGAATGATTCTGGATAAACGAATGCCTATCGGTTCCGGGCTTGGCAGCTCAGCGGCAAGCAGCGTGGCATCGGTGGTGGCGGTGAACGCGCTGCTCTCGAAACCGTTCAAGAAAACTGATCTTCTTCGGTTTGTGATAGAGGGAGAACGGATGGCATCCGGAACGCCGCATGCGGATAATGTTGCGCCTTCGCTGCTGGGAGGAGCTTGCCTGGTACGAAGCTACGAACCGCTTGATGTGATCTCGATCCCCATTAAAAATTCTATCTCGTGGGTCGTAGTTCACCCGCACGTTGTTATTCGGACAGAAGATGCGCGCAGTATATTGCCTAAAGCAATCTCACTGCAGACTGCCATCCGTCAATGGGGTAACATCAGCGGACTAACAATTGGATTGGCTGCCGGTAACGCACAACTCGTGGGTAAATGTGTTGCCGATGCAATCGCTGAACCTGTGCGGGGGAATCTTATTCCCGGTTTTTATGAAGTCAAAGAAGCTGCGCTGAAGGCAGGTGCGTTCGGCTGCTCCATCTCCGGTTCCGGTCCATCGATGTTTGCCGTGACGGCTTCCACAGCTTCGGCGCGCACCGTTGCCGCCGCGATGAAGAAAACGTTTTTGCACGCTGCAGGAGTTAAATGCGATGTCTATATTTCCCGCATCAATCAGGCAGGTGCAAAGATTATGAAGGAAAAAAACGGATGAAGACTGCCAGCCGATCAAAAACTCAGGCGGTTGAAAGTGAAAATTTGCAGCGATGCTGGCTGGCATGTATTCACGGATGCAGGAAACGATATTCGATCTATGATGTCGTCTATCGCTGCGAGGATTGCGGCGGCTTGCTGGATGTAGAACACCAGATGAAAGCACTCGCCCGTAGAAGTGCACCGTCGTGGAAAAAATTGTTTGAGGACCGAACCCACACCACCGTGTGGCCCTACAGCAGCGGTGTATGGGGAAAGAAAGAATGGGTGTGTCCCGAGATTGCAGACGAAAATGTTGTCTCGATGTACGAAGGGCATTCGACCCTTTTTCGAGCAGAACGAATGGGAAAAGACATCGGTCTCCCCGATCTGTGGGTGAAATTGTGCGGCAACAGCCATACCGGCTCATTCAAAGACCTAGGCATGACGGTGCTCGTTTCTGTCGTCAAGCAGATGATTGCCGATGGAAGGCATATTCGTGCAGTTGCCTGCGCCTCCACCGGTGATACATCGGCGGCCCTCTCTGCATATGGTGCTGCTGCAGGAATTCCTACGATCGTCTTCCTCCCCAAAGGAAAAATTTCCACTGCACAGCTTGTTCAACCGATTGCGAATGGCGCAGTGGTGCTTTCGCTCGACACTGATTTCGACGGCTGTATGCGTATCGTGGAAAAGATCACTGCGGATACATCAATCTATCTTGCCAACTCAATGAACTCTCTCCGGATAGAGGGTCAGAAAACAGTAGGAATCGAGATTGTGCAGCAGTTCGACTGGGAAGTTCCGGATTGGATCATTATTCCTGCCGGTAATCTGGGAAACGTCAGCGCACTCGGCAAGGGACTGCTGATGATGCGTGAGCTTGGGCTTATCAAGAAATTACCCAGGATTGTGTGTGCGCAGGCCGCAAACGCGAATCCTTTGTACCTGAGTTTTCAAAATGGCTTTCAGAAATATGAATCGGTGAAAGCGAAAACGACGCTTGCATCGGCTATCCAAATCGGTGCGCCGGTCAGTTATGAACGCGCCGTGAAAGTGCTGCGGGAATTCAATGGTATAGTCGAACAAGCTACAGAAAGCGAATTAGCTGATGCGGCCGCCCATGCTGACCGCACCGGACTCTTTACATGCCCGCAAACGGGTGTTGCTCTTGCAGCGCTACAGAAACTTATCGATCGCAAAGTGATCAAAACAAAAGAGCGTGTGGTGGTCATCTCAACGGCGCACGGCTTGAAATTTTCGCAGTTCAAAGTGAATTACCACAAACAAACTCTTGCCGGCATCAAAGCCCGGTATCCGAATCCTCCTCTCATGCTTCCTGCTGACCTCGATGCCGTCCGAAGTACTATCGACCGTGTTCTAGGAAAGTCCTGATCTCATAAAAGAACTCTCCCCCTTGTCGAAGGGGGGGAATTTATTCTTTACACTGAGAAGAATTGACTTTCCTCTCCTGATTTGATAAGTTATTCATGTCGTTGTACCGATTTTCGTTAACATGCCTTTCATGATTCCGGAGGTGTTATGAATACTTCCTGAACTCATCCCCTCATTCGCATGGCTTCTCTCTTGAACCATGTCAATGCGAGCGTTTCGATTTCCATGGACTGCATTCCTCACTCTGTCAGAACAGGGGGTCGGTATGATACTCAAGAAGCTTGTTGAATTCCTCGATTCGAATAATGTTCGATACACCATTCTCACACATTCACCGGCTTTCACAGCACAGGAAATTGCCCACCAGGCACATATCTCTGGAAAGGAGATCGCAAAGACTGTCATTGTCTGGATGGACGGAGCGATGGTCATGGCTGTTCTGCCGGGATCGCACATCATAAATTTTGCTCACCTGCAGGAACACAGCGGAGCGAAAAACGTCGAACTTGCCGGCGAAACGGAATTCAAGGATCGCTTTCCTAACTGCGAAGTCGGTGCAATGCCCCCATTCGGCAACCTGTTCAATATGCCTGTCTATGTCGCCAGCGCGCTGAAAGAGGATCGGGAGATCGCTTTTAATGCGGGGAGTCACCGTGAGCTTGTGAAGATGAGCTATACAGATTATGAACGGCTCGTGAAGCCGGTAATTGCTTCCTTCACGATTCCGAGAAAAACAACTCTGGAATAATGAAATTCCTATGGTGAAGACCGCAGGCAAGAGATGACTTGCACGCATTCTGCTGTTCCGGAAACCGAATATCATTAGTGTCTCATCGGTAAAATCTGTCCACTGCCATGATTTGTTTGAACAAGATTCTCTCTTTCTCAAGTACCCATCGAGGTACTCTCTGCTATTGAAGATGGTTCCTGTCTTATATTCTGCAGCCACTCATCGAAAATCAAGCCCTGTCATAGCGCTTATACTGATGAGAATCACCATAAAGAGATGCTCATACGATCTCACTCTGCCATTCGTCGATTATTCTTTGAGCTTCTGAGGTCATATCGCTATAATTTTGGTTGCTGCTATGAAGAATATATAATAATTGAGAAATCATCTCTGATTGGCTTTGGCACTTCAATATTCGTAACTTACATCAAAAGAATATTTCAGTAAAAAAAAGGAATAAACCATGAAACACATGAGCTTTGTCTTTATTGCTTTGCTGTTTGCCGTCACTATAAATGCCTGCAAACAAACAGGACAACAGCAGGATTTCAAATTTATTGCCGACAGGTTTGCCGACCTGAGGATCCTCCGCTATCAGGTGACAGACTTTGAAAATCTTTCACTGAACCAGAAAAAACTCTTGTATTACCTCAGCCAGGCAGCATTGTGCGGCCGCGACATCATCTTTGATCAGAACGGGAAATACAACCTCGCCATCCGAAAAACTCTCGAAGCCGTTGTTCAATCGTACAAAGGAGACACCGCAGCGCCGGAGTATCAAAATTTCATTGTGTATACAAAACGGGTCTGGTTCTCCAACGGCATCTACCACCATTACTCCAATGATAAATTTGTCCCCGGTTTTCCGGAATCGTATTTCCGCACACTTGTTCAGAACAGTGATCCGGGATTACTGCCCCTTCAATCCGGTCAAACGGTTCAAGACCTGCTCGGTGTGATCTGTCCGATCATGTTCGATCCTTCGGTACTCCCTAAAAAAGTCTGTCAGGAACCGGGGAAGGATCTTATCGTCAATTCCGCCTGCAACTTTTATGAAGGAGTGAGCGAGAAAGAAGCCGTTGCATTCTATGTAAAGATGAAGAATCCGAAAGATCCCGAACCCCCATCCTACGGATTGAATTCCAAACTGCTCAAAGAGAAGGGAACGATCGTTGAAAAAGTATGGAAGGTCGATGGGATGTACGGTGCGGCTCTCCAGCGTGTAGTTTCCTGGCTGGAAAAAGCTGCGACGGTTGCCGAGAACGATCAGCAAAAGAAAACGATTGCATCGTTAATTTCGTATTACACCACAGGCGATCTGAGAATGTTCGATACATACAATGTCCAGTGGCTGCAAGATACTGTGTCGCAAGTAGATTTTGTCAATGGATTTATCGAAACATATAATGATCCATTGGGAATGAGGGCGAACTGGGAATCGTTGGTGAATTTTAAAGATATGAAGGCGACTAAGCGGGCAGAGACGATTACTGCCAATGCTCAATGGTTTGAAGACAACTCACCGATCGATCCGCGGTTTAAGAAAAAAGAGGTGAAGGGCGTCAGCGCGAAAGTAATCACAGTTGCACAACTAGGCGGCGATTGTTATCCCAGCACTCCTATCGGTATTAATCTCCCAAATGCCGACTGGATACGAAAGGTCCATGGATCCAAATCGGTCACGCTGGAAAATATCACGTATGCATACGACCAAGCCTCGCTGGGGAACGGCTTTCTGGAAGAATTTTATAGTTCGCCGGAAGAGGTCGAACTCATAAAGAAATACGGGTACGTTGCTGACAACCTGCATACCGACCTGCACGAATGCATTGGTCATGCTTCGGGTCAACTCCTGCCGGGAGTCACCGGCGATGAATTGAAGAATTACGGCGCGCCGCTGGAGGAAGCACGAGCCGATCTGTTCGGCCTCTACTATTGTATGGACCCGAAAATCGTGGAATTGGGATTGCTGCCCAACAACGATGCAGCAAAAGCAGAGTATATGCGGCAGATTTCTAACGGGCTGTTCACACAGTTGACGCGGATTGAACTGGGAAAAGACATTGAGCAGGCGCATCTACGCAACCGGCAGCTCATTGCCCGCTGGTGCTTTGAAAAAGGGAAAGCGAAGAATGTGATAGAAGAGATACATAAAAACGGAAAGGTGTTTTTCAGGATCAATGACTTCGAACAACTGCGCAACTTGTTTGGTACATTGCTCAAAGAAGTGCAACGTATTAAATCTGAAGGGGATTTTGAAGCGGGGAAAAAGCTTGTTGAAACATACGGTGTGAAAGTGGACAAAGCGCTGCATGCCGAAGTGCTTGAGCGTTATGCTAAACTGAACCTGTCCCCCTACAGCGGCTTTATCAATCCGGTGTTCACGCCTGTTGAAGAAAACGGTGAGATCAAAGACGTAAGAGTAGAATATCCGGACAACTATATGAAGCAGATGCTGGAATATTCAAAGCACTATTCCTTCCTGCCTGTCTGGAATTAAAAGATCGGACTGAGAAATTCTCAAGAGACCCTGCAATTGTGTGGGGTCTCTTATGAAAGAGATGGATGGAGAAGCTTAATCATCCACATGAAGCCGGTACCCAATGCCGGATTCGGTGAGAAGAATTTTTGGGTGTGCAGGATCTTTTTCGATTTTTTTCCGTAATTGACCGACATAGACGCGGGTATATTGTGCTTCCTCTGCAAAGGTTGGTCCCCACACTTGTTCTAAAATATATTTATGTGTGAGTACTCTTCCGGCATTTCGTACAAACAATGCAAGCAGAGAATATTCAGTAGCTGTCAACTTTAGGGTTGTAACCCCCTTCCTCACGATCCGAGCCGATAAATCTACGAAAAGATCACCTGTTGTGAACTGTTCTTTTTCTAAAATTCTGGGCCGATGTCGAAGAGCTGTTCGCACGCGGGCAACTAGTTCTCCAGTACGAAACGGTTTTACAAGGTAGTCGTCCGCACCGGCATCCAGACATGCAATGATATCGGTCTCCGTATTTCGGACCGAGAGAATGATGATAGGTGTTGTTGTCCATTCGCGAATTCTTTTTAACACAGCGCTTCCATCCATATCCGGCAAACCAAGATCAAGTATAATGAGCTCGGGCCGCTCTGAACCGGCACTAAGAATGCCATCGCTGCCTGTTTCTGCAAACTTGATCTGGTAACCATGTGGTTCTAGTGTAAGCTGAAGCAGCCGGCGTATCTGAATTTCGTCATCGATGGCAAGTATTTTTATCGCTGTCGTCATTACCGTGCTTGTTCAATTTCTATGGGAATATCAATTTTGAATTCTAACCCGACCGGGATTCTATTTCGAACAGAGAGGGTTCCACGAAGAGCTTCAATAAAACCCTTTGCGATCGGCAGACCTAATCCTGTCCCACCGGCGGGGGCTCCTTCCACACGATAGAATTTGTTGAAGATTTTAGGAATATCTGATTTTGGAATACCCGGTCCGTTATCTGTGACGGTGACAAGACAATGATCATTTTCGACAAGAGCCTGAATTTCGATGTGCGTACCTGGGGGTGTATGCACTGTGGCATTATATACAAGGTTTGTCAAAGCCTGTTCCATCAATCCGAAATCTAATTTAACTAGCGGCAGGTCTTCCTGTACTGTTATCGTTACCGTATGACGGCAAATTTCCCGTTCGAGTCCTTTCAGCGTTGCATTCATGATGTCCCGAATGTCGCACCAAGTTAATTTTGGCTGAATCATTCCGGATTCCAGGCGTGTCATATCCAGCAAATTTGCAACGAGCCGGTTTAGTCGTTCAGCAGCGATATGAATTTCGTGATAAAGTTCGCCTGTCGTTGTTGAGACCTGCGTCTGGTTTGTCCCAAGCAAATTTTCTGAGGCGCCCATAATAGCAGCAAGAGGTGTTCTCAACTCATGGGAAATGGAATTAAAGAGTGTCTTATAAAGTTTTTCCGATTCAGCAACCACGATAGATCGTTTGGTGACGTCATTCAATAATTCCCGTTCAACGGCGGATGCAATTTGAGCGATAAAATTTTCCAGAAGGATTTCCTGATCGATGCCCAGTTTTTCGTTCTGACGAACTCGGACACCGATGACACCGACAGGATATCGAGGTCCAGACATGGAATAGTAGGTTGCTTGGGCAAAAGGAAGTGTGTCTGTAAATCTTCCGGCTTTTTTTTCATTCCAGTATGTCCAGGCTGCAACACTGAACTCCTTTTCATCCGGCGTCCATGAACCGGCTTGGTGAGGACTCTGGCTCATGTCGCCGTCTGCATCGCCGAGAAAAATAGCAACATCCGCGTCAAAAAATTTATTGATATTGGTTACCGCAGCTTTCACAACCTCTTCCTGTGAATGAGCTGAAGAAAGATCTTTCGTTAATGCGAAGAGAGCAGAGGCGCGTCTTTCGCGCTGCCGTACCGCTTGTTCTTGTGCGCGCACACGCGCAGATAAGGTGCCGGAGACAGCAGCAACAATGAAAAAGGTAGCGAGCATGAGCACATCCTCAATATGTCCCACGGAAAATGTGAGGATGGGTGGTATAAAGAAAAAATCCCATGATAATGCTCCGAGGGCTGCACCAAGAAGCACGGGGCCGCGTCCGAATCTGAGCGGCAGAAGAGAGACTGCAAAGAGAATGATCATCGAGACCGTACGGTACCCAATGAACGAAGTGAAGGGAACGCAAACAAGTGCCACGCAAAGAACAAGTGTGGCTGCCATAACATACTGCAGCAGTGCGGATTGGATTCTCGGAATCCATTCCAGAGGGACTGAATCATGTTGTTCTTCTTCGCGGCCTACAATATAAAGATCAATATTTTCTGCATGCTGAAGCAACGAACGAACAAGATCCGATTTTTGAAAGAACCTGTGTTTATTTGGTTTGCCAACAAATATATGAGTCGCATTTTGTTCCCGTGCAACCCGAAGCAGTGCACCGGCAATATCTTCATCTGATGTTGTGACGATCTCAGCGCCAAGTTCCCTTGCGAGTTTGAAATTTTTCGACAGTTGCTCTGTTTCCGTTCCCGTTGCTTTTCTTGATGTTTCGACATACACCGCGATCCACGATGCATCCATCGTGTACGAAACTCTGCGTGCCCATCGGATGACAGAGAGTGATTGCAGACTGGCATTGATGCCGACGACAAGCCGTGTTCCAGATTTCCAAGTCTCAGAAATCCTTTGCTTTTGCCTATATTCTCGCAATTGCTGATCAACACGTTCGGCTGTCAAACGGAGCGACATTTCACGCAATGCCGAGAGATTGCCGGCACGGAAAAAATGTTGAACCGCTCGCTGTGATCGTTCAGGAGTATAGACCTTTCCTTCCGAGAGACGCTTGAGAAGTTCATCGGGTGAAATGTCGATGACCTCTACTTCACTTGCGGCTTCAAAAATTGAATCTGGTACTGTTTCGCGAATAATACTTCCGGTAATCTGTGCAACGGTGCCGGCGCGGCTTTCAAGATGTTGAACATTGAGTGTTGTAAAAACATCGATCCCTTTATCGAGGATCTCAAGAACATCCTGATACCGTTTTGTATGTCGGCTGCCTGTGGCATTTGTGTGAGCGAGTTCATCAACAAGTACCAGTTGCGGTTTTCGGGAAATGATAGTATCGAGATCCATTTCTTCAACCAACGTGCCTTTATACTCAAGAGTTTTTCGAGGGAGAACTTGCAAACCGTCGAGAAGAGCTTCTGTCTCTAATCGTTTGTGCGTTTCTACATACCCAACAAGAACATCAATCCCTTTAAACTTAGCGGCATGGGCATCCTTCAACATGTCGTACGTTTTGCCGACGCCGGCACACATTCCAAAGAATATTTTCAGCTTCCCCTTTTTCTCTTTCTCCCCTTCTTTCTTAAGAAGCTGGAGAAGCGTATCAGGATCAGGCCTATGCTCAGGGTCGTTTTCCATACTTCGGTAATATACAAAATCCTTTTTCGAAGTTCTGGAGAAGGTTTATCGATTTTCCGAACTTTGAAGCGACGAACTTTTCCAGATGGGTTTGTCGGTTGTCTCATGGAAGAAGCGATCATGAAAAACCGAACCGAGTGCCAAGCCAAAAATCAACGAAATAATGCAGAGAAGAACCCACAAAGTTGTCCGAAAACGAGCGGACATGGAGAATGGAAGTAGGGGAATTAATTCATCTTGCAATATCGAATCACGGGGCACTTTGATGATCACATATTTCCCATTTCTGGGTTCCTGAGGCGTGGGAACAATCAGAGTTTTCATAGGCGACTCTTTTGGAATTGTTGTTGGAATGATTCATGTAAAAGTATAAATATTGTTTCATTACTAGATTACATTAAATGCTGCAAGAAGCATATCAATCACCTTGATACCGATAAATGGAGCAAGGATACCGCCGACTCCATAAATGAGCAGGTGTCTTCGAAGCAATTGCACTGCACTCACAGGCCGATATTTCACGCCTTTCAATGCTAATGGAATCAAAGCCACAATGATCAAAGCATTAAAGATAACTGCGGAGAGAATCGCGCTCTCAGGCGTGGCAAGTCTCATAATGTTCAATGCATTCAATACAGGATATATTGTTGCGAATGCAGCAGGGATGATTGCAAAGTACTTCGCAACATCATTGGCAATGCTGAATGTCGTCAATGTCCCGCGTGTCATCAAAAGCTGCTTGCCGATTTCTACAATTTCTAACAACTTGGTCGGATTACTGTCGAGGTCAATCATATTTGCAGCTTCACGTGCGGACTGCGTACCAGTATTCATTGCCACAGCAACATCTGCCTGGGCAAGCGCTGGGGCGTCGTTCGTGCCGTCACCAGTCATTGCGACGAGTCTGCCTCCTTTTTGATATTCGCGGATCAAGTTTAATTTATCTTCCGGTTTTGCTTCGGCAAGAAAATCATCGACTCCGGCTTCTGCGGCAATGGCCGTTGCTGTCAACGAGTTATCCCCCGTGATCATAACGGTTTTTATTCCCATCTGACGCAGGTGTGCAAACCGCTCCTTGATTCCGCCTTTGACAATATCTTTCAGATGAATGACACCGAGTACTTCTTTGTTTTCCGAGACAACCAACGGTGTGCCACCTGCGCGACTGATCTCCTGCACCAATTGCTGAACCGCAGATGGAAATACTCCGCCGTGTTGTTCTATATAAAGTTTCATTGCCTCCGTAGCCCCTTTTCTGATAATCCGCTTACCATTTTTGCCTTCAGGTTGAATATCGGCTCCGCTCATTTGAGTCTGCGCACTAAAGGGGACAAAATGCGCAGCAATCTCATGAATGTCGCGACCTCGTAGGCCGTACTTTTCTTTGGCAAGAATCACGATGGAACGCCCCTCAGGTGTTTCATCCGCAAGCGAGGCAAGCTGCGCTGCATCGGCTAATCGTTCCTTTGAAATTCCGGGGGCGGAAGTAAATTCCGTTGCCATACGATTTCCTAATGTTATCGTCCCTGTTTTATCGAGCAATAGAACATCAACGTCACCGGCTGCTTCAATTGCACGGCCGGATGTTGCGATTACGTTATGCTGGGTCATACGGTCCATTCCGGCAATGCCAATAGCAGAGAGGAGCCCGCCGATTGTTGTAGGAATCAGACAAACAAGAAGAGCGACGAGTACTGTGACGGTAATGGGTGTCCCATGGCCGGCAACTTCGACACTGAAGAGTGAGAAAGGAAGAAGTGTCACGCATACGATAAGAAATATAATGGTAAACGCGGCAAGCAAAATATTGAGGGCAATTTCATTCGGCGTTTTTTGCCTCTTGGCGCCTTCAATTAAATGAATCATCCGGTCGAGAAAACCGCCGCCCGGTTCCGCTGTCACTTTGATAATTAGCCAATCAGAGAGCACGCGCGTTCCTCCAGTGACGGCACTTCGATCACCGCCGGATTCACGAATCACTGGAGCGCTTTCGCCTGTGATAGCGCTTTCATCAACAGAAGCGATTCCCTCAACAACCTCGCCGTCAGCGGAAATAATGTCTCCTGCTTCCGCAAGAAACACATTATTCTTCTGCAGTACGCTGGATGTGACGATATCGAACGGCGCATCTTTGCGACGTTCATGTAATCGCTTTGCCGTGGTATCCCTGCGTGATCGACGTAATGCATCCGCCTGCGCTTTTCCTCGTCCTTCAGCCAGTGCTTCAGAAAAGTTTGCAAAAAGAACTGTGAACCATAACCAGAGCGATACAAATCCGATATACCATGTTTGTGCCTCGCCCGAACCGAGCAGTGCTTGAATCCAGAGTGCCGTTGTGAGAACGCTTCCGACTTCCACGACAAACATCACAGGATTTCGCGCCATCTTCCACGGATTTAATTTTCTTACAGAATCGGTACAGGCGCGAAGATACATTTCCCGATTCAATGCTAACGGCTTTTTCAATTGTTGTGAACTCTGCGTTGTCATTCTCCTATTTCCTTTTTCCTGCTCGCCAATTATTGCATCATCAAAAAATGCTCAACAATCGGACCCAGAGCGAGGGCTGGTAAAAAGTTGAGCGCACCCACAAGAAGAACAACTGCGATAAGCCAAAAAATAAACAGCGGTGTATGCGTCGGCAGTGTTCCTTCGGAAGCGGGTACCAATTTCTTTCGGACAAGCGATCCCGCAAGCGCTAAGGTCGGAACTGCAAGCCAATATCTTCCGATTAACATTGCCAATCCACCGGTGAAATTGTAAAATGGCGTGTTGACACTTGCGCCGGCAAATGCGCTTCCGTTATTATTTGCTTGCGATGTAAAGACGTACAGGATTTCGCTGAATCCGTGAGGACCAGGATTTATAATTCCTGCTTTTCCATCAGACGTAACAACTGCAATCGCCGTAAGAACGAGAACAGTGATCGGCATAATGAGAATCATGAGAGATGCCATTTTCATTTCGTACGCTTCAATTTTATGACCTAAATATTCCGGTGTGCGGCCGACAAGAAGTCCGGCAACAAACACTGCAACGATAACAAATACCAACATACCGTAGAGTCCTGATCCAACCCCTCCAAAAACAACTTCTGCCAAGTGAATCATAACGAGCGTTATCAATCCACCAAGCGGGGTATAGGAATCGTGCATGGAATTCACAGAACCATTTGACGCAGCGGTCGTTACAGTCGCCCAAACAGCCGAATTGGGAATGCCAAATCTAACTTCCTTTCCCTCCATATTGCCGCCGGGGTTAGTGGAAGTCGAATGTTGATCCGCACCGAGGGTGGCGAGCTTGGGATTGCCCGAACCTTCTACGCTGTACATCAAAAATATTGCTGCAACAAGCATCAACATCATAGCAGCAAAGATTGCCAACCCCTGACGCGTGTCTTTCACCATCACTCCATACGTGTAACAGAGGGCCGCCGGAATTAGCAAGATTGCAAGCATCTCCAAAATATTTGTAAGAGGCGTGGGGTTCTCATACGGATGCGTTGAATTGACGTTGAAGAAACCTCCACCATTTGTTCCTAGCTGCTTAATGGCAATCTGCGATGCCGCAGGTCCCATTGCCAAAACTTGACCCGTTACTTTTACTCCAGTGGTGTTGGTCGTTGATTGGAGAAAAGGTACAGTGATATAAGCGGAATTATTTTGGATAACTCCCTGCGAGACAAGTACAAGCGAGAAGACAATAGCAAGAGGTAGAAGTATATACAGTGTACTACGTGTCATATCGACCCAAAAATTTCCAAGTTTCATTGCCGAGTGACGAACAATTCCACGGATGAAAAGCGTAAGCACAGCCATTCCCGTTGCGGCAGAAACGAAATTCTGCACAGTCAGGCCGAGCATCTGCGTTAAGTAGCTCATGGTCGTTTCACCGCCGTACCCTTGCCAGTTGGTATTTGTCGCGAAACTTACAGCGGTGTTAAATGATGAATCAGGCGTTACCGCCTGCATCGCTTGTGGATTGAGTGGAAGAAATTGTTGAATCCGTTGCAATGTATAGACAAGAATAAGCCCAAGGCAGTTGAACAGCAGCATCGCAATGGCATTCTGCTTCCAGTCCATCTCTTCATCCGGATTGATACCGGAGAGACGATAGATGAGTCGTTCGATCGGTCCAAGAACAGGATCAGGAAATGTTCTTTCCCGCTGGTACACGCGAGCCATATATTCACCGAGCGGTTTGGCAAGAAGCGTCAGCACTGCGATGTAAAATGCGATTT
The DNA here is from genome assembly GCA_964651225.1 of uncultured Ignavibacteriaceae bacterium. GTDB lineage: Bacteria > Bacteroidota > Ignavibacteria > UBA10030 > UBA10030 > Fen-1298. Next base: position 65,277 of record CAZYYD010000001.1, read on the forward strand.
GTAAAACCCCGTTGAGTGTCATTCGAATATCTCCGGGTTCAATAATGCCACAAGCAAATATGCGAAGATGCCAATTGCGATAATTCCTAAAACGATATAGAGCCAGTTCATGATTTCTCTCCCGATTTATTTTCTCCCAGGCGTTCACACAACTTCAGAAAACCCCAGGTGAGGACAAAAAATACAACGGTAACGCAGATATAGAGAATGTCGGTCAAGATTATTTCCCTCCTGATAAGGATTGCGTTTCATCAAGGGCAAGATTCAACTTGAGAACATTCACACGAGTTTCTCCAAGAAATCCTAATTGTCTGCCTTCTGTATATTGATCCATCAATGTTTGAATTGTTTCTTTGTTAAGATTCCGAACACGCGCCACGCGAGGCAGTTGGTATTGTGCTGCTGCAAAACTAATGTGCGGGTCAAGTCCGCTGCCAGATGCGGTAACAAGATCAGCTGGAATCGGCAGGGTATTCAACGAATCGGCGGCCTTTAAATCTAAGATCCTTTTCTGTACACCATCGAGATAGGACTGATTGATCGGTCCAAAGTTTGAACCCGATGATGCCCCTGCATTGTAGGCAAACGGACCTGTTGCAGATGGACGACTCCAGAAATATTTCGGATCGCTAAACGGCTGACCGATTAACTCGGAGCCGATGGCCTTACCATTTTTCATGATCATACTCCCGTTTGCCTTTCCAAGGAAGAGAAGCTGTGCCAACCCTGTTATGACAAGAGGATAAAAAATTCCGGTGAGTATGGTCATCAGAGCGATGACTGCTGCTGCGGGGCGTACGTGTTTACGGAACATGTTTTTGATTCATCCGGCCAAAATTATTTTATCTGTTATCTATGAGACAAGTCACCGTCTTGGAAGAATATTCTCGTATTAACTTGCAGAAGAGCAAAGAAGAAGGCAATGAAGAGAATGTAAAGACTTAAAGAAGATGTATAAAAAGATTATATAGGAAAATAGCAACACATGAGGAACGGTCAATGTCATGTATCAGGGGAGGGAATGGACGAATATTTCCAGAACCGATATACAGCGATACGTTTAGATGAAAAATCCTTGAAAAACCAGTGTTTCCCTTCGTTTTTTGTCGAAATTACATTTTTCCACTGAAGGATTAATTTGAGATATTCAGGCCAAATTAGCTGATCATAAGGCTTGTGTATGGGAACTTCACCAATTATCTTTCTGTTATATAGTTTGAATTTAAAAGGAGATAGCATGAAAACAACAAAACAATACGGCAAGAAAATTGACCTTGCCCTTTCGCTGTGGGTCAAACTGGCTCGAGCGCATGATACCTTCAACCGCCTGACAGCGACCAATATACGCCACTTCAAGCTGACACCGGCACAATTCGGTGCGATAGAGTGCCTTGGTCATCTCGGTCCCATGCTGATCGGTGAATTGACGAGGAAGCACCTGGTGACCGGCGGGAATATGACGGTGGTCGTCGACAACCTCGAAAAAGAAGGTTTTGTCGAACGTGTGGTCAGTAAAAAAGACCGCCGTGCGTTTGTTGTAAAACTGACACCAAAGGGTAAACGTCTCTTTGAAAAAGTCTTCATCCAGCATGCAGAATACGTTGCAGCCTTGGCATCTGTCCTTACAGAGGAAGAACAGGCTGATCTTGGACGTCTTCTGAAAAAGCTTGGAACCGGTTTACCCCAGATGGAATAATTCTTCGAACTGAGATATTTGAACTTGAAACTATTCGGCTTGTCCCGGCGTTCTCATAGGTAGAGAAAGTATTTGACATGACAAACATGCCGCTCAATATTGTTGCTCTGGCAGGGAGTCTTCGCGCAGAGTCGTTCAATCGGAAAGCCCTCCGGATTGCCAGTGCAATGGCCTCGGAATTCGGTGCGCACGTGCGTGAAGTCGATCTGAAAGTGCTCGATTTGCCTGTCTTCAATGCTGATCTACGGGAGCAGAAATTTCCAGATTCCGTGACGATACTCAAGCGGGAAATTGAATCTGCAGATATGTTCTTGATCGCAACACCGGAATATAATCATTCCGTTCCTGGGCCATTAAAAAATGCAATCGACTGGGCGTCAGACAAAACAAATCCCTTCCAGGGAAAAGTCGCCACACTGTTTGGAGCTTCGACAGGACTGGTGGGAACCTTGAGGGCGCAGTTGCATCTCCGCGAAATATTAGGTTCCCTCGGTGTCTTGATCGTTCCTCAACCGCAGGTGTTGATCAGATCAGCATCGAAGGCATTTCAACCGGACGGATCGTTTGCTGATAGAAAGGTACACGATCAGCTCAGACTTCTCATCAAAGAGTCTATGAAACTGGCCTATGCGACAGGGAAGTCGGAGTAAACATGGTGTAATAGTTACGTGGTGATTATTCAAAGACATGATAAATCAATAAGAGAATACATATGGAAACAACAATATTATACTTGGGACGCCTGCTGTTTGGCGGATATTTTCTTTTTGGCGGATTTAATCACTTCAGCAATCTGAAGATGATGGCCGGTTATGCGCAATCGAAGGGTGTGCCGATGCCGGAGTTCGCGGTGGGTTCTTCCGGTTTGCTGTTGCTGATCGGCGGTGTAAGTATGCTGTTTCACGTTTACCCTCTCGTGGGCGGTGTGGCGCTTGTTCTGTTCCTTCTTCCAGTGACGTATATGATGCATGCTTTCCGGAAGATTCAGGATCCAATGGTAAAAATGGGTGAGATGGTTAACTTTATGAAAAATCATGCTTTACTGGGTGCAGTGTTGATTCTGTTGTCAGCCTCAGTATAATAAAGAAAGAGGAACTTTGTAGCCTAGATTATCCTCGGTTACAAAAAGGCAGATGAATATGAACGAGTATATGATCGTTATACACTTTACATCGTCATTCACGGAAGAATTTGCCGCTCTTATTCCCAACCAGCGTGCACAGATTAACAAGCTGATGGAAAAGGGGATTATCACAAGTTACAGTTTATCTGCCGATCGCGGGACATTGTGGGTAACATTACTTGCAACCTCGGTGGAAGCCGTGGAGAAAACGCTGCGATTGATGCCGCTCTATATCTTTATGGAATACACCGTCGTCGAGTTGATGTTTCACAATAGTCCGGTCTATGCGCCGGCGCGTTTTTCTATGAATTAACTTAAACCAATTGCCAATAGGAGCATCAAATATGAAACGAATGAAATTTATAACGCTAGCACTGGTGATAACATCAGTGTCGATTTTTGCACAGACAGCCTGGAAGCTCGATAAGGCCCATTCGGCGGTCACGTTTACCGTGAAACACATGGTTATATCAGATGTGTCCGGGTCATTCAAGGATTTCACACTGAACCTTGTTTCTGATAAAGAAGATTTTTCAGATGCCAAAGTAGAAAGTGTGATCAAAGTGGCAAGTATCAGCACGGATAATGAATATCGGGATAAACACCTGAAATCAGATGATTTTTTCAATGCTGAAAAATTCCCTGAAATTCAGTTTAAAAGCACTTCATTTAAAAACATGGGCGAAAATAGGTATAAAATCACTGGCGATCTGACTCTTCGGGATGTCACAAAAGAAGTCACATTTGATGCAATACTCAATGGAACTCTGAAGACTGACCGCGGGTTATTAAGTGCATGGAAAGCAACCACCGTCATTAATCGCTTTGATTACAATCTCAAATGGAACAAAACCATAGAGACAGGCGGTCTAATAGTCGGACAGGATGTGACGATCACGTTGAACCTTGAATTGAACAAGTAAGAATCTTCCCTCAAAACGATGGAGCCCGTCTCGGCCTCGATTTTTAGGCGGGCTTCATCTCCTCTTTTCCATAAAGTATTGTCTTCTTCCTTGTAAACTCCGAGCCTTGCTATTGCTCTCTGCATTGGTTAATTTCTCTACGATTAAATTTTCCTTGCCGACTTGATGACGGTATTCATGCTCCCGTTCATGCGAGAAAGGATATTCCATGAAACACCACAAGATCGTACGTATAGCTATTAACACCGGCGGCGGTGACGCACCCGGACTGAATGCTGTGATCCGTGCAGCGGTGGTTTCGGCCATCAATCGCGGATGGGAGTGCTACGGCATCCGTGACGGATACAACGGATTGATGGATCCCAAAAAATATCCCGAAGGAGGACTCATTCCGCTGCCGAAGTCAAGGGTACGCGGTATTACGCATCTTGGTGGGACGATTCTTGGTACCACCAACAAAGGAAATCCATTGAAATGGCCGGTGAAAAGGAAAGACGGCACATGGGTTGAAACAGATCGCACAGACGAATTACTCAAAGCGTTCAAGAAGAATAACATCGATGCACTGATTGCAATTGGCGGTGATGGTTCACTGGGGATTGCGAATGCATTAGCCCAAAAAGGGCTCCGGGTAGTTGGTGTACCGAAAACTATTGATAACGATCTTGACAAAACGGTCATTACATTCGGCTTTGATACGGCTGTTTCCTTTGCGACGGCATGCATCGATAGACTCAATACTACTGCCGAATCCCACCAGCGTGTGATGATCGTCGAGGTGATGGGCCGTTATGCCGGGTGGATTGCACTGGAATGCGGCATATCAAGCTCGGCAGACGTTATTCTCATTCCGGAAATTCCGTACGATATCCGTAAAGTGGTGCAAAAAATTGAAAACCGCGAAAAGTTAGGGGCAAAATTTTCGATCGTCGTTGTTGCGGAAGGGGCTAAACCACAAGGAGGCACTGTTTCAGTGGTTTCAAAAGAAATTGGCCGGGCCGAAAAACTGGGAGGCGCCGGTGAGCGAGTTGCAGGAGAAATACAGAAGCTGAGTGGAAAAGAGACGCGGTGCGTGGTGCTGGGACATTTGCTTCGCGGTGGCACACCGACTACGTTTGATAGGCTCATTTCACTACGATTTGGTGCGGCGGCTGTTCGTGCATTGGCGGAAGGGCAGAATGGCGTTATGGTGGCGCTTGATCCCCCGACGGTGCGGTATGTACCGCTTGCCGAAGCAACAAACCGGATGAAATGTGTTCCTCTTGACTGCGACATCATCCTGACAGGCCGCGATCTGGGAATAAGTTTTGGCGATTGATACGATGAGGAATACTATGGCCATTAGAATCTTTATCACCGGCGGCACTTTCGACAAAGAATATAACGAGTTGGATGGGAAGCTGTTTTTCAAAGACACGCATTTACCGGAGATGTTAAAACTGGGGCGCTGCAAAATCCCGGTAGATGTACGCACGCTCATGCTTGTGGACAGCCTGGAGATGACGGATGCCGACCGGCAGATTATTGTCGACCATTGCCGAAAGTGCAAAGAAAATCGGATTGTTATCACCCATGGTACCGATACTATGCAGGATACTGTTCGAGTGCTTGGCAAAGCAATAAGCGGAAAAACCGTTGTCATAACCGGCGCGATGATACCGTATAAATTCGGCAGCTCCGATGGACTCTTTAATTTAGGAAGCGCACTTGCTTTTGCGCAGACTCTTCCTCACGGAGTGTATATTGCTATGAACGGCCGCTATTTTTCGTGGGATAATGTGAAGAAGAATAAGAAATTGGGAGAGTTCGAAGAATCACGATAACTGTGTTAAAGGTTTTTCCCAAAATCGTCCACGAGTTCTTTTTACGAACGGAAACGATTTTGAGGATCTCCCACCGCTTTTAGGCGGGATAAGATCTTTAGGTAACGTGTGGACGCTACTGGGATCGAACCAGTGACCTTCCCGTCTCGTCAGGAACGAGACGGGACGCTCTGAACCAGTCGCTCAATGTATTTTCTGCTTTTTCGAGATTTGATTTCTTTTTCTCGCTTCATTGCTTCCGACCGCGTTCGAAAGGATTCGAAATACACGACTTTCCAGGGAATTCCTCTTTTCGTATAAAGAGACCTTCCGGCGTTATGATATTTTTCTATCCGTTCTTGGAGGTCTTGAGTATGACCGGTATAATAGGAATCGAGAGAAATGCTGTAGAGAATGTATGTAGAATACGGCAAATCGATTTGAACCATATTAACGTGTGGACGCTACTGGGATCGAACCAGTGACCTCGTGCTTGTAAGGCACGCGCTCTGAACCAGCTGAGCTAAGCGTCCAAAATGCCTCTTTTGTAAATTTACGCAATCTTCTCTCTTATTGCAAACAGCGATTCCATCACACATCCCAGAAAGTCAATTCACCTTTTTAAAGATTCCTCTGTTATGATCGCGTGGGTTCGGCAGGTTTGAAGCAGCGGACCAACGATGTATCGAGATAGGATAAAATGCTCCTCCAAGGTAGCGCGTGGAAGCACCATATGGCATCACATCGACAAATATATTACAAATAAGAATATTAAGGAATTCTTGTTGGTTATTCTTGAATGAAGTGTTATGAGCTCGTAAAATATTTAGAATTCTTTGAGGATAATTACTTGCGTGAATCGCTGAACGACCATGTGAATTTACCAGGCTCTAATATCTGCATCTGGTTGAGAGTTCTCGTGAGCAATTTCTCATCTAGGTGAACAGGAGATGCATCATGTTTCACAACAGAAAAATGCGGTGCTTTCCCTAGAACAGCCTCTGCGAGAAATTGGCCTCCGCCAACATGCAAATATTGACTGGAGTTTATCCCCATTTCCTGTATTGTTGAGAGAAAACTGTGGTAAGCATAATCTTGAGAATCATCTAAAGAAGTAAACACGTACCCAAGCCCCTCGGGTCCCTGAAACAGAGCAAAAGTAAAAGGAACACTCGATAGGCTTTTTTCTTGAGAGGTTTGAACTGCTTCAAGAATATAATCGAGATTCATCCTTTCCGGCCTTAAGAATGGAAATGTCACACTGTAGGTTGTCGGAAGAGGACGCACTTCACTATCAACAACTTCCACAAGCCTCGGATTCCTGAGAGTATATCCGTTTTCATCGAGAGGCTCGAGTGACACCTGTACAGTTTCTTCCTTTATATTAAAAAAATCACCGTAGGCCAAAAAGAATTTTTCAAGCTGCCTTGCACATTTAGCTTCTTCAAGTGTAAGCTGGCTGTGTACAATTCCCCTGACAAGATATGGCTTACTGTCCAGATTGTCGCCATGCAAGGAGCTCTTCTTCAGCATATGCTCGTTCAGATTCAAAATATCCTGCCGGTAACCCAGGGATTCCATATGCTGCCGAACCTCTGCAAACAAATCATTAAACTCTGCATGATCAGGACCATTCAACTTGGCACTGACATAAGGAACCTGGATCAAGTCCCTGTAATGCAACTCGTGGGTTGGTACTGCAGGATCGGAAATCTTCAAAAGCATATCCCGCAGGGTTTTGAGTTTAATCTTCTCCGAATCTAAAAAATTACCGGCATTGCGTTCGATAAGTCGATCCAACCGTTTTACGTATTGTTCGTTCATAGATATAAGGAACAGATGTCTCTCGACAAAGTCAAATGGAAAAAACAGGCCATGATTTATGTAATAGAGTGGACGACAAGTATTCGAAAGATTGTTTCACTTCTTGGCTCTTTAGAGTCTGGTGCATGACTCGCTGCCTTCCTGTATGATCTCCATATGTCTGCCAGAATTCATATCGACGGCCGCGAGCTGTGTGATTGATAAGAGCGTTAATTGTTGTTACAGTCGATTCAGTGCTTGCCTGGATTATTGAATGAAGTGATTTCGATGCTGTACGTTTACGATCTATATTACGCAGTAATATTTTTCAATCTATAACTGCCGAGCCCATTCATTTTTTCGACAGATCGTTTTTTTCTTTTTTGAATTCGCTGCGAAATTTCTCTGCACATTCTGGACAGAGCCCATGCGTAAATTTAGCCCCTGAATGCTCGATGATATATTTTTCCAATTGATTCCAATATCCCTTATCATCGCGTATTTTCTTGCACGAAGCACAAATAGGGATCAAGCCGCTTAATGTCTTAATATTTGCGAGGGCTTCCTGCAGTTCTAAAATGAGCTTTTCCCGTTCTCCTTCCATATGCTTGCGCAAAGTGATATCAGCAACAATAGCCATCCGTCCCGCCACGTTTCCAGCGGCATCATATATCGGTGCCGATGATATACTCACATCGATGAACGTTCCATCCTTCCGCTGGCGGACGGTTTCCAGGTTGGTGATAGGTTTGCCCGTTGAAATTTGAGCACTTAATGTATTGTACTCGTCTTGTTTACCCAGGGGTACAATAGGATTGGGATGTCCGATAACTTTTTCTGATCTCCAGCCAAAGATTTGTTCCGCTGCGGTGTTCCAGAGTTGAACATTCCCATCGGAATCAAGAAGCATAATGGCAAGCGGTGAGACCTGTACCAGGGTTTCGAGTTTAGCAGTACTGGTGCGCAATGCCTCTTCGGCCTGCTTGCGGTCAGTAACGTCCCTAAAGATACTTAGTGATACTATAGGTTGATCTGCAATTCTGAGGAATGTGTTTGACAGCTCAAGAGATTTTTTTTCACCATTCCAGAGAGTAATTGTCCGTTCTATGTGAGGGGGGATGCTTCTGGATCGGAAACGTTCCCGATGTTTATTCAAAATTTCTATTTTCCTTGCCTGTTCATAAACAACAGACATCGGTTTCCCCTCAATTTCCGCACGTGGTTTCTCCATCATTTTGCAAAACGCATCATTCACTGAAATGACGTCGCCTGCTTCGTTTGTGATTCGCATTCCATCATTGCTTTTTTCCCAAACCGACCGAAACTTCTCTTCGCTTTCCTGCAATGTCTTCTCTGCATGCTTGCGCTCGGTAATATCTCGGGCCACCCCTACTGTGGCGACGACTTTACCGCTTTCGTCTTTCACAACAGAAGTCCAGAGTTCAATAGGAAATTCACTCCCGTCTTTCCGACAGTTGAGAAGTTCGCCGTACCATCCCCCCGCAAGTGTTCCCGCTAGGATTTGACTTCCAACCTCTGGGGATGCGTTTACTAAACGGACGACCGATATCGGACGTCCTATCAACTCTTCACGGGTATACCTGTAGGTTTGTAGAAAAGCATCATTAACGAAGATGATCTTATCTTCAAAGTCCGCTATGGATATGCAGTCCTTCGTTGATGCCAATGTCTGAGCCAGCAATCGAATCTCGCTTTCCGCCTTTCTGCGCTCAGTGATATCTTCCTTCACTGCAATGAAATGAGTAATGACATTGTCTTTGTCCTTGACAGGCGAAATGGATGCCGTCTCCCAATACAGATCACCGTTTTTCTTCTTGTTGTGAAATTCACCCCGCCATTCCTTGCCCGACGTGATGTTTTCCCATAAGGTCTTGTATCCTTCCGCAGACATTTCACCCGATTTCAAAATGCGGGGATTCTTTCCGAGCGCTTCTCCCATTGTGTATCCCGTTATTTGTGTAAACTTAGGATTGACATATTCGATATTGCCGTGCGTGTCTGTGATGACAATGGTCGCAGGGCTTTGCTCAACGGCAAGAGAGAGTTTACGCAATTGATCTTCAGTCCGCTTGCGGTCCGTGATGTCCCGTGTGACCCCCAGGAGCGCTTTCACATCTCCAGCGGGTCCGGTCTCCCTCAATGGGACACTGGTTGTCTCGAGTGTCAATCGTCGTCCCTTTAATCCGATAATATCATACACGAGATGGCGTGTTTCTCCGCGGAAGACAGCTTCCACCATCTCATTAAATGCAGACTTGTCTTTTTCCGCGACTACTCCTACTGCTTTCTTACCCCGGACCTGATCGAACGTAGCTTGAATCATAGCTAAGCCAGCGGGATTCATTTCCAGCACGCGCCCCTCACGATCAAACAGCTTCACACATTCGGGTTCGTATGTAACAATGGTACGCCAGCGTTCTTCGCTCTCGCGCAGCGCTTCCTCCGCCTGTTTGCGTTCAGTAATATCTCGGATCAGTCCGTCGTAGCGAACGAGGGCCCCCGACGAGTCATGGTATGGAACGGGAGTATTCGATACCCAACGCACATTGCCGTCTTTCCTTCGTATTCGATGTTCAATAGAACTGGGGTCTTTGACGGAAAGGATACGTGATGCATGGTCTTTGACACGATCACGGTCTTCCGGATGCACCATGTTGAACCACAAATAGGGGTCGGCGATAAACTCCTCTGCCGAATACCCGGTAACTGCGATACACCCTGGACCATGCACTGTCTTTACTACCCGGCCGTTCTCGAGGTAGGAGGTGAATATGTAATCTGTTAATGTGGTAACGATGCGGTGATACCGCTCCTCGCTCTCGCGCAGCGCCTCATCCGTGCGTTTGCGTTCAGTGATATTGCGGAAGGACCACACGCGTCCGGAGACAGTACCACCCAGAATCATTGGCCGGGAATAACGTTCAAAAACACGGCCATCCTTGAAGATCAGGATATCCATGTCTTCTGCGTCTGAATTGTAAAGTAAGTTCACTTTTTTAAGAAATGCATCAGGATCAATCAACTGATCGAGTACGAAATCCAGCAAAACACGGTCGTCCTTGCGCTCCATGAGAGTCTGAGGAATTCTCCATAGTTCGACAAATCGTTGGTTAGCTTGCAAAACCTTTCCCTTGCTGTCAACAGCGAGAATTCCATCCGCGGTGGATTGGAGAGCAGCCCTGAATTGTGCTTCGCTTTCCCGCAGCGCTTTCTCAGTCTGTCTGCGCAATTTCAACGCCGGCTTTCTTGAAGGTTTCGGTGGCTGCTTTGTACGGATCTTTTTCTTAGGCATGGTATTGCCTCACTCATGTTCTCATCTTTTCAAAGGATCTCGAATCACATTATCGTGCTCCGATAATACAACTTATTAAAGCCGTCATCATCCTAAACTTAATGCTAATGAATCTTCAGTTAAAAAAAAACAGCAGACATTGTCGCGGTTCTGAGTTTGTCCTCTGGTTTAAGCAATAAATGAGAAAACATCAAATTACTTGGACATTTCGGGAATTAATTTCTTTCTCCAGATGTCCTTTTTTCGTGGTGTATGAAGGTCCGGCAAGGATAAAACATTAATCGATGACGCCATGTGGAACCACGTCCGTTCCATACTCGACTTCAATTGCTTTGAGCCTGATTTTTTTGTAGCATAACGCCACGTTCTATCTCGTGGAAAAGCAGATAAGCACCGGAATCATTACGATAAACACAGAAAGCGTCTCGCAGATCTATGAACAAAGCGCTTCTTGATTATTCACTTCGCATTCGTCTTCCGATTGCTGTCTTTGTCGCTGATGCTCTAGTTGCCTTTGTACCGTTGCTTTCTTACTTTACAAGCACGGAATAAGACTTTTCTGAACCACGCGGTTGGACGGAAGAACCATCCGCACAAGGAACGTACATGAACCAATCCCAGAATGACACCTCAGGGCTCTCCGCAAAGACAGCGCTCTGTCTTGCAGCAATAACCATGGCGGGAGTGGATGGAGAGTTCAAGGAAGAGGAATTAGAAAAACTTCGCAAGCTGATTCAGGTCGATGAAACAGCCTTTTTCGATGCGCTTAAATTTTATACCGAGCAGCCTCTTGATGTCTGCATTAAAACTGTGTCCACTCGATTGAACGAAGGACAGAAGCGGATTGCATATCGCATGCTCTACGATCTCGCACAGGTTGATAAGGATTTTGCGGTCTCCGAACAGGATCTTCTCGAACAATATGCCGCCATGTTTGGTTTGCGTAGAGATTTTATCGCTTCGGTAAGCGGGCCGGCAGGACACCAATACGATCTTTCTGTGTTTGAATAGGATAGCATAGATAGTCAATGTGAATCAAGGACCAGAAATACGTTCTCATCACATTTGAATCCTCCCATGTCTTTCCTTCTGCGTTTTCATGCAGCGATACACAAAGAATTGAGTGATTTCCGAACCCCCCTTCTGCAAACCCGCACAATCCCATTCGTGATAAAGGATTTATCAGAATCGTACCGATGGTTTAAAGTATATTCATTGTGTTACGTTTCAGAGCCGAATGGACAGATGAGGATGTAAAGCTAAGAGATGGTTTTGAGTATATTAGAACATCTTTTAGCAAAGGAGCATCATCATGGTCCAGCAAGCAAACCCAGAGAGGATCGTTCGGGAGATCAAGCGAAAGACCCGGAAGAAATACATAAGTGAAGAGAACATCCAGATTGTCCTGGAAGGATTACGGGGAGAGGAAGGAATCGCAGAGATCTGTCGACGAGAGGGCATCCATGCCTATATGTTCCATAGAGCGGAAGTAGCCATGGTTCGCTCTTTTCTAAAATCCATATTTCTTTTCTTACTTGCATCCGTTCTCCTTCTGTGCGGGATAGCGCTGTATCTCTCGTACAAAGAATATACTTCATATTTCCGAACCCGCCATGGCCGTCTAATAAGCATCTCAGAACAACAAGATTCAACCGCGAGGAAATTTTGGATTACGCTCGGCAATGACGATGGTTTCAACATCGACTGCGGGCTTCTTCTACCTCAACATTTCCGTAAACGTTCTCCTGCAATCGTCCTGTTAGGAGGTAAAGCGACAGGGAAGTATGCTGTGGAATACGCGCTTGGAATTGATAGTGTCATCATCCTTGCCTTGGATTATCCGTATGAACCACGCCCGTCGTACACGTTCTGGACGATTGTGCAAGATATACCGGCTGTGCGCAAAGCACTCATCGATATGGTGCCTGCATCCATGCTCGCCGTCGATTATTTGCGTCAGAGGAACGATGTCGACACGGCAAAGATTGTCCTTTTAGGGTATAGTTTCGGTGCCCCGTTTGTTCCGGTGATTGTGGCACATGACCGACGTTACTCCGCTGTCTCAATGGTGTATGGCGGCGGGGAATTGACTTCCATGATACGGCATAATGTGCGGCGATATGAAGGTGCGTTGCTGAGTGAGTTTGTTGGAAGACTTGGCGGGCTGCTTCTCCGTCCCTTGGAACCCATGCGGTACACGCAAAAAATTTCTCCGATACCACTGGTGATGATTAACGGAATCCATGATGAGCAGGTGCCACGTGCCAATACAGAAATTTTTTACAAGGCCGCACAGGAACCAAAGAAGATCGTCTATCTGGATTCGCGACACGTCAATCCGAATAATCCGGATCTCACCCGCCAGATAATCGCTGTATTAAAAGAAGAATTGAAAAGAATGCGTATTCTCTAAACAAAGCAGGCGAAGATTTCTCTCCGCCTATCATCTCATAATTTATCTTTCATTCTCCATTCTTCACTCATCACTCATCACTCTTCATTCTCTCTCAATAACTCTCCTCACCAATCTCTACTTTCCCTCGAAAGACATAGTGAATAAAGGCTGAATAAGCGATAACGATCGGGACACCAATCAATGCAATAAACAGCATTGTCCGCAATGTTAAATTGCTGGATGAGGAATTGTAAATCGTTAAACTATATGCCAGATCGATGGAAGAAGGAACGAGTCGTGGAAATAAGCTTAATGCCATTTGGCCGAGCATTGCTGTAATGATGAGCGAGGAAATGAAAAAAGCACGGTGGTATCTTCCTGCTTTGAGAACGACAGGCAGGTAAACGATGGTGCCGATCAACAGAACCAGAAAGCAATAGAAGAGCGGATTTTTGGTGGTGTGCTCAAACAAAAAGGGGGATGCAAGCCACGACCAAATCGTCTGAATCACATACAGGAGAACAAATGGCATCCAGAGATTAGAAGCCCATCTCGCTGACCGTTCCCGAAGGATTCCTTCTGTTTTGGTCGCCAGATAAATCGCACCGTGCATGGTGAACAAAATCACACTCAGCAATCCAACACTCAAGGAATAAGGATTTAACAAGCCCAGAAATGTCCCCGTGTATGCGCCGGTGGCGTCCACAGGAACACCATGGAGGATGTTGCCGATAGCGACACCGAAGAGAAGCGCCGGCACAAAACTGCCAAGTCCAAAAGCCCAATCCCATGCACGCCGCCATGATGCAGAGGTCACCTTGCTACGGAATTCAAAGGATACCGCACGAAAAATGAGAGCTACCAGCAGCAGTATCATCGCAAGGTAGAATCCGCTGAAGACTGTTGCGTAAACAATCGGAAATGCGGCAAACAGTGCTCCACCGCCGGTAATCAGCCATACTTCATTGCCATCCCACACCGGGCCGATCGCATTCATATGAATGCGGCGTTCTTGTTCATTGTTTGCGAAGAGAGAAAGAATGCCGACACCGAAATCGAATCCATCCAAAATTGCATAGCCGATGATCAAAACACCGACAAGCCAAAACCAAATTGTATTGAGATCCATGGTCGTTTTCTCCTATCCTTGTGCCGGCTGCGGTCCGTGTTTGACTTCTCGTACGAGTACATACACGTAGAGGCTTCCGAGAAGTGCATAGATAAGCCCAAAGAGAATGATCGAAAAGAGAATTTCAGGTGCTGTGACAGTTATGGAATAAGATTCTGAGGTCCGGAGCAGTCCGTAGACAATCCATGGCTGCCTGCCGACCTCTGCGGCGATCCAACCTAACTGGCATGCTGCAAGAGGCAGGGGAATCGACCAGACAAAGAGCTTCAACAGCCATTTCTTGTCAAACAGTTTATTTTTTTTCAATAAGAAGACCGCATACGCTGTCACGGCGATGAAATAGAGTCCGAGGACGACCATATTGTGGAATGAAACAAAGGTTAACCATAGCGGAGGAATATTATCCGGCGGAAACTCATTGATCCCTTTGATGTGTGCATTGATATCGCCGAACGTCATCAAGCTTAACAATCCTTGAAGTTCTATTTTGGCTTTCAATTCGGGTGGCTGCGTAAACGGAATAGCAAAGAACACCAATGGTGCGCCTGACTGGCTGACATACATTCCCTCAAGGGCGGCAAATTTTTCCGGCTGTGTATGTGCCACTTGTTTAGCATGTTCGTGGCCGAACGGCATAAGTTCCAGAAGCGAAGTGACCAAGCCGAAGATGATAGCAATGTTCATGGCTCGCTTTGCGAGTTCAACTTCTTTCCTTCTCAGAATAAGGAACGCAGCGATACCGGCGACGAAAAATGCACCCGTGATGAGTGCGGCATCAACCGTATGAAGATACCGGATCATGGTCGATGGATTAAACACTGCATCGTAGAAACTTGTCATCTCGGCCCTGTCGTTCCGCAGAATATATCCAGCCGGTGTTTGCTGCCACGAGTTTGCCACAATAATCCAAAACGCTGAGATTGTCGCTCCAATAGCTACCATGAAAATAGAAAACCAGTGAACGGCTTTGGAGACTTTGTTTCTACCGAAGAGATATAGTCCAAGAAATCCGGATTCGAGGAAGAAAGCGAAAATACCTTCTGCGGCAAGCGGCGCCCCAAAAATATCGCCGACAAACTTTGAATACACAGCCCAGTTTGTTCCAAATTGGAATTCCATCACGATACCGGTTGCGACACCGACCGCAAAAGTCAAGGCGAGCAGTTTTCCAAAAAATTTGCCCATACGAACGTACATTTCATCTCCTCTCCGCCAGCCTAGTCCTTCCATAATGACCAGGAGCCAAGCGAGTCCGATAGAAATGGGGGGGAAAAGAAAGTGAAAACCGATTGTCATCGCAAATTGTAAACGTGCCAGTAAGAGTGCATCCATGGGAATCTCCATATTTGTATTACGGCATGGCCGTGTGTGCCTTCTTCTTGTCAGAGTGAAAAACCATCCCTGACGGAATCGCTGAACCAGAGCTTCCAGGAATAACCGAACGAGCAGAAGAAATCATCGTGATAATTTTGCTCTGAGTCCGGCAAGTTGTTCTGGAGTACCGATGACGACAAGTATATCTTCTAGATCCAGCACCGTTGAGGGGGGCGGATTGAAAGTGAATTTCTTATCGCTCTTTTTCATAGAAACAAGGACGACACCGGAATCCGCGAGTGCGTCGCAATGCTTCAATTGTTTGCCGCGATATGTTGTCGAATCACCGATTTTGAGCTCTTCAACCCGAAGAGCAGAATCGTCGCGCAGCATGGTGTCGAGAAACGACGTGGCATCCGGCCGTATCATTTCTGACGCCATCCGCAGTCCGCCGATATACGGAGCAGAAACCGCTGAGTCGGCACCGCTGCGGAAGAATTTTTCGCGTACATCAATGTTATCTACTTTTGCGACGATACGCAATTTTGGATTCATCCCGCGTGCGGTAATGACGACAAATAAATTGTCTTTATCTTCCGGCAGTGTCGTCACGAGTCCTGCAGCAGAGTCAATGCCGGCCGAACGAAGGACATCATCGTTTGCCGCATCACCTTCCACCGTCGGGATCCCGCGGTCAATCAGCAGCTGCACTTTTTTCGGGTCCTTTTCGACAACAATCACCTTCCTCTTCGTCCGGAGAAGTTCTTCCAGTACATAGTGTCCGTTCTTGCCTGCACCGCACACAATGTAATGATGTGATATTTTTTTGATCGAGCGTTCCATCTTTCGTCTCCTGAGAATACCGCCGATGCCGCCTTGTACGATAAACTGTGCAATCTCCGAAATACCATAAAGAATAATGCCCATACCGCCAAGAATCAGAAATATCGTGAATACTCGTCCGGAGGTTGTCAGCTGGTGTGTTTCACCGTACCCCACGGTCGCGAGAGTGATCACCGACATGTACAAAGAATCAAACAGCGGCCATCCCTCAATGAAATGATACCCTAGCGTGCCCGCTATGAGGATAAGCAGGAGGAGGTAGACGATTTGGAGTGCGTTCCGTGCGGTGCTCATGACTGCTTAGTGTCTTCCTTCAAACTTCTTCCATTCATCGGCATAATACTGCAATTTTTGATCAGCAAGAGCATATAAGGTACCCGGTTCAAATGAGTGACGGGGCATCTGTTTTCCCGCTTTCGTGCCGGTGAGGATCTCGATTCCTTCGTTAATGGTTTTGATTGCATAAATGTTGAATTTCTTTTTTTGCACAGCCTCGAACACATCTTCCCGCAGCATCAGATCGTCCACATTCTGAATGGGAATCATGACGCCTTGTTTGCCGGTCAGTCCGCGGGCTCTGCAGATATCGTAAAAACCTTCGATCTTGAGATTGACCCCGCCAATCGGCTGGATCTCTCCTTTTTGGTTTACCGAACCGGTGACCGCGATATCCTGGCGGAGGGGGATTTCGGTGAGACTTGAGAGAATAGCATAGATTTCCGTCGAAGATGCGCTGTCGCCGTCGATGCCGCCGTACGATTGCTCGAAGGTAATACTTGCATCCATCACCAGCGGTTTGTTTTGAGCAAAGAGACTGCGGAAATACCCGCTCAGGATAGCGACACCCTTATTGTGTGTCGGGCCGCTCATGTCAGCATCGCGGTCGATATTGATGACACCGCTCCGTCCCAAAGCCGTGCGCGCCGTGATGCGGGAAGGCTTGCCAAAAGCATGTTCGCCAACGTCGTAGACAGAAAGTCCATTTACTTGACCGACGACCGATCCTTCGGTATCGATCATAAGCGTGCCGTTCTCGATCATTTCTTGTATTTTCTCTTCCACGAGTTTTACTCGGTAAATACGTTCGGCAATTGCTTTCTCAATATGATTGCCGGTGACAATGGTAGATTTTTCCTTCTGAGCCCAATAATTTGCTTCGCGAACGACATCAGCAACAAGATTAAACCGGGTAGATAGTTTCTGCTGGCGCCCTGCAAGGCGAACACCAAATTCGATAATTTGTGCCAGTGCGGCTGCATTGAACGGGGAGAGATGTTCATCGTCACAGATCATTTTTACGAAGCGGATGTACTGTGCAACGGTCGCTTTGGTCTTCGGCATTTCAAAATCGAAATCTGCGCGAATCTTAAAGATCTTCTTAAAATCATCATCGCGGAAATATAAAAGATGGTACAAATCCGTATCGCCGATCATGATCACTTTCACCGTGATCTGAAACGGCTCCGGCTTGAGGCTTGCTGCGGAATATCCGAAGAGCGGTTCATAAGTTTGAATATCCATCAAACCCGTCCTCAGCGTGCGCTTTAAATCCTGCCAGACACTCGGCTCGATGAGGGTATCGAGAGCGTTGAGCACGAGGTACCCTCCGTCTGCCCGTAACAAGGATCCGGCCTTGACCTTCGTAAAATCGGTACGCCAGATGCCTCCTTTTTCCATTTCGCGTTCGACTGTGCCAAAGATATTCTTGTACTTCGGATTTGTTTCAATAACGATGGGAACGTGCTGCGTTTCGGAATTATCAACTAGGACATTAACCTGAAACTCAAGAAATTCGTCCTCATCCTCTTCATTCGGTTCTCCCTCCTGCGGCGGTATTGCGAGCTGCTGTTTCCGAAATCTGTCAAGGTTCTCTCTAACATTTGACCGCACTTCATCAAAATAACCATGCAATTTTTCGAGACTGTACGTGGCTTTCAAAACGCGGATAGCATCGTCGACAGCCGGCATGACCAGCTTCTCTTCCAGACCCTTAAGCGACTGCTGGACTTTTTTCTCGATATTGCGCAATTCGCGGAAGACGGTCGCCATCTGCTTCTCTAATTCCGTCAGTGCATCGCGCATCACACGAAACTGTTCCTTCTCGAACTCTCCCTTCTGAACAAGGATTTCCACCTGATCCAGATTCGTCGGATTTCCGTTTACCACGGGGACGATATCGGGGCGCATGGAATTGCCGATCTGTACCTGCACGAGATCAAAACCGCGTTCTTTGACACGCCGTTCAAAATCTTGCAGCACACTCTTCTGGCGTTCTTGAAAATGCTGAACGAGTTTTTTGCGCTCCTGCTGGTACCGCTGACTTTCATAGACGGAAGGAATATCCCGCAGTAATTCCTTGATAAAATTTTCCATATCCTGGCGTAATCCCTGTCCCTGACCCGGGGGAAGAGAAATGGCGATCGGCATATCAGGATTTTTGAAGTTGTAGACGTAGCAATGGTCTTTCAGGCTGCCCTGTTTTTTCTCAAAATCCTGCAGCAGCCGTTTGATCGTTGTCGTGCGTCCGGTACCGGTCAAACCGGTGACAAAAATATTATATCCGAAATGACTCATCTCTAACCCGACGCGTAATGCCCGCAGCGCACGTTCCTGTCCGATAATTTCACGCGTAGGTTGAATGTCGTTTGTGGATTTAATCCCAAGCGAGAGAGGATCACACTGCCACCGAAGCTTATGAACCTGCAGCGGTTTATGGTCGGGTGCCGCTTTGAGTTGATTTGACGAACTGTTGGTCTTCTTTTTCATAGGTTCTCTGCTTATGTGGTGGCTGCCGGTTTTCCCTTCGATTGTACGGAAAAGAGGGGTGAGTTTCAAACACTTCCTCCAGGGCTCGATAAAAACCATACGGATTTCTCTGAATACTGCGACGCATATTCGTTTGTGCTCCTCAAAGGTCTAGCCATGGGAAGGTGAAAAGAGTCCGCGATCATTTTCCGGCAGATCGCAAAATGGCTGGAGGCGTGGAAATGCGGCAAGCAGATTTGCCGGAGCTTTCAGTCGCTTTGCGGGATATAATGCATGTTCTACCTGGCGGCCATTCACCAGGGAAAAAGCCTGACGATCATTATGGAAAACAACGTAGGTTTTCTTTGCACCGATTTGATGAATCCTCTGAACAAGATCATGGAGTTCCTCTTCGCTGTACAGGTAGAAGTACCGGTCTCCGTCTGCGGGATTCTTCCATGCTTGTGCGTTGCGCCCCATCATTCGAAAGTACGCTGTACCTTCCCAGGAAAAAGAATGCAGGGGTCTATGGTTTGGCAGCGTCGGCAGGTCGACATTGATCAGGCGTAAACCATGATCGCGGCAGAATTGATAGAAGAGGTCATTATCCCACGAAGAGTGGCGGAGATCAAGGAATAAGGGATCTTCGGAAAAAGCAGAACGGAGCTGAAGAAGGTACCTCTGACGTTCATCCGTTCTCTCGAATAAAGACGAAAATTGGATGACCAATCCCTCCAATTTTTCCGCTTCACGCAGCGGATCCAGCATCCGATGAACGGCAAGAGCATCGTTCCTTGTCGCGTCAAACGTATGGGTAAATCCCCGGTACAGTTTGATGGTAAAGATAAATTCCGGATTCTGACTGACATCTTTCAGCCATCGTTGTGCTTGTGCCGGAGAAAGCGAGGTATTGTAGAATGTCGCGTTGATCTCGACCATATCGAAAAATTGACTGTAGTATTCCAGTTTGCGAAACCCTTTCGGAAGTTTCGCCGGATAGAATACACCGTTGAATGGCGGTAGTTCCCATCCACCCATCCCAATAAAAATTTTGGTTGTGCCTTCGATGTTTCCGTCGCCCGTCATGGTGCAGGTGTGTGAATGTTTCTTCCACGGTACGGAATCGTTCGTGTCGGGAGAATGTGGTTCCCTTTTTTGAACATTATTCTGTTTTATCCTGTAGAGGGAGTTTTTTCATACGGACGAAGACGATGACATTTTCCTTAACATCCTCTGCCGTAAATTCGATACCGTTGAGGACCAGGCGCTCACCCTTCGAGGGAATATGGCCGAACTGTTCAATCATCAATCCGCCGATGGAACGAATATCCATAGGCGAAAGTTCAACGGAAAAGAGTCGCTCAACATCATTTGTGGTAATACTGCCGTCAACGATATATTCATTCTCACTGACTTTGACGACATCAGGAGGTTCGCGGTCATACTCGTCTTGAATGTTTCCTACAAGCTCTTCCAGGACCAATTCGAGTGTCAGAAGTCCCGCTGTACCGCCGTACTCATCGGCGAGAATGACCATATGTGTCTTCTTTTGCAGGATCGTCGTCAATGCTTTTTCAAGGGATGCTGTCTCGGGCAGGAATGAGGCATCACGGAGAACGGAGTCTAATGTAAAACCGGGTTGGAGATGGCGGTCGTGTTTAAAAATATCTTTTGTGTAGACCATGCCGATAATATTGTCGATGGTGTCCCGGAAAACAGGAAATCGGGAGAATTTATGACTGCGCATCAGAGCAATACTTTCCTGAACGGGCGCATAGAGAGAAAGCGCTACAATTTCTTTTCGAGGAACCATAACATGCCGTGCCTGTTTTTCATGAAAATCCATCGCATTCAAAGCGATACTTCTTGTCGTGGCGGAGACGTGCTTATCCTGCGTAAGGATGAGACGCAGTTCTTCTTCCGAGTGACCATCTGAGACGATAAAGGATTGCAGTCCCAACAGGCGGAGCAGGCCGTTGGAAGCGGCGTTCAGGAGTCTAATGAGCGGTTTGAAGAAAAAGAAAAAGAACCTTAGCGGTGAAGAAACAAACAGGATCGTCTGTCGCGCCCTTTGAATGGCGAGAACTTTGGGTGCCTGTTCACCCACAATAATGTGCAGTGCTGTGATGACAGCAAATGCGAATGCGAACGAGATACCATGAATCCATGTCTGCTGAGTCAGACCGATCAATTGAAAGAACGGGAGCAGCATTTCTGCCGCAAGCGGTTCCCCGATCCATCCAAGAGCAAGCGATGTCATGGTAATGCCGAGCTGTGCAGCGGAGAGATACACTGTTGTATGGAGAAGAATCTCGCGGGCAATCTTTGCGCGCCAGTTTCCTTTGATGACGAGCGGTTCGATCTGCGTGAGACGCACTTTGACAATGGCGAATTCAGCGGCGACAAAAAACCCGTTGAGAAAAACGAAGAAGAAAATTGTGGAAATATCGAAAACGTATTGCCAAAAACTCATAGATGTCCCTTTTTGTGCCTGACTAATATAGCCGAATAAGAGCTGTGCATCAAGAAGTTCGCTAAAACAGGAAAAATCGCTTTTTAGCAGGATTCTAGGACTCAGAAAGAATAGTTTACCGGCGTATTTGCTCTGAAATCCAGCTCAAGTACGATTCCAGCCGCGCAAGGAAATTGAGATAGGCAGTAGACCATTCAGCAGGGTTGCCCGGTTTATTTTTGCCGAGGAGTTCCTGAAAAACACGGGAGACTTCCATCGCAAGTTTCTGTTTGCCTTCTTCGAGAGCGGACTCAACTTCGGAGGAGTAAAAGCTTCGGAGGCTGCGGATGTCCTGCCGTACACGAGATTCCGGTCCTTTGCTGGTAAAAAACGTCTGATCGGTTTTTTGCCCGCCGGACATTTCATAAATGAGAAGATTCCATTGTTCCATCACATCACGGAAATGTTTCTCATTTTCACACGTATCCAGAGGCAGGCTGCGTGAAACTTCATCGGTTGCGACGGAATTATGAAAGACTATATCCCCGCCAACATACTGCGAAAGGAGATTGATGTCCGTCCGCCAGCCGATGACACGCTGAACAGCGGTAACGACATCCTGCTCAATGTCGCGTACAGGTTTGACAGCTGGCTTCGTTTCCCGCTGTTTTGCTATCATCTTCATTTTCAGTTCGAGTTCGTGATCGGCTTCCTTTTTCGGTTCTTCTGATCCGGACGGTGTGGATTCGTATTTTTGTCTTTTGTCGCTGAGCGAAAAGAGATTCTCACGGTCGCTGTAGGTAAGCCCGTCGAACTTTTTTGCCGTCTGGGCAAAAGAAGCCGGTTCGTCCGCTTCTGCCTGCAGCAGCATCAGGAGCCGCGTAAAAAGTCGATCCTGATACAAGGATTTGAAGTGTGACATGTCGGCAAGAACGTACAAATCTTCTCCAACACAGGAAAAAACCGTATTAAAGAGCCGTGCAATCTTGTGTTCACCGATCTTTTTATCGTCGATAGCGCGCATGGTATAATCGACACCGGCCATTGTCGTATCAAAAATGATTGCACTCTTCCGGCGGTTACAAAAGCTCTGCGGAGTTCCTATTTCGATATTCCTGATTCCATGAAGCCGAACTTGGAGTTTTGCTGCCAAGGTGGGGCCCGCAAACGGTAAAACAACTCCTATGTCAAGAGCGCACCGGCCGGGCTCCATAAGAGCATGCTTGACACATTCAACGACCTGTTTGGAATGGAGTTCGTTATAAGGAAGAATCTTTTTCTTGCCGAGATACTGCTTGCACCTGGATCGGATATTCGTCGTATCGATGAAATAAATCTTTCCCTTTGCAGTGGGAGATGCAAACACATTGATCTTGTCGTCGAACAGAACCGAGGCGACGAAGAGCGACAATTTTGGAGTAGTCGCGAAGTGTGATTTCATCAGAATGGACCATTGGGGATTTCTTTCCGACCATTCAAAGAGCTTATGAAGTTCAGTGGTCTGAGCAACGTGCATAAAAATATCGCGCTGAAGCCACCGCTCTGTCTGTGCGTCGGTCGATACAGTTTCCGGTTCTGCCTGGAAGGGATCACCCGCGATAACGAATTTGTCGCGGGCTATTGTTGCCAGTGCAGCTAATGTCGGTATGTTGACTCGCTGAGCTTCATCCACGATGACAAGGTCAAACTGTTGTCCCCGGATTGCAGGATTCATCAATGCAGAAGAGATACCGGTGGCAATAAACAATTTTGGCTGCAGAAATGTCTGCTCATCCATAGCAGTAAAATCTTCCACCGCTGTTGTCACTTTTTCCTGGCCGCCAAGTTCATCCATCCTCTTGAGAGTTTCCCTGAATTCCTTCTGCTCTTGGGCAGTGACAGGCGCATAGAGTTCGATCCCTGTGATCTCGTTGGAGACCGCCTGCTGGGCCGCCAGGAGACGTTTATGAGATTGCTGTTGTTTCGACAATTGTTCATGCGCACTGGCAACATCTTCTTTTGAGAATCCCTTTTTTACACGGTCCATCAACGATGCATTTTCCAGGTCAATAATTGTTTGATTGAGCTGAGAGATATCCTTTGAGACCTGGTCAATCTGCTTGCGGAGCTCGGCCAGACGGTCCCGTTTGTCTTGTACTTTCTGATAAAAATCTTCATGGAGAATTTGTTTGATCTTTATCCGCCAATAGGTATTTAATAATGTAACCCGCTCCTGGAAGGCTTTGCGTTTTTCTGTTTTCAAACTCTCGATCTGGTCTTCGAACGAGTATTTGGCGATTGCATCAAAAGTCTCCAGCGAAGGAAGGTCGACACGTACCGCAAATTTCGTCATCTTGATACCGAGTTGTTCGCCAATACTTGCGGTTTCCAGCAGCATAGAATCGACATTGTCATTGGAAGGTGCAATAAACAACACTTTGCGGCCGGCTTTCAAATAACTGACTGCGGCAAGAGCCAGGGCGTGAGTCTTTCCGGAAAGAACAGGCCCCCATACCATGGTCACCCTGTTTTGAAACATCTTCTTCACTGTCTCGAGCTGCTCAGGCGGTGTATTAGCAATACTATATGCTTCAACATTGACTGTGTGACTGTTCGTCCTGTCTGCCGGATTGAACAGCAGCTGCGGGATGGGGGATTTGACATCAAGCTTGTTCAAGAGGTCAATAACAGGGCGTTGTTCTGCTTCATAGTTCCATGAACAGAATACTTCCGGTAGCACTGGGCCAAAATCTTGAGGCAACGCAACGGTCAAGAATTGATTTTCGAGAGTGATAATATTACCGGAAACACTGATAGGCTGCTTTTGACCGAAGGTGAAGAGGCCGCGTTCTGCTGTGTGAAGAAGGATATCCTCGGGAATTTCGAATCGATAATAGGTAAAACCGGCAAACTGACCTACACGTTCGCCGCTGGAAAGACAAATTCTTTGTCGGGCAGATTTTAATTGCTCAAGTTCTTTTTGTAGTGCATCGGCCAACTCTGTGTAAAGTGTTTTCACGTTCGCCTTGTTTAAGTGCGGGTGAGGTTAACGTCGTTTTTTATAAAAGCAGAACCCTATCAAAAGTAGGACTTTTACACTCAAAGTCAAGAAACCGGAACATTCCAGGATTTACAAATGATATGGATTTCAGGCGATATTTTACTATTCTCAATAAAGGTGCAGTTATGGAACAGTATGATGTCCTCATTATGGGCGGGGGATTGTCTGGATTAAGTGCAGCGGTTGATCTGACATTACTCGGACGCAAGGTGTGTCTCCTGGAACAGCGTCAGTATGCCGGCGGGAGGGCGTATTCATTCCCCGATCCGGTTTCAGGTGAGATCGTTGATAACGGCCAGCATTTGATGATGGGATGCTACCATGCAACACAGAGATATCTGCGAAGCATCGGCACGGAACATCTTGCTCTGCTTCAACCGGTTCTTCGGATCGCGTTCCTATGTCCGGGAGAAGATAAAGCGGTTTTGAGTTGTCTGCGTCTTCCGGCTCCATTCCACGTGCTGTCAGGTCTGCTCCGATTTAACGCAATTCCTCTTTGGGAACGCTTCCAGATGCTCAAGGTCGGGTTCGCACTGATCAGGCCTCCGAATGAATCGCAGCTTGATGCTCTGACTGCCGATGAATGGCTCACGCAGCTCGATCAATCTGATCGGAGCCGTAAATTTTTATGGGACGTCATTACCATTGGGGCGTTGAATAATCATCCCCGAAATGTCTCGGCGCTGATGCTGTTCAGGGTTTTACACGCGGCATTTTTTGGTCAGAAGAAAAATGCGAGTCTGCTTATTCCGAGTGTTGGTCTCAGTGAACTTTTTGTTGATCCGGCGGTAAAATTTCTCCGATCGCATGGCGGAACAATTGTTACGGGTGTTGAAGCGGAGAGCATGAAGATAAATGGAACACACATTCATTCGGTGCAAACCACGGAAGGAAGGGAATTCTTCGCTGAATCGTTCATCAGCGCTGTTCCGTGGTATGCTGTTGAGAAAATCATGCTGATCAACGATGCCACTCATCGCCGGGGTTCTCTAGCGGATTTGATTCAGAAAAAAGGGAAAGAAAAACTTCATGACAACTTTCACTCATCCCCCATTATTTCTCTTCAACTCAGACTCGACCGGACAGTGCTGGATGAAGAATTCGCTGCCATGATTGACACCCGCGTGCAATGGGTGTTTAATAAAAGCTGGAAAGCCGGTAAGCAAATGAGCAGTGGAGCAGTGGAGCAGTCAAGTTCTGAAGCCGATGAGTACAAAAGGGAAGGAATAGAACAGAGTCTTTCATTCGTTATCAGTGGTGCGCAGGAATTTATAGAGATGAACAAGGAACAACTCGCTGCCATTGCTATGGAAGATCTGCGAAGTGTACTGCCGAAGGCAAAAGAGGCGAAAGTACTTCATTCGCTTGTCATCAAAGAGAAACGGGCGACGTTCTCTCCGGTGTCGAAACTTGAAACATTCCGCCCGGGTGCCCAGACTGAATTTAAGAATCTTTTTCTTGCCGGCGATTGGACAGATACAGGTTATCCTGCAACGATAGAGGGAGCAGTGTTAAGCGGAAAGAAAGCGGCGGCTATGGTGCAGCAATACAGCTAAGGCAACTGCTGCTGGAAAATGTATCTGATGAATTCTTGATTCTGACTTCTGTATACTGTTTCACTCGAATTCACATCATTCCCTGCGGGTCAACATCGATAATCATCTTGATCTTTCTGTTTGAGAC
This sequence comes from uncultured Ignavibacteriaceae bacterium, assembly GCA_964651225.1. Lineage (GTDB taxonomy): Bacteria > Bacteroidota > Ignavibacteria > UBA10030 > UBA10030 > Fen-1298. Next base: position 91,538 of record CAZYYD010000001.1, read on the forward strand.
TATGGGAGATGCCTCATATTGTGCTTTCGCTTTGAGGAGCGCCGAGCGGAGAAAGGATCCTGAGGGATCGCTGCTTTTTAGATCTTTTACAACCACATGCTTACGGTAAACATTTTTGATTTTCGGAATGGCGGCATCAGCCGGTCCTAGAACGATAAAACGGTTTTGCTGGTTGTGCATGACAAGAAACTCGACAAACTTTTTGGCATGGTGCTGCACTTCATTTTCCCGTTCCCCGGAAAACTCCAGAAGTACAATCCGGGAGAACGGGGGATAATCCAGCTCGCGCCGGTATTCCAATTCTTCCCGATAAAATCCACGGGAGTCGTGGAGAATAACATGCTTCAAGCTGTAATGATCGGGCTGCAGTGTTTGGATAATCACTTCGCCGGCAAGATTGCTTCTGCCGGCGCGCCCCGAGACCTGCGTGAGCAATTGGAACGTTCCTTCGGAAGCGCGGAAATCCGGTAAGAGCATTTGTGTATCGGCAGAAATCACGCCGACCAGCGTAACGCGAGGAAAGTCTAATCCCTTGGCAACCATTTGCGTGCCGAGAAGAATATCTGCTTCACCCGATTCAAATTGTTTGAGAATTTTGTTGTGGGCGCCTTTGGCACTCGTGGTATCGCGGTCCATTCGGAGTATAACTGCTTTGGGAAAGAGCTGCTGCAGTTCCTGCTGCACCTGCTGTGTGCCGAAGGCATGCATCCGCAGTTCCGTGCCGCTGCACTTGGGGCAGATGGACGGCGGTTTCTTGACAAAGCCGCAGTAATGACAGCGAAGATGTTTCTTGGTCGCGTGGAACGTTAACGAAACTTCGCAGTTGTCGCACTTTTCCACGTACCCACACTCGAAACATTCCAGCACATGCGAGAAGCCGCGCCTGTTCTGAAGAAGTATAACCCCTTCTTTGCGTTCCAACCGTCGGGCTATTTGTATCTGGAGGAGCTGTGAAATGGAAGAATCGGGAAGGCGTTTGGGAAACGGCTTCGCGCTCTTTTTGGTTTCAATTTTTAGTTCTTCATACACCCGCCGCCGTTCTTTCGCCATATCGACGATCTCAATCGTGGGCAACTGGGCTGTGTCAACGCGGTTGGGCAATTCAAGCAGGGTGTATTTATTCTGGATGGCGTTGGCGAAACTTTCCGCCGAAGGTGTCGCTGATCCAAGGATTACCACTGCCTTGATGTGTAATGCACGGACAAGCGCGACATCACGTGCATTGTAGCGCGGTGCGGCATCATATTGCTTGTAGGAACTGTCGTGCTCTTCGTCGACCACGATCAATCCAATGTTTTCTAACGGGGCGAAGATTGCCGAACGGGGCCCGATAACAATCCGGACCTTTCCCTGATGCGCCATCCGCCATGCATCGTATCGTTCACCCACAGACATTTGACTATGCATGACGGCAACGTCATTTCCGAAATGAGCCTTAAACCGGCGGACGGTCTGCGGCGTCAGAGAAATTTCCGGTACAAGGACAATCGCTGTTTTGCCGAGGGCAAGGACTTTGCGGATCGCATCGATGTACACCTGTGTCTTTCCGCTGCCGGTAATCCCGTGGAGGAGAAATGCCCGGAATCCGCCTGATGATGCGGCGCCGGATATCTCGTTCAACGCATATTGTTGATTCGCATTCAGGATGATGTTGAGGGGCGGTCCTACCGGTTCGTACTCTGAGCGGCGGTATACTTCCCGTTCACCAATCTGGAGCACTCCATTTTTCACGAGTGTCTTAAGAGAAGAAAGTGAAGCATGGTGACGCTGTAAAAAAGGATTCATTTCCACAGCATCTGTCGGCGATGCTAATTCTTCCCTTAGTGCCTCTATAATCGCAAGCTGTTTTACAGAAAGAGCCTCTTTAGCCCTTTCATCCGACAAAATCTGCAATCCGGCGGAAGCAATGCTGACAAATCGTTCGATTTTCGGTTTCGCTTTCGGCTTTTCGATTTCTTCGGTGATAGAAATCCATCCGCGTTGCTGCATCTCGTTCAAAACGGCATGGATGCTTTTTGTGTTCGATTTTCTTTGCAGCTGCGCAATGTTTAGCGGTGTACCATGCGCAAGCGCCTGCAGTATCGCATACTGGCGCGGTGCAGATTTTCTCGTAGACTGAAGAAGGTCTTCCACCTTTTGAGCAATCAGACATACACTTTGTTTACTTTCCTGCGACAATCCTTGCGGTGTCGCCGCTCTCAGCACTTCACCCCAGGGAGCATAATAATAGTTACTCATCCATTGTGTAAGTGAGAGAATCTCCGCAGAAAAGGAGGGCTTCGTATCAAGAATATCTGTCACCGGCTTGAGGCCGCGGATATCCGTAAAGGGGGGCAGTGCAACGATAACGCCGGTAAGATGTTTTTTCCCGAATGGAACGAGCGCACGGTTGCCGGGTAGAGCAGAAGATTGTAGTCCAGGCGGAACGAGATACGTGAATATGCGGTCAAGGGGAACAGGGAGAGCAATATCGACAAGGAAGGGCTGCAATGGTCAATATTTCAAAACAAATAAATAGTGAACAGAGGAAAAACAATGAGTATCGATCAAGCATTCAACTCGCGTTCAAGAATCTGATACACTTCCGAAAGAGGAATATTCTTCTCTGACGCGATCCGTTTGCATTCTTCAAACTCGACACGTTTCTGTTCGTTGCCGTCAACCGTAACGATTTTGATGGAGACAGGGCCGAAAATGGTATTGATCTTCGTATGGCGACGCGGAAGTTTTTTCCTCTCCACTGGCTGAATACGCACACCAATAGTGGTTGTCTCGCGGAAAACAATGTCAAGAATTCGGTCGATCCTTGCACGCTCCGCGAGAATCGAAAGGAGAATACCGGGACGTCCCTTCTTCATGACGATTGGAATGAGATAGGCATCGTGCGCACCAGCAGCAAGAAGCTTTTCGATGATGTACGGATAAATCTCCGGATTCATATTGTCAATATTGGTTTCGATGCTGACAATTTCATCGGCGACGTATTCAGGTGCCAGTTCACCAATGAAGACCCGGAGTAAATTAGGCAGCTGTTCAATGTCCCGTCCGCCTGCACCGTAGCCTATGGCAGAGACCTGTATTCTCTCTGCCGAGAGAACGCCCTGTGAGAGAGCTTTGATGATTGCAGCTCCGGTCGGTGTTGTCAGCTCAAATGGAACATCGGTCAACACAACGGGATAATCTTTAAGGATTTCTATCGTGGCGGGTGTGGGAACGGGAAGCATCCCGTGCTGGGTTTTCACCATACCGCCGTTGCCGACTTTCATGGGCGATGAATAGACTTTCTGAATACCCAGCATCTCTAAACAGATCGATGCTCCAACGATATCGACCAGTGAATCGATTGCTCCGACTTCGTGGAAGTGCACCTTTTCAATACTGGTGTTATGCACGTTTGATTCGGCAACAGCGATTTCATGAAAAATTTTCTTTGACCGCTCTTTGACAGTCAGGGAAAACTCGCTGTCGTCAAGAAGTTTTTCGATGTCTTTCAGGTGACGATGGTAATGCGGTTGTCCGGAAATGAGGACATCCACCTTGACAGCGACGATGCCGTTGCGTGTGATATGTTGTGCCGAAAGTTCAAATCCGCTGAGGTGGAGCTTCCGGAGTTCTGAAATCAAATCGTCGATGGGAATCCCGGCGCTGACGAGAGCGCCCAGTGTCATATCGCCGCTGATGCCGGCGATGGTGTCGAAGTATGCTATTTTCATGGGATATTCGTTCTTCCAGTCGTCAATCGTTACAACACTTTCGAAAGATGCTCGATGAATCTTTTTGTCGCTCCGACATTCTCTTTGACAAGTTTTAGCGACACCTGTCCGGCTCGTCTCGCCGAGCGGGCATCCGTATCTTCTTTCCTTCCGCGGAGCAGTGTTCGGATTGTCCGATAGCATTCCTGCTGATCATGAATCACAAACGCTCCGCCGAGGCGAAGAAGTTCCTGCGCTTCCTGAGAATTCGTATAACGCGGCCCAAAAAACACTGGAATACCATACACTGCCGGTTCTAACACATTGTGGATGCCCTGCCGGAAACTGCCTCCGACGTATGCAACATCGGCGTACTGGTATAGCGCCATCAATATTCCTATGCTGTCGACAAGGATCACCTGTTCGTGTGAATAATCGTTCAGCAGAGAGAATCGAATGAATGTTGTTTTGGAGTTGAGCTGCCGTTCAATTGTTTCTAATGCCTCTTCCGTTGGCTCATGCGGAACGAGAATGATCAGAACGTTTGAATCGTACTCCAGGAGTTTCTTTATCGTCGGCAGGAGGACTTCCTCATCTTCAGGCCATGTACTCCCGGCGACCAGGACATTCTTTCCTTTCAGAACAGCAGAGGGAATAAGATGCTTTTTCTTTGCTTCGGTACTGCGCTGCCATACCTGGTCGTACCGGGTTTCACCGATCGCCTGCATAGTAGGATGTGTTAAACCAAACCGGGAAAATGCTTCCACGTCTTTTGTGGACACCGTGAGAATGGATTCGAAGTTGTCAAAGAGCATCCGATGGAAGCTTTTCATCAAAGGAAAGAAACGGGCAGAGGATGTGCGCATGGTGGCGTTGGCGATGAAAGCAGGAATATGTCTCTCGGTCAGTTCCCATAAGTGATTGGGCCAGACATCGTACCGCACAAACACGGCTGCTGTCGGCTGGAGCAAATCCAGGAAGCGGCGGGCGTTTATCGGGGTATCGAACGGAATGTACGTGATGATGTCGGCAAATTTGTAATTCTTCGAATGATCGTATCCTGAAGGGGAGAAGAACGTGACAATGATATTGATGTCCCGGTATTTTTTGCGCAGGGCTGCTATGATCGGTTTTGCCTGCTCGAATTCGCCCATAGAGGATGAATGAAACCATACACGTCTTGTTGATGTAAGCTTCTGGACATCACGTTCCAACTGTTCGAACAATCCCTTTCGACCCTGAATTCCCCTGCGAACTTTAAACTTAAAGGGGGCGGTCACATGCAGCACAAACCAGAAAGAAGGGATAAACAGCCAATTATAGACAATAAAAAAGAGGTTTTTCATTAGACAGTTATTACTTAATGAAGCGAAATTTCGAAATTATGGTAGAGAAAGTTTGACGGAAATGCAAGGATGAGGGAACTAGGTGGTTGCATCCTTTTTAGTGGGGGGAAGGGCTTGCTCTCAGATGCTGAGTTTGGGCATTAAGATATTGGGCTCGCAAGACAAGAAGATTATTGGCACCTTCGCGGGACCATCTCATACCTTGCCGTTTCATACGTTTCTTGACCACGAGATCAGCCATTTTTTCGATGACACCAGAACCATGAATATCATTGGGATGATAGTGCATACCATCAAGATTTCCTTCGACATACTGGGAGAATGTTCGAAGCTCCTGAGCGTGCTGTTCATCCGATGGGTGCAACGATCTCAGATACTTCAATGCTGTGTTTGGTAATCCTGTCATCACAAAGCTCATAAATCGTTTATATTGATGACTCACCAACACCGTCCCGGCTTTCTCCTTCAGATGATATAAATCCAGAGTAAAACGACTTGTTGGTAAAACCGCTTGTCGCATCGTGCCAATCCACGGCGCTCCATCGCTCAAAAAATGCACGGGATCATCGCTGCGTAATCCTGCACTTCGACAGTGTGCATACAAATGCTCTGCAAATCCATCGGCATCTTCCACTTGAGCATAGACACTGCGTTCACTGGTTGCCCGTCGACGGGGACTCAGCTGTCGTATCCCTCTGAACATCACTCCTATCTTGACCTCCATCCGATGTCGTCCAAAATCATCAAAAACCCCTCGTTCACGGCTTCCAATCAACGTTCCGTCTGCTTCTATCACTGCCGGTCGTGGTGGGTGGGGGGGCTCGGCTGTCGTGGCTGCCTCAAAAACCTTCCGCCGTTCCTCTTCCTGCCGTGCTCGTTCCTGTATTCCTTCTTCCTGTATAATCTTCCACAACCTCATTCGCGAGATTTGCATCCCCCACTCTTCCTGCAACAACCTCGCACTCCAACCATAGGATCGCTCAATCGCTAAACGCTTACATCGTCTCCGTGCATGAACCGTCTCTCCTCCTATGCCACAAAGATCTCGCAGGGGATAGACACTATGGCCGTTCTTGTTCCTATAACGATGTACCTTGACTCGGATCTTCCCCACACCACTCAAAATCGTTCTCTCCACCAATCCCTTGTTTTCATAACCTCCCCAGTGTAGTACCTCTTGGGAGGCTTGACGATCCAGGTTCTCAAAATACTCCCGCAGTTCCTGTCGTTGTTCTTCCCGATGGCGTGCTTCCAACGTTATTTCAAATCTATTGACTTCTTCTTGCCACTTTTGTAGCTTTTCTCTGTCCAAACGTCGTACCATAAGGGTTTATCTCCTGAGCTGGTTCATCGGTCGCTAGCCTTTGTTCCATCTTAGAATAAACCCTTCTTCTTTTCAATACCCCCACACTTCTACGGATGCAACGTGGCGCATAAGCTGCGCCACTGAAAACTATCAATGTACTGTGAACGAACCGAGTTCATACTAAAAACGAACTTGTTGACCACTTAAGTTATGAGGTACAAAGAACGTAATAATAAAAACTGAAACCTACCACACGCAATGCGTAAAGTAGTGGGCTCATTGCGTCAGCTTGATGCGCGGGTTAGGCGGTTGCGTTAAAAATTGTATAGGACATAAAGTCCCGCGCTGGGATTAAGCGTCCCGGAAGTAAAATAATATGTAGGATAGTACAGTATAAAACCGCCGCACAAATTATTACGTTTCTCTTTTGTCATAAAAGGTGTTTCAATACAAGTTGCCAGTGCTAATCTATTCTTCGTGTCTTCTTTAGATGATCCATAGACTCCAAAACTCGGTCCGAGAAAAATATTGAATCCTGGAGCATTTGCCAAATAATAATGGACATCAAAACCATAGGTATATTCTGATTCCTTCTCCAATTTGATCCACCCTCCGGTTACTCGGTAGCGAAAGTCATTGGAGGTATAACAATATGTAATACCTGTACCTGCAACCCAACTTGCCTGGAATCCAAACGAGGAAAAAGATCGTTGTGATTTATTTTGAGAAGTATCCTGAGCACGAAGACTTGAAATGAGAAACAAAAAAGGAATAATAAAGATAAACGAAGACTTAAAGAGATGGTTAGTCATAACAATTCCCCAATTGTAATATTGAAATAAATTATGGAAACTATTCCAAAGTTTACGCAACCGCCTAATCTATGATTAGATAGAGTGAGTCCATATTTTGTGCGTAATAGGATGATATATAGACTTTGTCTATGTTTTTGTAATATGAAACACGAGGAATATCGAGGTTTTGAGTTTTCGTAAAGCCATCCGCTAGATATGCAGGCCCCTGCATATCTTCCCTGGCTCCAATATCGATTTCCTTGCAGCCAAAATCAAGCTTGAAATAAATATTATAAAAATACCGGAAACCGCGAAGACTTCTTTCAAAAATCAAAATATTTTAAGAATGACACCCCCCACCCCCTTCACGGGTACTACCTTCTTGTAGAATTCCGCGGTCATCCAGCTTCGTTTGTTTGCTCCCTTGATCTATGTCGTAGTACCTCCGCCGTTCGAGAGTAGATGGTATCACCACCTCGATGAGGCTCAAAAAGAAAGCTTTTCTGTGGCCCCTTTTCATTGTATAAGAATATAGCAACATCTTCATCTTTCCACCGGCATTCCTTCCCTGCCAGATCTTTTTCTGCGAAGCTTTTAGGGACTCGAAAGGCAACATGCTTCCAATAGATAAAAAAAGAGCGCAGATACTTTGCACTCTCTATCTTGTTTACAGGTATGCGACAGCTTTTATTGAAGTAATTGTCGGAGGGATGCGAGGCGGGATCTTTCGACGGAATATCGTTTAGATAATTCCTTCATTTTGTACCCGTCAGTCAAGTTATCGAGGAATCTCTGTTCCTCATTGGTCAGGACTACCAGGGAGTCATTTGCTACCGTAAAGTCCAACGGCGTGATACGCATCGGCAGTAGGAACTCTGCAACGCTATCGGATCAGTGCCCTTCTTCACCGGTGAATCAATTGGTACTTATAGATGAATAAACACGTCAGATTTCTTCTTTCCAACGTCATCGATGGAGGCTTCACACTCTTTCATAGGAAGAGAAACAAGAATGAATGAGTTGAGTTTACCTATAGAGAAGTTATTCGGTTTTTGTGTGTTGACCATCGGCAATAGGTTTTCTAATATTTAACTGGAATTCTACATAATGTTGCAGTGATTTATTTGGATTTTTAGCATTTCCCCTTTCCCCATCTCGATTGCTGCTATTCCTCTCTCTTCTTGTTATTCATAGAATATCCTACTATTATTGCACAAACGTGCGATGTAAATTCTAGACATGATGGGACTCATTCATGTGAATGAATTTCTTTTGTATGAAGAGCTAGGGGAGCAATCTATTCTTTTCAATAATTATTTCAAAGAATTTATGAATCGATTTACCTTTCTTTTCATGCTTGGTTTCCCATGCATGCTTTTTGCGCAGACACTTGAACCATTCCAAGCAGTTGTACGAACTACGAATCCCCAACGCGTACAACGAGAGAAAAGAGCAAGAGTTCTTTTTGATCATGCTGAGAATAATGTATTAAACTTAAATATTAGCTCGTCTCAACAATCAAAGAATTCAAATAGTGCGCATACGACCGTTTCTCCCTCTGAAGGATTCATACTTGGAACAACGGATTATGACTACGTCTGGAACAGCGGTTCACGCCGTACTATCGTGGTCAACGCTGCAGGAACAAATGTTCACATGGTATGGATGGAACGAAATCTATCATTGATTCCTCCTAGGAATAAATGCACAATGAAATATGGTTACTACGATTGGTCCCTTGGAACGGTTATTACGGGATATCCAGAACAGAATGTTATCACAGCTTCCGGTTTAGGCAATGTTGATGTATTTTGGGGTGGCGATAAAGATAATATTGCAGCAATATGCGGAGGTACACCAATCTGGTTTGCCATTGATCGTAGCCCTGGTGCTGCAAATTTCACTAAAACTAACATTGGAGTAAATGAGTCAACAGGTCCAGCGATGACGATTGATAATTCAAACGCTGGAACAATTTATTTGACTGGTAATAACGGCGCTCGTAACAACTATTTCGTTCAAAAAAGTACAGATTACGGCAGCACGTGGGCAATGTGTGATTCGCTCTTAGTCCATTCTCCATTTGTCACTGGCAACCTGGATGTTGAGGTCCTTGTCGCTCCTAATGGAAACCTCTTCCTTCCTACCTGTTTATCAGGTTATGGAACAATAAACCAGGTGAGTGCTGATAGTGCCGATTGCGTTGGATATTATAAGTCGACGGATCAAGGCAGCCACTGGACATGGACAACCATAGCACATGATGGCGATTTGGTTGCTTATGGATCAGAGAACGTTACTAATTATTTTGAAAATTTCGGATCCATGGATGCATCGATCGATAAGGACAACAACCTGCATATCGTGATACAAGGGTATGGACAAAAATTAGCCTATGGAACAACAGATATTGTAGCCGCGAATTATTTTGGTACATTATACTGGAAGACCGGTCAATCGGGCTTTAAACTGATTTCCCGCCCGGAAGATGCTCATATTACGGATTTCGACAGCTCTTACTATACAGAGATGTTTTCAGGGAATGCATTTGGTCATCCATATCCGTCTATTTCAGTTGATCCAGCGGGTGATGGATTGTTTGCGATCTGGTCGCAAACTCGTATTACTAATGGAAAGCTTGATGTGGCATATAATGGAATTTCGCAATATGATCTCTGGTACAGCTTTTCCACGAATGGTGGTACGAGCTGGTCGACGGCGCAAAAATTAGCGAACAGTGATGGCGGGTTGTTTGTCTCTGCTGCTCCAAAATTAACTGTCATCGATGGAAACACCTATAGGGCACATTGCATCTATATTGCTGATACCACTGCTGGTTGCGCCGTGGTTGGTCAAAGTGCCGCAACGCAAGTACCAGTCGTCTATCGAACAATTGATTTCTTCTATGAAGGGTCTATAACTGGTTCATCCCCTATAGTTGATAATCATTCTGGATTACCAAAATATTATAGTCTTCTGCAGAATTATCCGAATCCCTGCAACCCGTCTACACGGATCGAATTCGCACTCCCGAAGCATTCTTTTGTGACATTGAAGGTGTATGACGTGCTCGGGAAGGAAGTTGCCACCCTATTGAATTCGGCGAAAGAGGCTGGAATATACACGACTACTTGGAATGCTGAGGGCTGTCCAAGCGGTGTCTATTTCTATCGGCTCTCCGCTGGATCCTATACGATGACGAGAAAGCTCCTGCTATTGAGATAGAAGTGATATTCACCTTTTAACCTCCGTCCCCAGACATCCACCACCTGGGGCTCTTTTTTATTATCGGCGTGGATTGCTACCTCCTGACCCACGTATGGTAAGTGTCATAAGGACATTACATCCCCCCTCCTCCTCACAATCCTCAACAACGAGAGCACCAAACAAACATCTGGTACAATTTGTTGACAGGATTGCGTACAATGGCAGGGTACAAAAAAAGGCATCCACGAATGTGAACGCCTTTGGTGTGGACAGGGAGGGAATTGAACCCCCGACACATGGATTTTCAGACCGACCGTGTGCGAATTTTTCGCCGAATTCAGACGAAATTCGCATCAAAAATCATCAAATTAACTGCCAGTGTTAGCACACTGTTAGCAGACGAATTGCATTGAACATAAAACAAAACTCTGATTCTTCCAAACAAATAATGCAAATATTTTTCAATGAATACTTTGACAATGGAAATCCATACATACGATGGAGTAGAAGAGATATTTATGAATCAAATAATATTCCCAGTCGTTGTGTCAAAGAAATGTGATTTTGTCATATCGAGGAATATTTTTCTCTTCTCTCCCACCTTTAATTCCGTTGGTTTCATCCGTGCAATAATTTGAGACTTTCCTAACGTGCTATAGACAAATATTTCATTTCCCATTGGTTCTACAACATCAATATGGACATGAAGATTGGAACTATTTTTCGTATTCCCCATATCTATATGTTCAGGACGAATTCCAAGCCACACCTTTTTTCCGATGTACGGCTGAAGCGTTTTTTGATTTCTTTTCGGGACTTCAAGCGAGACCATCGATTCACTTTCAACGAAAAGCATCTTATTTCTTGTGAGAATAATCCCTTCAAGAAAATTCATGGACGGGCTGCCAATGAATCCTGCAACAAATTTATTCCGCGGCTCATTATAAAGGTTCAATGGCGTATCTGTCTGCATGACGATGCCATCATGCATAACGACGATTCTATCACCCATCGTCATTGCTTCTGTCTGGTCATGGGTGACATATATCATGGTTGCTCCAAGCCGTTGATGTAATTTCGATATTTCAATCCGCATCTGTACCCGAAGCTTCGCATCAAGATTCGAGAGTGGTTCATCGAACAAAAAGACTTTCGGTTTCCGCACGATAGCTCTGCCCACCGCGACACGCTGCCGCTCTCCTCCTGAAAGAGCTTTGGGTTTTCGATTCAAGTATTCTTCAATCCCGAGGATACTTGCCGCTTCAAGAACACGTTCATCAATCTCTTGTTTTGAATATTTTCGTAGTGTCAAACCGAAGGCCATATTCTCATACACGGTCATATGAGGATACAGGGCATAATTCTGAAAGACCATTGCGATGTCACGGTCTTTGGGCGGTATATCATTCATAATTTTATCATCGATCATCAAAATGCCGTCGGTAATATTTTCCAGACCCGCAATCATCCGTAACGTTGTTGATTTACCGCACCCTGACGGACCTACGAGGACAACAAATTCTTTATCTCGTACGTCGATGGAGACACCTTTGACAGCCACCACACCGCCTTCATACTCCTTTTTGATATTTTGCAGTTTAACGCTTGCCACAATTCTCTCCCCTCAATGCTCCATTTCGAAATTCATTATTTATGCTTTCAATAGCTTGTTCCGTAAGAGTATTTTTCTCCACAGCGACTTTGTTCCAGACTACGGAAAGGATGATCGATGCAGAAAGGATGCCCAGGACGACACTCAAAGATATTACAATACTGAGAGGATAGAAATGATCCAAAAGCATCTTCGTGCCAACAAACGCCAGCACTACCCCCACTCCATATTTCACAAAAATGAATAATTTGTGGATCTTCTCAAGAACAAAATAGATCGACCGTAATCCTAAAACTGCTAGCAAGTTTGATGAAAAAATAATAAATGGATCCGTCGTTATACCAAAAACAGCTGGAACTGAATCAACGGCAAATACTACATCAGTTGTCTCTATCACCAGGAGCACCACAAAGAGAAGTGTGGCATACCAGTGTCCTTGTCCTTTGACAAAAAATTTGTTACCTGAATTTCCCTCTTTGACACGAAATACTTTTTTGAACATGCGCGTGACAGTATTGTTTTCGGGATGGAGTTCAATCTCTCCACCGAGAGCTATTTTATATCCAGAATATACAAGGAAGACCCCAAACAGATAGAGCACCCATTCAAAATGCGAGACAAGTTCAGTACCGAGATAAATCATAATTCCACGCAAAATGATCACACCAATGATACCATAATTCAGAATACGCCGTTGTTGTATCGGAGTGATTTTAAAGAAAGAGAAAATAAGCAGAAATACGAACAGATTATCTACACTCAATGATTCTTCAATGACATAACCAGTCATAAATTCCATAGCTTTTACTTGACCTAGTTCAAGGTACACACCGAGATTCACCATGAGGGCAAGAAGGATCCATAATACTGTCCAGGCTATAGCTTTCCGTAAACTCATAGTGGAATCGATTTCAAGTATTATGGGATAGTGGGATGCACACTGTCTAGGAGTGTCCCGTCCACCCATTGAACGACAGCAACGACATTATCTTTAGTTACCTTTGGCAATTCGGGTTTCCCGCCGCATATTTCATCTACCTCGCGCTGTATGTCTTCAAGACTTCGGATAGGTAATGAGCTGCTTGATAATTTCTTATTTAGATCGTGCCGTAATGGATTTATGGCGATCCCACGCTCTGTGATGACAACATCGATCATTTCTCCAGGCCCACAGAGCGTCGTGACACGATCAACAATGATGGGGACACGATCCCTGAAAGACGGTATCGCGAGAATAACACATTTTCCGAATAAACAATCCTGCCATCCACCAATGCCATGGAGCAAGAGCCCATCCGAATGGGTAACGACATTTGCATTAAACTTGATATCTACTTCCGTGGCGCCTAAAACCACAGTATCCAGCATGGATGCAAAATTGCCTTTCCCGTGAAAATTATAACTCGTAAACGGGCTTGTAGAAACGTGCCTTGGATTTTCACGCAACGACCGAATACCTTCTGCATCGAATGCTTGACCATCGAGAATGTAATCAGTCAATCCTTCTTCCAGCATTTCAGTAAGATATTGTGTGCTGCCGCCGCGAATAAATCTTGCTTTTATTCCTTGGGATTTCATTCGTTCTTTCAGCAATACAAGGAATGCAAGATTGATTCCTCCCGCACCCGCTTGGAACGAAAATCCGTTCTGCATAATCCCCGACTCTTCGACAAACTGTGCAATATATCTTGCAATAAGAATTCTATCGGGGCTTTTCGTTATTTGAGTCGTTCCGGAAACAATCTTCGAGGCATCACCCAACGAATCTACTTCAACAACGTAGTCAACATTGTTTCCCTGGATATGCCATGGAATGCAGGGAAAATCCACTAACGTATCTGTCACAACGATCACCCTGTCGGCATATTCGGAGTCTCCCAAGGCAAAACCAAGGGGACCGCAGGCAGACTTGCCCGCGACACCATTTGCATTACCAAAAGAATCGGCACTCGGAGCAGCGATCACGGCTATATCAATATGCACCTCTCCATCCTGTATGGCTCTATATCGTCCTCCGTGAGAGCGCAGGACCCCCATCCCTTTCATCTTCCCTTCCGAGGCATACCGTCCCAGCGGTCCATTCATGCTTCCTTCAATATGATGGATCGTTCCGTCTTCCAAATATTTTATCAAATATTCATGGCACGGGAATGATGCACTCGGGAACCAGCGGATATTCTTCACTCCCATTTCTTTGATGGTATCGAACAGAATACACGTTAATCCATCACCATCACGCAGATGATGGTGGGTCGAGATTGTCATGCCGCTCTTCAGCCCTGATTTCTTCAATGCTTCTTTGAGAGTTTGAACGAGCTTATTTCCGTCGGATGGGTATTCAGTGCAGCTTCGAATCGGAGGGGCAGCCATGAGACGATCAGGTCGGTATTTGCCAATACCTTTAAATGGAACTGCGGGAATCCCATTGACGATGGTGGGGACAGAACGTCCTGCAGCATTCTTGACGAGTTTTGCCTGGTGTGTGTTTGTCATAGTCGTACTATTTCACCGAATAAATGGTCGCAAGCGACAAGATACGCTGTGCTCTTTTCACCACAGGAGCATCGATCATTTTTGAACCCAACGCAACGACACCCGATCCATTCCGCTGTGCTTCAGTGAATGCATCGACAACACGTTGGGCATATTCGATCTCCGTCGCTGTAGGAGTAAATGCATCGTGAATAATTTGTATTTGCCGAGGATGGATGCACCCTTTCCCTTCGAAACCGATCGCTTTCGCATCCAGAACACTTTGACGCAGGCCTGCATCGTCCTGGACATCAGAGAATACTGAATCGAGCGCCTGGATTCCTGCCGCTTTTGCCGCATTGATGATTGCGCTTCGGGCAAACAAACTTTCAATTCCATTTTTCGTCCGTTCAACACCTATATCGGCCGTATAGTCTTCCAATCCGATGGCCAGACCGCAATTCCATGGGCTCGCAGAGGCAATTTCAAAAGCCCGCACAACGCCAAGGGCACTTTCAATGATCGGGATCAGAAAGACACTGCGTTTGCTTTTCCGTTTCTCGAAGAGTGCATTCACCTCTTCATCAACATTTTTAATTTGAGCAGCGGATTCACATTTCGGAAGAAGAATCGTCTCAACATTATGATGAACGACCTGGCGCACATCTTCAAGACCTTCCGGTAAGGGATTGATCCTGACCATTCGTTCTGCATCTCCAAAATTTACATTCATGAGAGCATTTCTCACGAGAATGCGCGCGGCATCTTTTTCTGACGGAGCGACACTGTCTTCGAGATCAAGGATGATGCCGTCGGGTTGATGCAATCCTGCATTCAGAAAATACTGCGGCTCATTTCCCGGAAGATAAAGCCGCGTCCGGCGTAGACGATCGCGCGAACTGTTTTTTGCATACTCCATCTCGCCCAAAAGATAATTCGTAATGAATTGTGGATCTGCTCTTTTGAGCGCTGCTTCTACCCTCGCCGCTAGAACGAAGGGAACCGCACCTGCATCTTCAACACTAACGATCGCATCCTCCACACCGAAATGTTTGAGGATGTCGGTAATTTGAGACCGGATGGACTTCCCGTAGAGCGAGTCCACTTTGCTTTTAACGTCAATAGCTATTCCGCCGTTCGTCCTCAGTAATACGTGGACGTGGCAATCCGAGCGAATCGTCGTACCGGTTCTTCCGGCTGATCCGACTTTATGTTTTTGAGCTTTCATGGTCGTTCCATCGAACACATGTTACCAGGCATATGCCTCTGGTGCTTCGCCACCCGGACCCGGCCAGATGGCTTCCACTGTTTGAATTTCATCATCCGTTAATGTTGTTTGCAGCGCATCCACCATGCCACGGACCTGCTCAACTGTTCGCGACCCTATAACCACGGAACTGATCACGGGATTCTTCAGGAGCCACGCGAGCGCGACTGCTTCAGGTCTCTTCCCGATGGAGGTGCAATATGTTTCATAATCTTCAACTTGTTTCCGATGCTGCGACAGCGCCTTTTGGACCGCCTCTGTTTTTTTTCGCACGCCCTTTTCATCATTCAGAATACCGGCAAGCAACCCTTCCGCTAACGGACTCCAGGGAATGATGCCAATGCCATGCTCTCGGCATGCTGGAATAACTTCCAGTTCGACCATTCTCTTCGTCAAATTATACAAACTTTGTTCCGAGATGAGGCCTCCAAGATTTCTCTCTCGTGCGGTGAATTGCGCTTCAACAATATTCCAAGCCGCAAAATTACTGCTCCCCATATAGGTGATCTTCCCTGCATGAAGAAGTTGATCCATCGCTGACCAGATCTCATTCCATGGGGTCGACCGATCAATGTGATGCATTTGATACAGGTCGATATGATCCGTCTTAAGACGGCGTAAACTTGCTTCGCAGGCAGAACGGATATGATATGCGGAGAGCCCCCGTTCATTGATCCCTTCACCCATTTTCCCGTACACTTTTGTTGCCAGGACAATCTTTTCACGTCGTCCCCCGCCGCGGGATAGCCATTTCCCGATGAACTCTTCCGTTCTTCCTCGATGACCGATCCCGCCATAGACATCGGCAGTGTCAACAAAGTTTATCCCTGCTTCAATCGCCGTGTCGAAAATGGCAAAGCTGGTCTCTTCATCAACTAATTTGCCGATATTCATTGTGCCGAGGCATAGTCTGGAGACCCGTAAGCCCGAACGACCGAGTGTTGAATATTCCATGTATTATTTGACCAATTCAGATAATTGAGAAGCGACATCAAAAAGATCCATCCCCTTTGTAAAAGGAAGACAGACTCCTGTCGTGAACCGAACCTTATCGATCCATGGAAGTGGAATACTGCTCATCCCGTTCATTGCGCCACTGATGGCACCGACAATCGCCGAGATCGTATCAGCATCTCTTCCAAAATTTCCGCTATAAATAATCCCACGCCTAAATTCTCCATTCGTCAATTTCACTATTGCCAGAGCTGAAGCGACCGCTTCCGGTGAGACTGCTTTGTATTCTGTCCACAACGCGTCATGGAGCGGTTTCCAAGCTGCCTCCAGTGTTCTCTTCTCTTCGATAATGTTTAACACTTTCGTAAAAGTAAATCTCAACCATGAATCTTTCGGAGTAACATTCATCGCAGTTTGGAATATTTCATCGACTGAAGCCCCTACCATGGCAACGGCAATAGAAACCGCAACTGCCTGTGCGCCCCACAGACCATCGCGGGAATGACTAATGCGCGCATCGATTTCGGCCAACCGGGCAGCTCGTTCCGGATCACCGGCACAGACAATCCCGATCGGCGTGACACGCATTGCCGCTCCGTCGCTCATATAATGGGAATTATACACACCGGACAGAGGGGGTAAAACGCCGCGACGTATATTCGCTGCTGCTTCTCGCTCACTCGCGCCACCTCGTTTCAACTCTGAAAGCGGGAGAACATGCGTTTTCCAACTCTCAAGAACATCAGCGTCGGTCAAATTCCCTTTCGCGTTGATGAGTGTTTGAGCTGTCAGCAATGCGAATTCAGTGTCATCTGTTCCCGGTGCAGGCTTTTCCGAAAAATCCATCGTAATGCCGTATTGGAAATGATAATCGGGCGAGCGCGCGATATCACCGAATGAATCACCGATTGCGTGCCCCACAAGGCACGCCCGAGCTCTGTCTTGTAACAACGTTTTATCTTTTACGAGACCTTTTTTTGTCAGCATAGTGCACTTTCAATGTTGAGGTGAATATTTCGCGAGTTTCGATGTCCGGTTTGCAAGATCGCTGAGCAGAGCATGATCGAATCCTTTCAGACTGCTTCGAACTTTATTATTCAGAGGAGAGATCCATTTCGATGGAAGGTTCTTTGCACCGAGCATCGTACCCATGATCGAGCCAACCGTTGCGCCATTACTATCTGTATCCCAACCTCCCATCACCACATTGCAAATAGCCCGCTCATAGTCCCCTTTTGCGGAAAGCAACGCAGCAACGATGAGGGAGGCATTGTTAATCGTATGGACCCAGTGATATGTTCCGAATTTTGCATAAAGAGCATCAACTGTTGCATCCCACGATTGTTTTTGAATTGGCAAAGATGTGACAAAGCGAATTGCTTCTGCGAACCGGGAGTGAGGCGGGACAAACGATAGTGCATCGTGTATGACAGCTTTTTCGTCAGGAGAGCGAAACGATGCGGCAATTGCAGCGGCAAAAAACATCTCCCCATACATGCCATTACGAACATGACTCAGTCTGGCATCACGCCAGGCGAATTCCGCAGCGCGTGCCGGCTGTGTGGGGGAAATCCAGCCCCAGACATCCGCCCGTATCTGGGCGCCAATCCATTCGCGGTATGGATTTCTTACGATTGCCGTCTCTGGCGGTTGGAGACCGGTAAGCCGGTTCACATACGCGACACGCTCCGCCGTAAATGTTGAAAGAACCGGCGCTAAGTCTAACCAGGTTTGGATGATATGCTCCGATGTCAATGCTTCACCATATCGCTCGTATGCCGACAAATTCAGCATCGGATAATTCAAGTCATCATCCTCTGGCATGCATTCGATGTTCTCTTTGAGACTTTCTTTGCCGTTGTGTCTATTCCAAGGGTATTTTTGCAAAAGAGAATCGGGTATTCCGCGTCCTGTGATATATTCAGAAATGGGCCATGTCCCGTTCGAGGACAGCAATTCGATAACCCCCGACCGGGGTGTTTTTTCGATCGGTTTCCCGAGCAGACATCCAGCACTTCTGCCAAGCCACCCTCCAAGAATCCGATCTGCAACGAACGAGGAGGTAAACGAAGGAACAGCGTCAGGTGTGATCGTACATTGTTGCACGATCTCGCTCCAGAAGGTCGGTTCATTACCTTCGTTGTGAACACGAGAAGGAGTTTTTTCAAGTTTGCGATAGAATTCTTCCGCTTCACTACGGAATTTCTCTTCACCCAGATGAAGGTTTTCGATTCGGACCCATTCGCGGCGAAGTTCGGTAACATTATTCCCCTCTTCCTCCCTCTGTTGTAATTCATGGTTAATCCGTTCGGCGATGTCTATCCAGGAGATTTTCATCATAATATTTTTTGACCTGCCAACGTTGAGATCTCTTCAGTGAGCGCGAGATAATCCTTCCCTGCGAGTGAAGGAACACAAATACCCTTCAAAACTCCGATAGCCTTCAACCAACTCTCACTGGCAATTGACATGTTCTGCCTTGCACCGACGAGTGCACCGACTAATGCAGGAAGAGTTTCTGCGCTTTTTGCAAAACCTGTCGCTGTCAGGAGCGCTGTTTCAAATGATTCTCCGTGACTTTGAGCAATACTCAAGGTGAGTGCCAACGTTTCAGGTGCGGCATTTCCATAACTGTATTCGCGATTCACAATTCTCTTGTGCAGGTCCGGTACAAGGGAAAAGATGGACCTGCTTTGACCTGCAATGCTCAGTGCCTCATCGACGGTCCGTTTGATCCATGAAGACTCCGGGAGGTACTGTCGCGCACGCTCTATGGCTTCTTTCATGGTTTTTCCGTCACACGCCAGCGATATCGCGACAGCCATTGCCTGCGCAGCCCAAATTCCATCCTCACTGTTTGTCACTGAAGCATCAATCTCCGCTAACCGTGCGGCTTCATCCGGTCGGCCTGAACAAAGAATTCCAATCGGGACGGATCGGGACATTGCACCATCATCAAAATAATGCGGATTTTCTTTTCCGCATTGCGGCGGAAGTATTCCATGGTTCAAATTATGAAGTGCCGCCTGCGTGCTCACGCCTCCTCGTATGGGATCCTTTGATAGAGCAAGATTCATCCATTCTCTCAACACTGATTCCTTATACGAGCTTACCCCAGAAGCCAATAACGTTCCTGCAGTAAAAGCTGCCCACTCAGTGGGAACCGTTGGTGAAAGACTTAAATGATCCGCCGGCTGATTGAGCGTGAATGGCATCGGTGTAACGATCACATTCGTCGTCTCCGATGCTGTATCCATTTCTCGGCGTTTTCTTCTCGTCCATGGAGGAAGAAGAATGCTGCGATGAAACATGGCTGTCCAACTCATTGCATCGCCGATGGCGAGGCCAATCATGGCATTACGCGCATGTTGCTGGACGTCGCTCATGGTTTTTTACTCCATGATTGTGCGAGCAAGGAAAGATTATCTGCCACTACAAGAATATTCATATTCTTCACAGCACTGATACAAATTCCGCGTGAAATAGAAATTCGTTTGACCCAGTGTTCAGGGATCGCTTGAATCCCATGCGACGCACCGCAGATCGCACCCGCAATTGCAGCGATCGTATCGGTATCCCTGCCCATATTTACTGCACCGAGCACAGCATCTTCAAATATTCCCTTTGCCGCTGCGACGATCCCGAACGCAAGTCCAACCGCTTCGGGAGCGACATCGGGCCAAAAATAATAAGAACATGCGAGTGATGTATACAACGGCGCTAATGAACTCCAGACATCAGCACATGAACTCCCAAGAGAAATTCCACGAGTGATAGAGGATGCTGTCCAGGAATTTTTCGGGACAACATCCAGCGCTGCTTGAGCGACCTTTTCGAAGGATGCTCCGGTCATGGCAACAGCAATAGCCGCGGCCACAGCTTGCCCGCAATATATTCCCTCACCGGCATTGGCAACAACGCCATCTTCTTTCGCAAGATGCGCTGCAAAATAAGGATCGCCTGCAGAAGCGATACCATACGGAGCAACGCGCATTGCCAAACCGTCACTCCAACTGTGGACATGCTGACCGGAAGCGGGGGGCTGCAAACCGTCTAAGAGATTGTGAAGCGCAATGATTTCACTGAATCCGGCTCCTTTGTATGTATTCGCTGAATTGATGATATCGCGACGATACGCATCTGCGACCATGGCCGATGTCAGGTCTCGCTTATACTGTAAAAGTAATTTGGCACCGAATAACGCATATTCCGTATCATCACTTCCACCTTGCTCGTCCGAAAGAAAATCGGTCACTCTGCCCCAGCGTGCAAAGATTTCAGCGGGGGTTTTACCTTCTGTCGGACTGCCGAGAGCATCTCCCACGGCGAGACCAATGAAAGAACCGCGAGCCCTCTCTTGAAGAGTGATCACCATACCTCCCCGTGTTTTTTGTAACGAGAGAGAACAATATTACTTTCATGTTCGATCCGCTGAGCTGCTTGATCTACAGAAAATCGACCGGCAAATAATTCCTGCAGTATGGGATTGGCAACACGGCTTTTCCATTCTTCATAGCCTGGTGCACCAAGCCAAATTCCTACCCCAAGGGTTGAAACTGCAGAACAGGTGACATCCCATCCTCCGAGGGTATCTTGAAATTCAGGCATGGATAAACACGATTTCCTCGCTGGGATCATCCAATCATTCAAGGCGAGACGAGCTGTGTTCTTTGAGCTCAGCATGAAATCAATGAACATCATTGCATCTTTTGCTCGTTTTGATTTTTTAGGCACACTCAAGGTTTGTGTACTTGCACCGTACTGCTGTGTTTTTGCTTTGAGCGGGGGCATCACTCCCCAGCGGAATTCTTTCGGCGCGTTCTCGACGAGCTGCTGTCTTCCCCATGATCCAATGCCCACGAGCATCGCATATCTTCCGCCGAAGAACCCGGGGATCATTCCTGCACCGGTCTCGCCGATACTCGCCGGTGAAACAGACTTATCTTTATATATCATATCGACGATGGTCTGGAGCAATTTCTTTTCCTCCTCCTTTACCCTCACGACATAATGATCCCCCTCCTTTTGGAAGAAAGAACCGCCGAAGCTGATGGAGGTGTTCATGATAATGTTTGCGGAGTTGCGCAGTCCGAATCCAGCACCATATTGATCGATGACCCCGTCACCATTGGTATCTCTCGTCAAGCGACGTGACGCTGCTTGCAGATCATCCCATGTCCATGGATGATCAATGGTAGGAGGAATGATCCCCTCTTTTTCCAGAAGAGATCTGTTATAGAGCACCACAAGCGATTCAATAAGAAACGGAATGCCTCCCACTTCTCCATTTGGTCTCGTTACTGTTGCCCATGCCACATTGAGAATATCGCTTTTCATTTCTGCAGAAATAAACGGGGAAAGATCTGTCAGGTATCCGCGCATTGCATAATCAATAATGACGGAGGATTCATAATGGAAGATATCAGGCACATCCCCGGTCTCGAATGCCGTTATCAAATAATCATGCGCAGAGTTCCACGTTCCTTGGATGTACTCAACCTGCATATCGGGATGAACTGCATTCCATTCATTCACGATGGACCTGTTTGTTGCGATCGCTCGTTCTTGCCACGCAAGACTCACAAGACGGAGCGGAAGATTCTGCTCGTTGTCCTTGTTCCGCATGGACCAAAATACCAGTGCAGCCCCGATCATGGCAACAGAGAGTATGATAAGAATTCGTTTCACTATCCTTTTAACGCTCCAGAGACCAATCCTGTTGTAAACCATTTACGCAAGAAGATGAACAAAACAATTGATGGTATGGTTGCGATAACGCTCGCCGCTGCAAGGGGACCGGTCCTTGCTTGTCCTTCCATTCCCGTGTATCGTGCCAATTCCACCTGCAATGTTGCGAGCGCCGGACTTTTCATCAAGACGAAAGCAAAGAAGAATTCATTCCATGCTGAGATGAAGGCGAAAAGTGCCGATGCACCGATCGCGGGAAGGAGCAATGGCATCAACACCTTGAAGATCACTTGAGATCGACTCGCTCCGTCGATAACAGCCGCTTCCTCCAATTCCACGGGAATACTTTTCACATACCCGTGCATCATCCATAGCACAAACGGTAATGACCAAACGACATAAATCAAGGTGAGTCCCATGAGAGAATCCGTCAATCCGATATGCCTCAACAGGACATAGAGAGGGATCATCACCAAGATGACAGGAAATATTTGCGACGCGAGAATCCATCCCAAGATAGCATTGTTGACCATGGATTTATAGCGCACCATCGCATAGGCCGACGGAACCGCGAGAAGCACAACGAGCATGGTCGATATCACGCCAACAACAACACTGTTCCACATACTTCGAAAGATCTGTTGACCCTTGATCACGGAAACATAGTGGTCGAATGAGATCTGTTGGGGCAATATCGTCGGAGATCCGGAATAAATTTCCTGCGTCGATTTCAATGAACTTGCCACGACCCACAACAACGGGAACAGTAAGAATATGAGGTAGAGAATGATCAATCCATGAATCATAGTTTTTGAAAGTGGACTCATAGTCATCATGATTCATTTCTCTCGTGTAATTGCAGTCTGATATACATGAACAACATCACCGAAAGGATAATGACCATAACATTGCCAATCGCTGCGGCATAACCGATATACCCATAACGAAATCCCTCTTCATAAGCTGCAAGCATCGGCAATCGTGTCAATCCTCCTGGACCACCTTGCGTCAGCACCCAGATGATCCCAAAGGTATTAAAATTCCACATAAACGTCAGCGAGACGATTGCCGCAAGAACCGGCTTCAAGACGGGAAGAGTAATATGCCAAAATTGATCCCACATTCCCGCACCATCTATCCTCGCTGCTTCATAAAGGTCGTTGGAGATGGTCTGCAATCCGGCCAACAGAAAAATCGCGGCTTTGGATATTTCACCCCATACACCTGCAAGAATGACCGCAGGAATGACGTATTCAAAGCTTGACAACCAGTTAATCGGAGCGGAGATCAATCCTGCATCGCTTAGCAGAATATTGACCGCTCCCGTATTCGGTTCATACATCTGTCTCCAGAGGATACCGCGGATAATCGGTGGTGTTGCCCAAGGAATGAGGATGAGAATCGTATAGAAGGATGCAAACCGTATTTTCGTATTCAGAAGAAGCGCAAGTCCTAAACCCAGCGTCACTTGAAGTGCGGTTACGATAAACGTCCACACCATTCCAATCTTGAATGAATTCCAAAAATATTCATCATTGAACAACTGAATATAATTTTCTATCCCATTAAATGAAATCGGATCTCCGAGACGATAATCGGTAAAACCAAGATAGATTCCCCGTAAAAGTGGAACCAGCGAAAATATCGTTACCAGGAGAATCACCGGCAATAATAATTGCACTTGTCCTCCTTCTTTGGGGGAATACAGGGTATGTCTTTTCTTGATGGTATTCACCGATTGATCAATGATTGTGAATCAGTGAGGTGCAGCTTTCGATGAAAGCATTTTCAAATTCGTCGTGATATTTTCCGATGCTCTTCCGAGCCGATATAATGATGAGATCATTTTTCGGGTCGACGCGAAATACCGTTCCGGAGGCAGCACCATGTCCGAACGCTGATTCGCTGAGTCCATACCCTTCCATCGGTGTTGTTCCTATTCCCCATCGACGATCGCTCACCGGCAGTGGTGCAGGGAGCATTGTTTCAAATGTTTGAACCGAGAACAATTTCACTCCATTGTACGTCCCTTTGTTTAACAACATCTGTCCAAACCGTGCGAGATCCATGGAGGAGCAATATAAGCCGCCGTAGGTATTGTCCGAAAATGCGGTCTTCATACCGAGCGGAGTAAACACGTAGTCCTGGAATAAATACGGCACCGCACGGCCGGTGATCCGTTCCATTAGTTTTCCTGCAAGCGCGTAGCCAACTCGATGGTAGGCAAACGATCCGCCAACATCAACCGATGGAAGGATTTGGGCGATCTGATTTTCGAGCGCAGGATTCCAATCGGAAGCCCATTCCCCCGCAAAAGACAATCCGCTGGTATGTGTAAAGAGATGACGGATCGTAAGCCGTTCATTTCCGATGCCGTGGAGTTCAGGCAGATAACGACTGACCGGAGCATCAAGATCCACTAGTCCTTGATCGACAAATTCCATCATCAATACACCGGTGAGGAGTTTTGTGATGGACGCCATCCAGATCCGCGAGTCTTTGGCTACCAATTTCCCCTCTTCATCGACACCAAATGCTTCATGAAAAACAATCTTTCCCTTGTGGACGACCAACGTCACATGCGGAACTCCTCCCTTTTCTGCCCACCTGCGACAGACGGTCCTCATCTTTTCAATCTGTTCTTTCTCATACCCAGGCGGGGGATCAATTGTGTCAATGAGAAGGAAAGAGGAATCGTTGACTATTTTTTGGGGGGACATCAATGGATTCGGTGGAATTGATTTTCCCTCAAGTTTTCCTTTCAGTGTGATCCACCATTGACGATCTCTGATACGAGGAGTATCAAACGTATTTTTCTGGTCAGCCATGTCGTTCAGACCTGCGAGAAAGACCGCTGCATCAGCATTGTGTTGCGGAAAATATTTCAGACTGCCGAAAGAATATCGCTCCTCATTTTTTGAATACTGGTCCCACTGCGCGTCAGGAATACCGTATTCCCGAAGTTTCGTCATCGTGAGAGGAACATTCTTGCTATAGTCATCAAACTCCACCGGCGAGCAGAACAATGTCACATATCGTTTGACAACAAATCCAGAAGGAGTCACTCCTTCGATAACGGCACCGTAGCGGCCGGGTTTGCCCGCAGACGTTACCGGTTGAAAATCACTGTTGAAATATGCTGCCTTCAATGGAAAGACGCCCAATTCATTTTCAACCATGATTTCGTTCTTCCAGTGAAAAGTCGGAAATTCTCCAGGATGAAAGACATACCTGCTGCACTCAATCTCCTCCTCCATAAATGCCCGGAGTCTTTGCGTGTTAATCGAGCTCCAGAATACGGTATCGACTGATTTTCCTGCAACTTTTATTAGGGTATGTGCTTCCTGGTCCGGTTGAGAATATCGCGATATGACGATAGATGCTTTCGCTAGGATACCGGCCGATTGGAGTCGTCCTTCAGCAATTAAAGTATTCGAGGTGAACAGTTGCAGCGATGCTCCCGAAAGTATTTTCGGTGCACAGAACGTGAGCGTCGCGTCTCCCATATGGATAAAATCAATATTCGAGAAATACTGGCGTAGTTCATGGTCCAGCATATAGCGAACGGCATCCCGATACGCAAAAAGTCTGTACCATATCTCATGGTTCGCTTCCCTGCCGCGGATGCGGATCTTTAACACTTTTCCTTTTACAACAAGGGGTTGATGAACCGACAGTACCATGTAACCGAGATTCGCACCGTTGGAGTTTTTGGAGACTGCGGTAAAGGACAGACGAATTCCTTTTCCTCCTGTGACAGACCAGTATCCGTCATTTTTTGTAGAAAAGGAGAGTGCAGCAGTATCATTGATCTCGAGATCGTACCATTCGTTGCCGAGATTATTTCCAAAACCGCACACCCATATAAACGACGCCGAGTCCCTTGTCCATGCTTGAGGAATGGCAGCAGTATTCCATTCGATCGTCGCTTCGCCTCCAGATGTCCGCGCAACAAATGCAGAGTCGCGATGGACGCCGCTGCGGTGTGATTGGTACGGAGAGTACGAACCCTCATGAACCGATTGGTATCCTTCAATCCAATAATGCGGTTCAGAAGCAATGCTGAAGTACAGTCCTGCCACTGCTTCAGTGTTCACCTGTCCATGTGCCGTGGGATACATGAACAGGAATGCCCCAATATAAACATGCACCCAGAAATGGGAATAAGTCTTGTTTTTCGTGTTCTCTGTTGTCACTGTTTTATCTTTGTCAGAAGCCGATTGTACATAGCGGAATCACTTCAAGAGGCACATTTTTTTAACTTCATTCCCGCTCTCGGAGCGGAGAACGTATAAATAAATTCCGCTCGGCATATTCTTTCCATCAAACGAGCATGTGTAGACTCTATTGGCCGTTGCAACTCCGTTAAACAGCTCTGTAATTGTTTGCCCCAGCATATTATAGACCGTCAAGACAACAAGACCCGTAGAGTTAGGCGAAAAGGTAATTTGTGTAACGGGATTAAATGGATTCGGATGATTTTGTCCCAGCAGAAATCTCTCTAGTGTCGTCCCTTCTGATTTCTCGACTACGGATATTGGTGCAGGCTTCCGCTTTCTCAACATCCAGTCATACACATCGGGGTTGTTGTACGTCACCGTCCATGTGGAACCATCGTGACCGCCATCGGGGTATATTGTGAACCGGATGTTCCCCCCGCTGGCAATGAATTGATCGACGAGTGCCTGCGCATTGGCCAGGGGAATGACATTATCCTTTGCCCCGTGAAATGCCCAGACGGGAACACCCACTGCTGGAGCGGGAGACCAACCATCGCCTCGGAATGAAACCGGTAGCAGAGCAGCAAAACGTGTGGGCATCTTGATGGTAAAGTACCAGGAACCAATTCCTCCCATGCTCAGTCCGGTGATGTAAATACGATTCGTATCGATAGGGAATCGGAGAATGAGATCATCGAGAAATGTGCGCATGGCCGTGACGTTGTCGACATTCGTATAGTACCACTCGGTATAGATGGGACATTGCGGCATGATAAAGATAAAGGGAAACGCGTCGTCACCTTCCAGATTGCGTGGGAATCCGTTGAGCTTCAACAAATTCAGGTCGCTGCCGGATTCGCCGATACCATGAAGGAAAAGAATTGTCGGGAGCTTCCCATTGTCGGCCTCAGTCATATCGGTTGGCACGAGCACGAGGGCCTTGTACCCCCTCACATCGGTAACTTCGATGTACGAAGAGGCGGCTTTCTTATCAACCTTGGAATCGCCGCTCACGCAGACGGCGTAAAGAGAAGATAAAGCAAAGACTAACTTCAAAAACGACAACTTCATTACATTCTCCCAATAAACGAAAAGCGGTTGCTTCCGGACAAGAAAGAAACAACCGCTTCCCGGGGGACATCCCAGCCAATTATTTCAATAAGAGCATCTTTTGACTCATCCGATAATCACCGGCAGCCAAAGTATAAATGTACACACCCGAGGGCAGATTCGCTGCATTGAACTTTGCGACATAGGAACCCGCTTCGAGCATTTCTCTTACCAAGACAGTAACTTCGCGGCCCAGAACATCGAATACCCTCAAAGACACGATTTCTCGCGATGGGACAGAGAAACGAATTTGTGTCGATGGATTGAAGGGATTCGGATAATTCTGCTCCAATAAGAAGGTGCCTGGAATCGTGGGACCATACTGCACTGCTGTTGTGATGAGATCATTTTGATAGAGGGTCAATCCATCAATTTTCTCTGCAACATAAATGTACTTCCCATTGACTGTAACTCCTCGGGATTGAGGAACGCCATCATAATAGCCGGCCTCCACAGGAGACGCCGGATTGGATACATCGATTGTCCGAACACCGGTTCCTTCGGAGGCAACATAGCAATAGTTCCCCGAGACGGCCGCATTGTAACCATAGCTTCCCGCCCCCGTGGAAATCTTGGATATCAATGCCGGCGCCATGAGATTCGTGATGGTAAAAATTTTCAGGGTGTCGCCATCGGGCACATAAGCATAATTGCCTGCAATTGCGAAGCCTTCATTGCCAGTCCTAAAGGTGCTTGTCAGTCCTTTTCCTACAGGCGCTGTCGGTGTCGTGACATCGAAGAACAGAATCTTGTTGTAGTCGGTCAGGCCGACAACGTTTCCTTCCGCAGCAACATTTTCTCCATATTGGCTTCCTGGATGGAAATAGCCGACAAGGGACGGGGTAGCAGGACTCGAGATGCTATAGACACCTAAACCGCTGTCACTGGAGGCAACATAGAGGTAGGAACCGCTGATTGCAATTCCTCGAGCACGCGTAGCACTGGTGGTGGTGATCGTTGATAACTTCACTGGACTCGCAGGATTGGTGACATCAACGACAAAAATTCCGGATGTCCCCGCGGCAACATACGCATAATTACCGCTGGCAACGACACCTCTCGAATCTCCTCCAAGTGCTGTCGTAGACAACGATGTTATAGATGCAGGATTGCTGACATCGATAATCCTCAATCCGGCCGTTCCATACGCAACATATATTTTACCGTCAGAATAAAATGGAGAATAAGCGATTCCTGAAGCAGCTTGGTTCGCCATGAGGAATGATGATAGGGTTGGTGTTGCCGGGGTTGAGACATTGAGCGCACTCACACCAGAAACAGTCGCTCGGCATGAGACAAAGATATGGCCAACTGGCAATCCACCGACTGTCACTGCGCCATAACTCACAAAAGCTGCTCGTCCGGTTGTGCCGATCTTTCCTGCAAATGTTGGCGCAGCGGGATTGGTCACATTGTAGACGTACATGCCAGAATCGCCCACAGCAACATAGCCATAGTTACCGTCAAAAACGATGCTCGCCGTACGATATCCAGACGGGATTGTCACAACATTTGTCGGATTTGTCGCAACAGAAACATTGACAACCTGCAACCCTGCATTGTAGTCACAGATATAGGCATATCCACCGCGAACACTCATGTACTGGTGGTAACCGCCAAAGCCCATGATGGTTGACTTATAGACTGGAGTCGCCGGTGCCGAAATATCAAAGATGAAACTTCTGCCTTGATAATTTGATGTGGTGTTGGCAGCGATGTATGCATACGGTTGAGATATGACAACGCTCTCACAATAGGACAAGCTGTCGATGGACGCAACGAGGGTCGGCGCTGACGGAGTGGCAATGTCAAGTATTTTGAAACCTGCGCTGCCCGCAGCGACATAGGCATATGTTCCGCTTGTAGCTACACCTTCGCATGTCACACCAACACCAACATCCGTCGTCGATACCAGTGAGGGTTTGGTCGGATCTTGAACATTAATGAGCCAGATCTTACTTCCGCCACTCACAACAAGATATTGGGTCGAGTTTATCGATGTACGAACCAAAGATTGGATAACATCGGTTAATTCGATGCTTGCAATTTTCACGGGAGTAGCTGGATTGGAAAAACTTGCTATCTGTACTTTGCTACCAAGCCCGTAAAACACGAGCGATCCGGCGGCAAACACTGCCAACGACTCACCCTCTCCCCTCCCAAAGTTGCTCAGGAGTGTCATGTTCGAGGAACTCTGTGCGAACGCTAATTGACCCACCATGCATAAACTGAGAACGACAACGAAAAACAGTTTGTATTTTTTCATGGTACCTCCATTATAATTTTGATGGATTGTGGCAGATCTGTACCATCGTTTCATGTCATCTCAGGCTGATGATTCATCTTGCTCAAACCATCGATATGTGATCGTTGCTGTTTTCCTGATCTTCCCCAATGCTTTAGCTACAGGAGCTCGGGCATCTGGTAAGACCTGAGAATCAATATATCTCCGCGATGCCCTCATGCCGTGAATATAGTCAATATTTTTGACATTGGGCAGACTTCTATCCGGATAACTCCTTATTGCCCTTACAATGAAGCGCCGGGATACATGGGAGTACAACGGCGCTTCTCCACCCACTCGGCCGCTCTATTTCATCAGTGCAATTTTCTTTATAAGACTCTTGCCATTCATTTCCAGCCTTGTGAAATACACGCCGCTCGCCAACTTTGAGGCATTGAAAATAGCTTTTTGAATGTACCCACCCTGCACTTGCCCTTCAAACGCTGTGGCAACCAATTGTCCGATGGTGTTATAAATCTTCAGCGATGCACGGCCATCTTCCGGCACGGTAAACTCGATCGTTGTGGTCGGGTTGAACGGATTGGGATAATTTCCCAAACTCAATTCCCTCGGTGCTAGCCCGATCACGACTTCGGCATTACCGTAATACGCAAAGGAGTTGTCGTGATCAATTTGTTTGATACGATAAGTGTACCGTCCGGAGGGAACATCCACATCGGCAAAACTATACTCGCGCGGAACAGTGCTCGTGCCGCTGCCAAGAACAAACCCAATTTTTTCCCATTGGTCAGTGCTCACGACTGATTGACCGCTGACCACTGCCCTTCTCTCCACTTCAAATCCATAACAATTTACTTCCGTCGCAGTCACCCACGTCAGATGGGCATTGGAACGAAATACTGTTGCAGTAAAAGAAGTGAGTTCGACAGGAAGTGGAAGACTGCTACCTTCACCAAATCGTAGGATGCGGTTATTGTATTCATCTGCGATCCAAAGCTGTTTATTTACATTATCAACGCAGAGAAATTCGGCATAATTTAGACTGCTCGCCGTTGGGGGATTCGGTGTCACATATGTCGTGAAATCCACCTGACCCAAAACATTATCCGCATTCGCACCGTTTGCCTTCGCCGCCGCATTATTGTAAACCAGTATCCGGTTGTTGGCTTCATCGCTCACAAATAATTTCCCTGTTCCATCAGCAAACACTCCTCGCGGTCCCTCTATTCCAGGCTGTGTCCTGGCTGCTACCGCAGTCACAAAATCCACCTGTCCAATAACACCGTCGGCTGCTGCACCGTCGGCTGCTGCCGATGCGTTGTCAAACCGCAGCACACGGTTGTTGTCTCTGTCACCTACCCATAAACGACCGCTGCCATCAACAGACACGCCATACGCCCTGGTCATCAAGGATGCCGATAACCCGCCCGTATTGGTTACAAAGTCCGGCTCTCCCAGAACTCCATCCGCCGGATCACCGTTGGATTTTGTCGATGCGTTATCAAACCGCAACACGCGTTTGTTATCTCGTTCGGCCACCCATAATCGACCGCTGCCATCAACACACACGCCGATAGGAGACCACATCGTTGATGCTGATATCCCGCCCGCATTTGCTGTCGCAGTGGCAAAATCCGCCTGTCCTAACACGCGGTTCGCCGCTGATCCACTCACGATCGTCGATGCATTATCAAAACGCAAGACCCGGTTATTCGTCAAATCAGTAACCCATAACCGTCCCGACGCATCCACACAAATTCCATACGGACGAGACAGCTTTGACGATGATGTCCCGGACGTATTCGTTATAAAGTCCGGCTGGCCCAGCACGGCTTCAGCCGCTGATCCGTCGACCAGCTTATCCGTTGAACTCCAACGCAGAACTCGTCTGTTCTCATAATCAGCTACAAACAACTTTCCCGTTGTCGGATCAATGGCGATCCCCTTCGGCGTATTCAGAACGCTTGCCGTCGGTGCGACCGTGGACGGCGCGGTCGTGAAATTTGACTGCCCTAAGACGCCTACGGCCGGCATCGGAGCAAGATCCGTTCGTAGGATGCGATTATTGTATTCATCTGCGATCCAGAGCTGGTTTTTTACATTATCAACGCAGAGAAATTCGGCATAATTTAGACTGCTCGCCGTTGGGGGATTCGGTGTCACATATGTCGTGAAATCCACCTGACCCAAAACATTATCCGCATTCGCACCGTTTGCCTTCGCCGCCGCATTATTGTAAACCAGTATCCGGTTGTTGGCTTCATCGCTCACAAATAATTTCCCTGTTCCATCAGCAAACACTCCTCGCGGTCCCTCTATTCCAGGCTGTGTCCTGGCTGCTACCGCAGTCACAAAATCCACCTGTCCAATAACACCGTCGGCTGCTGCACCGTCGGCTGCTGCCGATGCGTTGTCAAACCGCAGCACACGGTTGTTGTCTCTGTCACCTACCCATAAACGACCGCTGCCATCAACAGACACGCCATACGCCCTGGTCATCAAGGATGCCGATAACCCGCCCGTATTGGTTACAAAGTCCGGCTCTCCCAGAACTCCATCCGCCGGATCACCGTTGGATTTTGTCGATGCGTTATCAAACCGCAACACGCGTTTGTTATCTCGTTCGGCCACCCATAATCGACCGCTGCCATCAACACACACGCCGATAGGAGACCACATCGTTGATGCTGATATCCCGCCCGCATTTGCTGTCGCAGTGGCAAAATCCGCCTGTCCTAACACGCGGTTCGCCGCTGATCCACTCACGATCGTCGATGCATTATCAAAACGCAAGACCCGGTTATTCGTCAAATCAGTAACCCATAACCGTCCCGACGCATCCACACAAATTCCATACGGACGAGACAGCTTTGACGATGATGTCCCGGACGTATTCGTTATAAAGTCCGGCTGGCCCAGCACGGCTTCAGCCGCTGATCCGTCGACCAGCTTATCCGTTGAACTCCAACGCAGAACTCGTCTGTTCTCATAATCAGCTACAAACAACTTTCCCGTTGTCGGATCAATGGCGATCCCCTTCGGCGTATTCAGAACGCTTGCCGTCGGTGCGACCGTGGACGGCGCGGTCGTGAAATTTGACTGCCCTAAGACGCCTACGGCCGGCATATTATCTGACACGGGGACTTGCCCGAACACTGAGACATTCAGTGCTGTCAGCAGAAGCGTCGCAACAAACAGTATTCTGAGGTGTTTCATGGAACCTCCTATGATGATTGTGATGGGTTATGGGTGAATTCATCTTCTGTGCGCTTTTGTAGCTGCGGCGCATAGTTTATGAAATTTTCTATTTCGGAACGTAAAGGCGCCGACATCTGAGCACCCATACGAGTAACGGATATTGATGCAGATGCTGTCGCCATTTTCACAGCTTCCTCGATCGACATATCCTCTGCGAGAAATGAAGCAAGTGACCCGCTGAAGACATCTCCCGCTCCTGTTGAATCGATCGCTTTGACTGTATAGGCAGGGATGAGGCTCATTCCATTCTTTGTCGCAAGAAATACTCCTCGCCGTCCCAGAGTAATGATGACAATGGATATCCCGAAGTCAAGAATCCGCTGCGCACTGGCAGCAAGACTTGCATCATCGGTGATTTTCAAACCCGATAACATCTCTGCTTCAATCTTATTGGGTGTAATGACATCAACTCCGTGGAACCATGAATTATTCAAATACTGGGCTGGGGCTGGATTCACAATCACAAGTACATCACTTCTTCCTGCGAGGTGGATGGCACGCTGAACAGCGTCGAGGGGAGACTCAAGTTGAACGAGGAGCACTCCTGCCGACACTATCTCATCTTGCACTTTTTCTATGTCAAGAGGGCACAAGCGAGCGTTTGCACCTGAAGCGACTACGATACTGTTTTCTCCATGCTCATCAACAAGGATAAACGCCATCCCTGTTGCGGTCTCCTCGTCATGGACGATATACCGCGTGCCAACGCCTTCAGTGTTTAAGTGTGTCACCATTTCTTGACCGTACAGATCATTACCCACGCGTGCGATGAAACTGACGTCGGCTCCGGCACGGACCGCTGCGATAGCTTGATTCGCACCTTTTCCCCCGGCACCTTTGGTGAATCTTCCACCGATAATTGTTTCGCCTGGCCGTGGCAATCTTCTCGTTTTGATTGTGAGGTCGACGTTGATACTTCCGACTACAATGACCTTTTTCTTCATTTGAGTTTGGATTTTATATATCTATTCTGATTCAATTATATTTCTCAGTCATACTTTGGCACACCCCTTTGAATCCCTCTCCTTTAAAAAGAAACTCCGAGAGAAATCATATGAACGCGAGTGAGTTCGCCAAAATCTACATAAGCGTAGTTTAGCGTTCCCGAGGATTCTCCAAACGAATAGTTCATTCCCAATCCGACCGTGAATGTCTGCACATCATAGTTGAATTTGTATCCTCCTCGGAGGAAAAACGTCTTTTCAAAACTATAACTCACACCAATTTGAAATTTCTCCCTTCCATCATTCGGATGATCCCCTTCTACGAGGACCGTAACGAGATGCGGGCTACCTTCGCCATCTAAGAAATCCATTGCCATCCCTGCCCGAAAATCAAGAGGCATCCGCACATTGTCGGATTCCGACTGATATTCTTCGCTCCAACCACCAAACTTTGAGTCAGGGCCAAAATTTCTTGCCGTAATCGCGAGGCGAAGACTTCTGAATCCAGTATAATAGAGCGTCCCTATATCTAAGGACCAGTTCTCCATTGCAAGTTCGGCAATGGTCTGCCTCATCCAGCGTACATTGCCTCCGACGGAGAGCTTTTCTGTGATTTGTCGAGCATAGGAAATCCCTGCTACGATATCATGTGCAGTAAAGGTGTTACCAGTGACTAAAGGTGATGTACCACTTCCGCCTGTTGATGAATTAATCGTTTCCGGCATATCACCATAATTGAGTGCGGCAAGACTCGCACCAACCACTCCGATATTCCCAAGGTTTACCGCAACAGCAACCGATTGGTGGCCTATATCTGCAACCCACTGGAGTGCATTCAACTGCACACTCACATGTTTTACATCCGCGAGTGACGCAGGATTACCAAAGATCGCATTTGCATCGCCAGAAGAAATCGCTGTGAATGCTCCGCCCAGTGCTGCTTGTCGAGCATCGCCATTGATCTTTAAGAATTGCCAACCAGATTGACCAGCACGCTCGATATTTATCGGTGCAATTCCAGATTGTCCATACAACGAAGAGGTGACAACCAATACGTTGACGAACACCACCCACACCATCACGTTCCTATATGTCATGAGAATGCTTTCCTTTACTTCACGATCGCAAGTTTGCCAATATACGATTCCCCCCTATGTCCCTCCACGAGTGATTCAACTCGGAAAAGGTACACTCCCGGCGCGACTCCAAGAGTCCATTTATTGAGCTGATAATCTAATCGCTTAATACTGCCCCAAGCTTCAGACCCACTACCATCGTCGTGGTCGATCTCCTGCACAATATCTCCGAAAAGGGTGTAAATTTTTATTTTGCACTTTGCCGGAATACCGATGAATTCCATCCGATACCGCTCACCGGTACCTGTCAATCCACTATGCTGACGAAAGGGATTCGGCACCACATACACATTGTTCGGAAATTGTTCATTGGGTCCGCGAAGAGGATAGACAGGGAACCTATTGTTATTGACTTTTCCGCTCTCATTTCCGTCTGTATCGTAACTGGTGACACAATAGTAATTTCCGACACCAAAGGGCTGTCCGCTATCGATGAATCTCACTTTCCCGTCAACGAGAACAGCAGAATCCTTTTTTATGTCGGCAATAAGAGTCCATGGCCCAATCGTAAAGTACGTTGACCGATATACTTTGTAGCCTGCAAGATCATTGACTCCTTTGAGAGGATCCTTATACAAGGCGGAGATGGAGGGCCACTCGATGATGATTTTTCCAGGTTCAGCAGTAATAGCAAGACTGTTTTCCCC
The DNA here is from genome assembly GCA_964651225.1 of uncultured Ignavibacteriaceae bacterium. GTDB lineage: Bacteria > Bacteroidota > Ignavibacteria > UBA10030 > UBA10030 > Fen-1298. Next base: position 127,436 of record CAZYYD010000001.1, read on the forward strand.
ATCCGTCGGTGTCGGAGGAGGATACGCTGTTGGCTGATAATTATTCGCATAGAGTCGCCGCGCCGCACGCACATGCGCAAGCAGCGAATCACGTGATGCTGTTGCCATTAAATCTATGTTTGCTACGCCGCCTTCAACAATCTTTGCCCGATCCATTTCACCCATAACTTCTGCAAACACCAATTTCACCGATCCAAAGGGCGAGAGCGTATAGGGGCCTACACTTACCAGCAATTCTGGACGTCGTTCGAATTTGTTTCCCCCCTCGCCTCCTGCCGCCCGCGCATCATCCCATGACAACCGCGGCTGTTGATGCGTCATGACTTGTTTTACTCGAGGAGCAAGATCCACTCCTTGAATAAACATCACATCTTCTCGGGGAGCTCCCTCCGTTACACCCTGCCCCGTATGTTCAAGAATATTTTGATAAACATTTCCACCGCTTGAATCAAGCACAACGACGGCAAAGTAACCGGGCGCGTCAAGTTCGTGTTCACGGATTCCTTGCTGGTAGATATCGCGTGCATCGCCGATATCACCGCGCAATGGACCAGGTCCAAAATTAAAAATTACGGGCGTCTCATCTTGAAATCGAAAACTCCAGCCATCATAAAAATAGAAACATTTCTCATTCGAATCCCACGAGTACTTCTCATCTCCTCGGCTACCGGACCGCTGGGTGATGCGTATTCCATATCGCATTCCAAAATACATAGAATCAACCGATGTGAGTTCATTGTTCGTAATCATCACTTCGTGAATAATGAAGTCGTTTATCCCCGGGATGCTCCAGACCATACTTCGCCGCGAGATATCCACATTCAAACCGTTAACATGGTGACCACCGGTAACAATTTCTTCTCCGGCAATCGCTGTATTTACAAGATTATAGTTCTTCATCAGGGTTGCTTCTTCAATGGGAAATATATCTTGCCCTGAAGGAAAAAATCGCGAGTTGATCGTGTAGGAAGAGGGAAAATTTTGGCGGACACCATAAAGGGCATATCCGACCGCTTCAGCATAGTTCAGGGCATCATTGACATTTGTTGCTTTCGAGTATCCCGGATAATCCAGGGTGAAAAATCCGTTTTGTGTTTCCGTCGGATCTCCATACTGGAGTGAATTCCATACAGTGGCCCAGAGCTTACCTCTCTTGAGCGTTTGTTTTCCCCATATAACTTGGGCAGTGGAGATTTCGGAAAACACAATCACACATATCAGCGCAACATAGTATTTACTCATAAGGACTCTTCTTTGCTTCACCATTTACCCAATGTTAGAAAGTGATCGATACTTGAAAGTACATCGCACGTGGCGGAACTTCATACGAGTACCATTCCCAGATATTCGGCTCCGAGAAATCGTACGTCATAGGAAGGCGCTGTTCATCAGGAAGGGATGGATTTTCCATATATCGAATGAGATCGTTGCCATCGAGCAAACGCAGAAATTTCAGATTGAAGACATTCTTTATGTCAACACTGACTTCTGTTTTCATCCCAAAAAATTCAAATCCTTTTGCTATTCTCAGGTCAATCTGATAGTAGTCGAACCATCTCCTATTGTTGGGTTCGGTTGAGAGATCTCCCGGAGGGTGATAGGTAAATTGATCTCCTTGCCTCCACCAAAAATTCGAGTAAATGTTGAAGTTACTCAAAGGATAAACACCCAGAATTTTCGGTCCTTCCTCTTTATTGAAAGATAGACTTGCCCATCCTTTCACCCGCTGCAGACTGCTCCACGCCCCTCGTCCTTGACGTAATCCCTTCGGAACGTCAACACTTTGCGAACCCATTTCAAACAATCGACTGAAACCGACTTCGCCGCTGAAAGACCAGTACACTTCATGATATATTCCAAAATTGAACATCCCTTTGAAATGGGAATCAAGTTTCGTCTCTATCCCGCGCACATCAGAATATCCTGCATTACTCAGCATCAATGGCTTGGTCGCAGCATAGGTAGCCGCATAGACGCCTGTCACCACGCCTGCTTCCTGCGATGCATCTTTATAGTACCCGGTGATGTCGAGCCGAAGCAGGTCGGCAATATTATAGTCAACGCCGAGCTCATACTGAATCGTCCGTTCATAACCCATTTTAGGGTTGCCGTAATATCCCTGCCACTCATTCATATACGTCGTCTGTTTGGCATAGGGATTGAGCGTGCTATCCGTATAGGGGCCGTAATTCGTGAAAGGAAAACCAAACATTTTTATCCATGAAGGTCTTTGATAGAAATGTCCATACACAAAATGCAGGACGGCGTTCTCGCTCAACGGATGTGAGATTCCAATGCGGGGGGCGATCGCAACTTGGAGTTCTGTGCGTTCACGTTCAGGGGTTCCCGGAATCCCCAATGGGGCTCCTGCATCATGTCCGGGGGTCGCTATTTCCATCGCAAGCGGATCGAACATGTTTTTTGGCGCTTCCCTATTCTGATTAAAGAAATCTCCTCGGACACCGATATTTACGATGAGCCCTTCAGTTTCTATTTTATCCTGAAGATAGACATTCCCCTCATATGGATTTCCGGTAAACAAATTGATATCGTTTGTTCTGCTGGCTCCGGCTGCTGAAGCGAAGTGTTCATAATTGAAATCATACGACTCAAGCGTGAAACCCGTTTTGATATTATGGGTACGTGTTATTTGATTTGTGTAATCACCCTTCACTTGATACGATTGTGAAAAATTCTTGGTCCACGTGATATAATAGTCCTGCAGCGTGTACCGGGGCAGCATCGAAATGACAATGGGAGGCGATGTTGCGGTATACAGGAGGCGATTATCGCGGTCCGATCGGTCCATTTTATCTTTGAGGTAGCTGAATGTGAGCTCATAAAATGATCGCATATTGAGGACATGAGTCACTTTTGCGTATAATTGGGACCATTGGCGAAGTTCAGGCCATTGTCGATAGGGTGCTCCGACCAGATTGAACTTTGCCCGGGCATACTGTTCATCGATTCTCATCGGCGCAAGCCAGCTGGCTTCCTGTTCAGATTCGCTCGTATTCATATTCGACGACGTATAGTCTGCACTTTCATATCCACCGATGAAACCGCCGAGACGCACCTTCAGATCCGGAGATACTTTATAATTGACATATCCTTGAATATTGTATTCGGGATTGTACGGGATCAATTGAGGAAATATTCCGACTCCTTTCTTGTATCTTCCTGATATGAGAAAACTCAGATTTTCCGTTATGCCGCCGAGGAGAGTCCCTTCATATTCGTACTCCGCGCGGTTAGCATAGTTAGCAAGTGTATCATTCGGAGTCGTTTGTTTACGCCACGCTGCTAAAAGAGAATCGGGCTTGAGGTTGTAGAATTGGCTGTTGGCATCTTTTGACCGCGCGGCCCAGTAATCGATACCGGTGCTCTTGTAATCGTTGTTTTCCGTGCTGTACATATTGCGGCCGAAGTGATAGACCCCTGCAGGCCGCATCCGGGTGCTAAACGAACCATGAATCCCCGCTGTAGCTTCCTTGGAAACGATATTGATGATTGCTGACCGCCCTTTTCCATATTCAGCGTTATAACCGCCGGTCTGAATAGATATTTGTTCTATACTGGAAGTATTAAATCCAGAATAATTGTCAGAGACCAATCCGCTATTTACCGACAGGTTGTCTACCATGTACACAGCCTGCGTCGCAGAACTACCACGAACATAAGACTTCGTGATACCTCGCTGCCAAGCAAGTGCAGTATTGTCCTTGAAAAATCCCGATTGTGTCTGAAGTACTTCAGTCAGGTTCCGGGCACCGGATTGTTCGAGCACCCTGCTCGAGACAATCTGCTCGCTCGCTGTCAAGCCCTTGTCGATGATCGGTTTTTCGGCAAGTATCGTAACTGCTTCGCCTTCAATAAGACCAGGTTTCAGTGAAATATTTTGCATGGTTGTATGGTCAACCGTAACTTCAACCCCTGTGCTTTTTACAGTCTCATATCCGAGCATAGAAATAGTCAACGTGTACTTACCTGGAGGAATATTCAATATAAAATACTCACCATTCATATCTGTCGCGGCGCCCATTTTCACATCTTTAAGCGTTATGTTGGCTCCGATCAAAGCATCACCAGACGCTTTATCGGTCACCTTCCCGCTAATCTTTCCGGTGTTGCCCGCCAAACAGATGATGGAAAACAATATCATCACAAAAGTCAACGCGGTGATCTTTTTCGCTAGTAATCTCAGTGCAGTGTTCATGCGAGGGATCTCTTTAATCACAACTATTCCATTATTTATTTGTCAGCTGCATGATGTTCGTCAGACCTGAAAGTCGAGCAACCGAATTCCGAATGTTCAATTTTGGTTCCAGCAATACTTTCCTTCGTTCATCTCTGGGATTTCTCATCCTTCGATACAACATCGCTACTGCCATCTCTGTCATTTTTGTTATCGGTTGCTCGATAGCTGTCAGTGCAGGTGATAGATAGGATGCAAAGACAGGATCGTCAAATGTCACAAGAGATATATCATGAGGAATTTGAACACCATTTTCTCTGCACGCTTCGAGGGCACCGAGGGCAATAAGATCACCCGCCGTGAAGATCGCTGTGGGTGGAGAAGTTAATGTTAACAAGTATTTTGTTTCGAGATAACCATTCAGCGAACGGAAATCATCGCCTACAATAAGATGTTCATCAATCTCAATCCCTGCATTAATCAAAGCCTTTTTATATCCCTGGAGTCGCGTTTCATTTGCGTATGTTCCAGGCAATCCCTGAATGAATGCAATACGCGTGTGACCTTCCTTGATGAGGTGATTGACTGCGAACAACGAGCCCTTCACGTTATCGACACTGACCGAATCGATATCTAATGAATCAAAACATCGGTCTATCATAACGAGCGGAATATGCGCATCCCTGATCTTCTGAATGTGTGAAAACTCCTGACCGACCGAAGCGATAATCAATCCATCAACCCTTTTTTCGAGAAGGCTTTTTATGGCAGAACGTTCAATGGCGATATCTTCATCTGTATCGTAGACAATAAAGTTGTATCCCCCTTTTTTCAATTCGCCTGCAAGACCTTTTATGACGGCGGAGAAGAACGGATTGGCGAGGTCCGGTACGATTACTCCGATTTCGTTCGTCTTTTGCAGACGAAGTCCGCGCGCAAGTGTGTTGATACGATAGCCGAGATCCTTTGCTGCCTGCCTTACCTTCTCTTGCGTTTCTTCACTGATCTTGTTTTTTTTTGAATTGTCATGAAGTACTCTGGAGACAGTTGAGACAGAGACCCCAGTTTTTTCAGCGATATCTTTTAAAGTTGATGACATTGTGTTTGAGCCTGGCGAATAGGGTTCCCGTTAATCGTGCAAACGATTGTATTAATTTCGTGTTTCCCCTTTAAATATCGCTATAAATGCGTGCAATCGTTTGCATTAACGTAGGCAATATTTTTTATTGTGTCAAGTTAATATTCAAAAACTTTTTGAAGCGAAAGGATTCAAAAAAGAAGACGGTTGGGGATAAGTTTGTTGAGTCCGATGAGAGATGAATTAAATGATCTAGAATATTGATCTGAGCCTAACAACCACTCTTTGAGTCTATATTCCCGCTTACCTCATGGATCGATAATCCATTTGCCACCCCTTGAAACTCACCTCTTTGCTCAACTTTCTTCAACATTTCCCCGAGGTGACAAGGATTGCTAACACAAAGGAATCTACAACATTCAACCGGAAATGGGCCGATGATCATCCCCCAAGTGGCCGATTTTACGACAATGCCAACATTATTTCGAAAATATGAATCCCAGTAGTTTAAATTATTAGTATCTATCGGTAGAAGAGCAGATTTGTCTTATTTTAACTTAGCGACTTATGTTAAAATAAGGATTTTCTCATTATAACTTGATATTTGTTTATCGGAAGGATTTTTTGTTAACAGTATCTACCAGAATAAGCTTTGATTGCCCTCGAAGTATTTTTTTTAAAAGAAGAACATCGAGGTTATGGAATTTTAAAGTAACAGGCTATATACATAACAGAGATCACTCTGCCAATCCAGAGTTTTTCATTTTTGCACTCAAAAGCATTTGGATTGAAAGATCTATTTACAGCTCCAACAAATAATCGATTTTGTAAGGAAGCATTCTTGTTTTTGGTCTGGCGGGAATTATTGCTAACAGCACTGCCACACAAACATAATCATGCCCATAACGCTTGCAGTGGAACTGCAAAAAGGTTGTTGCCAAACGGAATCACTTCATTACCAGAATACAACACAATCCCCCGGATGAATTTCTTCTTCCATTCTTCAGCAAGGATCTTTATCGTTTTGAACGATGCAGCATCAACTTTCTGGCTGCTCTTTACCTCAATGCATACTATACCACCATCACGTCTCTCGAGCAGAAAGTCAATCTCCTGGCCTGTTTGTGTCCTGAAATGGTGTAACTGTGGCTGCGTTTTACTCCATGAGATTAATTTTAATAATTCCATCATAACAAATGACTCAACAGCCTTTCCCATGACATCACCATCTGATCTTAGTCGCTGCCCATCTGCTCCTAGCAGATACACCATCAGACCGGTATCTGTGAGATAAAGTTTAGGAGTCTTAATCAGGCGTTTGCTCAAATTCTTTGACCAGGAGGGAGTCAGTCGGACTAGGAAAGTCGTTTCAAGGAGAGCCAAATAACGCTTTAACGTCGTCTGCGGAATATTACTGCTATTTGCCAATTCGGCAAAGTTCAACAACGAGCCAGAGCGACTCGCAAGTAGCGCCAGCAAACGGGGAAGCGCTGTCAGTCCCTCGATGTTTGACAGATCCCGGATATCCCGCTGCAATATCGTCGTGACATACGAACTAAACCAGGCATTTTTGCGGACGATGTCACCTCGCTGTATTGCTTCGAAATATCCCCCACGTATCATCCGTTCAATCAATTGGGATTGTTGAACAGGTTTCAGCGTGAATTTTGGTAAAGCATCTTTGAACACCTCATCTATGAACGAACCAGTGGTTTCTTCAAGCTCGCTTTGCGAGAAAGGGAATAAGGAAAGAATTTCCATTCTCCCTGCAAGCGACTCTGAGAGTTTTGGCAACAGAAGAACATTTGCCGATCCTGTTAACAAAAATCGACCTGCTTTTCTTTTCTTATCAACTGCAGCTTTTAGTGCAAGAAATAACGTTGGAGCCCGTTGGATCTCATCTATGATGAGTGGCTCCTCGAATCCTGAAAGAAATGCCTCTGGATTATTATGAACAGCAGAAAGAACAGTTGCATCATCCAAGGTCACATACCGGGCAGTATGACCGTGGGACGCGAGCCATTCGACAAGTGTACTTTTTCCGACCTGGCGAGCCCCGTTTAAGAGAACTACCGGATTATCCTTAAGTGCATCTAAAAGTAATGGGGTCATTGAGCGCGGTATCATAGTTGAAACTTACGAAATTCTATTATATATATCAACCACCAAATGGCTGATAATCATCCACCAAATGGACGATTTTACGACACTTGATATTCCCTTGATTCTTCAGTGCCTTAACATTTTTTCCCATCCCTTGCAGTATGTGCAATTCTTACACATACTTCATCCCGTTTCGTTCCCGTCCTCTAGAATTGTACGTGGATGCTTCGTAATGTTGCTCCGTTCAATTGTAGAGATTTCCTTATTCATTATTAAGAGATGGATCTCCAATCCATTTGCCATTTGTATCAGACGGCAGTGTTTGCTTAGCAATTCTTCAAACTTTTCCCGAAGTGTTCGGGATTGCTAGCGCTTCAGCTAACATAAAATAAATCGATGCTATCTTTTTATAGCCCCGCATTTCCCAATCGCACGATTGTATCGTTGTAACGGATTTAGAAAGCTTATTCAACTTGAACTATTTCCATTTTGGGAATAGTTGAAGCTGCCTTAAGTTCTCCCGAACTGACAATATTTTTGATGTGTTTTGTAATGGCTGGAACTTCAGTTCCAAATACCGTTGCAATATGCTTTTGAGTCAGCCAAAGGGTTTCTCCTTCCAGGGGGTGGCACATGGACTTTAACTCCCCCACCCTCCTTACAATCCTCAACAACGAAAGCACCAAATGAGCCCCGGAATAAGTTTGTTGACAGGATTGCGTACAAAAGCAGGGTACAAAAAAAAGACATCCACGAATGTGAACGCCTAAAGCGTGCCCCGCAAAAAGCACGGGACACTGAAAATGACAAAGCACTTACATTCGCTTTCGCTCTGTAAGTGCTGTCATTGGATCTGGCTGTATATCGGTCTGCTCTTGATTGTGAAGCAAGATCTTCCACGAAAAATCGGGAGGCGTGATGATCTTTCCAGAAGGATTCCGTGGACAGGGAGGGAATTGAACCCCCGACGCATGGATTTTCAGACCGACCCTGTGCGAATTTTTCGCCGAATTCAGACGAAATTCGCATCAAAAATCATCAATTTAACTTCCAGTGTTAGCACACTGTTAGCAGACGAATTAGTTGAAGTTACTTTAATAGGATCGTTTAATTAAAAATAAGATTCACCCACAACTGAATTACAATCAAAGTGTATGCAACTAAAATGAGCGTTTAGACAATTTATTATAATTTGAAACTATCACATATCCGTTTTAATGATTCGTATAAGGCTTGACCATAGAGACTATTGTTATCATGTATTTGGTTTAAATCGCTAAATTCATCCCCCTCAATGGCATAACGAATACTTTTATCAGATAAATTCATAAAATTATTTTTAATGACATAATTATTTTCTTTTATAGGATCTGGTTCAGTTATTATTGCGGCTAGTTCTTCGGAATAGGTAGAATAATCACGGTTCCATTTTGTCATTTTAACAATCCAGTCCATCCCATCATCACGGTTTGGTCTCATCGTATGCGTCCTTGTTATCATGGGCGAAAGGAGGGTTTTAAAATAATTAGAAAGATCTTTTTTCGTTGTTTCTTTAGTATCAATATTCGAAATGGTCTTTATTAAATAAGAATCGTGATATAATCGTAATTCATGAATATTTCTCTGTTCGCAATCGCTATACATTTTTGAAAAGTATTTATGAGCAACATTCGAGACAATTATTCCCGCCTTGAATGGCTGTTTTTCTGTTGGAATTTTTGCAAAGCTTGAATCCGAAATAATGCTCCACTCATGAGGCAGTAACCCGGCAAAGGCAAAATTGGACTCATTGGTGTCGTAAATAGAAAAATCCAAAGCTTTCTTAATATTATTGTCAATACAGATTCCTTTTTTTGCTAACACCGCTGTTTGTAATAACAAACATACTGGGATCATACCGTTGATATAATAATGATCTTTCGTTGATGCATCCTTTCCAAAGCTAAAATATGGATTTAACATCAATCCGGCACCGCCAATAGCTGAAAACTTAATAAATGTGCGCCTTGAATTATTGATAGGATTATTCATCTTGATTCTCGTTTTGTTTGGGATGGAATTTTTTTGTTTTTTCTATGATTATTCCTAATTCATCTTTTGAAATTTCATTTTGAAAGTACCGTATACCTCCTGTGGTATATTTATAGGCTTTCTGCAAAGCTCGCGCATAGACACTCAACTGGTCACTTTCTTCAAACAGGCTTAAAGGCAATTCTTCTGTTTTTTCAATGTTTGTAATAGAGCGGGCTTTTTTAATAATCTCATCATTAGCATTGTAATAGTTATTCTCTAAAAGATATTTATTTGTTTTTTCATCGTCAGGATTTTGAACTGCTTCAACATACATTCTATAATCCTCATGATAATCATGTAGTTGAAATTGCGTTTTATTAAACCATATATCAAAATCTTTTTCAGTATCTACATAGGGATTAAGCAAAGCCCAATCATTAATCATATAGAATGATAAAATATATTCTATCGTCTCTGCCGGTTTTGCATTCGAAGTATTAGCCAAATTAAAATTCTTCGTAAAAGAAAACGGAGTAATTAAATTATACATTGAGCGTGTAGTTATTTTGCCGGATTGAAATACTTGTCTATAGACCTCCGCATCAAAATACACACTGCATTCGGTATTATTGAATTTGGAAGATTTATTTGATGAGAATGACCCCAATATGGGTTTCACGGAAAGATCAGCACCCCTGTGTGTTAGCCAACCAATGGCTGCTGCAAGTTTCATTAGTGTTCCGTCATCGGTTTTTGTTGGTATAACACTTTTATATTTCTCCAATATTGGGATCGCCCATAATAGGCCATCTCTGGAAGTACTTGCAATCAACCCACTATCATAGAACCGGGTTAATGCCGTTTCAAAAATTTGAGGTAACTTTTTACTGACAAATAACATCTTAATTGTATCCTCATAGACCGCAATATGTGAATAGTGTTCCGACATAATCTTCATACTCCCTTTTATTGTAAAATGTTTGACTATAGAACTTCAATATCAATGGAACAATTTCATTAGTAGTGTTGCTAGAACAATCATGGCAGCACCACCAATCCTCGTTGATATCTGAGCAAAAGGCATCAACTCCATACGATTGGATGCGGTCAAAATGGCTATATCGCCAGTTCCACCAAGACCACTGTGGCAGGCTGTCACAATTGCCGATTCAACCGGGTACATCTTCATCCAGAAACCGACAGCGAATCCTGAGAGAACCATGCTCAGAACTGTAACCGCACAGATGACAAAGTAAGCTGGCGTTAGAGAAGCTATCATCTGATTCCAAGGGATGAATAAAGCACCAAGACCTACAAGGATGCCAAATGTCAGGTTCCTTGTCATGAATTTGTACATCTGGTGTGCGCCGAGTTCCATACTCTTTGGTATCAGCTTAGTAACCTTGATCAAAGCAGCGCCAATGATCATCAGGATTGGCCCTGGAATCCTGAGAATCGGGGCGAGCAGGGCGCCTAGGATAAAGAAACTGCATGTGACCAACAATCCGGCACCCATCAGACCCACATTGATTGGCGCTTCCTGCTGCTTGGTCAGAAGTTCCCTGTCATCGCCCGTTCGAACCAGACTACCGTTACCACTTAGCTCGGGACGCCTTTCGCCAAGCCATTTAAGGAACCCACTCAAAAGAATTGCCACCACATTGCCAATCAGTGCTGCTGGTATCAGCGTTCCCACGATGTCTGACTGTGGTTTCGAGAGGATTTCCGAATAGGCGATGGAGAGGGGCAGGATTCCTTCCCCGATGCCACCGCCGATGATGGGAATAATAATGTAAAAGAAAGCATACTTCGGTTCGTAACCAAACAGGATTGCCACCGAGACTCCAGCTATCACAGCCCCGAGAGTACCGACCAGCAGAGGGACAAACATCCGTATGAAACCCTGGATCAGCACCTTGTGACTCATGCCCAGGATACTGCCAACGACCAGGCAAGCAATAAAGAGGTACTGCAAGTTGGCCGTTTTCATGGCTGTGGTCAGGGCTTTGTACATCTCCGGATCAAACATGTTGTACCCGAACATGGCAGATGGAACAAATAGGCAGAGAATAGCAGCACCTCCGATGTGTTTGAAAACCGGTATCTTGCCGCCAATATCGCCGAGCAGAAAGCCAGCCATCATCATCACCGCGAGTCCGCCGATCAAATCATTGGGTAGCTGTCTGTTCAGAGCAGCAAAAACCACGATAAATGCGATCGCCAAATACATGGGCAAGGGCAACGGTCCTATTCGATAACCTATGGCTTTGCCAATCATGCCACCTTGTGTACCGATGGGTGCGCTTGACCTTGGCTCCATGCTTGACTGCTCCTTCGTTATTACGTTTATATCTGGATTTCCGACTTCATCAACTCACTGCAGTGAGACAGCTTTTCACGAGCAACAATGGCAACATCCCTCACCCCAGGTGAGGCGATGCCTTCGACGATTATTCCACTCAATGGAGAGACTATCATTTCTGTTTCACACCAGCGACCCTTTTATGATATGTCCTTGTTTAAAGACTTGGATGTATCCTCGCTTGATACAGACAACTCGAATTTTATGTAATATCAGAATACATTATCGACGCAAGTTCTGATAAATACCTTCCTGCATTGAGAATTGAATCCTCAGTGGATTTTGCTAATTCTTGAATAGAATAGAGATAATCATATTTTTCTATTAATGAAGCTTTTGCATGTTCATCAATCATTCCCGCAACGCCTATAATTTTCTTATTATATTTTCTTGCAATCTGCATTATGCCCCATGGGGCCTTATTATATTGAGTTTGATTGTCCATTTTTCCTTCACCGGTAATAACAACATCCACATGTTTTATTTTTTCTTCCAACTTTAAGAACTCAATCATAAAATCAATACCGCTTGTTAATTTTGCATCAGTAAAAGCCATCAATCCGAAGCCTAATCCACCTGCAGCACCTGCACCAGGAGTATCTTTTATAGCTTTTCCCAAATCCCGTTCAACTATTTTTGATAAATGAATCATATTTGAATCTAATTCTTTAACCATCTCTTCGGTAGCGCCTTTCTGTGGTCCGTAAACATAAGACGCGCCGTTCATGCCACACAAAGGATTTGTAACATCACAAATAACAGTAACATGGACGTTTTCTAATCCTTTGATTCTGCCGGAGAGATCAATCGTAGCAAGATTTTTTAACGAACCGCCTGTACCGCGAAGAACATTTTTTTTGTCATCATAAAATTTCACTCCAAGTGCCGAAGCCATACCCGTACCGCCGTCGTTTGTAGCACTGCCGCCTATACCGACAATAATATTTGCCACCCCTCTCTTCACAGCATCGACAATTAATTCCCCCGTTCCGAACGTCGTGGTGAGCATGGGATTCTTCTCTTCAGAATTTAGAAGAGTTATACCTGATGCAGCAGCCATTTCAAGTATTGCCGTCTTGCCTTGATCAATGAGTCCATATGTGGCAGTCGTCTTTCTAAAAAGCGGATTGCAGACTTCTAGGGTGATATATTCACCTCCAACGGCATCAATAACTGCTTCCACAGTACCTTCACCGCCATCTGCAAGAGGAACCTTTATAATCTCAATCTCCGGATTTGCCAGAATTAATCCATCGGCAATTCTCTTGGCTGCTTCTTTTGACGAAAGGCTTCCTTTAAATGAATCTACCGCAATAAGAATTTTTATCATGTCATGTAAGAGGTCTTACGCCGAGGACGGAAAAGAGATTTAGCATTCCCGTGGTTCTTTCGGCCGTACTACATACCTACGATATCCGTTTCATGCGTTCGGGCAAACAACATCATTATATTGGCCGCTGTTTCTCATGGCATAATATCAGTTATTCATATTTCTTCACCAGCCGTAAACATAATTCTTTTGTTACTTGACTGGTATTATAAGTACCGCCGAGATCCGGTGTAACAATTCCTTCCTTGATACAGTCCTTTAATGAATTCATCAATAACATACTCATCTCATTTAAGTCAAGGTGTTCAAGCATAAGTACCAGCGCCCAAAAGGTTGCAATAGGATTTGCAATTCCCTTCCCTGCAATATCCGGTGCAGAGCCATGAACGGGTTCGAACATGCTGGGGTATATTTTTTCTGGGTTAATATTTCCCGAGGGGGAAATACCAATGCTTCCAAGCATTGCCGATCCTAAATCGGTAAGAATATCGCCAAATAAATTGCTCGCTACTACGACATCAAACATCTGAGGCTTGAGGATAAATAAACCGGATAAGGCGTCAATTAAAATGCTTCTCGCTTCAATTTCTTTATACTCTTCTTTTATCTCGTTGAATATTTTATCCCAAAATACCATTGAATAATTGAGTGAATTCGATTTTGTTCCGCTTACGACACTTTTTAAATTGTATTTTTTTGCATATTCGAAAGCATACCTGATAACTCTCTGCGTACCCTTCCGCGAAAACCACGCTTCCTGGACTGCTATTTCCTCTGGGCTGTTTTCATTTTTGTAATAGCCTTTGCCGCAATATTCTCCTTCCGTGTTTTCGCGGATGCAGACAAAATCTATATCATCGGGAGAGCGAACAATGAGAGGTGACCTCAGACCGGGCAATAATTTTATTGGTCTGAAATTAATATATTGATCGAAACCCATTCGAATCGGCAATAACAATCCACGCAGAGAAATATGGTCTGGTACTCCAGGGAATCCCACTGCGCCCAAGAGAATAGAATCGCATTGTTCTAAAATCGTCAAACCATCTTTCGGCATCATTTCGCCATGCTGTAAATAATATTCACAACTCCACTCGTACTCATCAAAAATAAATTGAATGCCTCCATGGATTTTTTCTATTTCTTTTAAAACAAGTATCGCTTCATGGATAACTTCAACGCCAATTCCATCACCAGGAATTACCTTCAGTACAATTTTCCTCATGGTTATTTATCACCTCATGATATAGTTAAAGTTTTATCATAACTATGTTTTTAAATTATCGATAGCTGCGATAATGCCTGATCACAAATCTGAGCACTTCGTCGTCGTTCTATTGAGAATCGATAAGATTGAGAAGTACATCGATCGGCATGAGATCTTTTCCAATCAATAATTCGTATTACGTAACAATTGACTCGCATCATGAACTTGATGGCATTCACTCCGGGAGAGATTTCTGAACGGAGCAGGGGTCACATGAGTCGTTCCTGTGCGGCCTGCACTGCAGCGCCCATGTTGAACCGATAGGCGGTGTGTTGCAGAGCAATCTCAATTGCACCTAGCGTCGAAATAATGTCCGCCCCTTTCACAGCACCCATATGACCCACTCTGCAGTATTTCTCCTTTACCCCTGGCAGAAGCCCTCCGGCAATGATGACGCCGGCCTCAAGGACGCCTTTGACAAGTGACGCATCGACTCCTTCGGGATAGTACAGCGCGCTGAGCGTATTGGCAGACTTGTCGCTGCTCACCGGGAGCTGACGAAGACCGAGGGCCTCTATCCCGGCTTTGAACGCTGTAGCTAACCGCCGATGTCGGGCAAAGCGGGGCTCCATCCCCTCTCGGAGAATCTCTTCCAGACTTGTATTCAGAGCCCAGATGAGATTGACTGCAGGAGTACCGAAGTAACTTGGCCTGCGTGCTTCATACGCCTGCATGATCGGAAGCCATTCCGTCCAATCAGCATAGTAGTTCCCCACCGGAGATTTTCGAGCACGGAACTTGGCCATTGCGCGGGGTGCCACCATAACCAACGCAAGCCCTGGGGGAACGCCGATTGCCTTTTGCGATGCTGTCAATGCAACGTCGATACCCCACTCCTGCTGACGCAATTCTTCTCCAGCAATAGAACACACACCGTCGACAACCACCAGGACATTGTACTGCCTCCCAAGTTTCGCAAGGTTTTGGACGTCGGTCTTGACAGCCGTCGAGGTGTCGACGTGGGTGATGGTCATGAGTGCATAGGAACCCGATTGTAATTCCTGTTCGACCATCTCGAGTGAAGGAACATCCCCGATCGCCGACGCCTCCAGATTTGTAACAACAGCCCCATAGCGCGCTAGGATTGTTGCATACCGGTCACCAAAATACCCTGAGTTCACCACCAGAGCTTTTTCCCCCGGCTCGATCAGATTTGCCGCAACCGTGTCCATCGCCAGCGTCCCTGAACCGGCCAAGACAAATGGCTGCCCATCCGGACACATGAACACGTCACGCAGTCGTTCAAGCGCTTGGCCAAACACCTCTATGAAATTCCCAGCAACATGGCTGGTGGTCGGCAAACTCATGGCTTGCAGAACGGTTGGGGTAAATTCAATAGGGCCTGGTATCATAAGAAGCTTGCGGTCCTTCATGGCGATTCCTTTCTGCAGAGATAAAACAATTTTGAAATTTAGAACAATCCTGGGACTACCAGATATGTAAGGATGAGACCCGTAATTCCCACGACGGTTCCGTAAATCAAGAGGGGCAGTACATTCCTCTTGATGAGGAGGCCTTCCACGCCGCTGAGTCCAACAGTGGCGCTTGCAGCAATAATCTTGAACACGCATACCAGTACACCGAACGCCCCACCCACATTCTGCTGGCTCAGGATAATGATGTGCGAGATGCCTAGACGTTCTGCCACAGAATATTGGAAGAGTCCGAAGAGCATGTTCGATACGGTATTGGAACCCGCAATGAACGCCCCGAATGCGCCCACATACGGAGCAATGATCGGCCATGCACCCTGGACAAGCTGGGAAGTGAAATGAGCTATGGCAATTGGCATGCTTTCCCAGCCATGAGGAGAGTGCCCTGCCTGCATTGCCTCAACCATCGGCACGGTGAAGAGAAGTGCTACAACCGGGCTCTTGATTTTCATTGCTGCTTCTCGCCAAGCATTCTTCGCTTGGTGGCGATTCAATCTGAAGAACGGGATTGCCAGGAGTGCAACAGCGATGAAAGGAAAAATACCCGGGTTGTACAATGGCTCGAGCTTCGTTTTTACATCCGTTCCCAGAACATCGTTCATTTCCACTGGGGCGCCTTTGAGCACCGCCTTGAATGGTAACACATCAAGCCGTGTTGCCACAAGGAGCAGACCAACAACAACATACGGAAGCCAAGCGCGCCACAGCGGAACTGATCCGCTCACATCCGAGTCGCTCATCGTGATTGTGCCAATCCACGACTTATCCCATTGTGCCTTCTCCGGAAACTCCCACGTCTCTTTTGGCACGAGGAAGCCTGCCTTTGTTGCAGGAAGAACGATGAACAATCCGATGAGCCCACCGAACAATGAGGGAAATTCCGGTCCAAGCAGCCATGCAGTAAGGAGATATGGAACAACATAGCTCAAGCCTGCAAAGATGGCGTACGGCCAAATTTGTAATCCTTCTCTGTACGTCCGATGAGTGCCAAAAAACCTCGTCATCATCGACACGGCGATAAGAGGAACGAACACCGCCACTACTGAGTGCATGATCGCGGTCCATAATCCGATCTGATAGATGAACTGGGAAAAACTCATGCTGTGCTGTGCGAGGGCCTGTTGGATATCCGCGGTGTTCAGCGCTGTACCAAGGCCGAGTATAGTGGGAACACCGACAGGTCCGAATGAAATCGGCGTCGTATTTGCGATCAATGAAACCATAACCGCGGCGAGAGCGGGAAACCCCAAAGTCACCAAGAGCGGCGAGAGCAAGGCGGCAGGGGTGCCGAACCCAGCGGCTCCCTCAATAAATGCACCAAACAACCAGGAGATGAGCACGACCTGCACGCGCCGATCTTCGGATATCCTCCGAAAGCCGCGGTTGATTGCCGACAGGGCACCGCCTTCACGCAGTGTGAACAACAGCACTAAAGCCCCGAAAATGATCGTCAGGATTTCCAGCGCCGAATTGATCCCCTTGACGGTTGCTGCAATCAGAAAGTTTGTGGGAGTGCGCCAGACGAATGCGGCAAGGAGGACGGCAATCAGCCAAGCGACGGGCATGGCCTTCGTCGCAGGCCAGCGTCTCCCCACCATCAGATAGAGAATGACCAGAACGGGAATCGAGGCAATGAGGGCAATAACTCCAAGTGGCATACAGGGATCCTTTCAGTGTCTAGTGGAAAGTCAGCAAAACATCATCGATCACTATTCTTCGAGGACGGGATTCTGCAGGACGCCAATACCCTCGACCTCAACCTCGACAAGATCACCATGCTTCATCGCGCTGACACCTGCCGGTGTTCCCGTGGTAATGATGTCGCCGGCAAGAAGAGTCATATTCCTTGATACAAATGCTACGATCTCCGGAATCGGGAAGATCATGTACCTGGTATTCGAGCTTTGCACAACCGCTCCATTCAATCGACAAAAAATGTTGAGATTCTGGGGATCGGGGATATCCTCGGTCAGAACGACACAGGGCCCTATCGGCCCGAAGGTGTCGAACGATTTGCCTCTGTACCACCCGGCTTTTTCCATAGATTGAACGTTGCGTTCGCTCACATCATTCATGCATGTGAACCCAAGAATGTGATGAAACGCTTCCTCCTTTGGTACATTCTTACAGGTGTTTTTAATGATGAAGGCAAGTTCGGCCTCATAATCTAGACGCAGTCTCTCGAATTTGTAGTCTCTCAAGAGCCGCGGAATGACAATGGCATCTCCCGGTCCAATAAGGACATTCGGCGTTTTGGCAAAAAGAATCGGCTCAGAAGGGATCTCCGGCGTAACACCTGTCACCTTGAGCTTATTGCTCTCCTCACTATGAGCGCGGTAGTTCATTCCTAGGCCGATGATTTTGCTTGGCTGCACAGTGTACAATTCATCGCGGCTTCGAATCGGAAGCTGTATCATGAGAATCCTCCTCGTGTGTTTCTTTAATGTCTCACAAAGCGACCGCTTCGGAGAACTTACTTTGCCCCTACAGGTCAGGAGTGAATCTATCCGCCTTTGGCGGAACTCCTGATCAACTTTGCCAAAAACCAGCCCCCTTTGTTCCCCCCTTTCAATGAAGGGGGGAAGCAGAAGGTTGGGAGGTGCTGAAGATTTTACTTGGTCATTAATCCCGATAAACAGCATCGGGACTTCTGACCTTTAGTTCGCAATCCCGACTAAAAGCATGTCTGGATGAACACAAACAACGTGTTCACTTTGTCATCAGCATTCTCTGCATGAGGCTCTTCCCGTTATACCGCAAACGGGAGAAATACACGCCTGATGCAAAGTGTGATCCGTCAAATGTTACAGGAATGTAATGGCCGGCTTGTGCCATGCCGCTAAATAATGTAGCTACTTCCTGACCGAGCATGTTGAACACCTTCAAAGTCGCAAATCCGTTTTCCGGAACTGAAAACCTGATATTGGTTTCCGGATTGAACGGATTCGGATAATTGCTCAGAAGTTCAAATCCTTTGGCAACTCCTGCGTCAACCTGTGTGGTGGCAGAGTACTTATATGCGCCGTTGTTATCAATTTGTTTGATGCGATAGACATACACCCCGGGAGCAAGATTGGCATCCTGGTAGGAATATTCTCTCGGTGAAGTGCTCGTCCCTGCACCAGCGATGAAAGCGATCTTTTCCCAACTGCTCACTGTTACCTGTTCACTGTTTGTTGATCTCCGCTCCACCTCGAAGCCGATATTATTGACTTCCGTTGCCGTGTTCCATTTCAACAGAGCTGAGGTGCCGCTCATCGTGGCTGTAAACGAGGTCATCTCCACCGGCATGAAACCTACACCGGTAAGAATTAATTGAATAGGGAGTTGACCACTGGTTCTCAAACAGCGGGATGAGTAGAAGCGCAAATCAGCTCCTGTATTATTGTCATCCGAGAGCATGAAAGAAATGACACTTGCGGAACTTGAAAGTTTGCTCTGAACGTAGGAGGTAACTTCGACTTTATAAACTGGTTTCGGCCACACTGCAGCTGCAATGGGTGAAACACCCTCTAATGCTACCACAACTGCTCCCGCAGTTGGCTGATTATCATAAATCAACGTTGCTGGATCCCAACTGTCATCTACCTCATGAACGTCTGCTCGATCAAGAACGGGAGGCGCAGCGTTATTTGCAGCTACTTCGACAGTCATTGCAAGTTCGGCCTTTGATAGGATCCCTGTTACGTTTGAGATATCATATCGAAGGTATACATTTCGTGTTACTGTTCCACCTGTAGCTGATTTTCTTACTCTAAGAATGGTATCCGCATTCGTGGTTGCTGGATTAGTATTCGTTTGTTGAACATACGTATCCATACTTGGTTCTAAGACCACCTGTGCTTTTACAGAAGGATGGAAAAGACACAGAGCGGCAAGAATGAGAAAGCACGCGTATAGATTTTTCATCTTACTACCTCCTTGTGACTTGAATGTATTGAGTTGATCCTTCGAAAGTCCGACTGTCTGCTACTGACGAAGAACCTGTGAGTTATTTGATTTTCCACTTCCCTTTCCTTTTCATGGAACAAGATTAATTAAGTTTATTTTTCCCCATTTCAGTCTCATTCACTATTAATCCTAAACCAGACAACGTGGGAATAGAGAGATAACCATCCTTAAAATCAAAATAATTTTCGAATAAATTCCCAAGACCCATCTCAGTCCGTGCACCGGCATATTCCTGAACTCGAGCAGCATTAGGTATAGAAGCAACTAATTGCAGACTTGCTGCAGTGGCTAAGGTCGGCATTGTATTGTGAGTCATAATGTATTTGTCAAAAGCGTGAGCCATGAACGCAACTTTTCTGCATTCCGAAAAACCACCGCACTTTATCAAGTCCGCATTGATAAAATCAGCTTTGCCGATGGTCATGAGATCTCTCATCTGCCACCTGGTATATTCATGTTCACCAGCCATAACCGGAATATCCAGTGCTTCAACAACTTGCCGCAGCCCCTCATAGTCCTGATAGGCAACGGGTTCTTCAATGGAAGCGATGTTGAAATGCTCCATGAGTTTTTTTGCCAAGACAATCGCTTTAGCCGGAGTATATCCGTTGTTGAAATCGACGAATATTTCGATTTCATCACCAACAGCTCTTCGAACTGCTTTTATGATTTCAAATGTATCATCGGGATCCGGATCAATATTCAGCTGCCGTATCTGCATTCTTGCCTTAATCGTTTTGTAGCCTTGAGAAACAAAATCCAAAGCGGTTTTTGCCATTGCTTCTGGACCTTTCCGTGTCTTCGGATTTTCTCCCCGGCCGAAGCTTCCATAGACTCTCACTTTGTCTGTCTTAAAACCGCCAGAGATCTTATGAACGGGCATATTCAATAATTTGCCTTTCAAATCCCACAATGCATTGTCAACTCCGGCTATTGCTCCGGGTAAAAGTCCGCTATTACCAGCATCCTCACCGTTGAAATACATCTGATGCCATAAGTATTCGGTATCGAATGGATCGTTGCCAAGAACAATGGGTTTGCAGATGTTTTCAATTACAGCAGAAGTTAATTTCGGGTAATCATGATCGGCTTCCCCCCATCCGGCTATCCCCTCGCTGGATTCAATCCTTACAAACGTTGCTTTCTTGAAAGCAAATGTTTCCAATTTCGATATTGTAACACCAGATTTATTATTGTTCGAGTTTGCTACGACAAATTCTTTGGAAAACAAATTTGAAAATGGGAATATACTTGTTGCTGCACCGATCGATAAACTCGTCAAAAAATCTTTTCTCCTCATTTTCGCTCTCCAATAATCTTTTTTTAATGTTTTATTCTTTTTCCCCTACTAACAATCCATCATCATACGTTCGATTTATTTCATGTTCATTGGGAACATACTGTTAATATCCAACAACGTGAACAATATCAGAATCATGATGACAACAATGATAAGGGACGCAATCTTCAGACCCCAACCATATTTTACCATATCAGCTATAGAAATTCTTCCGCTTCCGAATATTACCGCATTCGGTGGTGTGCCGACCGGCATCATGAACGCCATTGAACTCATTATTGTAGCGGGAATCATCAAGTATAGCGGATGAATATGCTGAGCCAATGCCCAAGCAGCCAAGACAGGCAAGAACATCTGCACAGTGGCAATATTTGAAACAAATTCTGTTACCAGGGTAACCACCAGACATGACAATAGGATGGACATGTAGAGAGGCATGTGTCCCATGAGATTAAACTGTGCGGCAAAATATTTTGTTAAACCGCTTGCCGTAAAACCATCCGCGATAGCAAAACCGCCGCCAAACAAGAGTATCGCAGTCCATGGCAAATCGCGGATAGCCGAAGCTTCAAGCATCGCTTTGGCTTTTCCGTTTTTGCTTGGCCATATAAATAAGAGAACCGCCATTGTTACGGCGACAGTCGAATCATCTACCAGTATGAAAGCTGACGAAATATTAGACCAACCGGGAATCGCAAAATTACCGATTGCAATATCTTTCCGGAATATCCACAGCAATGCAGTCAGACTCCCCATCACAATCACAACTTTTTCTTCATAAGACATTCTTCCTAATAAGTCCAGCTCCCTTTTAATGAGATTCGAGTTCATGCCCAGGTTTTTATCGATTTTTGCAACCCAATTAACAATGATGTACCACGACACAAAGAGTATCACGATGGATATCGGGAGTCCGAAAACAAACCATTGACTAAACGTAATGGGTTCAACACCATGGAAAGTAGATGAATAGATCTTTGCAAATGCCAAATTTGTCGGGGTGCCGATCAATGTCGCCGTACCGCCTATAGAAGTGCCGTAGGCGATACTCACAAGCAGAGATACACTAAGTTTATGCGCGGTAGGCTTATCAAATTCTTCTTCCAGTTTAAGGATAATTGCCATGCCAATCGGCAGCATCATCACAGCACAAGCAGTGTTCGACATCCACATCGACAAAAATGAGGCGGCTATCATAAAACCTAAAATTAATTTTCTCGGATCCTTACCGATCTTATAAATAATATTCAGTGCAATTCTTCGATGGAGATTCCACTTCTCCATGGCGAGCGCAACAAGAAATCCTCCTATGTATAAAAGAATAATAGAATTCATATACGCGCCGGCTGTGGTTTCCGGATTATTAATTTTGAATAACGGAAATAAGACCAAGGGGAGTAAGGATGTTATAGCAAGCGGTATGGCTTCCGTCACCCACCACGTAGCCATTAATACTACCACGCTCAACATTTTCCCAAGCAAAGGATTGGAAGGCTCGGGATCATAGAAGAAATAAGATAAAACAAATAAGAGTAGTCCAAGATATAATCCAACAATTTGAATCGTTGAACGGTTCTTCATAATCCTTCTCGAAAACAATTGACTTCTTACGACGCGTTAATTAATTCAAAGAATATTTCCTAAGATCAATAACGACGACTCTCTTTCCATGTGCTTAATATTCTTTTTCAAGATTCTCCACAAAAGAGAAGTTAATTTCAAGAGAATCAATCACTTTGACATTGCCTTTATATCCAACAGCTTCAATTTTGTTTTTTCCCTCTCGGTAAAGAATTTCCCAAATAAAAGGTTTGCCCGTTTTAGCCGGAAGTCTATCTCCATTTATTGATACTTCCGCCCTATCACAATTCGAGAATATTTCCAACTTTGTTGGAACATTCTTGATTCCCTTTCTTTCTCTCCAGGTATGAGACACAATGTATATCATAGGCTTTGAGGACCATTCGCTTTGATAGAAATAAAACAGATCCTTTGGTTTTCGGTCAAAAGAAGCCAACCCTTTTTGATTGATATGCTGATTATTCCCAGATTTCTCATCAGAAGCAAAATCGAACATGATCCACACCGTTGATCCTGCAATCCATTTTCGCTCTTCAATCTGTTTCCAATAAGATTTGTGAAATTCCAATTGCCAGTTTTCTGTAAAATCCGCCTTTGTTAAAATTTCCCTGTGATACCCTAATTTACTATCAGCCCCATATTCACTAATAATATAAGCCTGGTTTGGATGTACCCTTTTTTCTTCATCCATAAATTTCCCGAAATCATCAAACACTCCATAATACCATCCAAAATATCTATTCCATGCTCGTATATCGGTATATCGGTATATGTCTTCACCGCGAGAGGTCATCTGCGCCTGTGCCGTAGACCGGTAGGGATCAAGCTGTTTGGCTCTCTCATTTAACGCTTTGCACAACTCCACATTGATATACAATTCATTTTCAGGTTGAGTTCTCACTGTTTCATTCATCAACCCCCAGATAATGATACTCGGATGATTATAGTGTTGGGTAATCATTTCGTCAAGCATACTTAACGCATTCTCTCTAAACTTTTCTCTTCCAACAGATGTCACTACAGGGATTTCTTCCCACACTAAAAGTCCGAGAGAATCACATGCATCCAAGACTGCTGGATCTTGTTGATAATGAGCAAGCCGCACATAATTTGCTCCTACATCTTTAATCATCCGTATATCTTCGAGATGTTGAGCATTTGAGAGCGCGTTACCATATCCTTGTCGGTCTTGATGACGATTCACTCCATGAAGTTTCATGTATGTATCATTGAGAAAGAATCCTTCATCGGCATCGAACCGAAACCACCTTACGCCAAATTTGGATTTGCTTGCATCGATAAGTTTTCCGTTTTGATAAAGTTCTATCGACAGTACATAGAGGTTGGGAGAATCGGGGGACCACAATTTGGGATTGACTATTTTCCCTATCTCGATCGCATAGTCGTTTTTGACACCTGATGAGGACACCGTTCTTTTATATTCCACTGCTTTTTTATTCTCAGAGTCAAATACCCTAAATACGACATTATAGTTTCCATGATTCTTGGAGTGCTCGGTTAAAGGAAGACTTATTGAAACGGAGGCAGACTTTGCTGAAGGATTCTTAACAGTAATGAGGGGATGTCCAATATATGTTTCATGATACTTATGCAGGTACACGTCACGATAGATTCCACCATACATGGTGTAATCCGCCCTTTGTGGCGGGACATCGTAGTTGTAAGAATTATCAACTTCAACTGCTATCAAATTCGTTTTGTTGTACTCCACAAAGTCTGTGATATCGAACTGGAATTCCGAATAACCCCCAATGTGTTCTCCTGCATATTTATGATTGATCCATACTTTAGTAACTGCATTGGCTCCTTCGAAATGAAGAAGGAGTCTTTGTCCCTTTTCGCTATCACTCATGAATATTCTTTTCCGATACCAAGCAGGACCTCTGTAATAATAGTACGTTATGTCAAGTGAATCATCGCCTATACGATCATCAAAAGAATCCGAGACATTATATGTATGAGGGAGATTTACTTTCTCAAATCCAGATTCCGCCAAATCGACACGAAAGCCGTTATCTATATTCCCCTTCTTGAAGAGCCAATTGTTGTTCAGATTTTCCGTACTCCTTGTTTGAGCAGAAGCTTGAACAATAAGAAATGAAACGATAAGGGGGAATAATTTCTTCATGTGCATCTACCTCGGTGGAAAGGGTGGGTACTTCTTCATTATCCGAATCAATTTGCATTCATCCTTTGCTAATGTTAACGCGAGGAACAAGGGATGCCCCAATACCGCTTTATCAACCTCTATTTTAGCTTGAGTTGCTTCCTGGGCCACAACGAATATCGCTGCCTGATTTTCTTTTTGAAATCCAATGGCAAAAACATTTGATCGTATTTGGTCTGTGAAAAGGTCAGGATATATTTGACTTTTGAAACTGACATATTTAACATCTCTGGAATTGGAATAGAAAACACCATTATAGAATGCAAAATCAACTCTTCCATATTTTGTTTGCAGATTCTTCCCTGCTGTAAATATCCAATTCGACGGTAAATTGAAATCTAGAGTTAGACCTTCCGATAGTTCTTCAAAACGAATGATTTTCGTCGTTGTGATGCTGCAATTGTTGAAGACATTATTTAACGAATCATCTGGCGTCATGAGCTTCTCGACGGTTTGAGAAAGCACCGTTGTATGGCTTATCAGAACAAAAAGGATTAGAGAACAGCATTTTTTCATCACACCAACCTTCATTTCATGGAGTTCTATTTTAACTCGTGACGTACCTCTGGTGATTCACAATTGGATTAAAGCTTGGAGGTCCTATCAAGGCACCGTCAAACTCAATTAGTATTCACTATTTTATCAGTATACATTTCTTTGTTTCCAGAGAACCACCTGTCCGCATTTGATACACATAGATTCCGCTGGGAAGCTCTCCCGCATTCCAGGTAACGACGTGGTTCCCTGGCGACATAATTCCCGAAACAAGAGTGGTTACCTCTCTGCCAAGCACATCGAATATTTTTAACGACACAAACAAGGTCGAAGGAATACTGAATGAAAATGTCGTTGTCGGATTAAATGGATTCGGGTAATTCTGCTCAAGGGAAAACGACTTTGATATTTCAGATTGATATGGAGGTTCCAGAATGTCGTTAATGTTTGTATATGCATCACCCCCTTCACCGACCCAAGTCATTTCCGTGAACGTGGTTGGATCTACGGGAGTCGGCTGCACTGAACCTGACTTATATAATCCTCCCGTATTTACCATCGTGTAATTATTGTACAAGGTGACCGAATTGATCGAATTGAACCAGAACATTGGTTCATAGATGTTTTCGGCATGTACTCCCCACAGTTGTATATTGCTGCCATAGTTTGTTCCGCTGACTGGCAACGTTTCACAATATACCCCATACGCTTCCTCTGCTGGTTTACTATTTTGCGGGTTGTTTTTCACCGTGAAATTATGGACTTGCAAATTGTTGGTTCGTGTGAATATGCCACATTTAGAATTATTGCCTGTGAGCGTTTCGCCGTTGAAATCAGAGGTGCAGTTGATGATTTTGATATGGTGGGAAGATTCCTTCAGATCAAAGCCATCATCAATAGTAGCAAAGGCGGTACAATTCAAAAAGGTGACGTAGCCGGAATTATCCGGACCATTGGTCCAACCGCTATTTGCTTTCCCGACATAAAACCCTTCGCCCGGATCCTCATATGCCGGCCCCTCTACTCTACAGTTTTCAAACAGCCAATACTGACTTTGGAGTTCGACCTTGAACGCACCTTTCGCCGTTTGCTTTCCCGTGCAATTTCTCACAATGCCGTGGCTCGCTGATGTGATATAGATAGCACGACGGCCATTCTGAAACGTAATGTCTTGGATGCGGTAGTAATTATGTGCAACATTGAGGCAGGGGTCATTCGGGGCATCGCGAAGAACCGAATTATTCGTGCCAATAATCCATATAGGTAAAGCCGCGGTCCCGGCTTTCTTGGTATAGAAACTGCCCAGATAATTGCCACCAGCAAGCATAATCGTATCGCCGGGAGCGGCATTATTTAATGCTGTTTGGAATGCCGCAGCATTGCCTGCAGGTACGAGAATAGTATTAGCCATACCTTGTGTATTCGACAGCAGCATGAAAATACAAAGGAGAGAAAAAAAAGTCATTTTCCTGTCAATGATAGAGGCCAAAGCTGTATTCCATTTCCCGGTGTTTGTGCTTTAGGAGATTCATCGGATCTTGTTCAATAGAACAGATCGTACACTGAAATTGTATTTTTATCGGAAGAAATCTTTTTCAGCCAATCGGAAGAGTACCTCTTCTTATCATATTTCTTTTCGGCAATATGAAGGAACCAGACGCTTTCACTCTCTGTGTGAAACGGAGTGATCTGCTTGTATCCCCACTTGCTGCTATCGGAAATAAAGGGGAGAAGATAGTCGAGGGCTTTGCGAATTGATCCGCCTTGCTTTGATTGATAATTCCATAAATCAACGTGAACATGTTCGCCGAGAAGAGCAAGATGCATAAATGCAGAAAGATTCATGCAGCTATAATGCCATGATCTTGTCCGCCTGAGTTCATTCGGGAGCCGTCCATCGTTTGCAATCTGCGAGGCAACCCTTTTCTCTTTTGCCGTCTCTAGGAGGGTTTTTGCAAATTCCTCCTTGCCAAGAAACAGTGCAATCGAAGCTGCTTGCACGTCATACCAGGTACCATGATTATTTTCTCTCTTCGATTCGTCTATGCCGTATTGATGAGTCGTAAGCCATGTGAAATATTCTTCGAACCATTTGTGGATGTTCTGATCATCGGTTCTGGTCCATTCTTTTGAATTTCGTAAAATGACGATGGCGTCAAGAACCTTATGGAGGTCTTTCGTTTGAATAAGTCCAGTCCCTCTTCCTTCATTTTTCCCACGAACGAATTGTGCATGATTCATATTAGGATTCATTCTTGTCTTTTCATTCAGAAACCAGACGCGAATCCTGTCAGCAGCTTTCATGGCATACTTTGCATCCCCTGTAATGAAATAAGTAATGGCTAAAAGCTGCGATTCATCAAGCGTCCGGGACAAATAGTCCTGATCGGTGAAGGAATATATTTCCGGATTTCTTTCGCCATCTCTTTGGATATAGGGAAGTCCATCTTTCTTCGAAGAATCGGGCCAGAAGTATGGAGCCATGCTCATGAAATCATGTTTATCACCGCTCGGTGGGGTTGCAAATTTGTC
Source organism: uncultured Ignavibacteriaceae bacterium (assembly GCA_964651225.1). GTDB lineage: Bacteria > Bacteroidota > Ignavibacteria > UBA10030 > UBA10030 > Fen-1298. Next base: position 155,264 of record CAZYYD010000001.1, read on the forward strand.
AACGACAGAGAGAGGGTTCTGATTCAAGAGTCTGTTTGATTCATCCAGAATTTTCTGCACAACTCGTTGATATGCTTTGTCCTTTTTCACATATCCGGTATGAATTTGTTCGAGCATTTCTTTGTCGAGAATCAAAGTTTTCAGAGCGGATGCCTGTGCAGCGGGGGTGGCTGGTAAAACAACTAGTAAGAATACCACTACCGAATGATCTAAGATTCTTGCACTGTACTTCATGATAGAGTGCCCTTCGTTGAGAGAGATCATCACACACTCATGCAGAAGACCAAGAGAATTGTCTCCCGTGAGACTGTTCGTTGTGAAAAGTCAGTCATTTATTTTCCTATCTTCCGGTACCTGAGCATTGCCTCGATGAAATAGTAATCGGCGTACACAAGGGACACGTCGACCTCGGATTTCGCCGGCATGTTGCCGACTGAGTGATTCAGAACCGCCTGCGAATCTGTTCCCTCTGCCAAATAAGGAGCGGAACAAAGAGACCGAAGGATCTGCTCCGCCGTTTCAAGATAGCATGTCTTCTGGGACGAGCTCTCGGTGTATTCCGAGAGTTCAAGCAATGCAGATGCCGTGATGGCGCCGGCAGAAACATCTCGAGGTTCATTCGGTATCCCCGGCGCCATGAAATCCCAATAGGGCACATGATCCGATGGCAGATGGCCGATGAAGTAGTCCGCTGCACGCTGAGCCGTTTGAAGGAACCGTGCGTCATGCGTGAAACGATAGACCATCGTAAAACCGTAGATCGCCCACGCTTGTCCGCGAGCCCACACGGATTCATCAGCGTATCCCTGATGTGTGGTACGCTCAAGGACGATGCCGTTGATGGTATCGTACGCGACAACCTGGAAAGTACTTCCGTCCTGACGAAAATGGTTCATCATCGTTGTTTCGGCATGCTTGATGGCGATATCGCGCAGTTGCTTCAGGCCACCGTTCTCTGCTGACCAGAAGAGGATCTCAAGGTTCATCATGTTGTCGATGATGGCGGGAAACGTCCAATTCTTTTTTTCGTACGACTTGATACTGCCCACGATCGAATTATATCGCTTTGAAAGCATCTGAGCAGTGTGAAGCAATATCTTCCTATATTCATCCGATGGGTACAGACGATATCCGTTTCCATAACTGTCGAAAATTTTGAATCCCACATCATGCGTCGTGGTGTCGAATTGTTCCTGAGCCAAACTTGCCGTCCATCGCTCGGCTGCATGCTTGAAGAACGGATCTTTAGTATAATCGTGTAAATACCAAAGACAACCAGGAAAGAATCCGCTCGTCCATTCACGAGCCTCGGTTGTCTTCCACGAACCATCCGGCAGCGTGCTCCGGGGAAACTTCGTGCTGTCATTGATTTCTGAAAACGTCCGCTTTGTCTGTTGCTGTGCGAACTTCAATGCGTGGGAGACCAACGCATCGAGGTCTTGAGTCTGTGCACTCACCAACGCAAGCGGGAATAACGTAATCATCAACGCAAGGAAAAAACGACTCAATGGTATATTCCTTTCTTTGAGCTGAATAGTATTTATCAAGACCCCGCGACTTTTCCACGGCGAAGACTAAAACTCATGCTCTCAGTTCTTCTTCCTCAGTCGGTATTCCCCTGCCCGTCGGTACTCCGACTTCCATCGCCGCATGCTTCCATTTGCCCTTCTTTTCTCTTTATTCTTGCCCTGGAGTTGTGCGCCAAAATTACATACGCCTTTGGCGCAAAGGTAGTTCCCCTCGACTCCAGATGCAAAAAAGGAGGAAGAAAGAATATCCTTATTTTATTAACATCATTTTTTTCGCTAATACCGTATTGGCGGTTCTCAATCTGTAAAAATACACTCCCGTCGATACTGGATGTCCGTTCATATCCCTTCCATCCCAAACAACACTATGGGTACCAGCTTGTTGACGCTGGTTTACGAGAGTATTGATTGTCTGGCCCAATGTATTAACGATTTCAAGCTTTACGCCTACGGCAATTGGGAGAGTATATTGGATGTTTGTCGTTGGATTAAACGGATTGGGGTAGTTTGCGTACAGCTGATATTCACTTGGTGGCACAATTTCACCTTTATTGACACCGGTCCCATCCCCCACGGGCTGCATCCCAAAATAATTAAGATCACCAAGAGGTTGTCCACTTGTTCCAGCAGTATAAAGTGGTGAGGACGTTGGGTACGCAAAATTAAATGGTTCTAATACAACACCCACATCATAAGGGTCAAGAGCACCAGGGGGAAGACCAAAATCCATTTCGGGTTTGGCAGTCACCGCTGGATTAAAATAATCGAGCATTACTTGTAGTGGCACTTGGGGAGAAGAAGTGAAACTCACCGGAAGGTTTGTATTTGTTGAACTCCAACCGCCGGCAGCGATGACACTATCCGCAAACGCATCAAAAATAGGGGCGGGCTTCCTTCCTGCGGTCAGGAAAGCGGATCCAAATTCCGGACTCATGTAGAAATTGTTATTATGGATTTCTAATTTTTGAACATTACCTGAATCAAGCCACGCCTGACTCAGCGCGCCGGTTCCAATCGTATAATTGATGGAAGCAGACGATGCGGTGTCATTCCCCAAAAATGCCGTATTCACAAAGAGATTATTGGTGAAGGATCCTTTGATTATCGGCCCCATGGTGCATCCCATTTGACCAACGTTCACGACGGTATTGTGATTGATTTTGCAGTACTTGATGATTCCACCGCCGTCTCGAATGATTCTGCTTGTGAGATTATAGAACGTATTATTCTCATAGATCAACGTATCAATATCGGTACCTCTGTCATCAACACCCCTTCCATTCGATGCACTTGCCATCGTACCTATATTGCTTATGATTGAATTTTTAACAATTATTGTGGCATTCTTTCCATCACATCTAATCGCTATTTGACCATCTCTGTCTATATGTGAATTCAGAATTGTTATCCTCAAATTATCGGCACTTATCTTAACAACGTATTGCTTGAAACCACCTACATTGTCATAATCTGAAAGTAAGACACCATCTAGAGTGAAATCTCCATAGAGGGATAAGGGTCTTGACGATATACCACCGGCGACAACACCGGGTCTGATAATCGGTTTGAAGCCTGTTCCTGCTTCTGCACGAATATGGAGATGATAATTATGGTTTTCAATGGTCCCCAGTGTTACGTAATAGCCGTTTCTTGCCAGTTCATAAATGGTGTTTGGATCGACTCTTGCACCAGTCACCGTGGTATCGCCATTGATGACATTGTTCAAATTCCCTTCAATATCTGATGTCACTTTGACAATTCTTTGTGCTGATACATCATGTGTAGCAAAGATCAGAAGAAGCACTAAAAGCGCCGGTACGATTAAACAGTAGAGTGTCTTCATGACTTATTCCTCCATTATGGAATGATGAGTAAAGGTTTATTATGAACCACAACTGTCCGGTTGACGTATGAAACAAATTCCGTACCGATGAAGTTTTATTGAACAATTTCTAAAAACACTTGAGCACACACTGTGTTTCCGAATTGAAATCGAAACCGCTTCAAAATGATTGTATCACTCATGTTGACAATGCTTTACAGGAATTATGAATTATCTCAGCCGGACAGTCATGATTATGAACGTATAGTAAATTATAGATCGAGCTTTATTCCCAAGTCCGCAGTCCAACCAAAATGTTCCTCATTCGTCGGATAATCTGTGATACCCATGAACGAGAGATCATGAAGGTTGGTAATATTGTTCATGTCAAATGTGATTGAGACTCGTGACATCAACTTGTAGCGTACAGCCAGATCCCATCGAACAAAATCGGCGTCATATTTGTCTTCCTCTGCCCGCCGACCGACCTCTCTTATGAAATTTCCCTGGTAAATCAAAGAAACTCTTCCCGAGAACTTTCCTTTTTCATAACCGAGAGAAACATTAGCCATATGTTCCGACTGACCGGGCATTCTTGATTCCCTTGTCGTATCAACAAGAACCGTAATCCTTGAACTAATTTTTTTGGGCACTTGAAATGGCATATAGGTCTTCGAGCGGATATAGGAATAGTTTGCCGACAGTACGATACCATCCAAAGGATTGGGTAAGAACCGTAGATTAGTTTGTACATCAAATTCATAACCGTAGAGCTGGCTCTCATACTTTGAGTTCTCGGGTCTAATGAGGTCAAAACCTTTGGTCGCTCCCACCGTAGTGATGGTACTCGTTCTGGTATAAATAATATTATTCAGGGTTTTGTAATAGCCGCCCAGAGTCAGTAGTCCATAATTATTATGGAAAGAGAGGAAAACATCATAGTTCAAAGCCGATGTATTCAATAAGTCTGGTTGACCTCGTTTGACTGTTCCACTTGAATAACTGATACGTTCCGATGCAACAAGATCAGAATAATCGGGTCTTGACAGGGATTTGGTAATGGCAATTCTTGTGTCAAACCAATCGGTAAATTTATAACGAACATGAACCATAGGAAGGAAATCGTCATACGAATTAGTTCCGACAGAATCTATGATTGATGAAATTAATAGATTTCCATCTGTATCGACCTCGGCGTGTCCAAAAGGACTTCTATAATTCCGCGTCGTTCTTTCCAATCTCATTCCTGGCAGTATCATTAAACGAGAACCAATATTCAGTTCAGTCATAACATAAGCAGCGGAAATTGCTTCCCCGGCAGTATAGTTCTCAATTTCTTTCGAGTAATCCCTCGTGTATTTTCCCCAATACGTGTCCATGAAATTATTAAGTGAAGTAGGGCTTAACGCATTTGCCGGTCCGTAGATATATCCATTCGATAATTGTCCAATCGAACGATCTTCAAAAAAATTGCTGATTCTAATTTTTTTGCCGTCGGACGTCAGGATAAAGAGAGTCGGATTGTTTTGACCAATACCATCCAGTGTTCCTGTCCCTGCCTTGGTCCAGTATCCTAAATTAACAACATCTCTTTTCTTATCTGTATATTTGCCGCCCAACTTAATATACCCGCTCACATTACTTGTCACTGAGTATGGTATTGTGAAATCAAGTTGGCCTACGACGTTGTGTTCATCAGTTGTTCTCGTGAGAAAGTTGTCCTGATAGAATGTTGTACCATCAAGAGTGTTCTTTGCACAACTAGGAATGATTCCAGGCCCTTTATCTACAACGAGGTTTTGATAGGCAGCAGTTTCTCTAAACATCGAATCATGCAGATAGGGAACATCATTTTTTGTATCCGAATACGAAGCCAGCCATTCCAATTTCATAGAACCCAAATGATGCTTACCGCTTAAAGAATTCGACAAGAGATCAATATTCGTCTTTGTCGATCTTAGCCAGTACTCAACATAGCCATCAGTAATGCGGTATCGTTTTCTATTCCTTACCTCATTTCTTTCGGTTCTTCCATATAAACTCGAAAGGAATATTTCATCACCATTCCTAAAATCATAATCGAGAACAATGCTCGCACCATAACGTTTCCTGACTTCTTCTCTTTGAGCAATACTCAAACTATTAATGAGAATTCTGGCATAAGATTCCCCGGGCAGAGGTTCCCTATCAAACGTATAACCAGCATCCAATACATCAGAACCGCGATATGCTTTCTGCACACTTCCAGTAGCAATGACTCCTAGTTTGTCATCAAAGAACCTGTTACTGACAGAAAAGCTGCCTCGATAATTATCATAGCCTTTATTGATGCTACTGTACGTTCCTTGAAGGCTGATATCTGCATTAAATTCTTCACGCGCCTTCTTCATCTGGAAATCGACACTCCCTCCAACGACATCACCATCTTTGTCAGGTGTCAGCGCTTTGGATACTGATATACCTGCAAGCATATTGGAAGCGATCATACTTAAGTCCACAGATCTGTTTTGATTATCCGTCGCCGGAATTTTTTGCCCATTCACGGTAACAGAACTATACTTGGGGTCTAATCCCCGCACACTTACCTTTGTTCCCTCCCCTGCATCTCTCTGAACTGAGATACCGCTAAGTCTTCCAACAGACTCTGCAGCATTTTGATCGGGTAATTCTTGGATTTTATCCCTGGAAACGACGTTCATGATAGTATTGGAAGTTAACTGTTCATTTATTGCTGCTAACTGACCTTGCATTTGTGCAGTCACAACAACTTCCTGGCCTTTAACAACGGTCGGCTTCAATTCAAAATTCATCAGAACCTCTTTGGATTTTGCAAAATCCACATCCGCAATTTGTTGCTCGTAGCCGACGCAGGAGACCTTGACCGTGAACATACGTTCTGGTATACTGGCAATTCTGAATTGTCCATCTATATCCGTGGCGGCGCCCAGCGATGTTCCCTGAATGACCACATTGATACCTATCAGTGGCTCACCATTCGATGTGTCCGTGACCGTACCTCGGAGAGAGGATTGTCCAAAGAGGAGAACAGGAAGGAGAAAGAGGGTTATAGAGAGTAATCGCATACCAATTATACTCCTTTTCAAGGTGGAAGAAAGTATCTCTCTAAAAAAATTGAGGCATTAATAGTACTATTTCCAAATTCTGTTTCGTTCGCCCTAAGATAGGGGATAAATTCAAAAAAGTTAGTAAAAGACTGAAAGGAACGGCAAGTTGCACGCAATCAACGTAATCATTCGCTAAATTCATTTGATTTTGAGCACGAAAAGGCCTAATATCCCTAATAAAGAACCTCCGTCACAAGCTGCGGACTAGTGATCGCGTTACCATGAGAACCTGCCTGTAACACATACGGTGTATTTACACAGTATGGTGGTACACACGCTGGCATGCTTAAGGTAGTTGATACGCCCCGGAATTAAGCCCGAATAGGAAATAATTTCCATCTATTAATTATGATTCAACCGACTGAACAGGAAAGAGAAAAATTACTTTCTCAGATATTAAGCCACTCCGAGTTTAACGCCTCCAAAAAATATCAAGATCTGTTGAAATATTTAGTTGAAAAAACTTCTCAAGTTAGTTCTTTAAAAGAAACGGAAATAGCTCACGATATCCTGGGAAAAGATTCTTCATTCGATCCGAGTACCGATTCAATCATACGAGCCTATGTCAGTAACCTTCGGAAGAAAATAGAACATTATTATTTAACTACCACCGATTTATTCGATTATAAAATCGACATACCTAAAGGTCAATATTTAGTCAAATTTTTGCCGGCTGAACATAGCAGGGAATTTAAAAAGAGAAATCGCTATTCTACTCCCATCTATTTAACGATTATACTTGTACTCCTTTTCATAATACTTTTTAAAGAATTTATCAGCCATAATTCTTTTACTCCAGAGAATAAATCATTTTCTGACAATCCCATTTGGTCTAATTTCTTGAAACAAGATGGTCCACCGATTTTAATTGTCCTGGGCGATTATCTTGTCTTATCAGAAAAAGACCCTTCACGGCGCGCATTTTTACGCATACCTCGAATTAATAGTGCTAGAGATTTTAATGATTCGTTAAAAGCAAATCCTGGTAAATTTAGTAAACTGGAAATATCTGATGTTACTTTTATTGGTGCTGGCCCAGCGTTAGGGGTCGTACAATTAATGCATACACTCTCTGGTACAGGTAAAAATGTCTCAGCTAAACTTTCTCATAATCTGAAATGGGATGATCTTGATAATCACAATATAATTTACATAGGAACATTTAAAAGCCTTTACATCCTTGATACTTTATTTTCGAGAACGAACATCAGATTTCACAGTCCATATTCATTGAAGGTGCTAGGACGAGATAAAGAAATTCTTCAATCATTCGATCTGGCTTGGTTGGGTGGCGGTGGGAGCTACCAAAAGGATTACAGCGTTATTCTAAAAGCATTGAGTGATAAAAATAACTCGATAATATTTTTAACTGGATTTAGTGAGGTTGGGATCATGGACGCAATTAATTCTTCTCTAGATCCTAAACTGATCTCAAGAATTAATAAATTCTCTGATAGTTCAACTCCAAATTTATCTTTGAATTTTGAGGTGATATCGGAAGTTGAGGGATTACGATATTCTGTCTTCCGTTCGCATATCAAGTATGTCCAGAGCCATTAGAAATTCATCATAACATCGCACTTTCTCAATTATTCAAAATGCAAGTACCCATTGGTACTGCTCCCCCTATCAAGGTCCATTTGGAATGTTAGAATATTTACTACATTTACCTCATTGGAACTTGGAGGAAGCGACCATGAAGAAACGATTCTCAGAAGCACAGATTGCCTTTGCCTTGAGGCAAGCAGCATCAGGGATCCCTGTGGGTGAGATAACCCGAAAGATGAGAGTATCCGATGTAACATTTTATCGATGGAAAAAGCTCTACGCAAATTTAGAAGTATCAGAGATACACCGTCTGAAGCAATTGGAAGAAGACAACCGGCGCTTGAAACAATTGGTGGCCGACCTGACGCTTGACAAGCAAATGCTGCAAGAGGTATTATCAAAAAAACTTTAAGGTCTGCCCTTCGCCGAGAGTTGGTCCAAGAGGTGCAGGCCATCTATGGGACAAGCGAACGGCGGACTCTGCGTGTGATGAGATGGCCCCGATCAACGCATCGACAGGAGAGCACAGCTGATCCGCAGGTGCCCCTTCGGTTGCGATTGCGGGAGTTAGCAACAACACGAATAGCGTATGGATATCGTCGACTTCACGTGCTTCTGAAACGGGAAGGATGGCAGATCAATCATAAACGGGTCTATCGGCTCTATCGCATAGAAGGCCTGTCAATGCGTAAGAAAATACCTCGTAGACGCGTAGCCTGTGTGAAGCGGGGGATTCGACCCGCGGCATTGGTCAGGAATGAGTGTTGGAGATTGAACTTACCATCCATGTGCCAATCCCTTCAAGTCATCTTCTTTGCTCAGAATCCTTCTTCATTATTCCGAGGTGTCAGGGACTGCTAACACACTCTCTTATGAATCTCGCTTGTATGAAATAAAAAAGCCTCAGATTGTGAATGTCTGAGGCAATGACCTATTAGATCCCGATGGGTCTACTGAATGAAGAGAAAGTATTTATCTGGCGGTCTGTGAAATGCTACAATCCATATTCCGATAAAAGAATTTTGCCTGGCTCGAGACTCGAAAGTGTTTCTTCAACGAACTTACTCTCATCCGTAGGAATGGAGGATATATCTTCCCGGAGTATATCGATCCATGGATTCTCTTTTTCATCCTTCAGCATGAGTCCTGTTGAATACGCATTCTCAATAATTTCAATCCCTTTTAAGCAACCTCGCTTCGCTGCGTCAATATAGTTTTCTCCCTTGACGATTTCTTCGGAGATTTCAATAACGCTTTGCGGAGCGAGCACCAATGCCTGCGGATCAAAGGTGATATCCGAATTGACCAACAACCGTTGAAACAGCAATGCGCTCTCTTTTCCCAACTTGAGTGCCTCATTCATCAGGCGCACATCATACGCTAGCTGCTCCATATAGACAATCGGCGCAAAGTCGGCAAGGAGTTTGATATTTTGTACGGATTCATTGCTCCAGAGGTCACAGCAGGCGGCAGCAATATTCCCCACCGGGCTTGTATGAGCACAGGCGGAGGTTTTTCCTTCCATCGAGATTGGCGTTCCGGTGATGGCCTTGAGGAATGGTCCTTCGTACCCACAATCCTTGTCCGGACCAACGGCTCCTTCTTCTATGGCAACCAGCGTTCGAACAACGGTAGCAATGCGGGCGACCGCAGCGAATGTTTTAGGAATATATCTCTTCTCCGCCAGCACCATCGCGGTATTGCCAAAACCGCATGCCGTGTCGCCGCCGGGAATACGATCAGTTCGCTGAGCGATATCCACAATCTTCCGCCAGAGTATCTTCATATCTCTGGCACCCAGGACCGATTGTGAAAATATAAACTGCCTGATATTACACATGAGCAGTGCATCGTCGGATATTTCTTTGCCACCTGTTGATTCAATGGAAAGCAGATCGCCCCCCGCCAGCGCACCCAGTTCGAACACTTCCATCATCGGTTCCAGCAAATGGGAAGTCCGCTGTTTCGGGGGACGTTCGAACTCCCGCAGATCATTCGGAGTCAGGCGGATTTCGCTCTGAAGACCGTATTTCTGAAAATATTCTTCACAAAGATCATTCATGAGTTTCACTAATTCAATTGCGATCGATGGTGTTTGAGTCATTTCTACCAATGTTTCAAATTCAAACACGACGCCTTCACTATGGAGGTGCAATGCTTTCTCCAGCGACCCTTTGATGATATCCTGATAATGAGTCTGTACTTCAGGCAGGGTCCGGGGAGTGATCTCCATGGAGGGCAGCGTAAAGTTGAGTTCCGGATAAACGATCCCTTTCCCAATCGTCAATCCGCGGCGTGTCGTCACCGGATGAGGAGCATATCCAAAGATGAGATCCTCTGGATTGGAAATTGCAAGGGAAGTGTATTTCATGCTTTCGAGTTTTCTGATGCTAGTGATACTTGATTATTGGGGTTTGTAACAAAGCCGAAGATCATATTCTTTTAGAGAATTAACCTATCATCTGCCGCAAAGGAACAGTAAAAACAAGGCCAAAGATCATGAATACGGATTTTTTCATTTTCTCACAGCACGCATGAAGGCAGCAATATTTTCAGAACTCACAGCCGGCGGCATACCGCCGCCGCAGGAGAATATGACCCTCGATCTGTCTTGAACTGAATTCACCAATTCTGTCGTTACCTTTGTCACATGAGCAACGGTTCCGCTCGCCAGCACATCACGTGGAGGAATATTGCCTACCATGGTCACCTTGTGGTGGGTAAGATTCTTCAATTCGTTTAACGCGATATCGAATCCCATGTTGAACAGGTTCACTCCCATTTCCGGCAGGTACGGAGCAGATACTTTGCACGGGGCATCGTTATGCAGGAATTTGATCGAAACATTCGGACTGAATAATTCCTTAAAATAGGGAAGCCCAAACTCACAGAATTCTGTCTCCCCCAAAAATCCGATGATATCGTCCAGCAGAAAGATACCGTCGATCGATGGAAAAGTCTCCATCTGCAGGTTGAGCCAATCTTTGAGGTATGGGGTAATCTTCTTCATCAGGTCATGCGCCCTTTCCGGCTGCATCATCATGATGGTCAGAAATTCTGTCGAACCCATCAGGTAACTTGCAATATTCAACGGTCCGCGTGCAACAGCGAACCTGATTCGATGCCCAGCGGCTTCAATCTTCGGCTGCGCCAGTTTCAACCTATGAAGAACGAACGGCAGTAAACCATCCGTCTTCGGATTGGGAATATCTATCATTTCGATATCGTCTGAGGAATGGATGAGTTTATGAGCGTGTGGAAATTCGTTTGCAGGAAATGTGCATCGGACTCCAAACGCTGATGGCTCCGTGCACATGCCGTACTCTGACCAGAATCCCGGAAAGAACATCACATCGGGAAATTCCTTCAGCGCTTTCAGATTGGCATTCAACCACAGTTCATCGTTCGAGAAATACTCGAAGATATTGATGCCGTACCAATTCGGCAGCCACGGACTGTCGATGATAAATCCGATCGGTGCCGGCTGGACGATTTCTCCTGTGATGATTCGTTTCAACGATTCCCATTGTTGATCTGTCATGATTCGTCCTTTGATGTGGAGCTGAGAGCTTTTTCGCGAAATACCTTATAGGTGCAATCCTTCCTCCCGCAGGTGTCGCAGAAATACTGATTGAATTCCACGTTTCTTCCAACTCCCATGATACCGCTGATGGATTTTATGGGAAGCATTAATGCGGAATCTGTCAATACCACTCCGCAAAAATTATGAGGAAAAAACGCAAACACCTTATGCTGCTCTGCAACTGACCAGTCACAATATCCGGGACTGTAGCGATTGGTGATCTTCAATCCCTGCGCTTTGAAATGCTCAGTCAGAGAATCGTGCAGAACATCGGCCACCGCTTCAACAAGAACGGACGCAACGGTATCCACAAGAAAACTCATCAGAGGGTCACCTTCACCGGCTAGCTGCTTTGACCACCCTTCCATTCCCGGGCCTATAGAGCAGAGAAACAGAATAGCTTGATCTGCATTTTTTAATTGAGAGGTAACGAGTTGTTGAGTAGAGAATTGACTCCCCTCAAGGTGAAGACTCGTAGGAGTACCCGCTGACTTGTCGGACTTCATGAGGCGGTACCCGGTGTGAATTTTACACAATTCCGGAACCCGTTGGATGATGCTATCGATCGCCTCATGGAAATAGAAAGGAATCATCCTATTTCCATACCCCAAAGCATAGGCAATTTCCTTTTTATCAATGGCAATATCGTCAAAACCGAAGGTTACCTGGAAAGTCTGTTGAGCAACTGTTGCATGGGGGAATGTCTTTGCCATTACTTCATCCGAACAACATCTGCCAGTGCACGAATGTGAGCCGGTGTTGTGCCGCAACAGCCGCCAATAATATTGGCGCCCTGAGCGATGAGTTGAGGAAATATTCGTGCCCACATTTCAGGTGTATCCGGATACGAGACGATTCCCTTATTCATGATTGGCATACCGGCATTCGCATGGACAAGCAAAGGTGTGACTGTATCAACGCTGCGGATTTCTTTGACGATGCCAATCATTTGTTCAAAACCGTTCCCGCAATTTGTTCCTATGATCGATGCGCCGGCTCCTTTGATTGCCTGCACCATCTCCGAAGGAGAAACACCCATCATGGTCCGGTATTCGCCTGCAGCAGTCTTCTCGAATGTAAAGGTGCATATGACTTCTAATCCGGTTGATTCTTTCGCGGCCCGTACGGCGACGCATGCTTCATCGATCGCAGACATCGTTTCGATGCAGATTGCATCGACGCCGCCATCCTTCAATGCCTGGGCTTGAAGAGAGAACCCATCATATACTTCCTGCTCGGAGACTTCGCCCATCATCAGGATCGCACCGGTGGGGCCTATCGAACCAAGCACGAACTTTTCAGATCCAGCCGCTTCCCGGGAAATTGCCGCTGCGGCTTTGTTGAGCTCGACAGCTCGTTCCGATAATCCATAATATGCAAGTTTCAACGGACTGCCGCCGAAGCTGTTCGTCAGAATCATATCTGCTCCGGCATCGACGTAGCTTTTCGCAATCGCAAAGACTTCGCCCCGATGTGTCATATTCCACAGTTCCGGGCATTCACCTGGTTGGAGGCCGCTAGCCTGCAGAAGTGTTCCCCATGCTCCATCGGATATGAGCGGTTTTCCTTTCCGAATTTCAGCAAGCAGTGATCTCATCAATTGATTCATGTAAGAAAATTCATGGAGCGCGTTCTTCCCTGCCTAAACGGCGTATGTGTTGAGAAATGTCACAGCTCCCTGCGGATCAGGTGAATAGCCATCGGCTCCCATGTCCCTTGCTGTTGCTGCAGAGAGCGGCGCGCCGCCAACGATGATGACTGAGGATGGAAGCTGAGCCTTTATCTCCTGAACGGTCTTTGCCATACTTGCCATCGTGGTGGTGAGCAGAGCGCTCAAACCAATAATACAGCCGGGATGTTCCTTTATTTTTTCGATGAATTTCTCTGGCTTCACATCCACACCGATATCGACCACTTCCCATCCATTGCCTGCGACCACCATCCCAACAAGGTTCTTTCCGATATCGTGCAGGTCACCGGCAACTGTTCCCAGCAAGAACACCCCTTTTTTCTTCACAGTCCCGGCCTGGAAGAATGGTTTCAAATGTACCATGACGGCATTCATCGCCTTTGCCGCCATCAGCAGTTCAGGAACAAAGACTTCATTCCTACTGAACCGTGCACCGATCCGCTGCATACCATCGTTGCACGCTTTCAGAATGATATCAGGACCGATACCGGCAGCAATCGCCTGTTGCGTTAATTCGTCAGTCCCCTCCTGATTTCTCAGATCAGGGGGATAAGGAGCGAGCTTGTTTACTTTTCCTCGTTCGATACAGATACTGATTTTTTCAGTCCATTCATCCACACCAAAGTCCTTTTTCCGTATGATTACCAGGTTTGTCGTTCTTCGAGAATAATTGTCTGTTTGCTCTGAACGAAAACGCGATATTGGGCATGGAAATAAACCACCCGCGCATGAATCATCCCTTCCAGACCGCGTCCTCAAATATCACTATCTCTGCCTGTTGAGTTCTCATATTATGAATTCTGACTTTTTCAGTTTTCAATCAATATATGCCTGATATTATAGGAAGAATGAAGTCTTTGAAAATGAATCGACGACGTTCTTTACACTTTTCCGTTTTTCGCTGTAACTATTGAGCAAATCTCTGGTCTTCATGGAGAATTTTTCCATCAACACTGTAATGTCGTAAGGTGATTACAGGTTTTCCGTCTATTCGGTCCACGATAGCCGCAAGGAATCCTCCGACAACATTGAGATATTCATGTTCAGGCAACACTCGATCATTACTCCAACCACCGGCATGTTTGTCTGTCTGCGGGCCACAAGAATACTCATGGAGACCTGTTTTGAGATCCTTTGAAACGTACTGCCAGTGTCGATCTCCGCAGATAACAATCATATTCTTTTGACTCGCGATAAATTCGCGGAGTTCATTCCCCTCATGAGTAAATCCAACATTCGCATGATTATCGTTTTTCGTCCCACGATCCGGACCCACAATGGGAGTAGGGCTGATTAAGACTCGAAATGTTGCATCCGATGCTCGTACAGATCTTTTAAACCACTCTTTTTGTTTCTCGCCCCAGATTGTTTTCTGAGGTCCATCCGGGGCATAGTTATCGCTTCTAAAATCTCTTCCCTCTGGCAGCCATATTTGAAGGTCTTTTCCCCACCGAAATGTTCTCCACGTACTATCGCTCATGGGTACTTCATCGAGGAAGACCTGCTGCCCTTGCTTAAAGGTAAAGTCCCCCATGAACTTTGTTTTCAAATGAGGATAACAATCATCCATCCATGTATCATGGTCATCTTTAATGAAGTAGCAATTGACCAAACGATGGAATTCTAAATGTGACGGTAAACTATATATACATTGCCAATGCCAGCGAGCTAAATCGATGTTTTTAGCGAATTGATCGTAATAGACAATATCTCCCGTATGAACAAAAAAACTGGGATTGAGTTTTAACATCAAGGGATAAATTTTATAACCCCTTGCACCATCATCCCTCGTTTTATAATTTTGTCCCGTCACAACCGTAAAGATTACTTTTACCGGACGATCTGGTGGTGGTGCCGTTGTAAATTTTCCTTCGATCACTTGTCCTGCTTCACCTTTCATGGATTGGCATTCAACGCGTAACTCATATTCCGTCTCTGATTGGAGATTGTCAAGTTTGAATTGATGCGTGAAATCATGATCAACAGCAACATCCTTCCAGTCGGTCATCTGCCATTGGGATGCACTGTTCGTCTTATAGACAACCCGGACTCTCCCGGGGGTACCAGGCACTGCGCCATCAATATTGTTCACGTTGTATCCGTCCGGATAGATGACCACGGGTTCCAAACTCGGCCGCCCCTCTCCTTTAATTGTCCGAGGTTTTCCTGTTATGGAATCTTTATACAGTATCGTCGGTTGAGGTGCATCAGAACCAATGCGTTGAGGATTCAGTGTTAAGCGCGTCCAAAGAATCACGCTGGATGGCGTGACCTCTCCGATTTTAATTCCCGTTGCTTGATAAGGTCCATCATGAACTTGGTACATCGCGAGAGAACTTAGTACGATCAATGATAGTATGCAAATAACAGAAATCTTTATTCCCGTTTTCATCTCTTTTCTCCTGGAATCACTGAGGGTTGAATACCCCCCACTTTCCGTGGAAGGCAACATCGTAGATTAAGTGAACAGAATACATCGCAATACAAATCTATATTATTATTGATCTGGGCGAATAGATAATTATTTAAAAACTCATTCCTATCGTGAACATATGTACTTGTTTGAATATCCCGACACTGATGTAGGCATAATCTATCCTTATGTTAAGTTCAATCACTTCGTAATTTACTCCTGCCCCCAATGTCAAGCCCTCTTCATCATAATTGACACGGTAGCCAGCTCTCAGAGACAATATCTTCATGAAAGAGTACTCGGCGCCCATGTTGAATTTTTCCCGCCCGTCATTGGGATTAACATATTCTATGGCAGCAACGACATGATGAGGATGATCATCGTTCCCTCCAAGGATATCATAGGCAGCACCAAAGACTAAGATCATGGGTAACTTTATCTTGATGGGCTGGACTTGAATTCTTTCATTGTACGTACCAAACTGAGCATCGGGACCGAAATTCTTACCAACAAATGAAATACGAAGAGAATGAAACCCGGTGTAATAAAGAGTACCAATATCCAGAGACCAGGTAGTGGTCGTTGCATCATCAAGACGCTGCTGCAAATATTTGATTGTTCCACCAACCTGTAGTTTATTGGTAATTTGTCTGGAATAGGAAAAACCCATTGCCATGTCTGCAGCACTAAATGTTCCGAGATTATCAAGGACTGGTATTGTTCCGATGTTTTTCCCCAGCGCGTCATAGGACGGAAGATTTTCTGTCCTTTCCATAGAACCATAGTCAAGATACACAAAACTTAAACCGAACGAACCGTATTCGGACATATTCTTCACGAGAGAGAAGGATTGATAACCAATATCCGCAATCCAGTTCATTCGGCTGGTAGCAAAGTCATAATTTTTGACGTCAACGAGAGAAGCCGGATTCGTGAAGACAGCATTTGCGTTTCCGTAAGATATTGCCGAGACAACACCGCCCATGGAAGCTGTTTTAGCATTGGTAGGAAGTTTTAGAAATTGCCATCCCGCGGTACCGACGCGGCTGTAATTCATCGGATGTACACCCCAGTCAGCATCATTGTATTCAATTTGAGAAAAGCATGGATCATGTGCAAGAATCAAAATGATGACGCCAAACGATAAGGATACTTTCATTGTTCCAATCCTTCCCTGCCAACGAGCTCGACGGCCAGAGTCCTTATTTTATGATGACAATTTTGCCGGCCTTACTTTCGCCTTCATGTCCCGAGACATGAGATTCAACGATATAAATATAGACACCCGGCATGACATTCATCGCAAAATCTGTCAA
This sequence comes from uncultured Ignavibacteriaceae bacterium, assembly GCA_964651225.1. Lineage (GTDB taxonomy): Bacteria > Bacteroidota > Ignavibacteria > UBA10030 > UBA10030 > Fen-1298. The sequence goes on from CAZYYD010000001.1 coordinate 172,290, forward strand.
CATATAATCCTGATGTGCCGTTGTATTTGATCCCCAAGTTTCTTCACCTTTCCCATTCGTGTGCTCAATCGTCCTGATCAAATCGAGTGCAAGCGTATAAATCTTAATGGTACAGAGAGCAGGAATATTCACAAAGGCTAAACGCTTTATCTCAGATCGATCAAGAAATCCACTTTCCTGCCTGAAAGGATTGGGGACGACGCGAATCGAAGCAAGATGATCCGTCGGAAATATTGAAGCAGCGATGGGAAAGGAAGTGAAGCCCGTCTTTGCGCTCTCGTTCCCGTCCCTATCGATGCTCGTGACGCAGTATCTGTACGGGACGCCTACATTCACTGTCTGGAAATACGTTATTTTTTGATTTATTCTAAATTTTTCCGCTTCCTCCACAGGAACTGTTCGAATGAGATTCCAAGGCCCTTCAACAGAAATATCAGATTGATAAATATTATATGCGTAAAAATCAGGTAATCCAGTAAGAGGATCTTGATAATTCAGATGAACTGCATGCCATGTTAAGTTCACGCCTGAGACTGGTTTCCCATCGACCGTACTCGACGCAGCTACAACGGACAATTCATTCGTGGCATTCCCAATATTCGGTTGGTCAGCGGGAGTCGGCGGAGGGAGATTTCCAGGTACTCTGAAATTATTTTGCAGTAATGATTTTGCAGAAGCCCAGTTCTCTTTGAGATTATGCAATCCTTTTTCAACAAAGTGGAGCGTTGCGGTCGTGTCCCCCAACAGAGTAATCTTTGGATCCATCTGACCAGCGATCCATATCTCTACCCATTCGATGGATTCACCGGGAGCGATATCATAAGGACCAATCGTATACATATAGCGAGGACTTCTTTCATATAAGCTGCCGGCTAAATTCCCGAGTTGGTAACTCTGGTGAGCATCCCGCCAGCTTACCTTTGGCTGGTCTTTGGAAATAAATGATGTAAACGAGGTCCAGTCTACGATGACATCACTGCCCGGGAAGTTATCTTCGGTGGGAGCACTGCCGGAGGAGCTGACAATTGTGCGCCAGACTTTTTGTTCACCATTTTTATTCCTCGTGATACTGCTTGGGATGAAGGAAAAGGCATAGAGAGAAGGCGAATACAGTTTCTTGTCGTTCGATCCGGCTGTTTTGATATTGCCTGGATTTCCGCAATCCCCAGTGATATTCCCTGGAGGATAAAGATAAAGAGGCAGCGTCCCGGTAGGAGGAATCGAGGTATCATCATAAAAGATAAAACCTATATCTTCACTTACTTCTTGGTCCCACAAATATTCTTTATCATAGGTGGTGCCCAGGGGATTAAACGGCCCTTTCGGCTCGAGATATCTTGCATAGTAATAATTGCTAAACGTCACCGAGTCTGTATTGGTGAGTGTACACTTGATCATGACAAAATCACTGTACTTCGGAAAACTCCACACCATTGCTTTCGCCTCGAGAAGGTATTGCATATGCGGTACTGTCTTTGACGCATCCGTCCATTTGTTGGACTGCATGATGCCGGAGATATACTCCTCCGGCTCTGCGGGATCATATTGATAACCGTAGCTGCAATAATTTTTTACCAGTTGACTCTGCGCGTATGCGATGACGTTGTCTTTATTCCTTGAAGTTCGATAGCTCCATCCCACATTTCTCCCATTGATCTGCGCAACATTGAATATTCTGCTCACGTCTGAAACCGGTGTGAGATAATTCCGATGCGCGTAGTACCCGGGGTACCCATCAAGAAACCTATTACTTGTTCCGTAATCATCCTCATATTCCAGCGCTCCGTTCGGTAAGCAAGAAATCCACATCTTTCCCCTTGTCAGCGTTTTTTTTACAACTTCCTGTGCATGGAGAATGCAGGTCAGGCTGAGGAGGAGTACTACGAAGAATGGTATTCTGAATACCAGCTTTGCACAATTCATTTTCATCTCCGAGAGATCATCATCCGAGAATTTATTAAAAGTCGATCTGCAAACCGAAATAGATTTCCCGTGGATTATTGATGTACCAATCCCAGACCATGGGTTCTTTCGTCGTCGCTTCAAAAGGAAGTTGACCTTGTTCGAAATAATTCGCCTTGTCTTCTTCAGAGGTAAGGAGATGCAATTGCTTGTTATTAAACACATTCGTCACATTGACAAAGAGTTTCGCCTCAAGACCGTCGATCAATGGAAACTGCTTTGATAGACTCATATTCGTATTCCAACGATCTTTCCATCTCATATTATTCGGCTCTTGTGAATTATCACCAGGAGCATGGTACGTAAACAATTCGCCTTGAGCCCATGAAGTCGTGATGGTCATATTCCAATTCCCCAGGACATACCATCCGCCCACTCTGGGTCCAAAGTCTGGTGGAGAGTCAGCCATAATTTTAAGAGTTGCAGAATTGTGTGGATTCCAGGAATCATCATCAAGTCCATTTCTTCCGCCATCAGTATTTGATGCCCCTCGATATTCATTGATTCCTAATTGTGTAGGTTGACCATTCGCATCAGTAAATACTCTATAGATGACACTGAGCTGATTACTGCCTGTCGTGAGGAACGATAAGGAATAGTTCAGCCTGAAATTCAAGTGGCGAAACCTGGTTTCGAAAGTCGATTCAATTCCACGAACATCAGCCCACGCACCATTGGCGATGGTTTTGAAATATCCTTGTGATTGTCCAAATGTCAGGTCGGTTTGATTCCTGGGATCTCCCAGCAATTCTACTTCAACGGTACCGTTGTCGCCACTTGTTTTCGCAATATTATCCAACGGGGACCGAGTGTTGCGGCTGATGCCATTCGAGGTTAAGTTGTAAGCGTCTTTGTAATACATCGTCACATCAAGCGAAAACAGATCGGCAATATTTTGCTCAAATCCGACTTCATATTGTGTCATTTTCTCCCATTCGAGCGCAGGATTGGGGATGTAATAGGTGAAGTGACGATAGACAACACTCTGTTGTTCAGGGTCCATCTGATCCCAATTTGCACCCACACTTGCCGGCGGAAGCGTTCTCACAACAGCAGGTCCAACAATCTTTTGCCAAGCCGGACGCTGATTAAATCTTCCCCACATAAAATGGAGAACTGTATTTTCACTTATCGGATGGGAAATACCGATGCGTGGAGAGAATGCCACCTGCAGTGGGGTTTTTGTATATCCAGGCCCGGAGCCATTAGGGTCGTAAGAAATATGCCCGATCGGACCGGTGTGACCTACTGTCGTATCGGAAATCATCAACGGATCGAAAATGGTTGCTGAAACATTTTTGTTCGCATCATAATAATCTACCCGTACTCCTGCGTTAATAACCATCCCTTCATATTCCATTTTATCTTGAACATAAAGAGCGCCTTCGTAGGGATATGATGTTGTTTCAGTGAGATCAGTGACATAAGCATAATATGTCGAACCGCTGCCGCTTTGAGAGTCATGCAACACTTTATCAAATGCATTGTAGGTGAACAGCATGCCGGTTTTCACAAGATGATGATCTGTCATCTGACTGGTAAGATCTGCCTTGAACGAATAATTACTCGAAGTAATTTTATTGCTCCAGACATCCCCGGGTCTGTTATAAAGAAATTTCATAAATGTTTCAGGAAGAATGGCGGGGTCGCTGTTTTGATAGTTGCCGTCAGGACCGTATATGGCTGCTCGTTGGATATCTCTGAAGTCACTTCGATAATTCGTCTCGACATGCTGAAGAGCAGTTTCTAAAAATGTTTGGGGCGAAAAGACATGCGTAAGTTTCGCCTGAAGGTTTATCATGCTCGCATATTCCGGCGGTCTGATGTTATCCGCGCTGCTACTACTCGCTCCATAAAACCAATAGGTGTATCGATCATACGGATCTCTGACAAACGGCATCGCTGTACCGTTATTATTATTATCTTCCGACGATCCATAGTATGTTCGTGGTACCTGACTATTCACGAATTGGGTGTAGATACCATTCACATCAATTTTTGTTGAACTCACCTTATAGTTCAATGAACCTTGAAATGTCATGTCAGGATTGTAGCTCAGAGCAGAGGGATACCTTCCCACTCCTTCTTTATATCGGCCGGAGAACATAAAACCGACATTCTGTATGAGCGGACCATAAATCGTGACTTCGTTTTCCCATTCCGTCCGATTCGCATAATTGATTTGAGGATTTAACCTGGGATTATTGATAAAGGCTTTCCACCAGTCGGCAAGCTGTTGAGAAGTCATGGTATTAAAAGGAGGACCCAGTGTTTTCGGATCATACCCCTGTTGTGGCGTTGCCATCCATTGCGATTTCCAAGTTTTGGCGGGATCCCAGAAATCCGGGCTCGTCATAACCGTATGCACAAAATCATTTTTATCGTAGATATTATTTCCCCAATGATAAACCCCCGCAGGCCGCATTTTATAGCTGACGACTCCATGGATTCTATCGGTAGCTGTCTTGGAAACAATGTTGACGATCGCTCCATTTGCCTGACCATACTCTGCATTCCATCCACCAGTTAGCACTTCAAGTTCTTGAATCGTGGTTAAATTCACTCCTGTGAAGTTGGAATTTGAACCTACATCACGCATATCCATCCCATTCAGGCTATACGCAACATCCAGACCAAAACCTCCTCGAATACCACCATTCGCATTTACACCGGATAATTCACTGATAATATCTTTGACGTCGAGTCCCCAGCTGTTGCTTATTTCCGCAGAAGTGACAGTTTGCTTACTCGCTGTGAGGTCCAGCTCCACGGGCGGTCGTTCGGCGGTGACAGTCACAGTTTCATATTCAACTGATTTCTCATCGAGTACAAATGTTAATTGAGTTGTTTGATCAATCTTGACACGGACTTCTGAAAGAACCAAGGTTGCATATCCGATATACGAAGCTGTCACATGATAGATCCCAGGAGGGATATTAAGAATGAGGAAATGGCCATCGAGATCCGTTACAGTACCAAACGAGGTTCCCTGAACGAGAACGTTCGCAGTGGGAAGTGTTTCACCGGTCTTTCTCGCTTTCACGGTGCCGGTGATTTTTCCTGTCGAACCGGCTTCGAGATTCGGTGCAATGAAAAAACAACATAAAAGGTAAAGGAGCAGAACCTTATTCATTCCCTTCTCCTGTCGATTGCTTAGTATGATGAATCAGACATACCCTACGATATTCTCTTGGTGAACGAATTTGCCTTCTCTGGTGCCACGGACAACCTTAACAGAGATTTTCTGGTTTGCAGCCGCGAATATACAAAATTCGAAATACCGTTGATCGCTGATTGTTTCCCATCATGGATCCTTAGATCACCAGGTATTGCGCTTTCAGCAGAACCATCGGCACCATGGACAAACCACAGGTCGTTGATATGGAACTTAGGTAAGCATCAGCAGAGATTTCCATGTCGATGAATTCTTTAGAGTACTTTCACTATCGCAGGAGCAACATCTTAATCGTTTTGCTGAGTTCTCCAAAACGAATGATGCAGAAGTACATTCCTGAAGCCGTCTCACGCCCATCGTTCAAACGGGTGTCCCACACGAGCTCATGCGACCCTGCTCCCATTTCGCCACTCGCAAGCATCCGTATTTCTTCACCGAGTATGTTGGCGATTGAAATTCTCACCGAGCCGCTGTGGGGAAGCGTAAAAGTGATTCTTGTACAGGGATTGAAAGGATTGGGATAGTTTTGATTCACTTGAAAATGATCGGGTCCAGCCGTTCCTCCATGTGCTACGTCTGTGGATACCTCCGTCAAGATCAATGCTGGCCTCTGAAAAAGTGGTTTTACAGTATTTCTGCTTGAGACAAGTCTGAGATCTGTCCCTTTCGTTGAATCATCCTGCATACAGATCGACACGATCTTATCTCCCTCTAGCTCACTTTTGACGTAACTGGTGATGTCGAGGTAATACGTCGTGTCAGGCGCAGTCCATGACCTTCCTGCGAATTTCTGATACGTAATGAACTCACCGTTCGATGGTGCGTTCTCCCACGTCAACGAGGCAGCTGTCCAACTGTCGTCAATGAGACCATAGACGCTTGCATTATCATTATTATTCGTCCCTGCGGCTTGGTAGATACCCAATCTCAGCAGCGCACTTTGAATCGTCTTCGTGTAGGTAAAAAGGTTGAACTTGATGTACGCCTTCCTGAAGGTTGTCTGGTCGGTGTTCGTCGGTAAGGGCGCTCGCACACGAATAATATCTTCGGTGTTATGAGGGGCCGTAGGTTCCTTCATCAAGGAATACGTATCCTCTTCAGAAAGAATCGTATCAGCAACCTGAGAATTCGCACAGAGCGAGATCGTTAACAGCATCAACGCAGCCGCTAAAAACCGCAATAAATATATTGAGCGATTCATGATAACTCTCCTACTAGAAATAAATATAAAAACGAAGAACCTCTAGGATTCATTCGCTAAGGTGTATTGAGCACTAAGGCTACCGAAGTATTTCTCCTCATCACACTTTTCATGCTGATCTATCGATCAGCCCCACGTCCTAAGGATTTCCCCGATGAGTTCATTCTTAAATTACCGTATTGGAACGGTGCAGATCTCTTTCTTTATCTCTTTCTCAATCTCTCAGATGTAGGAAAGAGACGCAATCAGTATATGCAGCGATAACTTCTTCATCAAGATTATTTCTTAAGTTCGATTTCATCTCTCTCGGCAACGATCATTGGATAATCCGCCAAGGGTATATTTTTTACGACATAATTATTCCCCTCTTTCAAAGATTGGTTTACTTGATAAACCTTGCCATCAAGCAGATCGATGAGGACAGGATTCTGCAACTCAACATTTTTCAATGTCAGGTCAATACTCGCTGGTTTTATCATTTCTTGAGGATGCCATGGCAACCAATACGCAAGCAAATATTTCCCGTTCTCGGTTTTATAGGATGCCACCAGTGGAACCGATGGGAATGCATCGTCTTCTGGACCGATACCATAGAACACACCGACATCATGGATGGTAATCTCATGTTTTACTTCACTCGGCGAATATCTGCCATCCATGAGCGCACAGAGATTCTGGTATGCATAAAATCCAGGTTTGGGTTTCAGTGTTTGAGCTTCCAGCAAACATTTTTCGTTAATGCCGACGAGTAATTTAACGCTAAAACCGCCTCGCTCGGGATAGCCTAGAACACTGTCTATCGTCGTCATGAACGATCGCTTCGGCTTTTCCCCGTACCGATTTGGATCGAACAGTTTAAAATAGTTGCTCAGCGTTGCGTGACAAAAATATGTATCCGTAAACGATTGGCGCAAAAGCCACTTTGCTTGGATGATCGGTCCCCAGGGACTGAAGCCTCGAAAACCGATCGTGCTGCTATGAGAAGCAACGCCACATTCTCCCTGCCATAACTTGATATTCTTATTGTATTTATGAATCACATTCCACACTTTTTCTGCGAGATAGATTCTCTCCTCCGGGATAATGCCATAATTATGGAAAGTAATGATATCAACAAGTTTTGCATTGCCTGCACTTAAAAAAGCATCTGTGAATACCGGGTCTAATCCGGCCATCGCACCGCCCAAGATAAAAGCCTGTGGATCAATTCGTTTAATTATTTTTGCACTTTCATGCAGCAATCTCCCGTATTCCTTTCCATTGGGTTCATCACCCCAATAGTTAAAATGATTGGGTTCATTCCAGATTTCCCAATACTTGATTTTCCCTTTATACCGTTCGATGACTTTTTCCACAAAGAATAACCATGCTTTCATTGCTTCTGGATGAGAGGTAGGAGGATGCGGACGAGTACCATAGAGTTCAGCCAATTTCGGGTCAAGAATTCTCCTGGTTTTTACATAAATCCCATTCGTTCCCTCGATTGTGACAAAAGGAGTAATTCCTTGTTCGAGTATGCTCGTGAAGGCTTTATCGGTTTTATCCCAAGTGAAAACCCCAGGCTCACGCTCAATATCTGACCAAACAGCTTGAAGACGTGTCCACTTGACTCCAATTTCGGATGCTCTCTTGACGATGGTATCATCCAGCGTACCGGCCTGTATTCCCCAGGGCGAACTCTGAATTTGGGTTGAAGATTTGGTTTCTATATATCCCAACATTTTCATTTGCTGATTATCTTCGACGGAATGAAACCCCACGATCATGCCACTGAGTATCAAAAAAAGAAGAGAGTATATGCATAAACGCAATTTTCCAGAAATGGAAGAACTGATCTCTTTATCAACGATATGTATCTGCGTTTTGATGTTCATAGAGCTTCTCCATAGATGTTCTTTTAGGAACAAGCAAAGCACCAATCATCTCCATAACCTATCGAACGTCATTCCCTTGACATTCCCAAGCACCTCGATTTGGTTTGTCCTTGTGTAATTGATTTCCCCAATAATCCCTACCGCCACCTTCTTCAACGAACAGACCGGAGTTTAAACAAGGAGAATTATGCTGCAACTGATATCCATCGACAGAATGATTGCCAACAATTGCTTTGCCTGGATCTACAAATAATGGATCAGAAGTTATTTTCCACCTGTCTCGAGGTTCGCTTTCCGGATGATGCCCATAAAAACAATTGTACTCAAAGACATTCTCCTTACTCTCTCCCCACACATAAGTCGCATTTCCTAAAACGTAGAAAATGTTATTCCAAAACCAAGTCCGTTTTGCGTACCCCTTGGTCTTGCCGAACACATCGAATTCAATGACCTTGGGGGTAAGATGTGAGTCAACGAAGATTGTATTGTTATATATTTGAGTATTTGTTACTGGGCCATCGAACGCTATCACTCTGTGAATGTCGTTCTGGCTAATATTAAAACGAACAATAGTCCCATCGTTATAACCACGGGGCGGTGTGGATTGAGGATTATTGCATAAGTTCACCATCCCCCCACCATTATCGTGACTATAATTGTATTGGATGATGGTCCCCTCGCTATTATAATCGCTATCAAAAGCGGCCCCTTCCAGATCATAATATTTCGTCCCATAGACTTCGTTCGACTGAATGAGGGCATCTTTGCATCCAAACACATAGATTGCGTTTCCATGAAATCTAGCAGCAGCATTGGCGACGACATTGTTCTCGATCACCGGGGCGAAGGACGATCTGATGCCCATCGCATTTTTTCCAATATCTTCTAAGTGGTTGTTCTGGATCCTGACTTTTGTGAATCTCGATCCTTGCCATTGGGGATCACGCGGATGAGTCCCATCATCAGACCACGTATAGATTCCGGTATTATCTATATGCGAGAGAGCACAATGCTCTACAACAATGTCGTCAAATCGAGCATGTGCTTCTGAACCGTGTATTTCGAAGGCAATACCGCCTGTTCTTTTTGAGATGATATCCGCACCGAGTCTTCCCCTCACATGGTGAATATCGAGTTCTTTGAGAAATATATGTGAGAGCACTCGCCCGGCATTTTCTGCCAGGATCAATATCCCATGCCTGAGACCTTCGGTAGGCGCATCATTGGAGACATTCAGGTTAGCAATTTCCCACCACTCCAGATTCTTGAGTAGAATGGCAGCAGGTTCTCCGTCACCAATTATTCTTGGTTTCATTCCTATTCCATAAGAGCTTATGACGATCGGTTTATCTTTTTCGCCGCTACCCCTTGGCATCAAGGTTCCCGTCCAGGCAGATCCCGATTTGAAGTATATGGTATCACCCGGGTGAAAATTTGTAGCATTGATGATCGACAGACTCTTCCAAGGAGAAGCTGCTGCCAAACCATTGTTCGAATCTCTCCCATGATCCGCATCGACGTAATATGAAGATGATTGCGAGGACAGTGTGCTGCTCATCAGCAGAGAAATACTAAAAACAATAATGATCCGGCACGAGCACACTGCCACTAGCATACTATGTCCATGAGATAGTTCATTGAACTTTACTCGCAATCGCACAGAACAACAATGGAGTACACCCTTTTCTCTTGGTAAAAATTTTAGGCTTCACTCCATGTCAATATGGATCACTCACCAGTCATTCCGGAGCAAAGAGATCTTGAATGCGGCGATGTTCACTCAACCAGCTGCGTGCTGGTATAACGGAATTCTTTTACGCTCTTATTTACTCAGGATCATTCGCTTCACCATCGTATGACCATTATACTCCAACCGGCTAAGGTACATTCCTGACGACAGGTTGGATGCATGAAAGGCCACCTTCATATAAAATCCTGCTTGTGCGAAATCATCGAATAACGTTGCTACTTTTTGACCCAATATATTAAAGATTGTCAGTGTTGCGTGGCCATCTTCGGGCACTGAAAATTCGATGTTTGTGGTTGGATTGAAGGGATTGGGATAATTATCGCATAGTGTCATCATTTTCGGCGCACACCCAATCTCCACTTCCGCAGCATTATAATACGTAAACGAACCATCCTGATCCATCTGTTTAATGCGATAGGCAAATCGTCCGGATTCGGTGGTTGCATCGTTGAAAAGGTACTCGCGTGGTAAATTGCTGCTTCCAGACCCGCAGACAAACCCGACGTTCTTCCAATCACTCGACATGGATGATTGCCCGCTGATCGCTCTTCGTTCCACTTCGAATCCATAACAATTTGTTTCGGTTGCGGTTTTCCACATCAACAGAGCTCCTGTGTGTGAGCCTATGGCAGTAAACGATGCCAATTGCACAGGAAGCGTATTTGAACCATCGCTCACAGTCCATTGGGAGAACGAATTTGTGTTCACAGTTACAGATCTTGAAGATGAAGCATCTACGGGAATTCCTATGGCTGACCAGGTGGAACCAGCATCGGTACTTTTCCATACCTGCGCAGCTGCCGGATTCTTTCCATTATCATCTCCAGCATCCCACATGAGTGTTAAGTCTCTTCCAGCCGCAGGAGCATTGTCTGAAGTAATCGTCCACTTTCTATTAATACCGGTTTTACCAGAGACTGTCACAGCTCCGCTAGAGCCAGCAACACGAGTCACCGACACGTTGCCTAAATTATCTGCGCCGCTATTCAGACTGACCCCGATCCCCCCTAACGTTGATGCACTGGTTCCCACAGATTGCGTTGTCGTGGTAGTCCCTAAAACATATTGACCCGCTGTTTCCACGATGGATGCCCCAGTAGCGATAGAACAGCTACCTGATACAGTGGTAGCGTTTGAGAGGGTGACTCCATTTGTATTTTTTATCGCAAGATTATTCACTCCAGATCCCGGTAACTCAACTGACGTCGTTTGTGCTGTTGAGCCATCATACTCAAGCGTCGAAGAGCCCCCGTAGGTCAGTGTAAAACTACCTAATGATAAACTCGCCGTTCCCTGTAGACTTAGCGTACCATTAACGGTGGTATTGAGTCCAAGTGTCTTTACGCCCGTATTGCTCAGGATCAAGTTATTATATGTGTTGGGGTCGGCACTACCCGTGTACACTGCGGTCAGAAGGCTTTGTGCACCTGATCCGTTATATTTCACCGTTCCGTTGGCACCATAGACAATCGAGATAGCTGCAATTGATGGGGCAGCCCCATTGACTTCCAGTGTCCCGTTGATCGTCACAGTTCCTGTTGGTGTGGTGCCTTGTCTTTGTATAATCGCTCCTCCCGTGTAGCTGGATCTGAATGTTGCCCCTTCAGCTATAGTAAAATCTCCCGTTGTCCCGTTATCAGGTGACGCCCTAAAAGTCTGTGCATCAAAAATGCCACTGGTCACTGTCCATGATTGTGCTTTGATGTTTGTGTTCACGGTGATCGTTTGTCCTGGATTAGCTGCTATTTCAAAGACAACATCGGTCGTCGTGAGAGCAGTTGAGTATGCTCCCCATTGCCCCGTACTGGTCAGAGCACGTGTATTCCCAACAACTTTGATCTCCCCCCCGGGGCCACTGATAGTAATTTTCTTCCTGCCCGACCCGGTCGCATCCGTACCTGGTACCGCACCTGTATAGCAACGGATATACCCGGAAAGTTCAAGCGGATAGGTTGCCAGAGCAAGTTGACCGCATAGAGGGACGCTTGCACCATCAAAAAGATTCAAATTGCTACACGCTTCAGCCTCCTGCAATGTCACAATCCATGTCCCTTCTATAAATACATTATTGGAAGCGTCCGGCTTCACGGTTGCAGCTTCCCACGTGCTGCCATTGTATTTCTGCCATATGGCAATATCATCCCAGTTCCCTGTCGCAATTGCCTTATAGTCGCCACTGATCTGCCCCCATGCAACCATGCACGGAATGACAATCAGTAGAAAGCATCGTAAAACGAAAGAGAGTCTCATCGCAAATCCTCCTAATTAATGTGTGTGGTTTATGATAGATCCCTGTGTATTAGAGAATGATTTATCGTGAAATAAATATTTCTGCTTTTTTGATTTCTCATTTCGAGAACAAAGTGCTCACTATGAAACTATCGTCCTCCCAGATATTCATCTCTCGCTCAAACACCTCTTGTCATTCCAGATGCCCTGGTGTTCAACATCAGGACGGATGTGCACGCAAAGAATCCAAACACTATTTGTGAATACTCCTGAGTTAACGCAAGAGAATCATTTTGACTGCTTGAAATGCTTCACCATAATATATTTTGCAGAGATACACGCCCGAAGACACTTGTTTTCCATCATTTGAGCGGGCATCCCATCCCACCTCCTTCGATCCAGCGTCTTCGACGCCATCCTTCAAAGTTCTAATTTCCTTCCCAAGAATGTCATAGACAGCTATTTTGACCTGACCTGCATGGGGGAGCGAATATGAAATTCTTGTATCAGGATTGAAAGGATTCGGATAATTTTGTTTAATCGCGAAAAGTGGCGGTACGATTCCCGCTTCTTGTTGAACATGGGTGGCCGACCTATAGATCACAAGAGCGGGAAGTATTCCGGTGGTTGCTCTCGTCGATCGAAACCGAGCATCCGTGCCGGAGGGAGAGTCATCCACGAAACAAATCGATACAATTTTATCTCCCCCATATTCAGATTTCACAAAGTCCGTAATGTCTAAATACAAAACTGTATCGCCATATGTAGCTTCTTGAGTCGCTGTCCAAGGGGGGAATACCTGGTTGAAGAGAAATGTCCCATTGGGTGGCGCATTATTCCATGTAAGCGTGGCTGTTGTCCAGCCATCATCAATCATCCCGTAAACATCTGCTTTATTTGTTCCACCTGGATAATACACAATTTGAACAGCGCCTAATCTCAATTTTGCACTATCGATGGCAGCCGTATAACTCGTGAGATCGAATTTCAGATAGGCGCTCCTCCTGAGGGTCTGGTCTGAATTCGTTGGCAGGAGTGAGCGGATGCGAAGAAGCACATCTGTTCCCATCGTTGTCGTCGGCGTATTAAGAAACGTATACGTATTTTCAACAGGACTGAGCGTATCGGCTCCCTGTCCATCTGCCAGCATAAAACCCGCGAATAAAAGGGTCACGAGTGAAAGTAAGCGCAAAGTAGGATTTGAAGATTTCATATCAATTCTCCTATGAAATGTATGGATCATATCGACGGTATTTATAAACCAATGCCAAGTGAAAACATGTTGACATAATGAAATCGACCAACATCAGCATACGCATAATCGAATTGGACTTTCGTATCTCCTGCAACCGAATATTCGAAGCCGAAGCCAAGAGTATATTTTTCTTCATCATAGTTAAACTTATATCCGCAGCGAATGTAGACGTTAGACAAAAAGAAGTACTCTACTCCGCAGTTGATTTTATCCAGCCCGTCACTTGGCTTGATATACTCAGCAACGAACGTCAAGCGCTGAGGATTTTGGGGCGACATTTCAAGAATGTCGTATGCTGCACCAAGAATAAACATCATGGGCATGCTGACTTTGACCGGCGGGATTTTCATTTGTTCACTATAGGAAGCAAACTCCGCATCAGGTCCGAAATTTCTCCCGAGCATCGAAATACGGAAACTTCCCAATCCGGTCCAGTATAACGTTCCAACATCGAGCGACCAATTGCGCGTTCTTGCATCATCGAGCTGTTCCTCGATCAAGCGCAAGTTCACCCCCAGTTGCAGATTCTTGGTAATTTGCCGGCTATAGAGCAAACCGAGTGCAAGATCGTGACCTGAAACTGTCCCTAACCCCTCAGTAATTGGCACAATGCCAAGGTCATTCCCCCATTGGTCATAGGATTGGCCAACCATCGTTCGCACCATCTCACCGTAATTCAGATACTGGAGATTGAGTCCAATGCAACCCCAATCTCCCAGGTTTTTCACGAGGGAGATACTGCTGGATTGGATGTCGGCTATCCATTTCATCGAAGAGAATTGGATATCAATATCTTGAATATCTGCAGCGGATGCCGGATTCATAAACGCTGCGTTGGCATCACCATACGCCAGAGCAGCTTTTATTCCCCCCAGTGCAGTGCTTCTCGCATTGGTAGGAAGTTTGAGGAATTGCCAGCCGGCAGAGCCGACACTGCTGTACTCCATAGGATGAACTGCCCAATCGGCCTCATTGCCTTGCATTTGTCCCAGGCTCTCTCTGCTCAGGATGAGGACAATGCCAAGAGTCAATAGGATAATCTCAATTCTCCTCACGATTCAATCCTTAAAGGGTACCGTGTAACAGTCTTCTTCTTATTTGATGATAATAAACTTCCCAACAGATGACTCACCTTCATGACCAGGGACGTGGGACTCAACATGGTAAATGTAAAGCCCTGGCATCACATTCTGGCCAAAGTCTGTCATCATATAGTCTTTTCCCGATGACGATCCCCACGTTTGCACACCTCCTTCGGTATGTTCTATAGTCCTTACCAGATCGAGTGCGAGGGTATAGATCCGAATAGTACATTTCTCAGGAATATTCACGAAAGCTAATCGTTTCTTCTCATCTGAACCGAGGAATCCACTTTGTTGTTTAAAAGGATTAGGAACGACGAGAATCTTGGAAAGAGCGTTGCTTGCTTCCGGCTCAGCCGCCACAGGATAATAACTGTATCCTGTCATACCGCTTTCATTACCGCTGGAATCGACGCTGGTGACGCAATAGCGGTACGGGACGTTGCTCTGTGCTTGGACGAAATAAGAAATCTTACCTCCACTATAGGAGGAGTCTGCAGTGGCTCGAGTGACCGAGTCGATTAAATCCCATGGTCCTTCAATCGAGTTCGCCGACCTGTATATTTTATAAAAAGCAAAATCATCTTTTTTCAACTGAG
Source organism: uncultured Ignavibacteriaceae bacterium (assembly GCA_964651225.1). Taxonomy (GTDB): domain Bacteria; phylum Bacteroidota; class Ignavibacteria; order UBA10030; family UBA10030; genus Fen-1298. The sequence goes on from CAZYYD010000001.1 coordinate 187,417, forward strand.
GATCTCTATACCCCCGATGAACCGCTTTCCAGGTGATGTTGACTCCAACGACAACTGTTCCATTGATTCTCGACAAAACAGGTTCAACTTTCAGTTCATTTGCACTATTACCTGCAAACACGAGAGGGGCATCTGCAGGGGTTGGCGGCGGTATCTTCCCCAAGGGAATCCTAAAATTGTTATTGATCAGAGCACGTGCTGACGCCCAATTCTCTTTCAGGTTCTTCAGTCCCTCCTCGACAAAATGGAGTGTGGCGGTCGTATCTCCTCTCATCGTGATATTTCGATTCATGCCCCCTGCGATGAGGACTTCCAGCCACTCAATCGATCCCCCTGGCGCAATATCGTATGGGCCGATTGCATACACATATCGAGGATTCCGTTCCCATAGGCTTCCTGCCCCGGGAATTGTATATCCTTTCTGGATCGAATCATAGGCCGCCCGCCAACTGACTTTAGGCTGAGGTTTTTTCCGAATAAACTCAACAAGACTTGAGTAATTTGGATCTGTAAAAGGAGATACCATAAGTTCTTCTGATGGTGCATTAGTATTGGTAGAAACGATGATGCGCCAGATTTTTCTCTCGCCTTCATTATTCATCGGGATCGACGAAGGAAGAAACGAATCTGCATACAGCCACGGAGAATAGAGCTTAAAGTCTCTCGAGCCTTGCGTTCCAATATTGCCCGGATCACCGGCATTGCCTGTAATATTCCCCGGAGGGATGGAATACACTGGATTATTACCATTGGGGTCTTTCGTGTCGGCATCATAGAAAATGAAACCGATAGTATCGCTTACTTCCGGATCCCAAAGATATTCTTTATCCCACCCCGGAGAGACGGTGATTGGGCGAGACGGTCCTGTCATCGAAAAACATCGTGCGTAATAGAGATTTCTGAACGTGTTTGTATCAATATTGGTGAGCTTGCATTTGATGATCAGAAAATCCGAGTATTGGGGTGTGCTCCACCCCATGATCTTGCCTTGAAGTGTATATCCCATGTGAGGCTTCCCCAGCGCATCAAAGGCAGGAGAGCTCATCGTTCCGGTGATATATTCTTCGGGTTGTGTACTGTCGATGGAAAAATTGTAGTTCTTGTTCAATTTCGTCGGAATCCAGCCCAGTGTGCCTGTGACCTGTTCAGAGGTTTTATTGTTGCGGTAAGGCCAAGCAACGTCAATCCCTTGCACCTGCGCACCGTGGTAGATGAAATTGTTGTCGAATCCGCCTCCAGCTGCATTATTTTGACTCCAGTAGCCCGGATACGCAAGCAGCCAAGTATTGGCCATCGATTGTTCTCGTTCAAGCGCTCCATTGGGATATGCCTTAATCCACATTCTTGCCCGCGTCATCATTTGTGCTTCGACTGTTTGTGCACACATTGTCACCGGTTGCAAAACAAAGCTACTCAGGACGATGATTCGTAAATATTTCTTCCCTGGAACAACGCACATGCCTTCACCTCTCACAGTTCTCTCCATGAGTCCTTAAAATTCTAGAGATGTCCCGATATTCATTTGCATCGGCAAATTCGTGTACCAATACCATTCCGCCGGCTCTTTTGTCAATGCATTAAAAGGCAAAATGCCCTGCGTCAAGTACGTCGTCAATTGATTGCTATTGAGAAGTCTATCAGTTCCATCACTGAACAATCGGAGATGTTTATTGTTGAAACAATTTGTCACCTGGACGAACAATTTCACCTTCAATCCGCTGAAGAGACGAAGAGATTTGTTCACATTCAGATTTGTTGTCCACCGATCCTCCCAACGACGGTTATCCGGAATCCTCTCGCCCGTATAGTCGGTCGGATACCAAGTATAGATCTCCCCTTGTACCCATCGAGTCGATGTACTGATCGACCAATCGCCGAAGAGATAGCATCCGAAAATGAACGGTCCAAAATCTTCAGGACTTGCAATATTGAATTTCAGGAGTGCTGAATTATGCGGATTCCATCCTGCGTCGTCAGTACCGACATTCCCATTATCAAAATTGTTATCCTTGGTGTTATTCGGCGTCCAGGCACCATTGGTATAGCGATCTTCTCCGAGTTGCCCGCTGGGAAAAGATTTATACATTCTGTCAAGATGGTACTCTCCGGTTGCGAGATAGGACAAATTGTAGGAGAGATCAATGTTTATCCAACGAAACATTGAAGCGAGTTTTATTTCGATTCCTCGTACACGAGCCCACGCTCCATTGACTGTTGTGTACAGCCATCGAATATTTGAACCGGGAATTTCTAAATCTGGACTATATGGATCACCATAGAGCCTCGTGTCTACGCTGCCGCCCGATTCTTCAAATGAAGTGCTGGCAGGACCCTGATCAATACCGAGAGACGTAAGATCGTACGCGTCTTTCACATACATCGTGAAATCAAAAGAAAACTTATCGGCTATATTTTGCTCAATCCCAATTTCATATTGCGTCATTTTTTCCCATGTGAGTCCGGGATTCCCTGCTTTCGGTCCGTAGAATCGATAAACAACTGTTGTCGTGTCGGGCAACTGCCAATCTGTTGTCATGTTGTAGGTAAAGCCATTCCCCCTTGCAACGACCTCGGGTGCATTCAAGAATTTGTTCCACGATGGCCGTTGATAGAATTTCCCGTACATGAAATGCAGGACGGTTGTCTCCGTTATTGGATGCGAAATTCCGAGGCGCGGAGAAAGTGCGTATTGAGTCTCTGGTCTGTAGTAATTCGGTCCGGAACCATCCGGCCTGTATCCCACCTTACCGATTTGTCCAGAATTGCCCGGAGTTACCGCCGATATCATGAGAGGATCAAAGATATCGGTTGACACAGCTTTATTAATATTGAAAAAATCTAACCGTAATCCAGCATTGACGATGATCCCTCCATATTCGATTTTATCCTGAACATAGGCTGCACCCTCATACGGATGATTCGTTTCAGGAATAATATCATTCACTTGCGCATAGCGCCCTGCTGTGCCACCCAGCATGGTTCCTTCGTGGACAATTTTTTGATATTCCTGCAACGAAAGTATGAATCCGCCTTTCAGGAGATGGTTTTTCGTAAGTTGGCTGGTCAGATCTCCTTTGACTATATATGTACGCGAGTCAGACCAATTCTTCCAAATATCACCCGGCATTCCCCAACGAATATAGCCTGATTGGAAGCTTATAGGGAACGCCCTGCCGTACCCGGGTATGACGCTTCCAGGTATAGATGCGGTGTCCGGCAATTCCGACCACGGCAAATTGACATCGGGAAAGTTCCCTGAGCGCATGATATCCTGGTAATCGAGCCGATATTTCATCTGGGAATGCTGAAGTGAAAGTTCTAAAAATGTTTTATCGCTAAAGACGTGCATCACTTTCGCCTGAACGTTCAGCATTTGAGCTTTTTCGGCAGGACGAACAGTATATTCATCGCTGTTTCCTTTCGTGCCATACAACCATAATCTCGATTCGCTGTATGGATCCGACAAATACGGCAATCCCTGATCCTCAATATCCGGCCCAACCTCTTCTGATGATTGATAGGTCGTTCGTGGTGTGCCCGAATTGACAAACTTTGTAAAGATCGCAGTGAGGTCAACTTTCGTTCTTTTTTGAATTTGCCAATTGATAGATCCCTGGAACGTCATTTCTGGATTGAATGCGTATGCTGACGGATAAACTGTAACTCCTTCTTTATAACGTCCAGAGAGCATAAATCCTATACGATCTGCGATTGGCCCGTAGAGTGTAATTTCTTGTTCCCATTGCATCCGGTTGGAATAATCTTTCATCGGATTTGCATCAATATATTTTTTCCATGAGAGCGCTCGGTCCGTGTCACTCATTGCTCGATAGTATGGATCTGTACCGGGGTAACCAGGAAGTGAGTCGGTCATCCAGGGTGATTTCCACTTCTTCTGAGGATTCCAATATTCAGGGGTTTCCATAATTGTTGAAAAGAAATCCTGATCACCGAAAAAATCGCGACCCCAGTGATAGACATCGGGAGGCCGCATGCGATAGGTGACAACTCCATGAATCCGATCTTCTGCTTTGCGCGTTATGATATTGATAATCGAACCGTTCGCCTGGCCATACTCTGCGTTCCATCCTCCGGTCAGGACTTCCACCTCCTGTATGGTCGATAAATTAACACTGCTGAAATTCGAGTTTGATCCCGGATCACGAAGCTCCATCCCATCCATCCTAAATAAGACATCTGTCCCATAGCTGCCACGAATACCCCCATGAATATTCGTACTGGTCAAATCAGATATCGCCTCAGTAACACTTGATCCCCAACTGTTTGCAAGATCGTCACGTGAAATCGATTCTTTACTTGCAGTCAAATCCAGTTCAACTTTCGGCTTTTCCGCGACAATGGTAACGCCCTCTGTCTGAACTAATTCTTCGGTTAAGACGAAATTCAATGTGGTCGTCTGATCAATGCGTACTCTCACTTCAGTTTGGGTTAGTTTACCAAATCCAAGGCATGATGCTGAAACACTATAGATCCCAGGCAGAATGTTAAGAATGAAATAATCGCCATGAGCATCTGTCGTTGCCCCTTGTGATCTCCCCAGGATGAACACATTGACACCGATAATCCCTTCGTTCGTTTTTTTATCCGTAATGTGACCGGAAATCTTCCCTGCCGTACTCGCAACCGATGAGTTTTCGAATAAGAATAGCAAGCAAAGGATTTCTATGAATCGATGTTTCATCTACCTCTCAAAATATTTGATCTTTTTTAAAGCGATGAAAAGAAGTGGATATTCTTACAGCCTCCTTAACATGGAATGAGAGAATTGCCTGTTCATCGAATATCCGGAATAATATCTCAGCGAAAATGCGGTGATTGTCAGTGAGGCGATTACGGCTTGGAGAGTTGAACGATAGTCCGATTTTATACATAAGCCCAATATATACACAAGCTCACCTTGACATGTAACGAGGAACGAAAACCACCATGCTACTTTAAAAAGGATGATGGCTGGGTTCAAAGAGGAGGATGAGAGACAGAAATATTGAGGATGACTAGAGCTTGTTCTTCGCTTGAAACTTGATAGAGTGAAGAAAGGCCTATGGGCGAGTGCTAAAGTTCTTTGAGTCTGTTTCACGCATTATCCCCAATCCAATGCAAATGAACTTAGCTACGTTGACGCCTCCCTCTTTGCCTATATTGATGAGACAAATACCTGTATAATGATGTAGCTCACAA
>CAZYYD010000002.1:0-128879 GCA_964651225.1 uncultured Ignavibacteriaceae bacterium
GAGTGAAAATGCAGTTTATCGTTGAGTCCCGCACGCCGGATATATCTCTTGAACTTCTGGGAGACTGTTCCTTCCTTCAACGGTTTTCCCTGTCCATCATAGAACACTGTTGCGCATTCAAACCGGACATGCTCCTTCCGATCCTTCAGCAAACGGCAGACTTCTTCGCTCATAGGCACTGCACGGCTTCGTTTGGATTTTGTGGTAAAGGTTTCGGTGTTCTGCACAAGAATCACTTTTGAGGTGAAATCTATATCATTCCATCGAAGGGCAAGGAGTTCCCCAAGACGTAGCCCTGTGAGAAGTCCGGAGATACACAATTCCCTGAAGTCCATATCCCCTACGACTGAGAGAAACATCCGAAAATCAGATTCGGTGAAGAATACCGGGAGTATTTCTCTTCCCTTAGGTTTTAGGACCTTCCGGAATGGATTTTCTTCAAGATAGTTCCATTGAACAGCTTTTTCGAAGGCAGAGGCGAGCGAACCATAATACTTCCGTGCTGTCCACTCAGATGCTTCCCTCTTCTTCACACTCAGAAAATGCTCGATCTCTCTAATCCCGATCGCCTGCAGCGGCTTATCCCCTTCCACTCGAATAAATTCCCTAAATGCTGTTTCGTACGTTCTAAACGTTTTTTTGGATAATACGCCAGAAGCATATTCGAAGTACTGCTTTTCAAATTCTGAGAGGACAATTCTTTTGAAGTTGAGTTTCTCCTGGTATTCATCTGCCTTGAATTGCAATAGGAAGTCAAACGCTTCAGATTTCTTCCTACACTTTGTTGAGATCTTGAATCTCTTTCCCGTTTCATCACGATAAAAGAGATAGTAGACATCGCCGCTTTTTGAAAGGAACATTATACACCTCCTGAAGAAGGAGGTGAAAAAGGAGAAGGCACAGTGCCGAGTATAGTGCCAAGTTGAATTTTAACGATTGAAAAAGGCCAAATTGAAAGGGTTTTGTGAAGCTTCGAGGGATTTACGAAACCGCTGCTCTACCACTGAGCTACTTCAGCATCTTGATTTGATATGAAAATATAGCCAAAAAGTCCCCCACGAGCAACATGATTCTATGACCCGGATACTTGACAATGAAACAGCAACTCTTTATCATCTGATAGAGTCACGGACTCAGGAAATCGTTCTTTTCTCAACCAACGTACGGAGGAACTTATGAGGCCTGCTAACGTCCCGCTCTCAAAGGAGCTTAAACCAAGCAAGATGCTCCAGCGGAAATTGGGAAATCTTGATCAGAAGTCAAAGATCAAAAACCAGAGCACAAAGCGGCAGCGCATCGTACTCAGCGTTACCGCGGGTCACGTTCGAGGAGGACATTCGTTCCATTGATAAATAAACACAAAGCATCTATTTTTCGCCTCTCGATTTCCGAGAGGCTTTTTTATGAAGAGAAATCATTGTACACGAATATGACCGTTTTACGGATTATTTTCTTCTTGACAATTTTTGTTTTGTTTCCGGGTCATTCCCCTGCACAGTCTTTGATCCATGGCTCCCGACTTGAAAAAAAAATTGCATTGACCTTTGATGCCTGTCCTTCTTTTACACGCGGCGGATTCGACGAACGGATTACACGCATTCTCATAGATTCTGGCGTACCGGCGACATTCTTCCTCAGCGGCAAATGGATTGAACGGCATCGGCGCATCGTACGTGACCTCGCTTCGGTACCCGCGTTTGAATTAGGCAACCACACTTATTCCCATCCCCATTGCATAACTATTCCCGATGATAGTCTTCGGCGTGAAGTGCAACGTACGGAAGCTCTCTTAACGAACATTACAGGGACTTCGTCGCGCCTTTTTCGACCGCCGTTTACTGAAACGGATCAACGGGTAGACAGCATTCTTCAAACACTCGGATACACAACCGTACTGTACGATCTCGCTTCCGGAGATCCTGATTCCACAATTTCACAGGATCGTCTCTTGCGGTACGTTGTCGCAAAGACCCGCAATGGCTCGATCATTGTTATGCATATCAACGGCCGCGGATGGCATACTGCAGAGGTCTTACCGGAGATTATTCGATTGCTGAGGAATAAAGGTTTTACTTTTGTGAAGGTGAGTGAATTCCGCAAAAAGGGATAGTATCCCTGTAGACCTAAACCTTGCGGGAATATTCTCGTACACTTATATTCGTTTCAGCAGAACAAATGTCGTATCGTCTCTTAACTCAGCCCCTTTCCGATGAAGAGATAATTCCACGACGATACGGTCACGAATACTTACCATCGGTTCGTTAGCAGAAGATTTGATCAACGAAGATATGCGATCTGTACCAAATTCCTTTCCCCAATGATCTACCGACTCGCTGACACCATCGGTGAAAAGAAACAATACATCATTCTTATCAATGTGAATGGATTGTACCTCCAACGAAGATCCAAAATCGGAGGTCGATTGTTCACCGTTTGTTGAAGGGGCCATTCCTACGGCAATACCATTCGGCTTCATCCAGGAGACGCTGTCTTCTTTCGATCGGTAGAGCAGCGCCGGCGGATGCCCTGCACGGCAGAATTCGAGTTGACCATTCGCATGGATCTTCACGAGGAAGAGAGAAAGGAAATAGCTCCGTTTCAACTGACCATAAACATGGGAGTTCAGTCGCAGCAACAGTTCTCTCGGATCGCTGGTTTCAGTTGCGAACAATTGGAGTGCCGTCTGCATTTTCACGACATACAGGGCAGAGGAAATTCCTTTCCCGGAAACATCTCCAATCACCACAAGCGTCGAACGGTCCGGGAGAGTCAGAATATCGTAATAATCGCCTCCGACCTGTTTTGCCACATCGCTATGGGCGGCAAGTTCATACCCGGGGATCGTCACCTCACTGCTCGGCTGAAGGCTTAATTGAATATCCCTGGCAACGCCTAGCTCGTCTTTCGTGATCAATTTATCTGCAAGTTCCATTGCCAGCAAAATATTGAGAATCAAGAAGGAATAGAATGCCGAAGCTATTCGATCCTCTGAAAGGGCTACGAGAATGAAAACCAGTGCTATCGCATAGACAATTCGGCGTGCCGGAGTGAGCTTCAACAGGAAGGCAACAAAGAGATGCCAGATAAATTTGAATCCCCGCTTGATCTTATTGTGTTCCCCCTCCACCGATTTCATACTGCGCGCATAGAATTCATACATGCCGCGGACGTCCTCACTCAGCATTTTATCAAAATCCTGGCGGGTTAAATCGCGGGTAAAGATTTCGTGGATGGTGTGGAAGAATCCCATGGTTCGTGTTGATCTTTTCTTCACGATCGGTACTACGCATGGAACAGAGAAAAGTTCAGCGGAGAACGCAGTACGTTAGACAATTTCTTTTAAGAGCTCTTTTCTCGGATTCGGTATAACAACTTTATTCACTAAAAGACCCCGTTCCATGCATATTGCCGCAGCGGCATCGACCGCAGACGTGACCGAGGCTACATCGCCTGTCATGCTCACAAACGCCTTGCCTCCCAGTGCCATCGCGAGTCGAATTTCGATGATCTGCACTTGAGCAGTTTTCACCGCTGCATCGGCAGCTTCGATGAGCGAAGCTACACTAAACGATTCGACAATGCCCAGCGCCTCAAGCATATGCACCTGCGTAGTCCCGGAAATGGCCGGGAAGATGTCTCCATGGACATTGGGGATCAAAAACGTATCAATGATCATTCCTCTTCCAGCTTCTTTTCCTGCGTCGATGCTTGCACGAACAGCAGCAACATCTCCCCCGATCAATACCATATATTTGCCTGAACAAATACTCCTCGAGAGCAAGAGTTCAACGGCAGATGCTTTCAACATTGCGTCCGCAACATTGAATCCAGCGGCAATACTCGATAATTCAATCAATCCTATTGCATTCATGTCCATCATGATCTTTTCCTTCAAACTCGTTCAAGAACTACCTCGCCCTTCACCGATTTCACTCGGCCGGCGATGCTTGCGTGAATAGGAGCGCCCATCTTCCCTTCCGGGATATCTGCAACTACATCACCGATGTTTACCTGCTGTCCGGGAGAAACGGTCGGGATAGCAGCTGTTCCAAGATGCTGCTTCAACGGTAATCGGACCTGTGCAGGAGAAAAATCTTTTTCGACAAAGTGTGCCGGGACATCGTATTCCTGAACACCTAACTTCTCCATGAGTTTCTTCAAAGGGACATGTCGGCCGGCATAGATAGGGTGAATATGTACCTCGCGGTCCCCGACCCATTTCATTCCGCTGGTGCGCAGATCATGTTTCGCTTTATCGCATGCTTCTTTTGGATAGAGATCCTCCGGGCATGCATACAATGTGCATAATCCGCAGGAACAACATAACTGAGCCCACTGATTCCAGATAGCTTCACCAGTTGCGGTAAATGACAGACTCCGCATAACCTTATGAGGCTGAACATCATACCCAAGTAAGTATCGGGGACAAAACTCAGTGCAGAAACTGCATTGATCACACGCAGATTTCCCAATACGGAGCATGGATTCTATCGGGAGGAATTTTCTCTGCATGAGACGGTGGCTCTTGGGAAGGACGATCAGGCCGGCGCAGGTTTTTGTGACGGGTAACGTCAGGTCTGTTTCTATCGTTCCCATCATCATACCGCTTACACAAAGTGCATAATCCTCCACAGTTGCACCGCCGGACGCTTTGATGACCTCCGCAAATGATATCCCGGTCGGAACTTCGAATGTCGAAGGATGCGCAACCGCACCGGCAATCGTAATGTATTTCGTCGTCACTGGACGACTCTGATCGGCCAGATGCAGGTTTCTGAGCGTCTCTACATTGTTGACAACAACACCGACATCGAGAGGAATTCCCTGCGGAGGAAGAAGGCGGCCGGTTGTTTCATAAACTAAAACATATTCGTCGCCCGTCGGATAAAAATCCCCTAAAAAGTGGAGATGGATACCTGTTCCACGCAGGGCCAATTTCAAGGTATCAAATTTCTCTTCATATTTTTTCTTCACACCGAGAATGCCGCGTTGTGCACCAGTCGCCTTCATCAACAACTGCACACCGCTGACGACCGACTCCGGTTCCCGTATCATCAATTCCAGGTCTTTATGAAGAAGCGGTTCGCACTCTGCACCGTTCGCAAGAACAACCTCCGCCTTCGAGGCCGCCTTGATGTGAGTCGGGAATCCTGCGCCACCGCATCCTACAACTCCTGCCCGACGGATTTGCTCTATGACATTCATCGGACACCTGGTTGGGAAGCAGGCTGCTTGCTGAGAAATGAACCGAGATCATATCCTTTCTCAAGGAGCTGGGATTGCTGGGATTTGATAAAATCTGCGATCATTTCTGCCGAGATTGCCGGAGCAACCCCATAAATGATGTCGGTCCGGGTTCCTACGTAAAGATCACCCTTGTATGGCGTGTCCGTGTCGAACTCAACCCATTCTCCCTCCTTGAGCGGAGACATATAGAATTGTTGATATCCCGGGACCAATTTCACCATACCGACTAATTCAAAGTTGGGAACACCATCCCGTATCGCAAGAATAATTCCCCCGCTGAATCCCTTATTAAAAACCGCGTCCGTTAAAAAGGATCCATATTTATCACGGTTGGGATTGCTCACAATCCCTTTCGTCACAACCCGATATCCTGCCGGATAACCGAATAAATACACAAAAGCTCCCCATTCAAGCTCCTTCGCCTTCCCGAGCGGATAATTGAACACCGGAACATGGATCGGTGAGAGCGGCAGTTCAAGCTTCTGCCCCATGATCGCCATATCGTTTTCAGCGTCCAATGCCAAGATCTCAAGGTCGCGAGCGCCTTGCACGGCGGCGGCATAATTCGACTGACGATCTTTGATTGCAACCGATTGAATGAAGGGCGTTGGCTTTCTGTCTTCTCCTCGAAAATAAGAGATGATCGTGTCGGCAAATTGGACGACATGTGCACATGTCAGCAGAGCAATTCTATTTTTCTCATAATAGATAACTGTAGCACTCCCGGAAGCGGAGCGATTCAAATACACCTCTTTTTCTGCTTTCTCTTTGAAGAAGGGACTTTGAATGTCTCTGAGGTGAAGTTTTGCTTCCAACGGGAAGTTATAGCTCTTATAGTAAGCAATACAGCTGATCATTCTTACAGATTCTGAAATCTGTTCAAGCTGAGCAGAACATCCCCGATACGGGAATTCTGAATCATACTTTCCATCTGTGAGAATGGGATAGACTTCGCGGTACGATGCCGTTGAACAGGAAAGTGAAATACAACATGCCAGCCCAAACATTCCATGCAAGAATATTTTCGAGATTTCCAAGATCACCTCATCCAGAGAAGTGCATGTACTTTTCATCGAGCGATCCCATCTTTTTTACCAGAGAATAAGGGGAATGTGCATCAATGCAAATATTGAATATTTTAATGCGGTTTCTTTTCTTGTAGTCGGAGATAATGTTCCGAAATAAATTGCCTTCGCGACCGTATTACTCATCATCGCAAGAATAATTGCCGAAGTGAAAATCCGCACAGCGCCGTCCGATCCCTGGACTAAGGAAAGAATAAATGGATCGATATCAGAAACACCAATAATGGCCGACAAGCCAAGCAACCCTGAGTTGCCTGCAGTCATTTTCACGAATCCTGTCACAGCCGAAAGCAAGATGAACAGCGCTGCAAACCCAAGAGCAGGCCGTATCTCAAACGGGTTTTGCAGTTCCGGGATTTCCGTTTCCTCCGGCTGCAGTTCTTTTCTAAACATCCGCAGGGAGAGAACAACCCCAACACCAGCGAGGAACAGAAGGCGCGGCAGCAGATTGGGAAGAAACGAGCCGTTGATAAACCAGATAAGGGCTAGCACGCGGAGATACATGACACTGCTTGCGAGGAGTGCTGCTTGAAGCGCGCTGCTGCCCCGGGCGGGATTTGCTCGTGCCATCCTTCCAACGGAGAGTGTCACCGCCGTACTGGAAACAACGCCTCCAAGGATTCCCGACATCCACAACCCGAGTTTGGCCCCGAATTTCTTTTCCAATAAATATCCAACAAATCCAAGTGTGGACACAATGATAACGATATGCCATACTTTGGCGGGATTAATATGGAATTGAGTAAATTCCTGATTCGGCAGCACCGGGAGGATAATAATTGTAATTAAAAGGAATTTTACAGTGGCAAGGAACTCGACTTTGCTTAATCGTTCGACATACGATTCAAGCATCGCCTTTTCGGAGAGCAGTAATGTATTGACGATTCCTATTGCCATCGCAATCCAAACATCCACGAGCATTGCCAGAGCGCCAGTAATAAACGTCAGCAGTGCAGAAATTTCGCTTGTTGTTCCAAAGCGTTCCGCCCGGATTTTTGCAATATACGCCACACCTGTTAACAAGGCTATGGCCAGTAGTCCGGTTGGCAGCATAAATGTCGCACCAATTTTGAACAGCCATGCACAACCAAATCCAAACATACTGATAATGGGGTGTGTACGAACGCCGCCAAAGACCAGTTTCTGATCAACCTTTATGCTTTCCCGCTCAAGACCAACAAGGAATCCAAGTGCAAGTGCAACCACAAAACGAAGTTGAATGGTCCATTCTATGTTTCCTATTTCCATGTAATCTCCTGCTTATGAAGTGGGAAGAATTGCTGCTTCAACTTCTATCGCATGCACCACCGCCTGAAGATCGCTGGGAGTCATTCCGATAATGAAGCCGCGTTTTCCACCGTTAATATAAATTTTTGGTATGTCCAATATAGTCTTTTCCAAGTAGACAGGCAATTGATGGCGTGTTCCGAAAGGACTTGTCCCTCCGAATTGATAACCCGTAGAGCGCAGTGCCGAAGCGGAATCACTGGGCGTTACATGTTTCACTCCAAGGATTCGCGCCAGCTGCTTTATCGAGACCTCCCGATCACCATGCATTAAAACAAGGAATGGCTTTTTTTGATCTGTTTCAAAAACCAAAGTCTTTATTACGTCATGCTCGGGAACTTTAAATTCCGCAGCAAATTGATGCGTCCCTCCGTGCTCTTCGTATCGATATATATACGGGGTAAATTGAATCCCATGGTCGTGAAGCATTCTTATTGCTGGTGTCACAGGATAATCTTCTCTTCCCATTGTTCTTTCCTCCGGTTTAGTCATCAACGACGTACAATCCATACACCTAATAATGTCATTGCAGATCCCGCCACCTGTAAGGGGGTGACATGCTCGCCGATGGTAATATAGGCGATGAGAAATGCAAAGACAGGAACAAGATTATTATAGTTTGCTGTTCGGCTTGGTCCGAATTTCTTTACTCCATATGTCCAGAGGACATTTGCTGCTCCAATAGATAATGCTCCAGAGAGAATTGCCGCCAGAACGTAAGGAAAAGATACTGCACTCCAATTCATCGCCATAGCCGGGGGAAGAGCAATCAACGTTAATCCCAGAGCACCAATACCAACGGTCAGAACAGAGAGTTCGACGGCGGAATAACGTACGAGCAGCGCCTTTTGAAGTGTTGTATTGATTCCCCAGAGAATAGCAGCCAGAAGAATCAGGAGATCACCGGTAAAGCCCTCAGTACCGACCTCAATCTTCCTTCCGCTGCCAAGAATAATAAGAACAATGCCCATCAGCGATACACTCAACCCGATCCATATTCGCGGATAGAGTCGTTCTTTATTGATACGCGCACTAAAAAATGCGGTCCACAATGGTGAGGTAGAAAGGATCACCGCCGCATTGCCTGATGAGGTATGGTTAAGACCGACAATAAATGCACATTGATATACTATACTGGCAAGAAGGCCGAGCTGGAATATTTTTTTTCGATCAGACGGTTCGACGTGAATGGAGAGTGATCGTGCACGAAGAATCATCAGTAATAAGATGAAAGCGACAAGAAATCGAATACTATTGAAAACAAAGACATCTAGGACAACCAGTCCGAACTTTGTTAGTGGATAATTGGACGCCCAGATGAGGGCGACGGCGAGAAGAAGAATTTCTGTTACTCTTTCGCGAGACAGCATGAAGCACTTACCATAATAGATCAAAAACCGCCCCCCATGCATCGTGAGGCGGTTTCTTCCTTTGATAATTTCCCTTTACAGCGAAACCGGTGCAGCAAACTTTGCCAGCTCTTCGGCCGAAGCTTTTTCCACATCTGCATGGAGGCTGTTCCCATGGGCATCCATGGTAACGATCACGGGAAACTCTTTGACGCGCACATGCCACATGGCTTCCGGCACGCCGAACTCCATGAAATCCACTCCTTCCACTTCTTCTATGCAGTTGGCATAATACTGTGCTGCACCGCCGATAGCGCTCAGGTAGACAGCACCTACTTCCCTTAATGCGGCAAGTGTCTTCGCTCCCATACCGCCTTTCCCGATAACAGCACGAACTCTAAATTTCCTTATCACATCACCTTGAAAAGGCTCTTCACGGATACTTGTCGTAGGCCCCGCTGCATTCATAAACCATTTCTCGCCTTTCTTCAGTGCGACAGGGCCGCAATGATAAATCGCTCCGCCATCAAGACTCACCGGTGAATCGTGTGTCATTAAATGATGATGGAGAACATCCCGTCCCATATGCATCACCCCATTCAGGAGAAGTACATCGCCAACCTTTAAGGCGCGGACCTGTTCTTCGGCCAGCGGCAATGATAATCGAATTTCGCGCCCTGTCAGAGGAAGACTTTCTTCCTTCGCCATACGCATTACCGGTGTATCCTCCTTGTAGAGCCAGCGCGTGATAGCTCCAGTCCTTGCATCAAGAATTACTCCCAATCTTCGATACGCCCAGCAATTATACGCCACCGTCACAAAGAAGCTTGCCGGCAGACGGTGATAGCTGCCCACTTTGCAACCAATGAGCGTTGACAGTCCGCCGAATCCCATCGTCCCGATATTCAGTTTGTTTGCATTCTGCAATACATAGTCCTCGAGTTTCGCGAGTTCAGGATTCGGATTAATATCATCCAGCATGCGGAATAATTGCTGCTTGGCATAATGGTACCCGGAAGCACGGTCGCCGCCAATCGCCACGCCAATAGCACCCACGCTGCAGCCTTGCCCCTGGGCCTGCCAGACCGCATGGAGAAGACATTTACGAACTCCATCCATCGTACGATCGGCTCTGCCGAGATTGGGCAATTCACACGGGACGGAGTATTGGATGCTCTTATTTTCGCATCCGCCCCCTTTGAGGATAAGCCGGACTTCAATCGACTTCTCTTCCCCTTGCTCAAAGTGCATCACCGGACATCCTTGTCCAAGATTGTTGCCGCTGTTCTTTCCAGTGAGAGAATCGACTGCGTTCGGACGAAGCTTGCCAAGTTTGGTCGCTTCGACAATAGCCTCCTTGATTTCCTTCTGTATCAAGATCTGGTTTGTACCGGCAGGTGTTTTGATCTCAAATGTCGGCATACCGGTATCCTGGCATATGGGTGCTTCGTTGTCGCACGCCATATCAGTATTAATAGCCATGGTTTGCAGGGCTAACGAGGCCTGCGTGCCTGGTGTTTCACGCTCAATAGCCCACTTCAGTGCTCTCCGCACATCCGGCGGAAGATTCGTCGATGTTTCACTGATCAATGCAAGCATGCTTTTCTTGAATTGCGACATTTCTGCCGATGTCTTTACACTGACAGTTCGCTTCACTTTGAGTGAAGGTTTTCGTTTGGGAGCTGATTTCTTTGCAGACTTTTTTGATGGTCTTTTCGACTTTGCCATAATGATTCTCCTTGTCTATTGAGCAATTTGTAGGATTACGAATTTCGGATTACGGATTACGGATTTTGAATTTATCCTATTTTGTGTACTCATCAATCCAATCGAGCATTGTCTTGTACCACAACGCAGCATTCTGCGGCTTGACAACAAAATGATACTCATCCGGGAAATAGAGCATTTTCGATTTCACACCCTGGCGTTGAAGAGCCGTGAAGAGCTGGAATCCTTCGCTCACATCGAGCCGATAATCCTGCTGACCATGGATGACCAGGGTTGGTGTTTTGAAATTCTGAGCATATTCCATCGGTGACCATTTCTTATACAATTCCGGATTTGTGTACGGTGTCCCGCCGAATTCCCATTCATTGAACCAGAGTTCTTCGGTCGTTCCATAGGCACTCACCGGATTGAACACGCCATCATGCGAAACGATGCATCGGAATCGATCAGAGTGACCAAGGATCCAATTCATCATATATCCGCCATATGAAGCACCCGCTCCAGCGACCCGATTCTCATCAACAAAAAGGAATGTCTTAATGATATAATCGAGTCCCTTCATGAGATCTTCGTACACTTTTCCGCCCCAATCCCTGCTGATCTCATCTGTAAACTTCTGACCATAACCCGTGCTGCCGCGAGGATTCACCATGACGACAAGATATCCGCGCGAGGCAAACATTTGTGAATTCCACCTGTAATGAAATTCATCTCCCCATTGCCCCTGCGGTCCGCCATGGACAAGAAAGATCACCGGATATTTTATCGCCGGATTGAAGAACGGCGGCTTCAGGAGAAATCCCTGGACCCGCGTTCCGGCTGCTCCTTCAAACCAAAAATCTTCAACAGGATTCATCTCCAATGGAGCCAACCTCTCGGCATTCACGAATGTCAACTGCCTCAGATTCTCCCCATCACTCTCCATCCGAAAAAGCTCAGTCGGTAGCTTGGCTGTCTCCCTCGCAATGACCAACACTCCCCCATCCGGAGTCAAACGCAGAGACATATTGAAACCTTTGTCGAGAATCGTGACGATCTTTTTGCTATCCACGACCACTTTGTAGATGGAAACATTTCCCTTATCATCTGTATTAAAAAAGAGAGACTTTGAATCCGGAGACCAGACGACATCGTTCACGCTGTAATCAAATAGTTCTGTCAGGTTGATGGGTCTGCCGGAGGCCCGTTCATAAAGAACCAACTCACGCCGGTCTGCTTCAAACCCTGCCCGGCGCATCATCCGATATGCAATATACTTTCCATCGGGGGAATAGAGGGGCTGACTATCATTCCCCTGATTTTCAGTGATCTTTTTAAGTGTCCCCCCTTCTCTTGGCACTGTGTAAATATCATTATTGGTACTGATGGCGACCAGTGTGTCAGGGTTTCTTGTGAATGCAATTTCCTTGCTGTCCGGTGAGAAGGCATAATCCCAGTTGCCGCCCAGATCGATGGGAGGAGTATCATAATTTCCGAGTGTGAGATCGACCGCCTTTCCGCCAATGGATGGCATCACAAATACATGACTTCGCTTATCATCTTTCCATGAATTCCATACACGGTAAGGGAGTGTCGTGAATAATTTTGCCTTCACCTTACTTTTATCGATCGCTTCAAGCCGCTTTGCGTTGGACTCTTCATCCGTACAATCAGGATAGACATCGGACGTGAAGGCAAACCATTTCCCGTCGGGTGAAACCATCAGACCGGATGCTTCGGTCGCAATATGAGAGATTTTTTTCGCCTCACCTCCATTAACTGGAATGGACCAGATCTGAGACTCACCATCGCGCGTTGAGATAAATGCGATCGTTTTTCCATCCGGCAGCCAGCGTGGATTCTTATTGGCCCCCTTTGCAGCTGTCAATTGTCTCACTTCTCCCCCCGCTGTAGGAACCAGATAAATATTGCTTGTGGATGTATTTTCTTCAAAAAGCTGCCATGTAACGACGAATGCAGTGGTTTTTCCATCAGGCGAAATCTGAGGATCGCTTACGCGGCCAAGACTTATGAGATCGTCGAATGTGATAGCCCGCTTGGTTTGAGAAAAACTTGTGAAGAGCACAAAAACTGTGAGAAGACCAAAGAGCGATTGTTTCATGTATACCTCCAACAACGGCCGAATATATGACAATGACTGAATAGCAGAGATTTTGATTAGTGTGGTATGAATGTAGCAGAAAAACGGAAAACTCACAACGCAGGTTTTTGAATATTTGGATTTCAGCAGATTCTTTTAAAAGTCCACTTTATCCGCATAAATATGGATCTTTCATCGCAGCTGTCTACGTTAATACAACCTCATGCCAGTTCGCAATTGTCCCCTCAAATCGATGAAGGAATATACGCATCGTTACAGACCAAGAAGCTTCACAATATCAAATCGTTTCATCCGCCGACCAGATCCTTCCAGTCTTCCACAGCTATGTTGAATACTGTATCCTTTACCACTAAAAGGGAATATTTTGGAGGAATCTTACCATCCAGAGTTACAGCTTCATTGTTCCATGAACCTCGCGTAATCTTGAATTCAATTTTTGCTGAATCAAGGAAGAAAAATGTCTTTTGCCAGCTCCTGTCCTTCTGTGGTGACATCGGTATACCAGAAGTTATCCAGGAGCCAAGATAACGATGATTACCGATTATGCTAATCCGTGAATTGCCAGGCAAATAATTTGCAACAACACGAATAACAACCTGATGTCGATATTCAGACCTTGAATATTGTTTCCAGGTTTTACCGATCTGATCGATTGATCCACTAAAATATGTTCCGAAACCTTCTGCAAAAAGCCACTCTATCAAATCCCTAATATCAACAAATCGGTTTGCGAGTACGATACCCCCAATTTTCGTTTCAGGATTGAACAACATATAAGTAGATATTCCTGGATTAGCGCCGGTGTGACCCCAAACAGGTTCACCATTGTTGAGTCTCATTGCATAACCTCCGAGTCCGAATGATGCAAACTGCATGGGTAACAACTGAGGATCAACGTAAGGACTGAGGATCTTCGCAACACTTTCTTTGCTTAGAATCGCCTTGCTTTTAAAAACACCACCATGCATCAACGCTATGAGAAGATGAGATAGTTGTTCGGTACTTGAATACATTCCCCCAGATCCAATAGTTGGAGCGGTATAGTTGCAGAGAGGAAAGAAATAGTTTCCCAAGATGATCTTCCGGTAATCAATATCAGGCTGCATCATATCCCTTTCCAAGTCCATGTTGTACTCGAACGAATACATCGTAGTGAGGTTCTCCCCGCTTACATCGGACAGCTCGAACGATGTGTTCTGCATCTCTAACGGTTGAAAGATGTTATGCTTACAATACTCGTTGAAGGATTTACCCGATACAATCTCAATGAGGTAGGCAAGCAAAGGATATTCGGCATTGGAATAAGAGAATCCTTCTCCGGGTTTCCATCTCGCAAAATTGCCCTCCTTGTGATAGAATTTCCCTTCCGGCAGAAAATAGGCTTTCACCCATTCTCCCAGATTCATTGTTTGACTCCTGCAAGAATAGCTCCTCCATAATGAGGGTCCGTTGCTCATTGATGAGGTATGACTTAATAGTTGCGAAATGGTTATTTCGGCATCAGGGTGATCCGGGTGGTGGATTTTAAAAGGAAGATATTTATTGATCGGATCATTGAGATCGAGTTGCCTATGCTCGGCCAATTGCATAACTGCAATAGCAGTGACTATTTTGGATATTGATGCAACATCCAAGACGGATTTCGTTGTCATCGGCATCTTCTGTTCAATGTTTTGGAAGCCAAATCCTTTTAACCATACAATTCTGTCATCTTGGACGATGCACGCTGCGAGCCCAGGGATATTATCTCTGTCCATCTTGAAATCAATGTATTGAGTGAGATCTGCGAGGGATCGATTTCCCTGATCTTGAGTCAAGTTCTGTGAGTCGTTGCAGAGAAAGCAGAAAAGAATTATGCTGAGTGAAAGAAGTCTGGTCATGATATACCTCGGATATTTAATTCTCGTACCGTCGGTTGATAATGCAAAATAAGCATGCGGTATGAAATCTATCTGAATTTTCGAGATCCCTCATACTCATAAAATCAATTCCCGCTCCGGAACCTTATGGGAAGAGTAACAACCGATTTAATATTTTTACCATTGTGTTTAGCCGGTTCGAAACTAATTTTCATGATCGCGTCTAATGCGGCTCGGTCAAGTATGGGAGTCGCACTTTTTTCGACAATAGCTTTCACGACAGAACCCGTCTCAGATATATATATACGTACATACACAGTCCCCTCCATGTTCATACGCTGTGCCATCTCTGGATATACAACGATGCGTGCAAGTTCGTTCATTCCTCCTTTTATAGAGGGCAATGTATCCATAACCATAAGATATGTTCCATCGTTGGGAGCCTCAACATCTCCTCCATCAGATTCAGATCGACTGCGAAACGACGTTGAAACACCCATGGAGAGGCTATCGCCTGCCCTTATTTTCAACGCTTGCATTCGATTATATCCAGGTACTGAGATGAAAAGAGTATATATTCCAGAGGAAGGGATTCGAATTTCAGCGGTTCCGTTTATGTTCGTGGTAGAAGTAGTTCCACCGGGTTCAACGATTATCCGTGCATTCTCGATAACCTGTCCGGTTAAGCCCTCAGTTACCAAGATAACAATCCGTCCTTCTTTTCCTTCCATGAGAATTCCATTTATACTGGATATCCCCGATAAAAGACTCCATATTATATATAGCAGAGCCGCTTTCATTACTTTATCCCTTCTGTTTTCAATAATCGTTCGATGCAAAGTAATTCATTCTACCTGCATATGAGCTTTCGCTCGGACTTCTATCGTTGGAAGAATCGGCGGTTGATCATTCTCGATCGCCATTGAATGTATAACTTTTTCCGATGGATGGAATTCGGGAGATAAAAGCACACCAAGAGAGATTAAAATGGCCGAGACAAGAACAACAATCGGATAGGAGATCGTGCATCGCCGTTTCCAGAGAGGCAACAATGGAGCAACAATCTGAGGATTTTTATTCTTGATAAGAGTGTGAACCTTTGCATCGAGTGTTTTTGGGGTCCTTGTCGAGAAAACGTGCATAGACACTGGACGGATATTCAAGACCGTTGATAGAAATGTACGACATTCATGACAGGAACCTGCATGGCTGAGTGAGCGAGCAGCTTCATCTGAGGAAATCTCACCATCGATGAATTCACTTAGAAGCTTCTGAAAATTATGACATTGATCCATGGGAACCTCATTCCTTGAAATATGGTACAAGTGCCGCAGTAAGCGCCTTACGTGCTTTGAAGAGTTTGGACTTTATTGCCGGAAGAGATGCTCCTGTAATATTACAAATCTCTTCGTACGAAAGCTGCATATATTCACGGAAATATATTACTTCACGGTAGCCTATCGCTAAATGTTGGAGAGCCTCCTGCAGGGCTTCCACCTTCAATGTTTGTTCAACCATTTCAAGAGGAGTAGGATCAAGACTTGGTTTTTCTTCATCTAAAGGATGAAGAAGTCTATTCTGGTTGAGAGCGTCGTAGGATAATCGACGAACAACAATGTAGAGCCATTGACGGAGAGCGGACGGTTCACGGATATTTTTCCCGTCATTGAAAAGCCGAAGAAAGGCATCTTGTATGACATCTTCAGCACAATTGTTGTCTCGGAGAAGAGCGCGTGCATAGCAATACAATTCTGATTTATAACGGTTGTAGAGGTCAGCGAATGCCTCAGCATCTCCAGCAACAATGAGATATAGTAATTCTGCATCAGTTTGCACAGTCGAGCCTTAATCATTTCTGTTAGGTATAGACAGAATAGAAGCAAAAAAGTTGCTCTCTCATGGCATAATGAAAGTAAACAAGTCTATCGTTGAAATAGGAATCCGCCTCTTCTGAAGCACCTCGGCGAATTCGTATGTGACAGGAATTCTCAAAAACACCTCATTTACACCATTTTTATCTTCACAAACATAGTCCTCCCATCCTCATTTAAACTACCGTTGAACACCCAACCCGATTTCAATTTTCTCGTTCTTCATCGTGTTACTGTCTGCTGTAGACTGAAACAGAAAACCGATGCTCACCTATGATGTCTAGATTTTGTACATCATCCGCCTCAAATTGATAGAACAAACGAGCATCGTTACAGACCAAGAAGCTTCACGATATCAAATCGTTTCATCCGCTTGAGCTCGGCTTTTAGTTCCATCCTTTTTTCCTCTCTATGGAGGAAGAAGAAGAGCTGTTGAATTTTCTTTTCTTTAATGGTACGAGGTATGGAGAGTCTTTTCAGCGTATAAGGATCTAATCCGGTATAAAACATCACGGAGGATAATGTCATGGGCGTTGGTGTAAAATCCTGAACCTGCTCAAGATTTAAGTGAAGCTTCTGTGCCTGCAGAGAAAGTTCAGCCATCTCCTCCAATCCGCTGTCAGGCAGACTTGAGATAAAGTAGGGAACCAATTGCTGGCTCAATCCGTTCTCCTTACAAATCCTGGTAAATCGCTCGTGCAAATGAACAAAGCTGGCAAAGGAGGGTTTTCGCAGAAGTTGGAGAACTCTGGGCGAAGTATGCTCCGGGGCAACTTTCAACCTGCCGGAGACGTGATACACCACGAGTTCCTTCAAGTACTCGAGTGCTGAAGGATCGACCGGTCTATTTTGCGGATCGAGAATGAGATCGTATCTTATCCCGCTCCCGATAGTAATTTTTTTGATACCTTTAACCTGCCTCGCCTCCCTATAAAGATCGATCAGTGGAGTAAAATCGGTTTCAAGGTTCTTACAAACGTGAGGATGGATGCATGACGGCCGCTTACAGGCATTACACTGCTTTTGATCGATGCCCTTCATCCGGTACATATTTGCGGTCGGTCCACCTAGATCGGTAACATGACCCTTGAAGAAATCCCCTTGTGCAATATATCTCAGTTCTTTCAGAATCGACTCTTTCGATCGGCTGGAAATGAATTTCCCCTGATGAGCAGAAATTGTACAGAACGAACAGCCTCCAAAGCATCCACGGTGAATGGTTACGGAATCTTTGATCATCTCGTATGCCGGAATCGGCTCCTTCCCTTCATACCGCGGATGCGGCAAGCGACTGAATGGCAGATCGTACACAGCATCCAATTCTTCCTGTTCAAGCGGCGGATAGGACGGATTGACGATCACCCATATGTCGCCAGATTTTTCAGCAAGAGGACGCTGCTCTATCCTGTTGGACTCTTCCTCCGTCATAGTAAAATTACGGGCATAAGCTTTCTTGCTCATAACGCATTCCTGAAACGAAGCAAGGACGAGCATTTTTTTATTTCCATCAGGAGGCAATTCATGCATACAATATGCCGTTTGAGGAATCTGAGTGATCTCCCCGATCTTTTTTCCTCCCTGTAATCTCTCCGCTATGGAAACGACAGATTTTTCAGCCATTCCATATGCAAGAAGATCGGCACCCGCATCGATCAGGATCGAAGGCCTCAAAGAGTCGCTCCAATAATCATAATGTGTCAGTCTGCGAAGCGATGCCTCTATCCCTCCGATGATGAGAGGAACTTCAGGGTAGAGTGATTTGAGAATTTTCGAATAGATCGTCACTGCATAATCGGGACGTTTGCCTGCCTTATCGCCGGGAGTAAATGCATCGTTCGAGCGAAGCCGCTTGTTGGCGGTATAATGGTCCACCATGGAATCCATGTTCCCAGCCGTCACTCCGAAGAACAGTCTTGGAGTTCCCAGCTTTTTAAAATCTCTAAGGTCATCAGTCCAATTGGGTTGGGGAACAACGGCAACTTGATAACCTGCGCTTTCCAGCACGCGGGCAATAATGGCCGTACCGAATGCTGGATGATCGACAAATGCATCTCCTGTAAAGAGAATAATGTCGGCTTGTTCCCAGCCAAGCTCCCGCATTTCTTTTACAGAAGTAGGAAAAGTAAGAGGCTTTTTTGAGGTATGTAGATGAATGTTTTTCAAGTATTACTAAAACACCATGCGCCGGGATATAGATGCCTATTTTACGCTGGGGGGAGCGCTGATTTCAATGTTCATTTTTTAGAGCTTTCCGAACAAACTTCTGAACACGCTCGAAATATTCGGTGCCCCCTGCAATGAAGGTATCATTGTGATCCGCGGAGGCAATTTCATAAAACTCCTTCGGCTCATTTGCCGCGGCAAA
Organism: uncultured Ignavibacteriaceae bacterium; assembly: GCA_964651225.1. Classification (GTDB taxonomy): domain Bacteria; phylum Bacteroidota; class Ignavibacteria; order UBA10030; family UBA10030; genus Fen-1298. Next base: position 18,893 of record CAZYYD010000002.1, read on the forward strand.
CAGTTTCCTGCCTAGCCGTATCGGTACAATTTCATCCCGCGTTCCATGAATCACAAGCAGCGGTACTCGAATCTTTGAGATTCTGTCGATGGAATTCAACTTTGTCCGGAGGAAATATGCCGTGGGCAGGAACGGATAATGAATTCCAGCAAGATCTCTGGCCGAAGTAAACGTCGATTCAAGGATCAATGCAGCGGCCGGACGCTGTGCGGCTACATCAACCGCAACCGCACCTCCTAGGCTGGTTCCCCAAAGAACAATGCGTCGGGGATCCACATGAGGCAGCCCGCGGACATAATCGAACGCCCCCCTTCCATCTTTGTAGATCCCCTCTTCGCCCGGAGTTCCTTCACTTCTCCCGTATCCCCGGTAATCGAATATCAAGACGTTAAAACCTGCCTTCTGAAGGAAATAAATAATTTCAATGCGGTGGGAGATATTGCCCGCATTGCCGTGAGCCATCACAAGCGTGGCAATGGCGCTGTCGTTCGATGCGTACCAGCCATGGATTTTGACGCCATCCTCAGTGGTGATCCAACAATCGACAAGATGAGGAACGCGCGATGCCGACTCATAGCGGCCTGAAGGATATTTATCAGGGAAAAAGATGAATTTTTCTTCGAAGAGCATAGACAATATTGACCAGAAAATAACAGCTGCAATAGCTGCAATAAGTATTTGCCGGAACAGACGAACTACCTTATTGAACGTTATTTGCATGGTTCATAAATCGGAATGAAATTAAGTACGATAAGTCAGTTCGAACAGGGAAAATGTATCTGTTTTCCGGCGTGAAAGCAAGAACCTGCACCATTTCAACAATTGATTCTTCCTGCCTGATTTACTATGTTATCGGAGAAAACATCAGAGCATTCATGACCGGTAGCATCACATTTATCAATCACGCCTCGGTACTGATCAGCATCGACGGTTCACATATTATCACCGATCCCAATTACAATCGATCGGTCGGATGGGTCGCACCACGGATGCAAAAACCGGGAATTCCCTTTAACGACCTTCCGCGTATCGATCAGATACTGATTTCGCATAGCGACTACGACCATTTGAGTATGAGAACGCTCCGCAGGTTGCGACGGCGGAATCAATCGACCGTCCTAGTCCCTCACGGTGATGCGAAGTACGCCCGTAAAGCCGGATTCGAAACAATATGCGAGATGAATCTGTGGCAGACATATGAATGCAATCATACACGAATCACCTGTGTACCGGCAAAACACAAGAGCAACCGTGCACTTTTTCAGCGGATCAAACAAATGTGCTGCGGATATGTTATTGAGAATCATGATACCGTAGTATTTTTTGCGGGTGATACCGGGTATGGCGAACATTTTAAAGAAATCGCATCGCGCTTTTCTATCAAAGCCGCTCTTCTTCCTATTGGGGCATACAAACCGCACAACTGGTTCCGGGAACTCCATCTCAATCCGGAAACAGCTGTTCAGGCGTTCCTTGATCTTAAAGCTGAAATTCTAATTCCGATTCATTGGGGAACATTCAAGATCAGTGATGAGCCACTTCGAGAACCGCCTACTCTCCTTCTCGAACAAGCAAGCCGGCATGGCGTGACTGATAAAATTCATATACTGAAAAACGGCGGGGTAATAAAACTCCTGTAATTTCACCAGCGCCCAATTTTCTCGATTTTGCTTTCAGCTGGAATACGATACAGAAATGTACCAGATAATCTCTGACGGGGCATTTCTATGTGTCTTTGAGCACTATTTTGATCCATGTTAAACTTTTCGGCGAATTCCCATACACTCCCACATCTCTTTTGTGTATATTGATAGAGAAGTTAAAGATTTACGTATTGAAAAATATATAAAGGCATCGTTCCATTGTTTACAAAAATAACCGCGAAAATCAGAAATTTATTTATAAAACCCATCCCGCCGCCTGCTGCAACAACTATAAGAGAATCGAAGTCCGTGCCACCCCGGCACAGAGCATTCCAGCACGAAAAACCTGAAGGTATACACCATCCGCGCGATATGCGGAAACGCGAGACTCGAGCAGAGTATACTGCTCGGAGGGCAAAACTCGCACAACACGCACCTGCCCCTCATCCAGGTGTTTTATCGGAACCGTGGGAAAGTTCAGTGTTCAAAGTTCCCGTCGTTGACGGCAAAATCCGGTTCCACGATCTTGATCTTCCGCATGAAATTATGCACGCGGTGTACGATCTCAAGTTTCACTACTGCACTCCAGTGCAATCCGAAACACTTGTGAAGTCTCTGATTGGTGAAGATATTGCCGCCCAGGCGCAGACCGGAACGGGAAAGACAGCCGCATACCTCATCACCATTTTTACTCATTTCCTCAAACACCCTCTTGAAGGAAAACGGCATCACGGCACTCCCCGTGCACTCATTCTGGCACCGACACGAGAACTCGTAATGCAGATCGAACGGGATGCACGCGGACTCGGGAGATATGTTCCCTGCGATATTCTCGCAATACTCGGCGGTATGGATTATGCGAAACAGGAGAATGCACTGAAGACAGGACCGTGCGATATTCTCATCTGTACACCGGGCCGACTCATCGATTTTAAGAAGAAGAAGTTAGTGGATCTGAGCAAAGTGGAGATCCTGGTCCTCGATGAGGCTGACCGCATGCTCGATATGGGATTCATCGATGCTGTGCGCTCTATTGTGCTGGACACACCGCCAAAGGCAAGACGGCAGACGATGTTCTTCTCGGCAACCATGTCCTCCGAAGTGAGGCGCCTAGCCGAATCTTGGACCCGCCAGGCGTTCGAGGTCAATATCATGCCGGACCAGATTGCGGTGGATACCGTCGAACAGATTACATACATCACGACGTACAACCAAAAGGCTGCGCTGGTCTATAATTTGATTATGCAGAGACACCTTGACCGCGTGCTGATGTTTGTCAACCGCCGCGATGAAGCCCGGCGCGTGAAAGATCTGCTGGAGACTTATGGCGTCAGTTGTGCGCTGCTTTCCGGCGAAGTGGAACAGAAACAGCGGATACATCGCCTGGAACGATTCCGGGAAGGAAAGGTCCGTGTTCTGGTTGCAACAGACGTTGCTTCACGCGGACTTCATATTGAAGGAATATCACACGTCATAAATTACAATATGCCCAAGGACGCGGAAGAGTATGTGCACCGGATTGGACGTACCGGGCGTGCAGGAGCGAATGGTATCGCCATTAACTTCGCCGATGAAGATGATGCGTATGAACTGGTGAAGCTTGAAGAATTTCTTGGGAAGAAATTCAAATGCACGTATCCGGACGATCATTTGATGGCTCCTATTCCTGAACTCCCGCCGCACCAATCGACAGAAAGACCGGAACATAGAGCACCACAGCACCGAAACAGGTCGCGGCCGCGAAGAAGATAATTTTCCTGAGCGGATTGTCAGAGGTATTCTTCATGGACTTAACAGAGATTCCCGACTGTCCCGAAGCATGAGCATGGGATTGATATATCTGAAGGAATATTACGCAAACATTGCATGTTATTTCCCCAATGTGTACTATACTTCAGTTTGTTATGAGACTCCTCGTTTTAATAACTTTCTGTTTCGCACTTTCATCTTGTGAGGGCGGACTTGCGCCACCACCACCCATAGAGCTTGGATTCAGCGGGATAGTATATTTTACACCCAATGCATGGCCGCCATCAGACAGTCTTTTCAATCTCTTGATCTTTGCCTCTCAGATTTATCCGCTTGATTCGGCGAAGGTCGTTGATGGTCTGTTTCAAACTCCCTACACAATCTTTGTGTATCCCAGTCTCACTCAATCACTCCCCCTGGACAAGGCTGACTCGATATCATATTCATTTCCCTTGCCTCCCGGAACCTACAAATATGTGGGTATCATTCAACAAATCAATCCGGATTTCCTCTTTCGCGGTATACGGGTGTTTAGGGTCGTCGGTTTTTATAAAGATTCGACAAACCTTTCACAACCCGGCAGTGTTGAGGTGAATGATCGCGAACAAGTGAAAGGAATCAACATTTTCGTTGACTTTCAAAATCCACCACCGCAGCCATTTTGAAAAGCGCATTCCTCTATAGTATCCTCATCTTTTTTCTTCACGTTTCGTTTGCCCAGCCAAACACCGGCTCCATTAGGGGAAAACTCTCTGATACAAAAACACAAAAACCGCTCGCCGGTGTCAATGTCCTTGTCCGGGGAACCTTGCGCGGTACAACAACAGATGCGCAAGGTACCTATCGCCTGAAGGGAGTTCCGGCCGGAGTATTCGACATAACATTTTCACTGATAGGATATACCTCACAAACACTTCGTCATATTGCGATTCAGCCTGATACATCGATCCAGCTTGATGTAGCACTCGTGCAAACTGCTATAGAAGCAGACCAGGTTGTTGTCACAGCCAGCCGGCGAGAACAAAGCTTGCGGGAAGTTCCTGTGAGCGTGTCCACGGTAACATCTAAAATGATTGCCGATCACGTCTCTGTGACACTCGACGATGCCCTTCGTTATGTTCCGGGTGTCAATATGATGCAGGATCAAGTGAATATCCGCGGATCATCCGGTTACAGCAGAGGTGTTGGAAGCCGCGTGCTGATCTTGATCGACGGACTTCCGTACATCACCGGTGATACTGGTGAAATACCTTGGGAAACAATCCCCATGTTTCAAATTGATCGAATTGAGATCGTGAAAGGTGCCGGTTCTGCTCTGTACGGATCGAGCGCACTTGGGGGAGTCATCAACGTCATCACAAAGGAAATCGGTGAAACATCTGAAATGCGGTTTCGTCTTTTCTCCGGACTGTACGATACACCGCGGTACGCAGAATGGGATTGGTCTCCAACGCGCCGTTTGAATACTGGAGGATTTGTCAGCTATTCCAACCGTGTTGGTTCTTTTGGCTACCTTATCAGCGCCTCTCGTATGGTTGACGAGAGCTACCGCCTGAATGACGTGTACCATAGGTGGGGCTTGTACTCAAAGCTCAATTATTATTTCTCAGAATCTCAAAGTTTAACATTCTCCACAAATATTCAATGGCGAAAACACGGAAATTTCTTCTGGTGGAAAAGCCTCCGAGAGGCTACACGTCCGGCAGACACACAAATAAATGGCGAAGTGAACTCTACGCGTGGCAATGTGAGTCTTGCATACAAAACCATTCTCTCTGATCAGGTATTGTTTTCACTGAAAGCCATCTACTATGGTAATTTTTGGCAGGATAATGATGCCGGACACGTCAATAACACGGCGACATCGCATTTCACCCAGGTGGATGCGCAGGCAACATATCTCATTTCTCAAGACCATATTCTCACGGGCGGTCTTGATGCAAACTACGATTATGTTATCTCTGATATTTTTGGATCCCATCCCGGTGTAGGAGCCGCTGTATACGTGCAGGATGAACTCGCACCATTTCAGTCACTGAAACTGACAGCGGGAATCAGATATGATTGGCAGCGAGTATGGAAAGAGCTTTTCTCGTCACCGGCTGCAACTTCCCCGGCACAACTCAATCCAAAAATCGGATTGGTGTTCTCTCCCGGTCCAACGACAACGCTTCGGGCATCCTATGGCGAAGGATATCGCTATCCATCGATCAGTGAGCTTTTTACCTCTGTAACCACGGGAGTCAGCCAAATAAAAATCGTTCCTAACGACAACCTGCGTCCGGAACGAAGCATAGCAGTTGAGATCGGCGGCTCTCAAATGCTGGGTGAGCGGGTATTCCTCGATATGGCTTTGTTTCAGAATGATTTCTACGACCTCATTGAAGGCGGCGTCAATCCGACCCGGTTTGAGATACAGTTCACGAATGTCACGCGGGCGAGAATTCGCGGCCTTGAAATCGGGATCAAAGCAGACTGGTGGAATCGATTTCTTACAACAGATTTTAGCTACACGTACATTGATCCAATCGATCTCAGCCGTGACGTTGTGCTCACTTTCCGATCGCGTCATTTACTCTATGCATCGCTGACTGCTCACTACCGGCAGTTGCAGGCGAACGTAGATTTCCGCTCGGTCAGCCGCGTGGAAACAATAGATGAAAATCTTGTCCGCCTTGCCCCCATTGTCGACGGAGACCAGCGAGTTGCCTATAAAGTCATAGATGCAGGAATCACCTATGACCTCATAAATGCCGGTTTGCCTTTGAGTATTGGATTCACTGTCAAGAATCTCACCAACTACTATTACGTAGAATTATTAGGGAATCTTTCTCCGCTCCGAACGTACTACGTGAGTATCGAAGGCGGTTGGTAGAAGATGTACTTGCTCCTCCTCTCCCAATAGTATGGGAATCTATATTTTCTTCTTCCTCGGCACCCGCTCTCTCAAACTGTTTTCTTCGTTCTTCGATAAAGGCTGAAGATTCTCCTGCGGAACTTCCGGTCCGAGCAGCACTGCAATCCATCGTGTCTTAGCATTGTTCTCAAGTGCAAATCTCAATGTCATCGTAAATGGTATGCAAAGAACCATACCGATGAGACCAAGCAGACTCCCCCAGAAGACCAGCGAGAGAAACACTACGAGCGTCGACAAGCCAACGCTGCGTCCCACGAGTCTTGGTTCCACAAGAGTGCCGATAACGAAATTCATAACAATGTAGCCTACTGCCGCAAGCAGTGCATACCCTGGTCCGAATTGAATCAGCGTAAGCAGTACTGCAGGAAATGCTGCAATAACAACACCAAGATTCGGTACATAATTGAGCAGGAATGCCAGGAAGCCCCACAGAACAGGAAAATCGACTCCGAGAATGAATAGCCATAGGCCGACCAGAATTCCAGTGGCTGCACTAATTCCGGTTTTGATAATCATATAGTGATTAATGTCTTCGATGAATTTCTTGAACCGTGAAAAATCTGCGCGGGGATCTCCAACAATTGCGCGAAGCTTCAATGGAAAACTGGAGACCTCAAGCAGAATAAAAGTGACTGTGAGGAGAATGAGAAAAATACTGGACAGTGTCGATGTTAGTCCTGAAAGCAATCCTGCGGTCAGACTCATGACCGCACCCGGATTGATATATTCCAGCACAGAATTATCGGTGATGCTAATCCCTTTCCTCACAAGGAATTCTCTCAGCGCCAGAACATCGTCCTCGATACGTTTCTGATAAATGGGAAGGCTGCTAGAGAAACTGGAAAGGGATGTGCCGACGATTCCACCGATCATCAACAGAATGACGATCATGCTTGTTAGAACGACCAGCACAGCAAGGATAGATGGAACTCGTTTCTCCTTGAGCCAGAGCACCGGGGGCGCTCCGATGACAGCAAGGAAGAGAGCTACCAGCATCAACACCAGAAAAGACTGCGCCTGATAGATGCCCCACACGATGATAACAAGAGATGCCGCCACAACGAGAAAACTCGTTCCGCGCTGAAGAGTGCTTTGTTCGGTCATAGAGATTTTCCTTCGATAAAGGTTAATAGTCATCCGATTTCGTGTACCCGATGAACTCCATTTTCATGAAATTGTCCTCTTTATTATCCGTATGAAGGCTTTTCTATACAATCCTGAGGAGGTTTAGTGCGATTTTCCATCAATAACTTCGGCACAACTCTTGTTCCTATTACTTTAGTCATCAGAAAGGGCAACTAAAATGAAACCGATATTTTCTTCCCTCTCTCTTTCAATCGCAGCCATATTTGGTGTTTTCGTTCTGAGCGGCTGTTATACTCAGCTTGCTTACATTTCTGATGAACCCAATTCAGTAATTCGTGATCCGCCGCCCATCGACTATCAGCCTCAGACGACCATTGTCGTATATGAACCTATTTATATTCCGACTCCGCCGGTGTATTATCCATTGCCCACGCCGGGTTATTCGCCAACCGTGACTGAAACACCGCCACCTTCTGCAACCCGAGACTCCGGATATCGGCGAAGTGAATCTTCTGAAAATCGGCAAACGGCTGACTCCGGTACCCGATCGAGCGGCAATCGTCGAGGAGGCAATTAATCAATTGTTTCGAAAAAAATGTATTTGTTTTCTTGCGGGAATGCAAGCATACGTCAATCATTTCATCGAATCTAGGTTATTACTCCACGAGCCCTTCGAGACAGAACAAACTAGGGTTCGATAGGTTGAACTCCCTACGGAGTTCTTGTTTGTTTTAAGGGCATTGTTACAAACGTCAGACTCCTACGGAGTCAGACTTATCTTTAAAGAAAGAATGACAATTCCATAGGCCTGTCTGCTGCTCGCCTCGCGAAGCGGGCAGGCAGGAATTGCATGTTTGTAATACTCCTTGGAAAACAGCTTCGGAACTCCAGAGGAGTTCCACAGAATAGTTAATTCTTATGTGACTGTGCTGAGCAGTTACCAATCTGGTTTTATTGCGAACAAATTAATCCTCTCACAGAACTGAGCAGGAAGTTCATCGTACAAAATAAAAGGCTCAGATTGCTCTGAGCCTTTCTTTATGATCTCTCAAACTTTTTTATATCAAACGATACCGTTACTTCAATCCTCTTTTCTTGAGAAGCGGTTCAATGGACGGCTTTTTTCCGCGGAATTTTTCGTATTGTTTCATCGCATCATCTGCTGTGCAGCGGGCGAGGACATATTCGCGGAATGCTTTCGCAGTTTCCTGATCGAACAATCCCTTTTCTTTGAATGCCTCAAACGCATCCGCATCGAGCACCGCCGCCCAGATGTAGTAGTAATACCCTGCGGAATATCCACCGCTGAAGGCATGCAAGAAATAGGGTGTCCGGTATCGAGAGACAATTTCTGGAATCAGATGGATCTTCTCCATCGATTTGGCTTCAAATGCATTCGCTTCCATTGGTGTTGTTGTAATCAGCATATGCCAATCCATGTCGAGGAAACATGCAGCAAGATATTCCACGGTAATAAATCCCTGATTGAATTTGCTTGTCTGAACAATCTTCTCCATCAACGGCTTCGGCATCAATTCACCTGTTTTGTAATGGAACGCATAGGATTCCATCACTTCCGGTTCGAATGCCCAATTCTCCATCACCTGCGAGGGAAGTTCGACAAAGTCGCCGGGGAGCGATAGCCCTTTGTATGTGACATTTGAGAACAATGCCTGCAACGCATGGCCAAATTCATGAAACAAAGTCCTTACCTCATCCTGGCTCAGGAGCGATGGTTTGTCGCCTATGGGGCGAGAGAAATTGCCGACATTGGTCACGAGCGGGGTCACCATGACACCCGAGCGCCGTTCCTGTGAGCGGAATCCGCCGCACCACGCCCCCCCCTGTTTGCCGGGGCGTGGAAAGTAGTCTGTATACAAAACGCCGATATGCGTTCCATCCTTTTCCTTTACGTCGAAGATGGTAACCTCATCCGAATATTTTGGGATATCTTTCCGTTCGATGAATTGAACTCCATACAGTTTCGTTGCTAATTCAAAAGCTCCCTTACGCACATTTTCCATGAGGAAGTATGGACGCAGTTCATTCTCATCGAGATCATATTTTTCTTTTCGCACTTTCTCTGCATAATACCACCAATCCCACGGCTGAAGCTTGAAGGTCCCTCCTTCTTTATTAATGATGGTTTGCATGACATCGCGTTCTTTTTTAGCATTCGCTAAGGCCGGTTCCCAGAGCTTATTCAGATAGTCGTATACATTCTGCGGTGTTTTTGCCATTGTTCGTTCCAAGGAAAAGTCCGCATAAGTTTTATATCCCAGAATATTTGACCGCTCTACACGCAATGCCGCAATCTTAGAGGCATTCTCTTTATTGTCGAATTCATTGTTGTTGTCGCCGCGCATGATGTACGCTTTGAAGAGTTTCTCGCGCAGATCACGGTTCTTCGCATATTGCAGGAACGGGATAATACTGGGCTTCTTCACGGTAAAGATCCACTTCCCGGGCATGCCTGCTTTTTCCGCCGCATCAGCAGCAGCATCGACATTGGTTTGTGGTAATCCAGCCAGATCTTCTTTTTTATCAACCACAAGCTTAAAGGCATTGGTCTCCTTTAAAACGTTCTCATCAAATTTTAACTGCAGCGATGAAAGCTCTTCGTTCAATTTCCGGAACCGTTCTTTCTTTTCCGGAGGAAGGTTTACACCGCCACGCACAAAGTTCGCATAATAATCATCAAGCAATTTTGCTTGCTCTGTCGTTAACCCTAATTTCCCGCGCTGGTCGTAGACTGTTTTGATGCGTGCAAAGAGTTTTTCGTTCAAATAGATATCGTCCTGATGCTTGGTCAGCAGCGGTGTCACATCACTGGCAATCTTCTGGATCTCGTCATTCGTATTCGCTGATTGTATGCTGAAAAATACGGCACTCACTCTTCCTAACAGGTCGCCTGTTTGATCAAGAGCTTCGAGGGTATTCTGAAAGGTCGCCGGCTGCGGATTCGTCAGGATGGCATGGATTTCTTGTTTTTGAACTTCCATCCCCTTCGCGAATGCAGGCATATAATGTTCATTTTTGATCTGATCAAGCGGAGGAGCTTGAAATGGAGCCTTATATTCCTGAAAGAAGGGATTATCGGTCATTGGTTGTCCTTGTTGTTGTGCGAATGCAAGTGTGAGCAAACAGAACCATGCGGCTGTGATACAGAATACTTTCATTGAACACCCTCCTTCTTCAATGTGAGTTATGTTTCCGGCCTGGTCTTGTCTTCCAGACAGGATACAAAGCCTAAAGTATATATGAGTTGAAAATGCGGACTATCAATTATAGATGGATATTTCAGAATAAGCAGTCCATCTCCAACCCAGGAAGATCAGAGATGGACGAAAGTATTACCGCAAAACAGAACTGCTGATGCCTACTTTCCGCCGACTGTCATTTCAGCAACTTTGATCGTCGGACCGGTAACGGAATCCTTAAACTCGAGGTCGTTTCCGATCATTTGAATGCCATGGAGCAGCTGGCCGAGATTACCGGAAATAGTAATTTCAGAAACGGGATAAGTGAGTTCACCTTTCTCGATCCAAATTCCGAACGCACCGCGTGAAATGTCGCCGGTCGTTGCCACCAAACCGAACCCGATCGTGCCGGTCAGGAAAAGTCCTTTATCAACCGACTTGATGATCTGTGCCGGAATCGACGTCCCTGCTGCCAGATAGAGATTATTCGGACCTCCGCTGTTCCCTGTGGTTTTCATTCCAAGTTTCCGTGCTGCATAGGTATCCAGCAAATAATTCTTCAGCACACCATTCTCTACTACAACTGTTTTGCGCAACGGAACACCTTCACCATCGAACAATTCGGTTCCCGGCGCTCCCGGCTTCAAACCGTCATCGATGATATTAACAAGGTCATTGCCGACTTTCTCGCCGATCTTGCCAGCCAGGAACGATTGCTTTAAATAGACATTGTTCCCTCTTACACATGTGGCAAAGAAATTCAACAAATTAGCCGTCATAGGCTGCTCAAAAACCACCGGCACATTTTGCGATTCAACTTTCCTGCCGCCGATCAGCCGGGTTACCCGATGAACTGCCTTCTTCGCTATAGTTTCGGGAGATTCCAGACCAGCCAGATTAACGGAAGAATCCGACCAGCCTTCATCAAACAGGTTTTGATCTTCACCCGCCTGGAGATACACTCCATTGGAACAGCTTGTCCGTTTGAATGAGGCGCTGAATCCATTTGAATTCGCCAGGAATCGTTCGCCGACATATGTGCTGAACGTGGATCCGAACGATTTATTTACACGTTTATCACCGAGACAGATTGCCTCCACCTCTTTTGCCGCCGCGATTTTTTTCTCCGGAGCCATTTCAAGAATTGCCGGATCATAGATCTTCAGTGAGGCAACATCTATCGTCAATGGTTCTTTTTCAGGCAGTCCCGCAAGGGGGTCTGTGCTCGAAAGCTTCGCCCGCTGGATTGCATTGAGCATGAGTTTGTTCAATGTTTCCTTCGTCATGTCTGAAGAACTCGCCCGCGCCATTTTTCCTTCAACGAACACGCGCAGACCCAGGTTTTTAGAAACTGCTTCGGTTAATTTTTCTATCTCACCTTCGCGGACATCTACAGAGAAATTGTTCCCCTGTGAGATAGAAACTTCTACCTGGCTTGCCCCATTCTTTTGGCCGAATGCAACAAGCTCCTCTGCTAATTGGGAGAGATTCTGCTCGCTCATTTTCGACCTCCTACCGTCATCTGACGGATCTTCAATGTTGGTGTGCCAGCTGTGACAGCTGCTGATTGGCCGTCTTTCCCGCATGTCCCGAGGAAGAAGGCTGTATCATTGGCGATCATCTCAACCTCTGTAAGTATTTGAACATTGGTTCCTATCAGCGTCGCATTCTTGACAGGTTGAGTCATTTTGCCATCTTCAATTATATAGCCCATATTCACCGAAAATGTAAACTTCCCCGAGTCACCAACCTGACCGCCTTGATACGTCTCCGCATAGAATCCTTTCTTCACCGAACGAATAATTTCTTCAACGGAAGAAGTTCCGGGTGCCAGAACTGTATTTGCCATACGCGGAATCGGAACATTGCGATAGGTCTGACGGCGTCCATGTCCATCCGGTTCCATCTTCATGAGTTTTGCCGAAAGCCGGTCCTGTAAGTACCCCACAAGTTTTCCGTTTTCGATCAGCATCTTTTTCTGAGGGATCGTTCCTTCATCATCGACATTGTAACTCCCGCGGTAATTTGGAATTGTCGGATCGTCGTAGATGGTGACGATAGGATTGGCAACCTGTTGACCCAGCTTGTCCCACATAATGGATGTTTTCTTCCTGTTTGCATCTGCTTCCAGCGGATGCCCGACCGCTTCGTGGATCATGACACCTGATTGAAGGCTGCCCAGAACAACGGGCTGTTCACCGGCGATGGGATTAACGGCAGAAAGAAGTGTCACAGCTTCCTCTGATGCTTTCTTTCCTACAAATTCCGGAGTCGCTGTTGTTGTGAAGAAGGTGAGACCTACACGTCCCCCTGCTGATTTAAATCCGGTATTCCGGATCCCTTTTTCTTCGGCAGTAGAAATGACAACCATTCTTGTCTGCGGGCGGGCATCGGCGATCAACAAGCCTTCACTATTCACAATGGTGATATATTGAAGTTCATCGGCGACAGACGCCTGGACCTTAGTGATTCTCTTATCGTAAGCCTGAGCTGCCGCATACGCTTTTTTTACAAGATCAACCTTCGTGTCAAGTTTGACTTCGCTCATCGGCAGCTTGAGATCGTACACTTTCAGTCCTGATGTTTTTTCCATCAGCGGTACGATGGATATTTGAGAGTTCCCAGATGCAATGGCAGCTGCCGTCAGAGCGGTTTGTTTCATCTTCTCAAAAGAAAGATCATCCGTATACCCATATCCCGTTTGTGCACCTTTCAGCACACGAATACCGACACCGAGCGTTATGCTTTCGGACGAATCTTTGATGATATCCTCTTCCATTTGAACAGAATTTTGGATCCTATATTCAAAAAAGAGTTCCGAAAATTCTCCCCCTTTCGAGAGTGCGATTTGAAGGATTTTCTTCATGTCTTCACGAGAAACACCGAATCGTTCCTCAAAGAACGTCGGCGAGGGAAGCGGGACAATTCCTTTGGCAAGCATATCAAACCAGAGTCCCGACGTCAATGTTGCGGCGAGACCGACACTGCTTTTCCGAAGGAAGTCCCTGCGTTTAAACTCAGCCATGCGAGTACCTCCTATGTTTGAATTTGAGTGATAGACAACCGTATGCAACCTGATCCCGGAGCGATCTCCGGCAGATTACAGTTGTTTTTATTGTAAAGCTATATTGTTTTGCATCCAATATCTCATCGTTAAAAGGATACACGAGGCGATAAACGGTTCAATATGCGGGAGAATGAATCCAATATATTCTGGAGTATTTATCATGAATATCGAACATTCTACTTCCCCGGCTTTACGATAACACCTTTATTCTTCCGTCCATTGATTTTGGCAATGATCGGCTTTTCAAATCGTAAATGTCGCACGTGACTCAATTCTCTGTATGCCTTCTGCGCTCCCAGCCATTTCCAATCGATGAATCCTTTATTATATGTTGCATTGACAGTAAAATAGCCAATGCGGAATGAAGTGATATTTTGAAAGAAATGAGAACCCTGAGATGGGGTAATATCGATATCCTTAAATCCAGATTCCACAATTACCGCTGCGCCCGAGATTTGATCCCATGTCACCGGAATACCCAGCCATGGATCCATACTTCCCCAACGCCCCATCCCGATCAGGACATACGGGCGTTTCTCGGAGACTAGTATGGAATTAACTTCACTCACCTCGCGAGCCGTTTCTTTGCTCTTTGACCGCTCAAACTTTTCCTCGTCTACGAGAACGATATCATAGATATCTTGAATCGCACCATTGCCGAGCACCTGTTCACTCTGGCAGAAGAGATCGTCGGGATTGAATTGATCGACATCCAGCTCCTCGAATTCCAGACTCATCACGAGAGGGCGAATTTGCAGCATAGCAAATTCTTTCGGTCTCCCCGCAGGGGTGTTCATGTTCACTGCAAATTCAATTTCCACATGGGTTCCCATTCCCCATGTACCCATTTCGAGGAGAAGATCGAGAATTTCCGGCAGAGGAAAAATCCGATGTTTGAGCACTGGTGAGAACGTCACAACGCGCTTCCCGGGACGCGAAACACCGTCGTACACCGAATCATCTTCCGCCGAATATGTGGAGCCGACATAAAACAGTGTGTTGTCTTCTTCCGCTGAACCGAGGTCATAATGCTTGATCATCACATCGGGTGTTTCATGGTTTTCATGGCTAAAGCTTGCCGTCAGATCAAGCGCCAGATATTCCTGCTGAGCATTACGTATCGTTTCTTTTGTGGAAAAGAACTGCAGCAGATGACGCGGGAATTTTGGACAGAACCGAACAGAATTTCGTCCTTCGACGACGGTAAATCCCAGCCCTAATGCTACTTGGACAATTCCATCTTCCGATTTCTGCGGCGGAACGGGGTAGAAATTATACGACTTCGCAACTCCTGCAAATTCGGGATAGAACCGTTCATGATGCGCCGTGCCGACCATCCGTTGAATAATAACCGCCATTTTTTCCTCTTCCAATCGGTACGGTGTGGCCTTCATGTAATCTTTAGCTTTGGTACAAAAGGTCGAGGCATAAATCAATTTTATGCTATCGAGCAATTCACGGAGCCGGGCTGCATCATCAGTATTGTTGTTTGGGATCATGTATGTTTGATACACACCTGCAAACGGCTGGTATTGTGAATCTTCCAACAAACTTGACGACCGCACTGCCAACGGTTCTTTGGCAATATGGAGAAAATCGATGAGTTTGAAGACCACTTCAGGGGGGAAATAGGGCGCTTCCGTGAAGCGTTGGAGTAATTCCTTATCGTCCTTAACTTCCAATACATATTTTTCAAGATGGTTTTCCCGCAGGAACTTGTCAAAAACATCGGTAGCAATGACGACAGCGGTAGGGACAGAAATTTCTACTCCTTCAAACCTGTCACGCAGGTTATAATCATTAATCAAGGTATTGATGAATCCTAAGCCGCGTGCCTTCCCCCCGACAGAGCCGGAGCCAATCCGGGCAAAGCTGTTTTGCGGGTCAAAGGACCCCTTCGAGAACTCTGTGATGACACCGCGCTGCCGTGCTTCCTGATAGAATCGCAGCGTATTGAGAATATCATTTCGAAGCCCCTCAATTGTCGGAAAGTCTTCCACTTTTTGTGGCCGCAGTTTATGGGCAAGCCAGAATTCGGTTCTCGCTTTCAGCCAATTGGAAAAGTGATTGCGATTGGCATGGAACTGGATACATTCATCTGGCAGCGTCTGGAGCTGTTCTTCGAATTGCTTCAGGTTTGAGGCTCGACCGACCTCTGCGCCATCCGGCATGCGAAAAATAAAATCGCCGAAACCAAAGTGTGTCATCACAAAGTTGGTGAGGTCATACAGGAGAGTTGGCGAACCTTTTTGGAGAAAAGCAGTTCCGATCTCTAATGCTTTTGCGGCGGCGTCGACATTCCCAGATTGAAGCAGGATGGGTATATCCTCCTTCTTCTGCCGTACTGCCTCCGCGAATTTAAATCCAGCTCCCGGATCTTTCACCCCTTCGTGAAGGAAATCAATATCGGAAATAACTCCCAGGACGTAGTTTTCATACTTCTCAAAATACGACCATGCCTCCTCATACGTTGAGCACAGCAAAATTTTCGGACGGGCACGCATCCGCATAAATCGATGCGTGAGATTCACCCCTTCCGAGATAAGTCGCTGCGATTGATTCAGAATTTGTGTATAGAGAAGGGGCAAGTATGAGGAATAAAAACTGACATCGTCCTCTACAAGGATAATCACTTGAACACCTACCCTTGCTGTATCATTCTCCACATTGAGCTTGTCTTCTACGTATTTGATCATCGCAACCAGGAGGCGGTAATCACCATGCCAAATAAATATCCGGTCAAACACTGAGGTATCATAATTGGAGGTGATCTCCTTCATTTCGCGATTATCATATGCCAGCAGAATGATGGGGATATCACTATCTGTTTCACGGACTTTCTGAGCAAACCGGATCACAGGCATATCCTCGATATGCAAGGTTGATATCACAAGATCGAATTTTTCACCGGATGCCAGCAGTTCTACCGCTTCCTCACCTCCTGTGACATGCGTGATCTCCGGCGGATGACTGAGGTTGAGGGTCTGAAATTCCTGACGGATGAGCTCGTATAATCTCCCGTCTTCTTCAAACAGATATTGATCATACAGGCTCGCGACCAGCAGGATGTCGCGCACCTTGGCATGCATCAGTTTCTGGAACGACTTGATGCGGCTTCCATAGATATCTTCTACTGAAAATTTCTCATGACGGTTCATAAGAATGTCATTTCAAATGATCGGATTCCTACAATGGGTCTGAAAATGTTACCGAGTACAAAAACACTGATGGCGCATCCATCCCTTTTGCGGTTCTTCTGTAACCCAAGGAAGCTGCGCCATCGATCAAGATGAGTGAGTGAATCGAGATTGTTACACCAATCCTTGCTCAAGCATCGCATTGGCAACTTTCAAAAAGCCGGCGATGTTTGCACCAGTCACATAATTACCCGGGACACCGAATCGTTCTGCTGTTTGCACGCATGTCTCATGGATGCTTTTCATGATCTGGTGCAGCCGCGCATCAACTTCTTCCTTCGGCCATGGCAGCCGCATGCTGTTCTGGCTCATCTCCAGTCCAGACGTCGCTACACCGCCGGCATTGGATGCTTTGCCCGGTGAGAAGAGAATTTTGGCAGTTTGAAAGACCTTAAAGCCGGCAATCGTTGTGGGCATGTTAGCACCCTCGCAAACGCACACACAGCCATTCTTGACAAGTTCCGCTGCGTCGTTCTCATCAAGTTCGTTTTGAGTTGCACAAGGCAACGCTACATCTACTTTGACGCTCCACGGCCGTTTGACCGCAACGAATTGGGTTTTAAACTTATCGGCGTACGATTTTACCTCATCTTTTGCACTTGAGCGCATCTCCAGCATATAGTCAATTTTCTCGCCTTTTATTCCATCCGGATCGTAGACAAATCCATCCGGACCGGAGAGCGTGACTACTTTTCCCCCCAACTGGTTTGCCTTGATAACTGCCCCCCAGGCCACATTCCCAAAACCGGAGACTGAGATGGTCTTCCCGGCAAGGCTCATACCTTTGGTTTTCAACATCTCCTCAGTGAAATAGACAACACCAAATCCTGTCGCCTCGGGACGGATAAGCGACCCGCCCCAATTGATGCCTTTCCCCGTTAACACGCCTGTAAACTCCTTCGTGAGCCTTTTATACTGACCAAAGAGATATCCGATTTCCCTTCCGCCGACTCCAATATCACCGGCAGGTACGTCTGTATCCGGTCCGACATGACGAAAGAGTTCCGTCATAAAACTTTGACAAAACCGCATGACCTCATTATCACTTTTGCCCTTGGGGTCAAAATCGGAACCCCCTTTCCCTCCACCCATGGGCAATGTCGTCAAACTATTTTTGAAGACCTGCTCAAAAGCAAGAAATTTGAGAATACCGAGTGTCACGGAGGGATGGAAACGCAACCCTCCTTTATACGGTCCGATTGCACTGTTCATCTGAACTCGGAATCCGCGATTGATATAAATTTCGCCCTGGTCATCCATCCACGGTACACGGAAGGTAATGGTCCGTTCCGGTTCAACCATACGTTCAAGGATCTTTGCCGCACGGTATTCCGGATGGCGCGCAAACACTGGCTCGAGTGATTCGCAGACTTCTTCCACAGCTTGATGGAACTCAGGTTCGTTGGGGTTCTTTGCCTTTACATGAGAGATAATTTTATTGATATAGTCCGACATGGTTTCCTCTATACTGTTACGATAAAAAATGTTGTCCCCGTGAAAAGAGCAATGCAGCTGAATTGTCTTCTACAGAATTGATGGAGCACGAATCTATGGAATGGATTGTACCGCAAGTTCTATTTCTTGAGGTGTGACTACGTTTAACTTTTGTGGTGTTCAATATAGAGATTTTTCCACAAAATGCCAGAAGCTTGAATAATGAGGAATTAATATTTTCTCATTTGCGGAACCATCATGTCTGCGGGGAATCATCAATGAATACAATGGTTTTATCGCTTTATTTTACCATCCTCATAAAAAAAAAGACATCAGACCAACCACTCAGGCCGGTCTGATGTCTCAGGAACACTTCGATGAAAATAATTATTGTATTGTAATAGTTTTCTTCTTCAGAGCACGAATAGCTACTTCGGAGACCTCAAAAAGACCAAAGAGTACCATTGTATATATCAGATCTCCGGCAATGGTATTGCGAAAGAAAGGAATGGCCAGAGTATAACATTCGATCAATCCCTGCCATGTTCCTGGATATGACCATCCGCTCCCGGTCAGCCAGACTCCGAAGTTCGTGATACCAAAGAAAAGAATTGAACTGAGGATTGTTGTCCCTGCAATCGGTAAGAGCTTTTTATGCGTTCTCAGCCATAATCCTAAAAACCCGATCAACATAAAACTTCCATAGACAAAAACGATTGTGCTGTGGAAGCCGATAAAAAGATCGCTGAGAAGAAGAGCTCCGAGCGGGAGTACAAGTGCGAATCGTTTATCAAGATAGACTCCCCCTGCCAGAGCTATCGCAGCGATGGGAGTAAAATTCGCTGGATGTGGAAGAAGCCGGGAAAGAGCGGCTGTAAGAATAAGCAAACTGCCAACAATAAGTTTTTGCATAGTTCCTCCAAAGTTGCTAGATGAATGATACCGATTTATTTTCATAAACTAAAGACCCTTTAATATTCAACACTCAAAGAACCCCGGTAAGTTCGTCCCGGCATCGGATATTGCGAAAACACTTGATAGTCTGTATCGAACACATTATTCAATGAGACCCGAATAACCAATGAAACCTTTGAAAGGTGGATGTTTTTCATCAATCGGACATTCACCAGACTATAGGCAGGCAATGAGGATGTATTGAGCTCATTGGTATAGCGAAGTCCTATAAAGGATTCTTCGATACCGACTCTGCCCAGGAAAGTCTCGAATGAAACGCCTAGCGTACCTGTGGAATTTGGAACGTACGGAAGCCACTTATCGTATGTTGGATCTGTCGACGAAACCCGATCTTTCTTTTTTGCTCCGATGAAAGAAAACCCGGCGTAGATGTCGTATCGATGATCGAGGGAATGATGATCATAACGGAATTCCACTCCTTGATGTTCAGTCCTTCCAATATTATGTGGAAGCCAATCCGATCCGAAAATGATTTTTTCTTTCGTTTCATAGGAAAAGAATGTGACTTGGAGGGTCTGACTTCCTGACCAATCAAGATTTCCTGTGAGCCCGGCATCCAGAACGGTTGAACGCTCCGGATGAAGAAGCGGATTGCTGAATCCCGGATAGTACAGATCACTAAACGATGGCACTCTGAAATTTTGACTCCATGAGCTCCGAATACGAATGTCCAGAGGCCGGTAAATCCGAAGATTTACACCGAGTTTTGGTGAAAAAGCATCTTCCTGTACATCAGAATATTGGTCATATCGAAGAGATTGAAACAACAAAATTCTGTCAAACCAGTCTTGAGCTGTTTGATAGGTATATTCGTTCGAAAGATAGCATGATCTCTGACTTCTCGATGGAAAAATCCTCACTGGAGATCCATAGGAAACCCCAACTTGATCCAGGTAGTTATCGCTATACTCTATTCCGCCTATAATATTGTCACTCTCTGTTACTGCACATTGGATTTGGATATTCATCGATCCCGTTTTCATCCGGTAGAGAATGTCTGATCCTTGAATCCAATCGTTATCCCAGCGATTCGTCTGGTTGAGTAGAGTATTTAGGGAAAGCGTCCATACATCTGCAGCATGCAGTGTACCGCTGAGCGTGAAACGAGTAGCTTCATCCGTCTGCTGCTCGATGCTTCCGCTTGTAACTGACGACACGCTCCCCGGGACCCCCCGCGAAAATTTCACATATTGGAATGATGATGTCAAATTGAAACGTTCGATCGGCGTATAATCCATATTGCAAAAGACCTGAAGGCGATCATATGCTGCATTGCTTCGATGAAGTGTTGTATCGGCAGCATTCGGTTGATGAAAAATAAAAGGATAATCATCGTCGCCTGATTCTTTTGACAGTCCAGTAATTATCCCAACCCCCGAATATCTCCCCTCCACCTCGGCGACAGATCGTACTGCATGGAATGAGCCTGATTCCAAGGATACTCTCGCATGCGCTCTATCAGATGCGTTGCGTGTAATAATGTTGACGACCCCGCCGGTAGCAGAGCTTCCATACAGTGCAGAGCCGCCGCCGGTAACGAATTCTATTCGGTCGACAAGCGAAAGCGGCAGCAAACTGAGATCGACTCCGCCAAACAACGGCTCATTGATCGGATTCCCATTCAAGAGGACCAGGACATTAGCACTATTCAGCCCTCGAAACATCACACTTTTTGTTCCACCGGTGGGACCATAATCCATCAAATGAATCCCGGTAAATGTTCGAAATACATCAGCGACGGTAGAACTATTAATTTGGCGGATGATCTCCAGGTTCGCAACCTCCAGAGGAGACGATGCGTCGGCAGGATTGATTTGAGTCCGTGTTGCGGTGACAACGACATCCGGTGCTTGGTAGGTGCGTGTTGTATCAGCATCAGAACCGGATGGTGCACTCCGTGCTATGGTAAGAAACAAACAAATCAAACTAAAACTATAGTGCGGTTTCATAGGATTCCCCCTTCTTTGTTGTTTTCATAAATAAAAAGCCCCAACCTTCACCAAAGATTGGGGCTGCAACAAAGAATCAGAGAAACAGAGATTTCTGTTGACCACCTTCCCTCGAAGGCACTGAGGCACATAGTTCTGGCAGGTCTCCTGACTCTTCCGATCTTCATTTCGTCTTCCCATACCGCCATTTGCGGGTCAGTGACTTTGATCAATGAAGATACAATTCTACATAGTGTAGAATCGGAATTACAGTTGCGGGGCAGCTTCCGGTTTATCCCGATAACCGTTGGTTACCAAAATGCACGGAATTCCCTTTTCATGGCGCCATAGGCGCGCCACACCAGAACTGATATAAAAAAGAACTTAATCTGTCTGCAAGAACATACTGAACTTCATGAAAACATGCAACTTAGTATCCGGCTGCCTTTCCATATCCGCGGCGATCCGACGCGCCGTAATACCACCCCTTCGTTGAATCAATCATAATCGCTTCGACTCTTCCCTGACTTCCCTGGCGCTCCGAGAGATCAAAACCTCGCCGCACCAATTCCCGCTGGACCTCCTGGGTTAGTGCAGACCGTTCATAGCGTAGTGTATCCGGCAGCCATTGATGATGAATGCGCGGTGCATCGACAGCCTCAAGAAGATCCATGTGATGGTCTATGATGTTCAGTATCACTTCCAGTACCGTTGTGATAATCGTAGAGCCTCCCGGTGAGCCGAGAACCAGAAATGGTTGATGGTTTCTTAGGACAATCGTCGGCGTCATACTGCTGAGCATTCTCTTATGTGGGTGGATCGCATTTGCTTCTTTCCCTATGACGCCATACATATTCGGAGCCCCGGGCTTTGCAGAGAAATCATCCATTTCATTGTTAAGAAAGAATCCAGCTCCTTCGACAACAATGCCGCTGCCAAACGAACCGTTCAAAGTAGTCGTAGTACTGACGGTATTGCCCCAGCGATCGATTACCGAATAGTGAGTTGTCTCTTCACGTTCCGCCGGTATGGTCCCCGGGGAAACTTCGTTGCTGGGCTTCGGAACCAGAGGATCGATCAATGCTCTTCGTTCGTCAGCATAGGTCTTTGAAATCAGATCCTTCACGGGAACCTTAACGAAATCCGGGTCACCAAGGAACTCTGCGCGATCTGCATATGCCAATTTCATGGCTTCAGCCATAACACTCACCGTAGGAACAGAAACTCTGCCCATTGAAGAAATATCGTACTTCTCCAGAAGATTAAGCAGTTGGATGAGTAATATACCTCCAGAACTCGGAGGACCCATTGAAATAATTTCATAGCCCCGATAATTTCCAATTAATGCAGGCCGCTCAATTGCCTGATAATCAAAGAGATCATCAAATGTGATCAATCCTTTGCCCCGATTCATCTCTGCAATAATGAGTCTGGCCGTCTCACCCTTATAAAAACCCTCCGTACCTTTCTGTGCGATACGTCGAAGCGTTTTGGCGAGTTCCGTTTGAATAAACATTTCTCCTTGTTTATACGGTTTCCCGTCGCGTGAACAAGTCTTTCGCGTACCCGGATATTTCCTAAAATTCTTCAATGCAAAATTTAAATCCTCGGCAAAAGGCTTATTGATCATAAATCCTTCTTGGGCGAGTTTGATAGCGGGCTGAAGAACTTGTTCCCTCGTCAATTTCCCATATTTCTTCTGTGCCAATAGCATGCCCGCAACTGATCCCGGTACGCCGCATGACAAATATCCCTCTTGACTTTTTTCCGGGACATAATTCCCTTTGCCGTCGAGAAACATCTCTTTCCATGCTTTCGCGGGAGCCTTCTCGCGATAATCCAGAGTCGTGGTGGTTCCATCTGAAAAGCGAATCACCATAAATCCTCCCCCTCCGATATTACCTGCCTGCGGAAATGTAACAGCGAGTGCAAATCCAACTGCAACAGCAGCATCTACTGCATTTCCACCCTTCTTGAGGATTTGAATCCCGGCTTGAGAAGAATTCGGTTCAGACGAAACGACCATACCGTTCCTCGCACGAAGGGTTTGTTTGGGTCCGCTGGAGAGAACGCACGAGGAGACTATGACAGCGAAAAGAATGAGAAAATAGCTATTTATGGAATTTCGATTCATATTGTGTGAGGGATTTTGGGATGGGAAGTAATAAGCCCCGTATCCGAAGAGATACGGGGCTTAAACGAGGCCTAGAATGGAAGATCATCAACTTTATCGGGTCCTGATTCCTCAACCGGTGGTGCTGAAGGTGCCGTTGATCCGCTCGACTGGCCTGCACCCTTGGAATCCAGCATCATCATTTGATCAAGGACAATCTCTGTGACGTACCGCTTAACCCCATTTTTATCGTCATAGTTACGGTATTGGAGCCGCCCCTCGATATATATCCTGCTCCCCTTTTTCAAATATTCTCCGCAGATTTCGGCAAGTTTCCGCCATGCGACCAGGTTATGCCACTGTGTCCGCTCCTGCGTGTTGCCATCCTGATCTTTCCACGACTCATTCGTGGCCAGTGTGAATGTAGCAACCGCAACTCCGGCACTTGTGTATCGTAATTCAGGGTCTTGCCCCATATTTCCGATAAGAATGACCTTATTAATGCTCCTGGATGCCATATGAATTTCCTCCTCTATTGTGGGTAGTGAAAAACTGAAAACGATGCAGAACAAAATTATGATAATTCAGAACGAATGTCAAGAAATAGCCGAGCCGATCATGGACCGAGTCGGAAAATATGCAGCTTGGTGGATGAAAGAATGAATAACCGATTTCCGTTACATGCGACATCCTGAATTCTATCAATCCGCTCACCGGAAATTAGCCTGCTGAGTAAGAAAGTTGTCTGCAACACGCCATCTTTAGAAAAAAACCATAGTGTTGAATTCGATACTGCTAGAAGTCCATCCTCCAGTAACGTAAACCCAATGAGTTCAGACACAACGCCTTCACCAAAACTCCCGAGATAATTGCCAAAGTAATCAAAGTCAACAATGCGGTTCTTCTCACCGATATAAATTCGCGACGTCGTCACAGCAAGTTTATTAGGAGTTTGGAGCTTCCCCTGCCCGGCATTGATGTCACCTAATATACCAACGAGGTGGTACGATGGATTGAATTTGAGTACTCGCTGGTTTTCACCGTCAAGGACGAACAGGTCGCCAAAATGAGATAAACAAACATCCAGAGGATATCCGAACCGAGAGGCAGCATCGGTTGTATCTCGTGTAGAGAGAGACGAAATAAAATTGAGGTTACGGTCGAATCGCTGGATCCGGTGGTTGCCATAGTCGGCGACATAGATATTGATACCATCAGTTGCTACACCCGTCGGTTTATCAAACGACCCTGCTGACCATCCGAATCCTCCCAGCGTGAGCGGAGCACTCGAAACGTCCGGAAACAAGAAGAGTTTATTCTGATCCGCATCGAGAATAAATACTCTCCCTTCAGCATCTGGAACAACACGGACGGCTCTCTGAAACGCACCGATGGAGAACTCTTCCACCAACACCGAATCAATCGATTGCGCGGAAACTGCCACTGTCCAGGCACAGAGATATACACCTAACGCAGATTTCGCTCCCATCCTTCATCCTGAAGTTCACCACGTTTCGTCGAATGCACCAGAGTATACTCACCGAAGCCGGAGCGGTCGACAAAGACAAAAACGACACCATTCTCTATTTGGTTATATTCCCACGTTTCGTACGGTTTGGCATCTTCAGAACTTGGGAAGCGCTGTACGTCATCAGGATCGCCATACAAGAGATACACGCGCCCGCGATCTGTCCGCCAACCTTCCCGTGAAATATTTCTATACCGCTGATTTGCAACAGCTACCCGGTTGAGAAATTCCATGCGTGTCATCGGATCATGTCCGAACCGCCCCTGTTCAACCTCGGTCCAGAATTTCGCAAGAAATTCCCTACGCCCCTCGACTGAAGTAATTTTTGAGAATGTTGAGATTTCTTGCTCGGCTGCGAAGTATTGAGCCATACGAAACTCATGAGCCAATTCATCCGCACTCATGCCAAGGAGTTCAATCCCTTTTGATGAAATAGCCGATGCTGGCGTAGAAATATGCGGGTTATTCGCAAAGAAATGTTTTTTTACCGACACGACCTCTTGCATCGCACCATCAAGAATCCGTACCTCGTAGAGGTACTTTCCGGACGGCAATGTCGTCACTGTCGTTGTTCCAAGCTCGACGGCACTTTTTACTCCAAAGTGTTTTTGCCTGCTCGTGCTTCTCTTCTTTGTCCCGTTTGCATCGTAAATCGTTGTCATAACTGTATAGGGGGAATCTGCCGTAAGATGATAGACCTCCAGGTAATGATAGATCACAGGACAATTGATACCGCCAAAGACAAGCGATGGATTCGGAATAACCTGCAAGGTGTTCTTATAAAAGGTGTGTGACGTGTCTTGACTTGGCGTGATGGAGGAACAGAGTTCGAGATCGCTGGCACTGGGACCATTTTCGTAAGAAGAGATTTCAATATTCTCCAAGCGGACACTATCGACGCGTTGGGGAACAAGTGAATCGGCGGCAATAACCTCTATCCGATATACTCCAAACGGCAATTCATATCCACGTTGACTGACAAACATTTGGTTTAAATTCGCACGCGCAGTATCTGCAAGGAAAACAGGGAAATAGTATCGCCGCTGGATGACGAAGTTACTGTCTCCTGGATGGATCATCCGAACCAACATGTTGACTCCCCCGCTCAATGTCGCTCCCTGCTGCCGAAGCACAATTTGGCGCGGTGAAAAACCAAAATATATTTCGAGATAACCCAGTTCGTGCGTATTGCGAAACCGGGCGACATCGCAATTCACCACTAAGCCCCTGGATCTCGTTCCCTGTGCATCTGCAAAGGTTACCAAGAGAACAATCAGCAGGAATGTCCGCCTTAGATATTTCCAATCGGAAGGAAAATGTTTTATAGGTTTCATAGCCGTCATAGATACACTGATTCCAAAAAAGGAAAGAAATAAACTTCTAAAAGACTTGTGTTAAAATGAAATATAACAATTCTTTAGTGTATTGGACACTTCCTGTGTCTCATCTGTTCCGGTGACAGATCTCTCTAAGGCTGAGAATACCTAAGAATATATGACTTCATGAAGGCTGATTCAAGACAATATTCACAGTGCGCTGCTGTCAAGAGGTGGCGACTCTTTCTTATTGCAATTTTTGCTCCCATTGATCATCCCGAAGTTCGCCCCGTTTTGTAGAATGGATGAGGACATAATCACCAAATCCGGAACGGTCAAGAAAAACGAACTGCACTCCATTTTCTATCTGATAGAAGAACCATATTTCATAGGGCTTACTGTTATCTGAACTAGGGAACCGTTGTATTTCATCCGGCTCGCCAAACAGAAGATAAATCCGGCCCCTATCAGAGAACCATCCTTCTTTGCCCAGTGATCGGAAACGTTCATTTGCTGCATGCACTCTCCGAAGATAGATCGCGCGCGTGATATCGGTTTTCCCCCGCTTTCCTTCTTCAATATCTGTCCAGTATTGCGCCATAAATTGCCGCTGTGCATCTGTGGTGGTCAGTTTTTCGAAAGTAGCAAGATCATCGGGTGATGCAAGATAACGCGTCTTTTTGAATTCATCCGTGAGTTCATCCGCAGTCATCCCTGAAAATTCCGCACTTTTTGCAGAAGCCGAAATCGTACCAATCGCCTGGATGTGCGGATTGTAGACATAGAACTGTTTTTCTGATTTTGCAATTTCTTTTCCCATCGTGTCAGAAAGGACAACCGATAAACGATATTTCCCGGAAGCCAACTTCGTCACATTGGTGCTCGATATATCGACGATGTTTCTCGATCCAAAAGAACGCTGACGGCTCCGGCTCTTGACGAGAATCCCTTTCCGATCGAAGATGTTGGTGGAGATAGAATACACGTTCAGGGCATCAAGATTGTAAAGCTCGGCATACGTAAAGACGACCGGTGCTCCGCTCGCACCAAACAGCAGGCTGGGATTGGGTGTCACTTCATAGGAATTCTTATAAAATGGATTTTCTTGAGATTTCGATTCAGCGATCTTGGTACATAATTCTACATCACTGATATACGTCCCGGTCGGAATCCGCGGAATATCCACATCGAATGAAAGGGTGTCCTTTCGTTCGTTCCCGAGGGAATCCTTTGCCTGAATTTCCAGTCTATAGGACCCGGGACTCAGCGCATATTCCACTTTAGTCACAAACGATGTTCGGAAGGACTCCTGAGAAGTATCCTGAAGAATGAGCGGCACCAATGATGCAGTACTTAACAATATACGGGAGGTTGAACGGTCGCGAATAAGAGTCCAGATCTTTACAAATCCATGGTACTGTTGTTCAGACAGCCTGTATGTTGTAAGCCATGGGTAAATGTTGAGAGAAATTTCTATGCGGCTCGTGCTATCCGTCTGACGAAAGATCGAATAATCCGAATTAAAATGGAAGGGCGCCTGCGTGGTCAGGGACTGTTGCGCATGAAGGCCTACCGGAAGGAATACGAGGAAGACCCATAAAACAGAGTGTTTCATAGAAACCTCATTCTCTCAAATCGTAGGATGGTCTGTATAAAAAACGAAAGACTGGAAGCATCTCCAGTCTTTCGTGTATTGATTTTTTAACGATCTCTCTTAGTAACCAAAATGGAACGAAATCGTATGATACGGATCAAAAATTTGAACTTGCGTATAGGCATAATCCACGGCAATTTGGGAATTGCCGAAAGGAATATGTATACCGCCGCCAAAGGTCAACCGCTGCAATTGATTATCCAGCGAACCATCCGGTGGAGCAGACCCTACCCTCAGGAAGATCATATCGCTGAAGCTGTATTCAGCACCGAGACGGTAGATATCATCTCCGAAGTTTGAGTTCTGAAATCCGGCGGCAAAAACAATTCGATTGGGGCCGCCAATGAGTTCATAGCTAATGCCCATATCAAATGTCGAAGGCATTTCAAAACTTTGACTGATGACTTTCAGCGGAATAGCTTGCGACTGTGGATCTGATTCAGGGGGAACGACCATGCGTTCCAGGTCACCGCCGTCGAATTGCATATTGGGTCCAATATTTTTCAGCGTCACGCCAAATTTCAATCCCTTGAGCATAGAATTCGCACCGACATTATAGATGACACCGGCATCGAAAGCAAAACCCGATGCACTCGTACGAACGATTGTCTCATTGACGAGTTTTCCCGTAAAGCCGATGGAAATTCTGTCGGTCAGTTCTTTGGAGTACGTCAACCCTAAGGTCAGGTAGTTGGGGGAAAATGTTGCACCTGTTCCATCCGGAAAATCTTCAGAAGTCTGGAGGATATTCCCAAACGAAAAAGATTTCAGGCTAAAACCGATCGACCCGATCTCGCCAAGTCCCAGACCTAACGCTAAATACTCAATATTGATATCTGCGATATATCCCGTATGGGAGAACATAGCCTGCAGGCCAGAGGTACCCACACCTTTCGATAATCCTGCAGGGTTCCAATACAGCGCATCGACACCTGAGGCATCTGACAGGACTGCTCCCGACATCGCCATTCCTCGTGCACCGACTGGGATCAGCAATTCCACGGCACCTGCCGTCCCACGTTTACTCGGGTTTCCGCCAAACAATTCAGATGGCAGTAACAACGCGATCGCGCACAAGACAGTAAGGATGTTCATTGTTTTCATAGGCATCTCCATTTCTTAAGAAGAACAAAACAGTTGATCAATGTACTCAGATGGAGCCCGACCATGTAGAAGAGTATCGGGCTCCACATCATTCAATTATAACCGTGTTGCGCGCTCCTCGGGTTGAATAATTGCCACTTTGAGTATTCTATTTCCCACGCCTTCAATTTCCACGTGTACAATATACATACCGCTTGCAACCGGCAAACCATTTTCATTACGCAAATCCCATCGCTCATAAGTTCGCGCAGTGATACCGGTTTCATCAACGTGGTTCAATGTACGGACTAATTCGCCGTTCAGTGTAAATATCCGAATTCTTGCCGTTGGCGGTAAATGGGAAAACGTAATATATCGAGCAAGCGTGTTTGGTTCGGCTTTGTTATGTCCGAAATACGGATTGGGGAAGACATTGATCATATCCAACTGATTCTTCGCTAAGTCAGTACTCCCGAACGTCGGAGCAGTTGTCTGATAATAGAATTTCCGTCCCGCATCCAATGTGTAGTATGGAGTAAGCGTGAGAACATCTCCATTTTTCCATAGTACCGGCGTCTTGCCGGTTGTATCGGACGAAGCTGCAAGAGCACGGGTTTTGATCATGTACATAATATCAAGACTGTCCTGTTCCGCGTCAATATCGAGACTGTCTGTGAGCGGAGTCTTTCTGCTCTTCACATACTTCATGGTATCGTACGAGGAAGCAAAGATATACAGCCATTCTCCGCCGCCGGTAACGCCAGTCGTCGGTTCCCATTTTCCATCTATCTTTCCACGGCCGATGAACGTGCGGAGTGAATCGTTTGTATACAAACTATCATTGGTCTCCAGGAACGCCACGTTGAGCTGTCGGGCCGCTTTTGCACCGTTACTTTGATCGACATCCCACACAGTAAAGGGCACATTGACTCGATCCTGGTATTGAACGCCAACTTTGGTGCGGCGTGTCATAAATGGCAGGAAAGAAGAATCTGCTGGAGGCGGTAGCGCACCAAACGAATTCTTTCGCAACCGTGCGAACCGGAATGCCCGCTGGGTTTGGCTCGAATCAAACCGGATTTCAATCTTGAGCAGACTGTCCGGTTTGGCCTTTGTTCCTTTTCCACGCAGCACCACGGAACGAGGATACGAAAGAGTACTGTTCATGGCATCTGAGGCAAGATTCGTACCATCAGTGATAATGTCTGTAGTTGACCGGAACCAGAAGTTTGCCGATGGGGTGTATTGATATCCTCTTGGTGCGTCTGTATCACGACGCGGCCCTAGAGCAGGTTTATGTACTCTGACAAGAATACCATCAGCGATTTTTACCTGGCTGCTTCCCGAAAAATCAGCAATATTCTTTAACAACGTATCAACTTTCGGATTAGGCACTGTATCCACGGGTGTATACCGCAATAGGTTCCAGCTCGTGACATTTGTGTCGACACCATTAAAGGTAACGCCGTACTGCATGTTGAGCATGACCCGCGGGTTGATTGCCTCTATCATCACCGCATCATCTCCAGGACGGCTGTGTGTGACATACGAATTAAAGGCAATCGGCACGTCAGTCCCTATCGCATCTCCGATAGGCATAATGTACCCTCTGCCTGGCCTTGTCTCAATGACATCCTTTGGAGCCTCAAGTGATAACGGCAACCCGATCTCCAACGCTCCTGGTATGTTGTTTCGTGCGTAGGTCGTCAGGGCAAAATAGTATTTTTTCCCTGGCGTCAACGGTGTGCCGCTGATATAATCCTGATCGATCAGGAAATGATAACCCAACCCTGTGTCCGGTGCAAGAATAACAGGCTGCAAATATGCTTTTCCATCATCAGGATTGTTCACATAATCGATGATATTTCCGACACCATTTTTGATATCAAAAGTTCTCACCGGCTGCCATTCTACTTTTGTCCCAAATGGATTGAGCGTCTGATAAAGCTTATATCCTTCAAATACATAACCGCGATAACTATAGCTTTCTGTTGCGGTGGTGTTTGCGCTCCAGTCCAACAGAATGGAAGTTGGTGCTTCTGTCACTGTTATTGGCGGCATAGGAGGGGCTGCTGGTACATTAAAGTTGTCGTTGAATGCCTGTTGGGCAATTGCATCCACTTGCTTGAGCTTTGAAATGCTTGAGAGTCGATCAGCCCCCTGTGCACAGATAAGGGAACCAACGATTTCCTGTGTGTCACCTGGAGCAAGGCTGAAAGGACCTGTGCTGATCATCATGCGAATATCCTGCGGTGCAAATGTCCCCAATGGAAAATTACTCGGTAAATCACCTGTGCCTGCAACAGGATCGCCGGAAAACCAGAATTTTACCTCATGACCACCACTCATAAGAGGCTGGTGTATTGTTCCGCATTTTCCATTTAAATAGTCATACGCCTGAGCCGGGTAGTCAGGATTTCGATCGGGCGGATCAACAATCTGTGCGAATGTATTATTCGTATATACCACATAGGACGATGCAGGCAGATTCCGATACCCTTGATGCCATACGCCATCCCAAATTGCACTATCGGCCGGGGAAGGAACTCTAGGTCCCTGGAAGAAATCAAAGCCCGCGGCTGGCGGCGTTGCACCGTAGCCATTCGTGCCCGTATCATTGTTATCGCCATTATAAAGATACCCGAGACTCAATGTGGTATCGCAACCCGGAAGGTCATCGTTCCCATCACCTAAATCAGGGTCAGACCACATGCCGATAAAGGTGCTGTCATAATGAGCATCACTTTTATTGATGATCTTCCAGCGCATAAACATCATATCTCCCAGCGCGCCAGCCTGATTGAATCCAAAATACAACACCTGTATTTCAACACCGAGAGGTCGGGAAGTACTCAGGTTATTATGGCTGGCATCAGTAAGGTCATTAATGACACACCAGACCTCGAAATCTCCCCAAAATTTTGGCATATCAACGCCCGGATCCCAGACACCATTATCATTGCGGTCTTCGTACGGTGCACCAAGATCTCCAGGCCATTCCAAAAAGTCGGCGTTGGTTGTTATAAATTTTCCGGTAGCATCACGGGCCGTATCTCGTTTGGCAATCTTATACAACCTGTACCGTGGATCTGCTGCATTGGTTTCTGCATCGCCGATATCATTGGTTGTAGTATTAAATGTGCTAAGAATCGGTCCCGGTTGATACTCCGACGTGTAATCCATATCCGAGACTCTAATGCTGTGGGTTGGTCGATGAATACCTGCAAGCCAAATGCCGGCAGTATAAATGGGAGTCTTTCCGCTCCCCTTCGGCCATTCACATCCGGATGAATTTGTCCTGCGATAATCGCAGTAAGGTCCCTCAGAAGAAAGTGTGCAGTTCACCTTATTACCATCAAGGAACTTGTATTGCACAAGTGCAGTTTTGTGCAGGGAAGATGCCGGTTTCTTCTTTGGATTTTCTGCCCCTAAGAACAACAGGCAGACTGCCGCAAGCAGAACAAATCCGAAAACTCTCTTGTTTGAATTCATATACTTTCTACTCCTTCTTTATTATACTTTCCAGTCTGACAGCGTTCGCCAACGTGCCGGACGTTCACCGGAGCAACAGGTACTCCGGTGAACGGCGATCCACTAAAGGTTAAACTGTGCCCCCAAACGAACCGTGCGCGGTGTTCCATAGTTTGCAGGATCATTCTGGAGATAATTATAGAGCGCAACAGCCGCTGGACCATTATTTTCTGCCCACGTCTGTCCGGCTGGTGTTGTAAACCATCCGTCGTTATCAGGTAATCCCGTACCGGAATACACAGCAACCACGTTCTTTCGGTTGAAGACATTTTCGATCCAGAGATAGAGATTGATTTCTGCAGATCCAAAGAGGCTAAAAGTCTTATCCAGCTTCAAATCAAGCTGATAAATCCATGGACCCGTTGATGCATTCAACCCTTCACCGGCGAGAGGAGCATTTGCACCGGAGAAGTTTTGCGACCCGTTGATGGTCGTCGTAGAGCTGCGTGTATACCGTACACCACTGCTAAACGTGAACAGGAGGTTCAACCCAACACGCTGGAGCGGACGCATACCAAACAACAAGGGACCATCATCCTTTTCGAAACGGTAATCCATGTTGAAATTTCCCGTGTGCGCTCTATCGAAGTCTGTCGGAGCGGGGATCACCGGGAAATACGGTACACCATTCAGCGAATTATCCTGCCATGCAATATCAAAGTGCGTTGCAGAACTCGATCCTGTCGACAGACTGCTGGAGAGTGTATAACTGCCGGATAATGACACCCGATTTGTCCGGCGCAGATTAAAGATCAGACTTAATCCTTTGCTTGTTCCAAAATCACCGTTGACCGTCGCAAACCATGCGGCTTTCATTGAAGAACCTGTCTGCGGGAAGAGAACACGGATCACATGAAGATCTTTAATATCCTTGTAGAAAAAGGTCGCATCAAAGGATGCAATTTCACCAACTTGCTGCCGGAATCCTACTTCATACGAAGTTGTCCGTTCCGGTCTCAGGTTCGGATTGGGGAATCGTCGGGCATATGCTCCCTGGAAGAAACGTCCGGCCGTTGTTCGTGGATCGTACAAATCGTTCAGACGGCCAAATTGCATAAACTTACCCCATGTGGCATGGAACACCGACCGCTCTGCGACAGGGAATGAAAAACCAAGGCGCGGACTGAGTTGTGTATATGCTTCAGAAGGTTTTAACGTAGAATCCGCTGGAACATAGACTCCTGATTCAGAAACCGTAATAATGTCTGTTAAGTTCTTATACTGATCGGCTGCCGGATCCATGTAATCATATCGGAGACCTATATTCATGATGAGGTCATTGAATTCAAATTTATTCTGCAGATATGCGCCTGCAAAGACTGGATGATGCGGTCCATCTTTATTCAAATTGACCGTATCGATTCCCGTCCTATCGATAAATGTACCGCCATCGAATTCATTTCCATAAATATCATATCCATAAAATCCCACGTTAGCTTTTGAATAGATCGTCCAATCGCCAGCAGCGGGATTTTCCAGGCGGTTTTTATATAAACTTCTAGCATCAACGATGTAGGTGCGAATAGTATACCGAGTAAGATCACCGCCCACTTTGAGTTCCCAGTTCTGGCTGACCTGACTGACGAAATCAAGCCGGCCGCCATAATTTGACCGTAAAATCTTTTGGTACGTATTTCGAATGAATCCAGGCCAATTAGAAGTAAATGAATACACAGAAAACGCATTCGGATTCTGTGATGGCCCGACCAGTGAAGGATTAAGGTCCGGATTGCCATAATTTTCAACGTTGCCCATCCAAACCTGATCACCGAGTTCCTGGAAGAACCGATAATATGCCAGGTTCAATGTGAGAATTGTCTTGGGAGATATGGCAAATGAGAATTTTGTATATGCCGATTCATCAGTCCCTTGTGTCAGAGTACCTCGCGACTGACCGGAGGCAGGATTGATTTTCCCAAATCCTTGCCCGAAAAGATCGTTAAACCCAATCTGTTTGATTCCCTCGATGTTCGAAAATGAATTATAGGATCCCCCGGCTTTAATGTTGAAGGAACCGAAATCAAGGAACAGATTACCCATAAATGACCATGCATCATTTGCCACACCGTCAAACTCTCTGCCGCCATTCAGTGGTGTATTCATCAAGTTCGCTAGGTATGTACGATTGCCGGTTGTTCCGGCTGCAAGTGTGGTCACTCCACCTGACACTGTATCACGATTCCGAACATAAAAATCTGCAGCCGTAATCGCATTGGAGTCAATGGTCACAGGGAAATTCAAACCATCCAGAAAAGTAGGATTGCTTTTATTATAGATTCGCTGCCCTGTCACAAAAAAGCGAATCTTGTTTTGACCGGGAATGACCGGGCCGCTGGCACTCAGGACATATTCGTTCAGGCCGTAGGAATACGCTCCCAGAAAATTTTTCGATGTCTTTCCGCCCAGCATTTCATCAGAAATGAACTCGGCGTTGACGTTGTATTTGGACCCGCCGGTTTTCGTCGATGCGCTTACCACACCCGACATGGCGTTGCCGTATTCTGCCGTCATACCACCGATCTGCGATTCCATTTCTTCTATGGCAGAGCTGATAATATTGAGGTTGAGGCGTCCATTCATAGGATTGTTGACCATGACACCGTCAACATAAAATGCAGTTTCTTCAGCTCGTCCGCCCCGGACATAATAGTCCATATTCCCATCCACGGCACTTTTTTGAGCAACGACTGAGCTGGAGAGAGCAAACACTGCGGCGACAGTACGCACAGGTAAATTTTTAATTTCTTCGGCGGTCCTAATAGCTACGGTATTGGTGGAACTCTTATTGACGAGTGGAACCTCCCTTACTATTTCGACTGTCTGCACCTGAACCGACGACGAAGTTAACGTCAAATTTACTTCGGTGGTGAGGTTCGCATTGACCCGCACATTCGAAATCACCTGACCGGCGTAGCCAATGTAGTTGGCCCTCATGACGTACGTCCCAGCTTCAACGTTGAGGATGATATACTCGCCATCAATATTGGTCGATGCACCGAAGGACGTACCCTCGATCACCACATTTGCCCCGATAAGGGGTTCACCGGTTTGAGTATCTGTCACTTTACCACGGATCTTCCCGGACGAGCCGGCATAGGCACACACCGTGATAAAGACAAGACTTACGATAAGGAACGACAGTATACGCTGTCCGTTTATATACTTCATAAAGACCTCCTAATAATGGCAGTTTTGAAGTACGCTGATACGTTCATGAATTGCTCTAATTCAAATTTTTTGACCAGGATTGAAGAGAATATCAGAAATGAATGTTGCTTGTGAAATACGCTGAGATGAAATGGCGCCATCTACTGAACAGCAAACAGGAAGTCAAATGAACGACGGATGTCGGCACAACCCGCATTTGATATCCCCGTTTTCATATCATCTCCTTCTTTAATGAGATTCTCTGCAACGGGCCATCTTTGAAAACCGCAGAGGCTGTCGGCCTGCCAGCCAACAGCCTCTACATGAAATCAACTTCCTACAGCACGAAAACTCAAGAGAACACCGATTATTTCATCAATGTCATCTTCTTTGTTTCTACGAATGATCCTGACTGCAATTTGTACAGATACACACCGCTGGCCAGTTTCGAGGCATCAAAGGTGACGCTATGATTGCCTTGATTTTGAATTTCGTTGACCAGGGTCGCAACTTCCTGGCCCATGATATTGTACACTTTCAATGTCACCATTGATTGTGATCCAATTTCATACCGAATTTCCGTGGTGGGGTTGAACGGATTCGGGAAATTCTGATCGACGGAGAATTTTGCCGGTTTCCCTGCATTGTCATTAACACCCGTTATTGCAAAATCGATGGTACGGTAGACAACAGGAACTTGCTGTGCAGCTGTACTCCACGTAGTAGAAGTAAGATTCGATGAATCAGCAATATAGACAAAATGTGCCCGATAGGTGGTGCCATTCGGCTTCGTCAAATAATCGGCACACGAGGCAAACAATCCGTTTTCCGTGTTAGCTAATTTCGCCGCAGTTGACCATGTTGTGCCCAGGTTCTGGGAATAGGCGTACCAGAGATCGAGTTTGGGAACATCGCGGATATCACGATCAATATGTCCGGATGTGATACGTGTTTGCGACCAGATCGCAAATAGTCCATTCCCTGTAGGATCTACACAAATAGATGGATAGGGATGACCGAATGCATTTCCGGCATACATATCTGTATAGTACGAGCTGTCGAAATCTGCAATGTGAGCATCTTCCGGTCGGGAAATCAGTTTAAAGCCCGATTGACCGGTCTTCCAGTATAATGCTCCAAAATAATTCGCTGATACTGTATCTGTCGTTCTGTACACTAATTTTGATCCATATCCCTGTATCACGATATGCAGGTTGTTGTTTTTATCGATTGATGCATCCATGGATCCGAAATTTTCAAAATAATTATTAGCGTTCTCTGATCCATAAGCAACCAAGTCGCCATCATGTGCTATGGTTGTCCATGTCCAGTGGCTGCCTTGATCCGTCGACTTATAATATCCAACACAATCGGCACTATCAGCACTCACCTGGTTTATTGTTCCCCACCCTGATAAGCAAGTAGGAACGAAGAGGTTACCATTGGGAGCGACAAGGACTTCAATATCCAGGTTGCCGGAGACATATGGATCTGAGACTAAGTGTGAATCACACACTGCCCATGTGCTACCGTAGTCTGTACTTTTTTGAACAAAATAATTAGCACGACCGCCGTCATTATCGGTCCAATAAATTGTATTTGTTGCCTGATCAATGGTCAGGGAAGGATCTGTCGAACCTGTTGGGCGGATATTGGTAACTGTAAAATTTCCAGTTCCCGGACCCCCATCTATTGCAAACCAGTTGGGCGTATGACCGCAAACCACTGCAATACCGGCTGCATCGCCAGCTTTAAATACATCGATGCTTCCAAAACCGGTTTGTGCAACAGATTTCGCCTTTACATCGACTGCTGTGGTTAACGTGCCTGTTGACCAATCGTATGTATTATAGACAATCGCACGACGACTTGCAGGTAAAGTTAATGAGCCATCGCGCTGCATCCATTGGAAATGCGCTTTCCCTGCGCCATCGATCGCCACAGCTCTGCGGTTACCGCTATTCCAGGAATAATCGTAATCGGTGGTTCCCAGTGTAACTCCATCCGCTGGCACAGATGTCGCTTTCTGCACTAACGGTTTTGGAGATTGAGCAGCCGGGGTTGTTGCCACATCGATCGCCGTCTCAATACCAACACGGGTAGCTTTTTTCTCTTTAATGCCTGCGCTTGCATCAGCAAACATCAAACCACATGCTATTCCTAGCACGAGCGAGAGTGTCACAAGTTTTTTCATTATATCCTCCTTCTTAGGATTGAATGATAGGTGAGTGATTTGTGTGAAGTTATGTGAAAATTCTTTTTAGAACACATCCTGTCCAAATTGAATTCGCACCGTTTGTTTTACTGCGACTGCGGGATTTAGAAATGCCACGTATCAAATGCTTCCTCAAGATTGTTACCGTATCTGCATTTGCCATTATAATGCTGTGTTGAAAGGTATTGCTTTAGCTACAATTTGTCAAGATAAATTTTAAGAAATCTCACCAAATCGACCCGTATCATACTCAGCATTATTTTGTAAAAATGCAATAAAAATGTGATGGAATTTCTTTTGCTACAGGGGCTGGCTTTTCAATCAGTCCCCAATGTTCCATGGATATTTGTTCACTATAAAATATTCTGTTTCCGCGGATCATTCTTTCATCCGGCAACGTGCATATTCCGCCACATACTATTTGAGAAGCGCAAGACGCTGCACCGCAGAAAAACTACTTGCAGAGAGCCTGCAAAAATAAATTCCTGAAGACAACCCTGTTCCATCAACCGTGATCGTATGCTTGCCTGCAGTTACCTCAGAAGCTAACAGTGTTCGCACTTTTTGCCCTAAAATGTTGTACAGGAAAATCTCTACGAAAGCATTCTTTGCCGCTTCGAATTGAATGCGTGCTGATGGATTAAAAGGATTGGGATATGCAGGTTCCAGTGCCCAGCGATAAGGTACAGCACCGATTTCACCCGAGACACCAACTGGAGTATCGAACCAGTTCAGGATACTCTGCATGAACGAACCTTTCGTAGTTGTACTGCCGCCATTGTTGATCGATTCCAGACCAAATCCAAGGAATACAAGTTTTGAATTCATACTAAAATTTTCTACGTGCAGACCGGCGATATTTGTTCCCCCGACACTGCCGTACGTCAGGCAGGGCACCGAAACACCGTCGGAGAGAAGGATGTCCGGCGACGTCTGGTTTGCCGCACCATCACCGCCGGCCAGAGACATCATTGCAACATTGGTACCAAGAGGATCTGTCGGCACACCGTAGGCATTTCTGCCGATGACAAGATTCTTCGACCAGCGCACGTGAAAGACATCGGATAATGCTGCAACATTCCGTCCCTGCAAATCTTCTGCAATATTTTGGCCGCTCATCAGTATTCTCCCGCCCCGCTGATAGAACTGCACAAGACTATCGAGAACAGGAGCACTAATCGTTTCATATTTTTTTGTTCCGGACAGGTAGATTAACGTCGTTCGTCGCTGCAGGGCTGCATCGGAACTCAGAGAATCGCGGGTACGCAAGACCTCATAATATTTGTTTGCGGAATCCAGGGCGCTTCGTACATACAATACTGATGACTGAGCTACTGAATCGCCGTCCAGTACTGCTATGCCCGGGTATCCAAACACGACAGGTACAATGGTCGAGTCTATGAAATTCTCGCCGGTCATCATGATCGTGATCGGTAATTCCTTTGGCACAAACAACGACTGCAATCTCACATTCGCTACCGTTGGAACTATTGTCTGACTTAACGCTCCGAGTGCCAGGGGAGTACCATTCGTGTCGACGGTAAACCCAGCTCCTGAACCTTTAAGAGAGATACGTGAAGCAGACGTTGGTGTCGGATGAATGTTTTCTATGGTGAGGTTGAGGACACCATTCTCTCCCGGTTCAATGCGGTTGGGCGACGCTGGAAAATTGTCCGACTGTGAAAACGAAACAAGACGAAGGTACGGACGTGTGCCGACATCTAAATCTGCATACATCGTGTCGCTGCTCGAGTTGATATTGCGGACACCGACATATGTTTGACCATTGGCATAATTTTTACTGTTCGGATTTGTATATCCATCAAACCGCCGATTATTGGTATTGCCGGGGAAAGGATCACCCGCATCGCCTCGGTTTGATGTTGTCGTGTTCATGGAACGGAGACCGTCCGCCTGTTCCACATCGACCATATAATGATTCTCATTGGTATTTCCTGACTGGGAATCATCGACGTGATAAATGAGCAAGCCGCCGCTCGGAATTCGTTGATCGAATCCGATCTTCTGTCTGTTCTCGACAAGGAAATACTGAACACCTCCTGTTCCGAGACTCCACATTCGAAAAACCTCCGGAGTATATTCCACATTCCGGATCGGCTGATGCAATTGGTAGGATGAAACATTTGTCGTAGTGATCCATCCCAATTTGATCTTACACCATGCGCACATATGCGTCGGTAGTTGAGG
This sequence comes from uncultured Ignavibacteriaceae bacterium, assembly GCA_964651225.1. Lineage (GTDB taxonomy): Bacteria > Bacteroidota > Ignavibacteria > UBA10030 > UBA10030 > Fen-1298. The sequence goes on from CAZYYD010000002.1 coordinate 58,884, forward strand.
TGAACTGCCGTCTCCTCCCCAGCTGCCGGAAGACATGAGGCACCACTGGCCGATACCTTCCGAGGTTCCGTCAGTATCATAGAGGTCTGGCAATCCGAAGATATGCCCGAATTCATGACAGAATACACCGATCTCAATGATTTTTCCGCTGCTGTTGTTGGATCCGGAGAGTTCCGGTTCACATGCATAATCACCATCGATAACGACGGGCACTCCATTATACGTATCGTTCGTAAGAAAATATCCCGTTGTTGATCCGACCGTGATGACTCGATCTTTGGCAATAAAGGTCTCGTTGACATCGTTTTTCCGGGCATTCAATCTGGATCTGATGTTCCACTTGTGGGACCAGATATTATCTGCACCGGCCTCCGCTCCAGCACCCGTGTGAATAACGCCAAGAAACCGGACATGGTAATAACCATCCGTATTGCTGGCCGGATCGATAAAAGGAGAGAAATCAAAGAGACTATCAGTCTCCATTAAGAGATCGATCACAAAATCGCGACGGCCATTCGAACTTTTTCCATCCGTACCTGCATAGTACGAAACCGTTTGAGGCACCGTATACCAATCAGCCACTTTTCCGGTGACATACAATTTTCCATAGGAATCTTCCATATAATATTGCGTTATCGTTCCGGTCGGATTCGGACCATCAAAGAGCTGGTTCTGGAGTTGCTCTTTGGAATAATGCATACCAAGATCCGGATAACGGCCTATAATGATCGGGATGCGGGCGGTGTCTGTCCCGGCTGCGGCAATGGAAAATTCACCCAAAGCGCTCTCTCGAAGTGCACGCCTGCGTGCAAACTCCTGAGCCCAATACCCTGTGGAGTACTCACTTCGAATTTGTTTGAATTCCTCCTGTAAGTACTGTGGAACCTTGACTCCTTTTTTGGGAGGAGCAATAGAATATCCTTGTGTAGCAACTAAACAAGAAAGAATAATTGAGAGTAGAATTTTTTTCATCACCGCTCCTTTGTATAGTGCAGAAATATCATACAACAAGAAATTCTCATTTGCAATATTTTTTTACATTCTTGTGACGGCGCATACATTTTTCTTCTGTCATACGGATGTCTCAATCCGCCTTCATTCTCTTTATATAGGTATACGATATCGATAGTTTGATCATATGGATGGAGCGAACCGCGCGCAACCGGAAGTCCCGTCATGAGAACCTGCAGAAGACTTCATATTGAGCAGTGTATTAAGATAAAAGGCGATCCTTTCGAATCGCCTTTCCTTAATTTCTATGGAATACGTCCTACACTGCTTCCTTTTTCCGTTTCGGTGATGTCTGCAGGTGCGAATCGATATATTTAAGTAATTTCGCTCTTCCGTCTCCGTTAATAATTGAAAACGGGACAATCCCGCGGCAGCAGCCGTCTGTCATCTGATCGTGGAACCGTTCTGTATACATTTCCACTTGCTTCCCTAACTTGCTAAAGGGGAGTTTATCTGCTTTCGTCAGAACGAGCAGGTACGGCACTTCGTAGTATTCCAGCCAATCCATCATCATTAAATCCAGCGGCGTGGGCTCCTGGCGTGAATCGATTAATTGCATGGCCAAGGCAACCCGTTCCCCGCGTTTCAGGAAATCTTCGATGAGCTTTTTCCAACCCGCCCGCATCTGCTCTGGTACTTTGGCATATCCATATCCGGGGAGATCGACAAAATAGAACTCATTGTTGATGATATAGTAGTTGATCTCGCGTGTTTTTCCCGGGACAGAACTGGTTCGTGCAAGGTTTTTCTTTCCGCACATCTTGTTCAATAATGAAGATTTGCCGACATTGGATCGTCCAATATAAACGATCTCGCGCAATTCATTTTTCGGAAGCTGGCGAAGATCGACAACCCCTTGTAAAAATTCTGCTGATGCAATTCTTAGCATATCATTCTCCTACACTTACAGAAGCAAGAAAGGATAGCGCGATGCTATCCTTTTCTGTCCAACTTATGAGGCCTCGGGTACGGGAGGTAATCCTGCATCGGTCTCTGGTGCATTGTCCGCAGCTTTTACGGTTTGCTTTTTTTGAGGTTTTGCTCCGCGTTTGGCCCGGGGAGCAGATTTCTTTGCTGCTTTCGCTGCCGCCTTTTCCTGACCGACATTGAAATCAACAAGTTCTAAGACGGCAAGTTCGGCGCCATCACCCAGCCGTCTGCCAAGTTTCACAACACGGGTATATCCTCCGGGCCGCGTAGCGACTTTCGGCGCAATATCCGCAAACAACGTCTTCACGGCATCCTTGCTCCGAAGAGCAGCGAAGACTTCGCGCCGTGCTGAAATATTCTTGGCCGGTGCTACTTCGTTCGCAACGGCATTCTTGGCGCGTGTAATAATCTTCTCCACGAACATCCTCGTTTCTTTCGCCTTCGCGACAGTCGTTTTGATTTTCTTATGGACGATCAACGCCGTACACAGTGCCGCCAGCGTTGCTTTGCGATGACTTGCCGTTCGATTGAGCTTTCTTCCTGCATTCTGGTGACGCATACTTCACATTCCTTCTACGACTTAGTCGTTGCCTTCTTTCAAATACTTGTCCACATCCATTCCAAATGTTAATCCATGCTGCTCGACGATCTCGGAAAGCTCTGCCAGGGACTTGCGCCCGAAGTTGCGAAATTTCAATAATTCCGATTCACTCCGCCGTACCAGATCGGACAGCGTTTTGATATTCGCGGAACGCAGGCAATTGTGCGAGCGTACCGATAATTCCAGTTCATCGACAGACATCCGCAATATCTTTCGAACTCGTCCGACTTCCGCTTCCTGCTCTGTTTCTGCCTTTTCCGCTTCCGGTTCCACGCCGAAATTGATAAAGAGCTGCAAGTGATCGCGCAGAATTTTTGCCGCATGGGTCACAGCTTCTTCCGGTGTGATGGAACCATCGGTCTCAATATTCAAGATGAGCTTTTCAAAATCTGTCTGTCCGCCGACGCGTGTCGGTTCGACAGTGTAAATCACGTTGGTGATCGGTGTAAAAATCGAATCGATGGCAATCGTTCCCAACGGTTGATCGGCCGATTTGTTTTCCTCTGAGGGAACGTATCCTTTGCCGCGTCCCAGCCGGAGTTCGATCTCAAAATCTGCATCTTTGTTTAACGTTGCGAGATGAAAATTCGGATTCAGGACTTCAATCTCCGAGGAAAATTTCTGGATATCGCCCGACTTGAATTTCCCGGGGCCTTTCACCTGCACGGTGACTTTCGTCGCTTTTTTATTGATCGGTTTAATGCGGACCTGTTTCAGGTTGAGAATAAAGTCCGCAACATCTTCGACCATGCCTTTGATGGTGGAGAATTCATGGTGAATTCCTTCCACACGGATGGCGGTGATGGCGGTCCCCGGCAGGGAGGATAATAACACCCGCCGCATAGAATTTCCGATTGTCACTCCAAATCCTTTTTCTAACGGCTGGAGAGTAAATCGTCCCGAGGTTGTGGAATATGTCGACTGTTCCAGTTCGACTCTTTCAGGCATTTGCAGGGTACTCATAGTGTTCCTTTTCCCGAGTTCATCGAGGCGAATAAAAGTTCTTGGCTCATAGTTCAATTACTTCGAATACAACTCAACGATCAACTGCTCGTTGGCATTCAATGGAATATCTGCACGCTCTGGAATATTCAGGAACGTGCCCGTCATTGTTGCTTTATCGATACTCAACCATGGCAGCATCGAGGTATCTTTGACGCGTTTCATGGAGTCATGAATCAACGACAGTTTCTTTGCATGGTCACGCACCTGGATGAGATCGCCCGGATTGACGAGAAACGAGGGTACATCGACGATATCATTGTTCACCATAAAATGCCTGTGGACGACCAGCTGCCGGGCCGATTTCCTGGATGGCGCAAACCCAAGACGGTAGATCACATTATCCAACCGTCGTTCCAGCATCTTCACCAGCGCATCACCGGTACGGCCGGATTGCTGCGAAGCGCGGTGGAAATAGTTCCGAAACTGTGCTTCCAGAAGTCCATACATGCGGCGGACTTTCTGTTTCTCACGCAATTGCACGCCATATTCTGAAATCCGTGATCTGCGTGACTGCCCATGCTGACCTGGAGCATAATTCCGTTTTTCCAACGGGCACTTTTCCGTCAAACATTTTGTCCCCTTCAGGAACAACTTTTGCTTTTCCCGACGACACAATTTACAGTTGGCATCAATGTATCTTGCCATAATTCTCCTGATTCAATGTATGATGATGATTTCGTGATTCTGAGGACACATCATCCGATCACTCTATCATCCAATCCTGTTAAACTCTTCGCCGTTTCGGAGGACGACATCCGTTATGAGGAACCGGCGTCGTATCGCGGATCAGCATGACTTCCAACCCGGCGGTCTGCAGAGAACGGACCGCTGCTTCACGTCCGCCCCCCGGTCCTTTGATGAACACTTCGACGCGGCGCAGTCCGAGATCATGTGCTTCCTTCGCGGCTGCTTCCGCTGCAACTTGTGCAGCAAAGGGAGTGCTCTTCCGTGATCCTTTGAATCCGTTTTTGCCCGACGTCGACCATGCGATCACATTACCGTACGTATCGGTCAACGTTACGATGGTGTTATTGAAGGTCGCCTTAATGAAGGCCTTCCCGTTCGCATCAACGTGGACTTTCTTTTTCTTTTTTGTAACCGGTGCAGTTTGTTTTGCCAATGTCTTTATCCTTCAATATAAATCTCACCTAGAGGACTACTTCTTCTCGAGCGCTTTCTTCTTTCCGGCAACCGTCTTTCTCTTTCCTTTACGCGTACGGGAATTAGTTCTTGTTCTCTGTCCGCGTACGGGCAGTCCCTTGCGATGACGCAATCCCCGATAGCAGCCGATATCCATGAGGCGCTTGGTATTAAGCTGATTTTCGCTCCGCAGTGCGCCTTCGACTTTATAATCGGACTGAATAATCGAACGAATCGCTGCGACTTCTTCATCATTCAAATCGCCGACACGCTTCGCACCATCGACCTTTGCCTTTTCCAGAATGTGCAGTGCAACAGAGCGGCCGATCCCGTAGATATAGGTGAGGCCAATTTCAGCACGTTTATTTTTGGGTAAATCTACTCCAGCAATACGAGCCACGTCGTTACTCCTTGTTTAACCTTGACGTTGTTTGTGTTTCGGGTTCTTGCAGATGACCCGAACAACACCTTTCCGACGGATAATCTTGCAATTTTCACACAACTTTTTTACCGACGATCGAACTTTCATAAAATCTTCCTCTTCTACACTTCTGTCAATTCGAAATTTCAATTTCGAAATTTATTTATATCGATACGTAATCCGACCCTTGGACAAATCATACGGCGACATTTCCACTGTGACGCGATCTCCCACAAGGATTTTGATATAATGCATTCGCATTTTACCGGAGATATGTGCAAAGATTTCCACGCCGTTGTCGAGCTTTACACGGAACGTTGCATTCGGCAGCGTTTCGGTAATGATTCCATCAACTTTGATCGGTCCCTGCTTCGCCATTCTTCCTTAGGACAAGGTGAGAATTTCTGCCTTGCCATTGACAATCGCTATTGTATGTTCAAAATGTGCAGACGGTTTCCCGTCTGCTGTCTGGACGGTCCAGCCATCTTCCGCCACTTTCACCCGCCACGTACCTGCGTTGACCATCGGTTCGATCGCAAGCGTCATGCCATTCTTCAATGCCGGGCCTGTTCCTGCTTCACCAAAATTTGGAACAGAGGGTTCTTCATGCAGCTTCTTCCCGACTCCATGCCCAACTAAATCCCGGACAACCGAAAACCCATGTGCTTCTACATACTGCTGAACCGCATTCGAGATATCGTGCACTCTCTTACCGACGACTGCCTGCTCAATTCCTTTGAACAGCGATTCTTCCGTTACCTGCATCAACCGCTTTTTTTCATCGGAGACTTCGCCAACCGCAAACGACCACGCTCCATCTCCATAAAATCCATTTTTCTTAACGCCGACATCGATGGACAACAAATCTCCATCTTTTAATAACCGCTTGCTGGGGATACCATGTACAACCTCTGAATCGATAGACATACAGAGTGTTGCCGGGAACAGATTTTTCTTATCCCATCCATATCCCTTAAACGCCGGTTCACCATCCAAAGAACGAATAAAATCTTCTGCAATCTTGTCAAGCCCCAGCGTGCTGATACCTGGTCGAACTTGCGAACCAACCAGCTTGAGCACATCAGCAACCATCCGGCTGCTCTCGCGAATCAACTCAATCTCTTCGAGCGATTTTAGAGGAATCATCGCTAAGTCTGAGACCTACCGTCTGCCCCTGAGTTTGCCGCTCTTCATAAATCCATCATAGTGGCGCATCAGCAAGTGCGATTCAACCTGTTGGAGTGTATCAAGTGCAACACCTACGACAATCAATAGACTTGTCCCGCCAAAGAACGAAGCAAACCCGACTGTTACTCCCAGTTTAATCATCATGGTCGGGAGAATGGCAATCACTGCCAGTGCGATCGAACCCGGCAGTGTAATCTTGGTTAAAATATTATCGACAAATTCCGCGGTATGTGTCCCCGGGCGAATACCGGGAATAAATCCGCCCTGTTTCTTCATGTTATCTGCTACATCCTTCGGGTTGAAGGCGATCGCAGTGTAAAAATAGGTGAAGAAAATAATCATTAATGCATAAACAAAAGAATAGGACCACGAACTATATCCGAACCAATCCGTCGAGAGTGTGTTCATGAACTCGCTCTCCGGGAAGAACGAGAAAATGATCTGCGGAACGAACATAATCGCCTGAGCAAAGATAATCGGCATGACACCTGCTGTATTGACACGCAACGGAATATACTGCGTCACACCGCCATAGACCTTTCGGCCTACAACACGTTTCGCGTACTGTACAGGTATGCGGCGAGTACCTTGCGTAATCAAGACGACCCCTGCGACAATGAAACCCATGAGCACAAATATAACTAATTCGACAACCAGGTTGCGCGTGCCGCCGCGTACTAATTGGAACTCATCCAAAATTGAATGGGGAAAACGCGCAACAATTCCGATAAAAATGATCAACGAAATACCATTGCCGATACCGCGCTCTGTAATTTGTTCACCCAGCCACATCATAAAGATCGTGCCGGTTGTCAGAATGACGGTGGTGCTGAGATAGAAACCAAACCCCCGGACACCTTCGGGCACGATGGGAATTCCGCCGGGAGCTGTGCTCATCAACTTTGCCACGACACCGCTCGCCTGCAAGAGGGAAATCAATACGGTCCCATACCGTGTATATTGTGTAATCTTCTTCCGTCCTTCTTCGCCTTCCTTTTGAAGTTTGGCAAAGTACGGAACCACCGCACCGAGCAATTGAATGACGATGGAGGCACTGATATACGGCATAATCCCCAGCGCAAAGATCGCCGCGTTGCTGAATGCGCCCCCCACAAACAAGTCGTATAATCCGAACAAGGTATTCTCGGATGACTTCCGGATCGTATCTGCTAACAGGACAGCATCCACACCGGGCACGGTGATATGTGATCCAATCCGCACGATGATCAGCAAGAGGGTCGTAAAGAGCAACCGCTCCCGGAGCTCCTGGATCTTGAAAATATTCGTAAAGGTTTCAGTCAGCTTACTCATGATTTCGCGGTCGTCGTGATCAATACTGTGGCTTTTCCACCGGCAGTTTCGATCTTCGAAATTGCCGATTTGCTAAATGCATGTGCAGTCACTTCTACTTTCGCTTTCAACTCGCCGGTACCGAGGATCTTTACCGGGACATTCTTCTTAGATGTCACACCAAGCTTAAACAGAACTTCCGGGGTTACCACACCTTGGGCAAGCTTTTTCTTTTCCACCAGTGATTCAAGGGTTTCGACGTTAACGATCTGCATCTCCACTCGATTGCGCGGAGTAAAACCGAATTTTGGCACGCGCCGCGTTAACGGCATTTGTCCGCCTTCGAACCACATCTTGAACTTGTGACCGGAACGGGACTTTGCTCCCTTATGTCCTTTGGTTGCTGTTCCGCCGTGACCGGATCCCTGTCCACGGCCGATACGCTTTGTCTTTTTCCGTGAGCCCTTTGCCGGCGTTAAATTGCTGAGTATATCCTTCGCCATCACTGAACCTCTTCCACTTTTACCAGATGCCGGACTCTATTGATCATTCCGCGGATCTGCGGTGTGTCCTTCTTGACGACAACATAATTCGGTCTGCCCAAGCCTAACGCTTTGATGGTCAGCTTGGCAACCTTCAAATGGTCAACAATACTTTTGACCTGTGTGATTTTTATTTTCTTTGGTTCCGGCATAGTATGTCTTTACGAGAAGTTTATTGGAACAATTGCTGAACTGTAACCCCGCGGCGCGCCGCAATCATTCTGGCATCTGACAAATTCAACAGTGCCTGCATGGTTGCTTTCACGACGTTGTGGGAATTCGCTGAACCCATTTGTTTGGTCAGCACGTCTTTCACACCTGCCATTTCGAGTACGGCACGGACTCCGCCGCCGGCGATGAGACCAGTGCCGGGGGATGCCGGCTTCAGCAGTACTTTTCCTGCGCCAAACTTTCCCATGACGGAATGCGGAATGGTCCCTTTCACGATCGGAACAAAGACCAGATTCTTCTTCGCATCATCTGTACCTTTCGCAATCGCGTCTTGTACTTCATTCGCTTTCCCGAGGCCGATGCCGATGTGTCCATTACCGTCGCCGACAACAACGATAGCATTGAAACTGAAGCGCCGTCCGCCTTTCACCACCTTTGCCACGCGGTTGACGTTGACCAATCGTTCTTTGAGTTCGAGTTCGCCTGCTTTGACTTTTACCATATTTTTCGTTCGAGTATGAGGAGTTAGAATTTCAGTCCACCTTCGCGTACACCATCCGCGAGTGCTTTGACCCGGCCGTGATACAGATGGCCGCCACGATCAAAGACCACTTCTTTGATATTCTTTTCAAGCGCCTTTTTTGCCGCTGCAACACCGATCATTTTAAAGCGCTCCATCGGAGTTTTTGCTTGCTTGACGTTTTCCCGCAAATCTTTCGATAATGATGAGACAGAGACCAATGTTTTCCCTGTCGTATCATCTATGATCTGCGCGTACGCGTGTTTGGCACTCCGGAAAACCGATAACCGAGGACGTTCCGGGGTCCCTGTAATTTTCTTTCGTATGCGGGCCCGCTTTTTTGCAAGACGCTGCACTGTATTTTTTTGAATCATAATTTGTTCTTCCTTACCTCAATTACTTTGCAGCTGTCGCAGCAGCTTTTCCTGCCTTACGACGGATATATTCACCTTCGTACTTCACACCCTTGCCTTTGTACGGTTCCGGGGGACGGAAGGAACGAATCTTTGCCGCCACCAATCCGACCAGCTGCTTATGAACACCGCTGATGAGGATACTTGTCTGTGTCGGCGCTTCGATTTTGATCCCATCCGGTGCGGTAAAAAGAATCGGATGACTGTACCCAAGGAGAAGATTTAAGTGCGCTCCCTTCATCTCTGCTCGATACCCGACACCAACGATTTCCAGTTTTCTGGAAAAGCCATCTGTCACACCGACGATCATATTCTGAATGAGGGCACGCCATAACCCATGCAACGCCCTGTTTTTATTTTCATCCGATTTCCGGGTCAGAAGCACCTGCTGGTCCTTTACTTCCGCACTCACATCGGGATGTATTTTTTCCTTCAGCTCGCCCTTCGGCCCCTTGACAGAGACAATACCATCTTTCACTATGACGGTGACGCCTTTAGGAATCTGAATCGGTTTTCTACCAATACGTGACACTGTTCGTTCTCCTCTTCACATACTTACCAGACATAGGCGAGAATTTCGCCGCCGACATTATCTTTTTTTGCCTGCCCATCAGTCATCACCCCTTTGGAGGTGGAAATGATGGCAACTCCTAAACCGCCAAGCACACGCGGTAATTCTTTTGCGCCGTTGTACGACCGGATGCCCGGTTTACTGATCCGGCGTATTCCGGTAATGACCGGTTTTCCATTGTGATACTTCAAATTAATCCGAATGATATTCTGCTTCTTGTCCTCAAGTACCGTGAATCCAGAAATGAAATTCTTCTCTACAAGGATCTGGGAGATTGCCTTTTTGAGATTGGAGGAGGGAATATCCACACGGCGGTGTTTTGCTTTCGCCGCGTTGCGGATTCTCGTGAGATAGTCAGCTATAGGATCTGTCTTCGACATCGATTGAACTCTCTTATTATAGTGTTACCAACTTGCCTTGCATACACCGGGGATTTTGCCTTCCAGCGCAAGCTTCCGCAAACAAATACGGCAAAGACCAAATTTGCGATAATAGCTGCGCGGACGACCGCAGATGTTGCAACGGTTGTGCTGTGATACTTTGTGTTTTGGCGTTCTCTTCGCCTTTACTCGCATTGCTAAGCGTGCCAAGCGAACTCCTTTGCTTTACTTATTCTGCGCTTCGGGTTGAACAATCTCTTGCCGTTTTACGAACGGCATGCCAAGCTCTTTTAATAACTCATATGCTTCAACGTCATTCTTGGCAGTGGTGACGAAGGTAATATCCATTCCATTCACGCGTGTTACTTTGTCGACATCGATTTCCGGAAAGATAATCTGCTCCTTAATACCGACGGTATAATTGCCGTGGCCATCGAATGACTTATCGGAAATACCGCGGAAGTCGCGTACGCGCGGTAAGGCGACACTGATAAAACGGTCCAAAAATTCATACATCTTGGCGCGGCGCAGGGTGACGCGGCATCCGATGGGAATATTCTCGCGTAATTTAAAGTTCGAAATTGCTTTCTTCGATTTGGTTACAGCAATCTTCTGACCGGTGATCGCTTCCAGCTCGTGGACTGCATTATCGAGCAGCTTCGGGTCTTGTGTCGCTTGTCCGACGCCAACATTGATTGCGATCTTTTCCAGCCGCGGCACCTGCATCGGGCTCTTGAACTGAAATTTCTTCATCAGTGCTGGAACAGTCTCCTTCTGATAGCGCACGAAGAGACGAGGTGTGACACCTTTATCTTGGCTGCCTCCTTCTTTTTTGCCCTTTGCGTCGGATGCTGCCTTCTCAACTTTTTCTTTTTTAGGTGCTTTCTCTTTCGACATGGAGTACTCTCTTAGAACATCTCGTGACATTGTTTGCAGGTTCTCATGGTCTTCTTCTTACCGCTGGTCGCATCCTTGACATGCGCATGACTAACGCGTGTCGGCTTACCGCACTTGGGACACACCACCATCACATTGGATGCCCGGATAGGTCCTTCTTTTTGAACAACACCGCCCTGCGGAGTCTTCTGCGATGGACGTGTTGCCCGTTTAATAATGTTGACATTCTCGATAATGATCTGATCGGTATCGGGAAAAACCTTCAGCACTTTGCCCTGCTTTTTCCGGAACTCGCCCGAAACGACCAGGGCTGTATCATTTTTATGTACGTGTAAATTCTGTGCCATAGCTTTTAGAGCACCTCAGGTGCCAGGGAAATGATTTTCATAAATTGACGTTCACGCAGCTCTCGCGCAACCGGACCGAAGATACGCGTTCCGCGGGGCTCACCCTGGGCATTGAGCAGCACGGCAGCATTTTCATCGAAACGGATGTAAGATCCATCCTTCCGGCGAATTTCTTTCTTTGTCCGTACAATCACGGCGCGTGAAACTTCTCCTTTTTTGACCGGAGCACCGGGAATAGCACTTTTCACGGCCACTACTATCAGATCACCAACACCGGCGTACCGTCTGTCGTGACCGCCGAGAACGCGAATGCAACGTACTTTTTTCGCGCCTGAATTATCGGCGACAACTAAATTCGTTTCTTCCTGGATCATCGTCTTTGCCTACTCTGATAAAAAACCTACTGTGCTTTCTCAATGATTTCCACTAACCGCCAGCGCTTGCGTGCGCTCATCGGCCGGGTTTCCATAATCTTTACAACATCGCCCACATGGGCTTCCTGTTTTTCATCGTGTGCCATGAGTTTCGTGGTACGGCGGAAATATTTCCGATAGAGCGTATGAGCGACCTGCCGTTCGACTGCAACGACAATACTCTTCGTCATCTTATTACTGACTACTTTTCCGACACGAACTTTTCGCCGTGCGCGCTTCAGAATTGCCTTGGGTGCTTCTGTCATTGTCATCTCACATTACTTTTGCTGCTCAGCCTGAACAGGCTGTTCGGGTGATGGGTTCAGTTGCCGATCACGGAGGATGGTCTTGATCCGCGCAATAACTTTTCGAACATGTCCCAGTTTCATCGGATTCTCCAACTGACCAATGACCTTTTGAAATTTCAGATGAGACAAATTCTCTTCTTCTTCTTGTATTCTCTTCAGCAGTTCTGTATCCGAGAGTTGCCGTAATTCATGTGCCTTCATCGCTTTGCCTTTTATGCGCCCTGATAATCTATACGGGTGACAAACTTTGTTCTAATCGCGAGCTTATGTGCTGCAAGTTTCATTGCTTCTGCCGCTGTTGCACTGTTGACACCGCCCAGTTCGAACAATACTCGACCCGGTTTTACCACGGCTACCCAAAACTCCGGTGATCCTTTGCCGCTCCCCATACGCGTTTCTGCGGGCTTCTTGGTGACGGGTTTATCCGGAAAGATGCGTATCCAGACTTTTCCTTCACGCTTCATCATACGGGTCAACGCAACACGGGACGCTTCAATCTGACGCTGCGTGATCCATCCCGGTTCCATTGCCTTCAAACCGAAATCGCCGAAGGAAATCACGGCACCGCGCGTCGCTTTTCCTTTCATCCGACCGCGTTGCGCTTTTCTAAATTTTACTCTTTTTGGCATTAACATACATCAACACTCCTTATTGCCGCGGTCCGATAATTTCACCCTTACAGATCCATACCTTGACGCCGATGGCTCCGTAAATAGTATGCGCGGTTGCACTCGCGTAGTCAATATCTGCTCGAAGAGTCTGCAAGGGAATACGTCCTTCCTTGTAATGTTCGGTGCGAGCAATTTCTGCGCCGCCAAGCCGCCCGGCACACATAACTTTAATCCCTTCAGCACCCATCCGCATGGCGGCGGTAATCGACTGCTTCATGGCGCGGCGGAACGAGATTCTACCCTCAAGCTGTCCGGCGATCGCTTCTGCAACCAAAAATGCTTCAAGCTCAGGACGTTTGATTTCATGAATAAGAATTTTAATTTCTTTGGATGTGACTTTCTTGAGTTCTTCTTCCAATTGCGCAATCTCTTTGCCGCTCTTGCCAATCACAATACCGGGCCGTGAAGTGTGAATGGTGACTACTGCGCGCTTTGGTGTACGATCAATCTGGATTCGTGCAATCCCAGCTTTTTTCAACCGACTGCGGACATAATTCCGCACGAGAATATCTTCCTGTAATTTTCCTGAAAAGCTCTTATCCTCATACCAATTTGCATCCCATGAACGAACGATTCCGAGACGAAATCCATTTGGATTGGTTTTTTGGCCCAAGTGATCCTCCGATTAACTTTCGGTTACTGCTGTTGTTTCTATTTCCGATTTCTTTGTTCCAGCTTTTTTCACGTCAGCCGCTGCTTTGGCTTTCGGAGCTGGTTTCCGTTCCTGTTCACGCTGCGCCACTACGATGGTGATGTGGTTCGACCGTTTGCGCACACGGAAAGCTCGTCCCATCGGTGCAGGCAATACCCGCTTTGCCATTGCTCCGCCATTGACAAATGCTTCTTTGATATACAACGTCGCCGTGTCAACACGGCCGCTCTCTTCTTTATTCTGTGCATTGGAGATCGCTGACCGAAGAACTTGTTCAGCCGTTTTTGCAGCAGCTTTCGTGGTAAAGTGAAGAATACCCAACGCTTCTTCAACTCCCTTGCCGCGGATCAAATCAATCACTAAACGCATCTTGCGCGGTGATGTTCCGATATACCGATTAATTGCTTTCGCTTCCATGGTTCACTCTTCACAGACTGTTCTTATGCTGGTGATGTTGACTTTTCACTTTTCACGCCCGGATGTCCGCGGAACACTCGGGTTGGTGCGAATTCCCCAAGTTTGTGACCTACCATCGCCTCGTGGATATACACCGGAATAAATTTGTTCCCGTTGTGGACGGCAAAGGTGTGTCCGACAAATTCGGGAATAATGGTGCTCGACCGAGACCAGGTTTTCACAACACGCTTCTGGTTCGTCTTGTTGAGCGAGTCTATTTTACTCTGTAATTTGAGGTCGACGTACGGCCCCTTTTTGATCGAACGGCTCATAGGCGCTTACCGATTACTTTCGACGTTTGATAATATATTTACTCGATGGATTTTTCCGTTTCCGCGTCTTCAACCCTTTGGCATACTTGCCCCATGGAGATTCTGGATGCTGATATCCGCCACCGCTCTTTGATCGGCCTTCGCCGCCGCCCATAGGATGGTCAACGGGGTTCATTGCCATACCGCGCGACTGAGGACGAATTCCAAGCCAGCGTGAACGTCCGGCTTTACCAAGGCTAATATTCTCGTGATCTGCATTTCCAACCGATCCGATGGTGGCATAACAATCCGCACGGAACTTTCGTACTTCACCAGAAGGCATCTTCAAAGAGACCCACTCACCTTCCTTGGCCATCACCTGCAGCGAATTCCCGGCACTCCGCCCGACTTGACCACCCTTACCTGGAGAAAATTCCACGTTATAGACAAACGATCCCGAAGGAATGTTTCGCAACGGTAACGCATTTCCCAGTTCGACTTCTGCCTGAGGACCGGAATTGATTTTTGCACCGATCTTCATACCTGCAGCTGCGATGATATACCGTTTCTCGCCGTCCGGATATTGGATGAGGGCGATACGCGCTGCACGATTGGGATCATACTCGATGGCTGCGATTGTTCCAGCAATCCCATGTTTATTACGCTTAAAATCGATAATACGATATTGACGTTTGTGTCCGCCGCCGCGATGACGTGATGTGATGCGGCCGAGATTATTGCGTCCACCCGATTTCTTATTTGGCTCGAGGAGGGCTTTTTCCGGATCCTTCTTTGTTATCTCTTCAAACGTCGAGATGGAATAGAATCTCGTCGCTGGAGTCATCGGTCGTAATTTTCGAATTGCCATAGTCTCTTATACCTTCACAATCAGACGTTACCGAAGTAATCGATCTTATCGCCTTCTTTCAATGTGACGATAGCTTTCTTCCAAGTCTTTGTATGACCCTCAAAGCGGCCGCGCTTTGTCATCTGACTCTTTCGCTTTCCCTTCACGACGACGGTGCGAACACTGGTCACTTTGACGTTAAATTTCTTTTCGACAGCTTTGCCGATTTCAATCTTATTCACTGACTGCGGAACCTCGAATGCATACTGACGTTTGTCGCCGAGTTCCGTCATTTTTTCCGTGATGATGGGCCGAACGAGAATACCTACCATTGCCTGTTGTCCTAGTTCTTCAAAGATTGCTGCAAAACATCCACGGCACTCTTCTGAATAAGGAGTACCTGGTTCTTGAGAATTTCGAATGTGGAAGCTTTATCCGCTTCCCGTACCTGCAGCTTTGAAATATTGCGTCCTGACTTCAAGAGAACGAGATCTGTTTTCGTTGTCAGCAATAAAGTTTTTTGCCTGTCGAGCGATAACGCTTTCAGCACTGCAGCCATCTTCTTTGTCTTTACTTCATCGAACTGAAAATCTTCTACCACTTTCACCGCACCGTCTTTCGCTTTGTAGCTCAGAGCTGATTTACGGGCAAGCTTGCGTACTTTCAGTGGAAGTTTCACAACATAATCATGAGGATGCGGACCAAAGATGGAACCGCCGCCAATCCACAAAGGTGATCGCGTTGTTCCGGAACGAGCACGACCAGTCTTTTTCTGTTTGAAAGGCTTCCGACCGCCGCCGCTGACTTCACTGCGACCCTTTACTTTGTGCGTGCCCTGCCGCTGATTGGCTTGAATGCTCCGCACCGCCTGATAAAGAGCGTGATCATTCGGCTCAATCTCAAAGATCTTCGGATCTAATTCAACTTTTTCGCCGGTAGGTGTGCCATCAATTTTATAAACATCAACCTGCATGGTGCTTTTTCCTTACGAGGAAACTCCTAATTGTGCTTCTTCTCAATTTCCAAATATCCGTTAATCGCGCCGGGAACAGAACCGCGAATAATGAGGATGTTGGATTCCGGTATCACCTGGACCACTTTTAAATTCTTGATGGTGACGCGTTCAAAACCCATACGTCCGCCCATACGCATACCTTTAAAGACACGCGATGGATAGGAACTGCCACCGATAGATCCGGGAGCGCGCACACGGTCAGACGCACCGTGAGTTGTCATGCCAACGCCGCCAAAATGGTGGCGCTTCACAACACCTTGAAATCCGCGACCCTTTGATTTTCCGCTGACATCAACAATGTCGCCGGGGGAAAACATGTCGACCTTGATTTCGTCGCCCTGTTTCAACGGAGATCCATTGAAGCCCTTGAACTCGCGCATGAGACGCAATGCTTTCGTTGCAGCTTTCGCGAAGTGTCCCCTCATCGGCTTGTTGACAAGACGGTCTTTCTTTTCGTCAAATCCGAGCTGAACCGCTTCATAGCCGTCCTTCTCCTTGGTTTTGACCTGGGTAACATAACACGGTCCTGCCTCGATGACGGTACACGGTACTGCTTCACCGTTCTCATCGAAGAGGCTTGTCATTCCAATTTTTTTGCCTAAAATACCACTCACTGTTGTGCTCCTTTGCGCCAGAGGCGCATCAGCTTTTGGTTGAGTAATCCGAAGTAAGAGGGTCCGCGTGCGGACCACCACCCTTACCGCACAATCACTTCAAACAATCACATTCTGAAAAACTATACTTTGATCTCGACATCAACGCCTGCCGGAAGCTCCAACTTCATCAGCGAATCAACAGTACGACTTGTGGAGTTGAGAATATCGATCAACCGCTTGTGCGACCGTGTTTCGAACTGTTCACGCGACTTTTTATCGACGTGTGGCGAACGATTGACAGTATAGAGACTTCGCTTCGTCGGTAACGGAATCGGTCCCGATACGATCGCACCAGTCGATTTCACTGTTTTGATGATTTTCTCTGCAGACTTGTCGATCAGATTGTGATCGAACGACTTCAGCTTTATTCTTATTTTCTGTCCTGCCAAGGGAAACTCCTTAGACTGCTGTCCGCTCCCGGATTGCCCCAAGAGCGGATTAAACGATAATGCTACTGAATGATCTTTGCGATAACACCCGCACCAACTGTTCGGCCGCCTTCGCGAACTGCAAACCTCTGTCCTTCTTCCATTGCGATCGGGGAAATCAGCTCGATGTTAATCGCATCGAGATTATCGCCCGGCATAACCATTTCGACACCGGCAGGCAATTCCGCAACGCCTGTGACGTCAGTGGTTCGGAAATAAAATTGAGGACGATATCCGGTCAAGAATGGCGTGTGACGTCCGCCTTCCTCTTTTTTCAAAACGTAAATCTGTGCAGTAAACTTCGTATGCGGTGTAATCGACCCAGGCTTTGCAATAACCATTCCACGCTCTAGTTCGGTTTTTTCAACGCCACGCAACAGCAATCCGGCATTGTCTCCCGCTACAACTTCATCCAATTCTTTACGGAACATTTCAGCACCGGTGATCACAGTCTTCTTATGTGCACCGAGACCGATCACTTCCACATCGTCGCCAACCTTTGCACGACCGCGTTCGACACGACCTGTCCCGACTGTTCCGCGACCGGTAATCGAGAACACATCCTCTACAGGCATCAAGAACGGTTTATCAATATTACGAGCCGGCAGCGGGATGTACGAATCCACGGCATCCATCAGATCCATTATGCATTTAAATACAGGGTCATCAGGTTTCACGTCGGGACGTAATGCAGCTTCCATCGCCTTTAATGCAGAACCGCGAATAATAGGAATTTCGTCTCCCGGGAAATCGTACTTCTTCAGCAGGTCACGAACTTCGAGTTCGACGAGGTCCAATAATTCCGGATCATCGACTGCATCAACTTTATTCATGAACACAACCATCTTCGGCACATTCACCTGGTGAGCGAGCAGGATGTGTTCACGTGTTTGCGGCATAGGACCGTCTGTCGCTGCGACAACCAGGATACCGCCGTCCATCTGAGCGGCGCCGGTGATCATGTTTTTAATGTAGTCAGCATGACCCGGGCAATCCACGTGCGCGTAGTGACGCTTTTCTGTGGAATACTCAACGTGTGCCGTGTTGATCGTTATACCGCGAGCTTTTTCTTCTGGCGCGTTATCAATTGAATCGAATGTTCGTATCGCAGAGAGACCCTTTTTGGCAAGCACCATAGTGATGGCAGCCGTCAGAGTGGTCTTTCCGTGGTCAACGTGGCCGATCGTGCCAACGTTTACATGCGGCTTACTACGGTCAAATTTTTCCTTTGCCATGTGTTGTCTCCTTTAATTTATTAGATGATTGTTCTTATTCTCTATAAACCTTATGCTGCTACATTACTCTTTCCGCGAACCTTTTCAACAATTTGTTCTGCAATACTCTTCGGAACCGATTCGTAGTGCGAGAACTGCATCGTATAGAGTGCGCGCCCCTGTGTCATAGAACGTACCTGCGTGGCATATCCGAACATTTCCGAGAGCGGCACATGAGCCCTCACAACCTGTGCATCTTTCCGAGGAGTCATTCCCTCAATTTTGCCCCGGCGTGCATTGAGGTCGCCCATGACGTCACCGAGATACTCTTCTGGTGTCACTACTTCAACAGCCATAATTGGTTCGAGAAGAACCGGACCTGCTTTTTTTGCTCCTGTTTGAAACGCCATCGAGCCTGCAATCTTAAATGCCATCTCGGATGAATCAACAGCGTGAAACGACCCATCGAATAGCCGGATCTTCACATCCTCAACCGGATAACCGGCAAGAACACCATTGCGCATCGCTTCGACTATACCTTGCTCAATCGGTTTGATATATTCTTTCGGGATGGACCCCCCAACAATATCATTCTCAAACTCGAATCCTTTTCCCTTTTCGTTCGGCTCAACATCAATCCAGACGTGTCCAAATTGTCCTCTGCCGCCCGATTGACGAACAAACTTACCTTCCGCCGTTACTTTTTTGGTGATCGTTTCTTTATAGGCAACCTGCGGCTTCCCGACATTTGCTTCAACCTTGAATTCACGTTTCATACGGTCGATAATAATCTCTAAATGCAGTTCACCCATCCCGCTGACAATCGTTTGACCAGTTTCTTCGTTGGTCGAGATACGAAAAGTCGGATCTTCTTCAGCAAGACGCTGCATTGCCTCGCCCATTTTTTCGAGATCCGCTTTTGTCTTCGGCTCGATCGCAACATCGATCACCGGTTTCGGGAATTCCATACGCTCGAGAACGATCGGATCATCCTCAGTGGTCAAAGTATCTCCCGTCCGGGTATTCTTCAATCCGATAGCTGCAACGATATCACCGGCATATGCTTCCTGGATTTCTTCGCGATGATTTGCATGCATTCGTAATATCCGTGCAATACGTTCTTTCCTATCCGTAATCACGTTGTGCACATAGGTGCCTGCAGCAAGCGTTCCTGCATAGACACGGAAATAGGTCAACCGGCCGACGAAAGGATCACTCATAATCTTAAACGCCAATGCAGTAAACTGCTCTTTATCGTTGATCTTCCGGACAACATCATCATGACGATGCGGATGATGTCCGTGCACTTCCCCGTTATTGATATCAATCGGAGACGGCAGGAAATCAACAACTGCATCCATTAAATCCTGTACACCCTTATTCTTAAACGAAGAACCGCACAGAACCGGAATAATGCTCACCTTGAGGGTTGCACGGCGCAGCACATCACGAACTTCGAGCGGAGAGATTTCTTTTCCCTCAAGATACTTTTCGAGCAGGGAATCGTCTTCATCAGCAACCGCTTCAAGCATCTTAATACGGTATTCATTTGCTTTGGGTTTTAACTTTTCCGGGATTTCAATTTCATCCCATGTTGCACCCTGTGTGTCTTCATGATACATGCGAGCCTTCATCGTAATGAGGTCGATGATGCCGGCGAACATATCGCCTTCGCCAACCGGTAGCTGAACCGGAACAGCATTGGTTTTGAGACGCGACTTCATCATATCGACAACCCCGAGGAAGTCCGCACCCGCGCGATCCATTTTATTCACAAAGGCGATCCTCGGTACGCCATATTTATCGGCCTGACGCCATACAGTTTCCGATTGCGGTTCTACACCCCCCACAGAACAAAACAAAGCGACAGCTCCGTCGAGGACGCGAAGCGAACGCTCGACTTCAATTGTAAAATCAACGTGGCCCGGAGTATCGATAATATTAATCAGATGGTTGCGCCAATAACAAGTTGTCGCAGCACTCGTAATCGTAATACCGCGTTCTTTTTCCTGCTCCATCCAATCCATGGTTGCGGCACCATCATGCACTTCACCAAGACGATGCAGTCGGCCCGTATAAAACAGTATCCGCTCTGTTGTCGTAGTTTTGCC
This sequence comes from uncultured Ignavibacteriaceae bacterium, assembly GCA_964651225.1. Lineage (GTDB taxonomy): Bacteria > Bacteroidota > Ignavibacteria > UBA10030 > UBA10030 > Fen-1298. Next base: position 79,333 of record CAZYYD010000002.1, read on the forward strand.
GGCATCGATGTGCGCCATGATGCCGATATTTCTTGTTTTTTCTAAAGTATACTCACGAGGCATAAATTATCATACACTCCAACCCGCAATTCAGCCGAAGCAGACCGGGCCGGCCAAAACAACTATGGAAAATATTTACTTACCACCTGAAATGTGCGAAAGCTTTATTTGCTTCGGCCATGCGGTGTACATCATCTTTCTTTTTCACCGCACCACCTTCGCCTGTAGATGCAGCCAGTAATTCGGCGGCAAGCTTCTGCGACATTGATTTATCCGAGCGATCTTTGGCGTATGTGATCAGCCATCGAATGGCGAGAGCGGTTCGTCGCTCGAGACGAACTTCTGTAGGCACCTGATAGGTTGCACCGCCAACTCTGCGTGCTCTTACTTCGATCAGCGGAGACGCGTTGTCCACCGCCTTCTTAAATACATCCAACGGATTCTTCTCTGTTTTCTGCGAAATCTGATCCAGAGCGCTATAGACAATATTGCGTGCTATATTTTTTTTCCCATCCTTTAAAACACTATTAACAAAACGGGAAATGAGTTCATCACCGAACCTTGGATCGGGTGTCACGCGCCTTCGTATGGATCTTTTTTTTCTCATCGTCGATTCACTTACTACTTCGGTTTCTTTGCGCCATATTTTGAACGCGCCTGTTTTCGATCTTGGACACCTTGAGTATCGAGTGTGCCACGAATAATATGATAACGAACACCCGGCAGGTCTTTTACTCTCCCGCCGCGAATGAGAACGATGGAGTGCTCTTGAAGATTATGTCCTTCGCCGGGTATATATGCTGTCACTTCAATTCCATTGCTGAGGCGAACGCGAGCCACCTTCCGTAAAGCAGAATTCGGCTTTTTAGGAGTAGTCGTATAGACACGCGTGCAGACACCTCTTTTTTGAGGGCTGCTCCCAAGAGCCGGCGACTTGCTTTTCCAAAGTACCTTTTCTCGACTATCTTTAATAAGTTGATTGACTGTCGGCAAATCCAAATGCTCCCAATTTCTAATTAAATAACATTAAAAGTTATACAATATAAAGCTTTTTGGTGTAGAAGTCAACGTAAAAATCCCCTACACCGACTTTTTTATTCTACTAACTTCACTTTACGCTTCAGCTTTTTTGTCTCACCCTCTGACGGAACTGGTTCTTCTGAAGCCTCTCGAGATAATGCCGAAACCGAAGGTTCTGGTGCAGTGACCAAAATATCCTTGAATTTCTTCTGCCCTGTTCCGGCTGGAATCAGATGCCCCATAATAACATTTTCTTTTAATCCGAGGAGATGATCGACCTTTCCTTCGATCGCTGTATCTGTCAGCACCTTTGTTGTTTCTTGGAACGAAGCCGCAGAAATAAAACTTTCCGTTGTCAGGGAGGCTTGTGTGATCCCTAAGAGAATCGGATCAGATGTAGCTTGAAGCGCATCTCGGAGATCTGCAACCTTTTTTGACTTCTTTTTAAGGTCGATGTTGATTTCACGGACGGTCTTCCTTACCGCTATCTGTCCATTCTTCACCTTTGCGTCGCCCTTGCTGACAATAACAACTTTATCGGTCAGAGATTCATTCTCGTCATGGAGCTGATTTTTATCTGCGTGATCGCCTTCGAGATATTGTGTATCGCCCGGATCTGCGATACGGACTTTTTGCATCATTTGGCGTACGATGACTTCGATGTGTTTATCGTTAATTTTCACGCCCTGCATCCGATAGACTTCTTGAATTTCGTTCACAAGATATTCCTGGACCGCAGTTGTTCCTTTAATTCTTAAAATATCATGAGGATCAATAGAACCGGCAGATAATCGCTCGCCTGCACGTATGAGATCACCGTCTTGCACTAATAAGTGTTTTCCAAGCGGAATAAGATAGGTACGCTTATCTTTATTATCCATACTTTCGATAAACACCTCGCGCGAACCACGTTTTGGTTGACCGATCGTTACTGTCCCGTCAATTTCACCGACAACAGCTGGATCGTTCGGATGGCGTGCTTCGAAGAGTTCCGTTACACGAGGCAGACCGCCAGTGATATCACGCGTCTTTCCGATGTCGCGAGGTATTTTCACCAGGATCGCACCTGCCTGAATTTCCTCACCATCATCCACGTTAAGATGCGCTCGTGTGGGAATCGGATAGGAAGATACTTTTTGTCCCTTCTTATTGATAATCGCAATTCCGGGGATAAGACTTTTTTCACGGCTGTCAATAACAACCTTTTGAATGTGTCCGGTCTGTTCATCCGGTTCTTCGCGAAACGTCAGATTCTCCTTCATATCCACATATTGAACCGTGCCGCCGTGGTCAGAAACAATGACTGCGTTATAAGGATCCCACTCATAAATGAGTTCACCCTTCGTAATTTTTACACCATCGCGAACCAACAACGTTGCACCATAAGGCACATCATACTTTGTGAGCACACGATTGTCATTATCGAGGACATTGATTACGCCGCTTCGACCCGAAACCATGAGGCGATTATCATCTTCCTTGGTGAATTCAATAAATTTTATACCGTCGTACTTGATACGTCCGTCGAATTTCGAAATGATTTGCGATTGAGCTGCGATCAAACTTGCCGTTCCGCCTGTATGGAATGTGCGCAATGTCAGCTGCGTGCCCGGTTCGCCGATCGACTGTGCTGCAATGACACCGACTGCCATTCCGGGCTCCACAAGGTTCCCTGTGGTGAGATCGCGGCCATAACATTTTGCACAGACGCCTCGGCGGGAATCGCACGTAAGTACTGATCGAATAACTACCGTCTCGATGGAAGTCTCAGAGATCTGTTGAGCCTTTTCCTCGTCGATGAGTTCACCTCCACGTACGATTACTTCATTAGAGAGTGGGTCGACCACATCCTGCAGAGAAACACGACCAAGAATGCGTTCGGCTAATGGTTCCTTAATATCTTCTGCTTCTTTCAAAGCGCTGGTGGACACACCTTTGATCGTGCCACAGTCAATTTCACCGATAATTGCGTCCTGGGCAACGTCGATCAAACGACGCGTCAGGTAACCGGCATCGGCTGTTTTCAAAGCAGTATCAGCAAGACCCTTGCGAGCTCCGTGAGTTGAAATGAAATATTCCAGAATCGACAACCCTTCGCGGAAATTTGCAATAATAGGATTCTCGATTAATTCTCCCGTAGCACCGGACATGCTCTTCTGCGGCTTTGCCATCAATCCGCGCATACCTGCGAGCTGGCGAACTTGTTCTTTGGAACCACGAGCACCCGAATCAACCATCATATATAACGAGTTGAATCCTTCACGGTCACGCTGCAGCGCTTCGAATAATCGATCTGCGATTCTGCTGGTCACACGTGTCCATATGTCGATGACCTTATTATACCGTTCACCGTTGGTGATAAATCCCCGGAAGTACTGCGACTCGACATTCTCTACATCCTTTTGAGCTTTCTGGACAAGCTCAATTTTCTCTTTTGGAATGACAACATCTCCGATGGAAACCGAGAGTCCGCCTCGTGTAGCATAAGTGAATCCTAAGGTCTTCAGTTTATCAAGGAAATTGGCGGTCACCAAATTACCGCAGCGGCGGAAGACCGTAGAGATAATTTGAACGAGACGTTTTTTATTCAACAATTCATTAACAAACGGGATTTCGGTCGGAACGATTTGATTAAAAATAATTCGACCGGTCGTCGTCTCAACTACAGTGCCATTGATCCTCACTTTGATCCTGGCATGCAATCCTGCACAACCCTGATCAAATGCAATAATCACTTCCTGCGGCGACGAGAAAACTTTCCCTTCGCCTACATCACCGCTCCGAGACTTTGTCAGATAGTAACAGCCGAGAACTTGATCCTGGGTCGGTGTGACGATGGGTGCACCACTTGCCGGAGAAAGAATATTGTGACTTGACAACATCAACATGCGTGCTTCAAGCTGTGCTTCGTACGAGAGTGGAATGTGCACGGCCATTTGATCACCGTCGAAATCTGCGTTGAATGCAGTACAGACCATGGGGTGAATGCGAATGGCCTTGCCTTCAACGAGAACCGGTTGGAATGCCTGGATTCCAAGACGATGTAATGTTGGAGCACGGTTCAACATCACCGGATGCCCATCAATAATATTTTCTAAGATATCCCATACTTCAGGACCTTTCTTATCCACCATCTTCTTTGCACTTTTAACAGTTTTGACCAATCCGCGCTCAATCAACTTCCGAATGATATGCGGCTTAAATAACTCTACAGCCATATCCTTCGGCAGCCCGCATTGATGCAATTGTAATTCAGGTCCAACCACAATAACCGAGCGGCCGGAATAATCGACACGCTTGCCGAGAAGGTTCTGGCGGAATCGACCCTGCTTCCCTTTCAGCATATCAGAAAGGGATTTGAGTGCACGATTGTTATCCGAACGAACAGCATTGACGCGACGTGAGTTGTCAAAGAGGGAATCGACTGCTTCCTGCAACATGCGTTTTTCGTTGCGAAGAATAACTTCCGGTGCTTTGATCTCGATCAATCTCTTCAGCCGATTATTACGGATGATCACACGGCGATAGAGATCGTTTAAATCGGACGTGGCAAAGCGACCCCCCTCCAAAGGAACCAATGGACGCAATTCCGGCGGGATGACAGGAATAACATCCAGCACCATCCACTCCGGTTTATTGGGAACTCCGCTTTCGGTATTACGGAACGCTTCGACAACCCGCAACCGCTTCAAGGCGTCTTGTTTCTTCTGCTGTGATGTTTCCACAGCAAGTTGTGCCCGCAATTCTGCAGCAAGCGTATCAATATTGACACGTTTGAGAAGATCCTTGATCGCATCACCGCCCATTTTGGCGATGAATTTCTTCGCATTATCGTCATCCAGATCCTGGTTTTCTTCCGGCAGCGAAGAGAGAATTTCAAGATATTGATCTTCCGAAATCAGATCGAGCCGCTGAAGTCCGGTCGTACCGGGATTCACAACGACATAGGATTCATAATAAATTATCTTCTCGAGTTCTTTTCCCGCAATACCAAGGATCGTTCCAATCTTGCTGGGCACGGAACGGAAGTACCAAATATGGACGACGGGTACTGCCAGAGAAATATGTCCCTGGCGTTCACGACGAACACTTTTCTGCGTAACTTCGACACCGCAGCGATCACATGTGATCCCTTTGTACCGGATCCGCTTGTATTTGCCGCAATGGCATTCCCAATCGCGTACTGGTCCGAAGATCTTTTCACAGAACAGTCCATCCTTCTCAGGACGGAATGATCGGTAATTGATCGTTTCCGGTTTCGTCACCTCACCGTGCGACCGGCTCAAGATCATATCCGGTGATGCAAGACTAATTGTAATCTTTGAAAATACTTTTCGTGATGTCAATTCTGTATAAGGCATGTCGCCTCCATCAAACTATGTTCATTGATAGAAAAGTGATGGCTGCATTCGTGCAGCAAACATCACTCAATCTTCACTTCCAGTCCAAGTCCTTGCAGTTCGCGAACGAGCACATTAAATGACTCAGGAACATTGGGTTCTGGAAGATTTTCACCTTTCACGATGGCTTCGTACACTTTTGCACGGCCGAGCACATCGTCTGATTTCACAGTGAGAATTTCCTGTAGGATATTTGCAGCACCGTAACCTTCCAGTGCCCACACTTCCATTTCACCGAAGCGCTGACCGCCGAATTGCGCTTTTCCACCTAACGGCTGCTGTGTGATGAGCGAGTATGGTCCGATGGAACGCGCGTGGATTTTATCATCAACCATATGGGAGAGTTTCATCATATAGAGGTACCCGACCGTCACTTCCTGATCGAACGGTTCGCCTGATCGTCCATCGATGAGCACCGATTTCGATGTATTATTGAGCCCGGCTTTCTCCAGCCAGGCTTGCACTTCTTCCCACTTCGCACCGTCAAAGATCGGCGACGCAAATTGAGCGTCCAGTCTCATGCCAGCCCATCCCAACGCAACTTCAAAGAGCTGTCCCAAATTCATACGGGAAGGCACGCCTAACGGATTGAGCACAATGTCTACCGGATGACCATCGGGAAGGAACGGCATATCTTCCACAGGAACGATCGTAGAAACGACACCCTTGTTTCCGTGACGACCGGCCATCTTATCTCCGACCTGCAATTTGCGCTTCTTGGCAACATACACTTTTGCCAGTTGCACAATACCCGGCGCAAGCTCATCGCCAAGTTGAACTTTATTTTTCTCATGGCGATAGAGCTCTTCAATTTCACTCATCTTCTGACGGAAGTTTTCATAGATGCGAACAATTACATTATGTTTTCGTTTGTCGTCGATCCATTCCTGATTATAATCCAGTGCATCAAGCGCTTCCATCTTTTGGAACGTATCTTCCTTGAATGCAACTCCGGAGCGAATGACCACTTCGCCATCCGTGTTCCGGATACCGATAGACTTTTCACCTTCCAGTACTTGATCCAGCTTGCGTCCAAGTTTTTCGTGCAGATCTTTGATATCTTTTCGACGTGACCGATCAAGCGACTCCAGCTTCTTTTTATCTTCCTTCTTACTCTCCGTATCCTTCTTCTTTCGGCTAAAGAGTTTCGTCGAAATGACGATACCCTTCATACCAGGCGGCGCCTTCAGGGAGGCATCCTTAACATCGCCAGCCTTCTCTCCGAAAATCGCCTTGAGGAGTTTCTCTTCCGGTGTCGGATCTGTTTCACCCTTCGGAGTAATCTTTCCGATGAGGATATCGCCTTCGTTGACCTCTGCACCGACACGGATAACACCGTTCTCGTCAAGGTCTTTTGTCGCTTCTTCACTTACATTGGGAATCTCCCGCGTGAGCTCTTCTTCGCCGCGCTTTGTGTCGCGGACTTGCAGTTCGAACTCTTCAATATGCACAGAGGTGAAAACGTCTTCTGCGACAATTCTTTCGCTGACAATGATAGCATCCTCGAAATTATACCCGCGCCATGGCATGAAGGCTACAAGGATGTTCCGTCCCAGCGCAAGCTCACCGCCGTCGGTAGCACATCCATCGACCAGCACATCATTCCTCTTAAAGCGCTGCCCATCCTTCACAACCGGTTTCTGGTTGATGCAGGTATCCTGGTTCGTGCGGAGGAATTTTGTCAACTTATATTCTACACGGCGTTTATCATCAAAACTGATAATCGCTTCATTGCTATTCTCATCAATGTCGTATAATACGACAATACTGTCGCCATTAACAGACTCCACAACACCGCTGCGTTCCGCAACAATGATTGTTCGTGAATCGCGTGCAATGGTCTCTTCCAGTCCAGTACCCACAACAGGAGCTTCTGGCTGCAGTAGGGGAACCGCCTGGCGCTGCATGTTTGATCCCATTAATGCACGGTTTGCATCATCATGCTCAAGGAAGGGAATCAGGGCAGCAGCGGCACTCACGATTTGATTTGGTGCGACATCCATATATTGAATTTTTTCAGGATCCGTGACAGGATAGTCGCTTTGGTATCTTGCCTTGATTTTTTCTTCCAAGAAACGGCCGCGGTCATCGATGACAGTATTGGCCTGTGCGATTGTCACTTCATCTTCACGCTCAGCGGTTAAAAATTCAATTTCCTCTATAATCTTCCCGTTCTTCACTTTCCGGTATGGTGTTTCAATGAAACCGAAATCATTGATGCGCGCGTGAATGCACAGTGAAGAAATTAGACCAATATTTGGACCTTCCGGCGTTTCGATCGGGCACAGGCGTCCATAGTGCGTATAGTGAACGTCACGGACTTCAAAGCCTGCGCGTTCGCGCGTCAGACCGCCCGGTCCAAGTGCCGAAACACGGCGCTTGTGGGTCATTTCCGCCAGCGGATTTGTCTGGTCGAGGAATTGCGAAAGCTGATTCGTTCCGAAAAAGGCATTGATAACACTGGTGATCGTGCGCGCATTAACAAGATCCTGCGGTGTGATGGTTTCGGAATCGCGGAGGTTCATGCGCTCGCGGATGGTACGCGTCATGCGGGACAAGCCAATATTGAATTGCTGAGCGAGCTGCTCGCCGACCGTTCGCACACGACGATTGCCAAGGTGATCAATATCGTCCACAGCACGCTTGCCCTGTTGCAGGTCGATCAAGTATTTTACGATGGCAACAATATCATCCTTTGTCAGCGTCGTGACATCGTCCGGAATGCTGAGCGCCAATTTAATATTCATCCGATGGCGGCCAACATCACCAAGGTCGTACCGTTTCGGATTGAAGAACAAACGGTCGATGAGATTCTTTGCCGTATCTAGATCCGGTGCTTCACCGGAACGCAGCTGTGTGTAAATGGCTTCAAGCGCATCTTCTGATGAACGCGCTGCGTCCTTCATGATGGTATTTGCGATCACAGAACTGGAGGCCGCTTCATCAGATTTCAGAAGCCGCAGTTTCCTCACGTTTGCTTTCTTGAGCTGTTTAATGTGTTCTTCGGTAAGTTTCGTATCTTTATTGATGAATACTTCACCGGTTTTTTTATCGAACACATCACTGCACACTTTACGATCGATGAAACTCTTCAAATCTGCTTTTGCGACATCAAGTTCCTCCACTAATCCGAAGAGATCAAGGATATCGTCGTCCGAGGAATAACCCAATGCACGGAGCAATGTGGTCACCGGAAATTTCTTTTTTCGGTCGATGTAGGCATACATCACATTATTAATGTCTGTCGCAAACTCGACCCATGAACCTCGGAAGGGAATAATACGTGCAGAGTACATCATCGTGCCGTTCGGATGAACCGATTCACCGAAGAAGACACCCGGCGATCGATGGAGTTGACTCACCACCACACGCTCGGCGCCGTTGATGATAAACGTACCGCGATGCGTCATCGCAGGAAGATTGCCAAGATATACCTCCTGTTCGATGGTGTCGACGAACTCTTTTCCGCCTTCTTTCTTAGCTGAGAGCCGCAGCTTTGCTTTCAACGGAACAGCAAAGGTCAAACCGCGTTCCTGACACTCAACGACCGAGTACTTTGGTTTCTCAACATAGTACTCTGAGAACTCGAGAAGGAAATTTTCTCTCGCGTCCATAATGGGAAAGTTCATTTCGAATACTTGCTGCAAGCCGAGCTTCTTCCGGCGATGCGGAGGGATCTCTGCTTGAAGAAAGTTATTGAATGAGTCGATCTGTACATTCAGCAGATCGGGTGTTTCAATAACAGATGGGATTCGTGCGAACGAAACTCGTTCATTGGTACCGTTGGATTGGTTTTTCAACGTAACCACTCCTTGATGATATTGTTTTTTTAAATTCAACCATTGCGGCTGAAGTGACCAATTCTGACCAAAAAAAGCTTTTTCAACTCTATCGCCTCACATCTGTCCTTAGACAGTATAAGCCGATGGTTCCGAGACCCGTTTCGCGGGTGAGCCATCGGCTTAGCGACCTATGCATCCTTCATTTCTTCAACAAGTATTTCGCTTGAAAAGTTCGTGAAGGATCTACTCTTCTCTTTATTTGAGCTCGACGGTAGCGCCTGCTTCTTCGAGTTCCTTTTTCAGCTTTTCTGCATCGTCTTTGGAAAGGCCTTCCTTGACTGCCTTCGGAGCGCCGTCGACCAGGTCTTTCGCTTCTTTCAGACCAAGACCTGTGACTGCGCGGACAACTTTGATGACGTTAATTTTTTGTGCGCCTGCACTCTTCAGCTCGACCGTAAACTCGGTCTTCTCTTCTGCGGCGGCAGCCGGAGCAGCGCCGCCAGCGGCCGGCATCATCGCACCCATCATCATAGGGGCGGCGGTAACATCGAACTTCTCTTCGAGTGCCTTCTTTAATTCGACAGCTTCGAGGAGTGTGAGTTTTTCAATCTTCTCTACGATTTCAGCAACGACTGACATTGTACTTCTCCTTAGATAATAATGTTCAAAATTCTATTTATGCGGCCTTCTTCTTTTCTATAGCATTGATCACCGAGACGAGATCGCGTGCGACAGCATTCACTACGTTGACGATACCAGAAGCCGGGGATTGAATGCTCCCGAGAATGGAAGCAATTAATTCTTTGCGCGTCGGTATGCTGGCAAGTTCATTCAGCTTGGAAGCGTCATACACTTGCTTCTCTATCACGGCTGCTTTCAGTTGAAACTTACCGGCCTTCTCGGAAAACTTCTTGATAATCCTCGCCGGGGCAGACGGATCATCGTATGAGTAAGCGATGCCAGTAGGACCAGCGAGTTTATCGAACACACGATCATATCCTGTGAGCTGTTCAAGCGCTTTTCGTGCGAGTGTATTCTTTACCACGGTATACTCAACATTCGATTTCCGAAATTCCCGGCGCAGTTCTGTTTCTTCCGCAACCGTCATTTTGGAAAAATCTGCAAAGTATATGGCAACAGCACGCGCAGCTTTCTCGGCAACTTCAGCGATGATCGCTTCCTTTTCACTGCGTTTCATGATTTTCCTTTATTCGTTAGTTCTTGTTGTCGAATGAGAAGCCCTCCATGAAGGGAGGCATTCAACAGTATACGAGAACGTGAGTGCGTAATTGTCTATTCTTATGAATGCGCGCCAGCTTCAGCACGGTCGATGTGCACACCAGGTCCCATCGTTGTGGAAATGGCAATACTCTTCACATACGTACCTTTTGCGGTTGCCGGTTTTAAGCGCATAATTGTATTGAGGAACGAATGAATATTCTCAACGAGTTTTTCTTTTTCGAAATTTGCTTTTCCAACAGTAGCATGGACAATGCCTGCTTTTTCGACACGGAATTCGATTTTGCCGGCTTTCACTTCCTTGACTGCTTTTGCGACATCGGCAGTTACCGTTCCGCTTTTAGGATTCGGCATCAGACCGCGAGGACCAAGAATTTTCCCGAGCTTGCCAAGATCACCCATCACATCCGGTGCAGCGATAATCACATCAACATCAGCCCAGCCCTGCTGTATCTTTTCCAGATAATCTTTGTATCCCACGTGATCCGCTCCGGCAGCTTTCGCCTCTTCATCTTTCGGCGGCTTGGCAATCACGAGAACACGCACCTCTTTACCAATCCCATGAGGCAATGCGACAGTTCCGCGAAGTGCTTGATCTGCTTTCTTCGGATCCAGCCCGAGTCGAACTGCGATATCAACTGCCTCAGAGAATTTTGCAGATGCTGATTGTTTTACCAAATCTACAGCTTCCACAATATTATAGTTTTTAGGCTGCACCTTCGTTGCTACCGCTTTATACCGCTTACTATGCTGTTTCATTTTTTTTCTCCGTCTCAGCAGTCTCAGTCTTCGACCGTAATGCCCATGCTGCGGGCTGTACCGGCCACCATACTCATTGCAGAATCGATATTTGCGGCATTTAAATCAGGCATTTTCAATTCAGCAATCTCGCGAACCTGTTTTTTTGTCACTTTCCCAATTTTATTCCGATTGGGTTCTCCGGAACCTTTTTCCAATTTTGAAGCTCTCAAAATCAACGTCGCGGCTGGGGGTGTTTTTGTTATGAACATAAACGACTTATCACTAAACACCGTAATAACCACTGGAATGATAAGTCCCTGCTGGTCTTTTGTCCTTGCGTTGAACTGTTTGCAGAACTCCATGATATTCACGCCCTTTTGACCGAGGGCAGGGCCAACTGGTGGCGCTGGATTTGCAGCACCAGCTGGGATTTGGAGCTTAATAAAGCCCGTTATTTTTTTTGCCATACGATATGCCTTACATAATAAATGACATTACTTTTCTGTTTCTACCTGTGAGGAATCAAGCTCCACGGGAGTCTTTCGACCGAAGATACTTACCATCACTTTTACTTTAAGCTTCTCAGAATTCACTTCTTGAACAAACCCATTGAAATTGTTGAACGGCCCCTCGGTCACTTTCACTGCATCACCAACTCGGAAAGGAATATCAATAACCTGTGTTTCAGTTTCCTTCTGCTCCATCTTTCCAATGAGGCGACGCACTTCTTCAGGCTGCAGGGGAGCAGGATTATTCTTATCCGGAACAAATCCCATGACGGATGGTGCTTCGAGGATGACATGGGTTGATTCCTTATCGAGAATCGCTTCAACTAAGACATAGCCGGGAAAGAAATTCTTTACCTTTGATTTCTTTTTCCCGTCCTTAATCTCGAAAACTTTTTCGGAGGGAATGAGGACATTCGAAATTTTTTCCTGCAATCCTATACGCGCAATCTCAGACTCCAAGTATGTTTTCACCTTGGCTTCATGTCCAGAATATGTTCGTACGACATACCAGCGTTTATTCAACGTCCATTCCTCACAATTACAGAATCTTTTTAAGAATTTCACTTACCGCAAAGTCCACCACCCATGCAAAGGCCGCTATGACTAACGTGACGATGATAACGATTTTCGTCTGCTCCATGAGTTCTTCACGAGACGGCCACGTCACCTTATCCATTTCTTTGACAACGTCGTTAAAGAAGTTGAGAATTTTTTCTTTCATTGCTCGTGTCTTCTTTCTCCATATTGTGTTAAGTGCACGTCAGGAGGGAGTCGAACCCCCAACCTGCGGTTTTGGAGACCGCTGCTCTGCCAATTGAGCTACTGACGTATCATCGTTTTGCTCTTTCGCAGGCGGAGACACTGCTGCCCTTCTGAATACCCTCATCAACTCTTAACCGAAAGGCACCTTCAGAATCCATAGAACTGTTATTTTGTTTCTTTATGCGGCGTGCGTTTATTGCACCAGGGACAGTACTTCTTGTACTCCACCCGACCGGTTTGTTTTTTCTTATTCTTTGTTGTAGAATAATTGCGCCTTTTACAGCTCGTGCATTCTAACGTGATGATGTCTCGCATATTCGTTCCTTCATCTTCTTACTAACGTATTCGAGCTTGCGATCGGGATTGAACCGATGACCTCTTCCTTACCAAGGAAGTGCTCTACCAACTGAGCTACGCAAGCATGCGACCAACTTCATAATTCGACATTTGTTGTTCGATATCAGATATTCACGCGAGAACGTCGAATATCGAACTCCCAATTTCGAACTCAGAAGTGAGTCGTCGAGCGGGAGACGGGACTCGAACCCGCGACCAACAGCTTGGAAGGCTGTGACTCTACCAACTGAGTTACTCCCGCGTTCATACCATTCCAGCTCGTCAAAGAACACAACAGATCGAATGATCATCCAACTCTATCCGGCAACATCTCCGTGGGCAGGGGAGGATTCGAACCTTCGAAGGCATGAGCCGTCAGATTTACAGTCTGATGCGTTTGACCGCTTCGCTACCTGCCCAACAACTCTGTTTGAGCTGGCGATCGGATTTGGACCGATGACCTGCTGATTACAAATCAGCTGCTCTACCAGCTGAGCTACGCCAGCAGAATTGCACCTGGAGCGAAATTCATCCCTTCTGCGATTTTCTATAAGACCAACCGCAGTATCTTAGGGTCTTCAAAAAACGGGTGATTTGCCCGGTACGCCGAATTGCCGAACTATAAATATAGAAAAATTTCGCAAATAGTCAACGGTAGGTTCTAAAAATTATCAATTTTTTACTATTTGCGCCATCATCCAATTTGCCGCGAAATTACTTGGTTCGAATTGCAGCACCTCTAATAGGACGGTTTTTGCTTCACTTTCCCTTTTGTGTTTGAAGAGCCACTCAGCGTCATATAGAAGTATCATGATATAGTACTTCTCAAAATCGTTCGTCACCGATGTTCCCTTGTTCCACACTGTGAAAGAAGTCCGGGCCGTGTGATAAGAGACAGAATCGCCTGATGTCGTCAGTCGAATAAAAAGACCTGAAGGCACCCGATAAAATGCCGGCGAAAAATCTCGTTCTATCCGCACATCGACGTAGACCGGGTGATCAACTATGGATTTTTCGACGATTTCTAACAACAAATTTTGCCAGCGAGTCTGAATATGGGTGAAGTTGAACGGGATTTCATGTTCAAATTTATACAGCTCTCCTAAGAACAAATCTGCACTCGATCGTATTCTCTGCATCAACCACGGAGCCTGTTGTTCCATTTGCAGAAAATACCATGAACGATTTTGCAATAAGCTTTTATCGATGACCGTAATATCTCTCCTTGAATTACCGATGAATTGATAATACAGACTCGGTGAGATCCAATAGTCCCATTGAGAAGAGATCACCACAGCGTGAGGTTCTAGATGTGAAAAGGATTCAGCAACAAATTGTTCCGGAAGTCTATTCATCGTCTCATCAGCGTTGTTCCAATGTAATGCAATCTGTCCAAGAGGAATTGCTACAACCATCACTGCCAAGGTTTTATTCATCCATCCATGCTTGTCTTTGGACCATTGCAGAAGAGAACAAATTCCAAACGCCGAGAACCAGCCTAGGACAAGATAGGAAAGTAAAAAATACGATCCGATATCGAAGATATCATAATTGACCGCATAGAGGATCGTCGTGCAAAAAAGCAGCGCGAGAAACACGAGCAGTTGACGCGAACGCTTCCACAAATACAGCGCTCCGACGATCATGCAGACAATAACTACGAAGTGAAATTCTGAAAAGATATTATCTCTGTAGTACATCAATTGTTTTTGTACCACATCCCATCCAGAGAACATCCACACTCGAAATTGCTTACCGCTGATATGCCAGAAGAGCCGCTCTAGCGTTGCCGGATGCCCCCAATCGAGAAGGGGGTGACTTGAGGACCTTACCGGCAAGTAGAAATAAATTGAAAGTCCGAGGAGAAACATTGGCACCATAGTGAATGTACGTCCGAACGATGTTTTATTGTACCCGAATACATGGAAGTATAACCACAGGAATCCCGGAGCGAGCAAAATGGTCGTCATATGGTTTGAGAAACTTAAACCCAGAATAAAAGCAAACAAGAATAGCTTCCGAGATATTTGCAGCTGTTCCTTCACTTGCTCATCGATACCGCATATAAAGGCCCACATGGTCAAGAGCACCAACACCAGGTGAAGTGCATACACTTCAAACTCTACAGCCTGCGACCAAAATGTTGTTGAAAATCCTACAATCAAAGAAGCAAGGACAGAAGCGAACAGGAAGGCGGAATCGCTCGTTCCATCTTGTTTTCGATTCCTTGAGTGAAATAGTGTTGAGGATCTTCGAAAAGCGATTGTCACCTTAAAAAAAATACCCACAGCAACTGCTGTGAGCAATGCGCACAAAGCATTTAACCGCAAAATCTCTTCACCAGGAAAAGGAATCATACTCCAGCATCTGCCAAGCAATGTGAAGAGAGGGTAACCTGTCGGATGTGCGATTCCAAGAGTGTACACGACAGTTGCAAGTTCACCTGAGTCTGTAAAACCGACAGACCGAGACATTGTCATGAGATAGACCGCAAACGAGATTAGGATAAGCAGGACGGTCACTGCATTTTCGTTTTGAATACTTTTCAAGATTTTTTTCATTTCGGCCCAGGAAAAAAATGAAGCAATCAATTCTGAAATTGTTGGTAAAATTACCAAAAAAGTCGCAGAATTGCTTTCTTCCAAGGGAAAATGAATTCATTGCAGCTGTCCTTACGCTCTCTTATATTAAACACGACAATCAAATTTCCACCCTACTTTGGAGCAGATATGACACAACTCATTTCATACTTCGAACTTGACAGACTCGGATCATCCATCCGTCAAGAAGTGACTGCAGGGCTTACTACTTTTATTACCATGGCTTACATCATCATCGTAAATCCTAAAATTCTGGAGGCTGCCGGAATGCCATTTGGTCCATCGATGGTTGCGACTATTCTCAGCGCTTTCTTCGGTACATTCTTGATGGGTGTGTACGCCAACCGTCCGTTTGCCATTGCACCGTATATGGGAGAAAATGCTTTCATCGCTTTCACTGTCGTGAAAGTGATGGGATACAGCTGGCAGACAGCGCTCGGGGCAATTTTTATCAGTGGTGTCCTCTTTACCGTTCTCACAATCTTCAAAGTGCGAAGTTGGTTGGCAGATTCAATCCCGGAATCATTGAAAATAGGATTCGCTGTCGGCATAGGATTGTTCCTTGCTTTTATCGGAATGAATGAAACCGGCATTGTGCAAATTGGTGTACCAGGCGCCCCGGTCCATATCGGTAATCTGCACCAACCAACAGTGCTGCTCGCACTCCTTGGATTCGTCATCATTGGATGGTTAATGATCAAGCGCATCAACGGAGCAATGCTGATTGGAATTTTAGCGGTCACCATTCTCTCATTCGCTGCCGGATTAACTCCGCTTCCAGAGAAATATATCAGCCTGCCCCCCGATATCACGCCAATATTTTTTCACTTGGATATCAAAGGGGCTCTCAGCTGGGGAATGTTCTCTGTCGTCTTAACAGTTTTCGTGATGGCATTTTTAGACACCATCGGAACACTGATCGCTCTTGGTTATAAAGCAGATCTTCTCGATGAAAAAGGGAATTTACCTGAGATCGAGAAACCGATGATGTGCGATGCCATTGCCACCACGGCTGCATCTCTTCTTGGAACGACAACCACCGGCGCTTACATCGAATCAGCGACAGGGATTGCAGCTGGTGGTAAATCCGGCTTAACAGCCGTGACGGTTGCGCTTCTCTTCTTGTGTTCTCTTTTCTTTGCACCATTTCTTACAGTTGTCCCCGCTTTTGCATATGGGCCGGCACTCATCATCGTCGGTGTATTGATGATTTCACCTATCCCTCGTCTCCGTTTTGATGATCTCAGCGAATCAATTCCAGCTTTCTGTGTTATCACCTTGATGAGTTTTACATATAACATCGGTATCGGAATGACGGCAGGATTTGTTGCGTATCCGCTCTTCAAAATGTTGACAGGCAGAATTCGAGACATAAAGCCAGGACTCTGGGTGCTCACTGGATTATCATTGTTGTTCTTTGTGTTTTATCCTTACTGACCTAGATATGCATCATTGATTTTCTGTCTAACAACAGGCGGCTCTTTTACAGGAACCGGTCATAGGTCTTCTTTGATCTCAGGTATTGGACTCCGATCATCAGGTTTTATAAAGCTCTTCAGAAGTCTAAGACGCAGAGAACTCGGCTTGGTCTCCCTTCTTGCAGATCATTTGGATATCTCTTACGACTAAAGTCATTTTACAACCGAGGAGCCTTTTCATCCTCTCTCCCGAACAAGTTACTCCCCGGTTCACATCATTCTAAGATTGCAACGATTGCTTCAATATCACTTCTTGTTACTAATTTCGCGCCAGACACTTTTTCGTTCGCTTCCGAACTAATCCTTCCCTATCTTTTTTCCATCTATGCGAAGTAAAGAAAATACCGCGAGCATGCTAAGAACACAGCCCGGGCATTCCACATGGAAATTTCCGCGTGCCTTCTGGACCGCAAATATTGTCGAACTGTTTGAGCGGTCAGCATACTACGGAGTCTTTATCGCCATCACGCTCTATCTCTCACGCGTCGTCGGTTTTAATGACATCTGGTCGGCATGGATTAGCGGTATATTTTCCGCGGGGATGTATTTCCTCCCTCCGTTTACAGGTGCTCTCGCCGATAAGATCGGGTTCCGGAAGGCGATCATCCTGGCCTTTTCATTGCTCACGATCGGATATTTCACATTAGGTGCGCTGCCATATAAGGAGACAGTCTTACCGGCGCTGGTTATTCTGATGTTCGGCGGTTCCTTCATCAAATCCATTATCACGGGTACAGTGGCAAAGAACACGACGGAAGAAACTCGTGCACGCGGCTTCTCTATTTTCTATGGAATCGTCAACGTCGGATCGTTCCTTGGCAAGACATTCGCTTTTCCTCTCAGGCTTCAATGGGGACTCGAATCCATCAATTTCTATGCTGCGGCGATGACCTTGATCGCGCTTGTCACAGTGATCTTCTTCTATAAGACGACACACAACGAAGGCGAAGGTAAAACGTTCGCTGAAGTATGGGCTGGATTCACCCGGGTTGTGACGAATATCAGGCTTGTCGTTCTTATCATCATTGTCACCGGCTTCTGGATTATTCAGCACCAGATGTATGCAACCATGCCAAAATATGTCCTGCGAACTGTTGGCGAGCATGCTTCACCCGAATGGATTGCAAACGTTAATCCTTTTATTGTTATGACGTGTGTCTTGCTTGTCACACAGCTAATGAGACATGCCCGGGCCGTCACTTCGATGACTGTCGGTATGTTCCTTATGCCCGTTTCCGCCATTTGCATGGCTGGAGGTGTTTTGGTTCAAACATCCGTTGGTGACTCGATCTCATTTGGTCTTTTCTCTGCACACCCCATTACTGTGATGATGATCGCTGGAATCACGATTCAAGGACTAGCAGAGTGTTTTATTTCGCCGCGTTATCTAGAATTCTTCTCTCTCCAGGCACCCAAAGGAGAGGAGGGATTGTATCTCGGATTCAGTCACCTTCATTCGTTCTTGTCATCACTCATCGGCTTTGGCCTTTCCGGCTATCTCTTGTCGGCCTATTGTCCTGATCCAACAACGATTACAGCCGGTGAACTCTCGCACGCCTATGATAAGGCACATTATATTTGGTATTACTTTTCTGCCATTGGCTTTATAGCAGGCCTTGCTCTTATATTCTATCAACGCATTACTCAGAAGCTCGATAGAGGCACCATTCCCACGAACAGCAGCTCATGACAACGGTTGTATTTTCAATTTCTGTTGAGTATGTTTCCACCATTACAAGGGTCAATTCACGATGTTCAAACACCTTGGTATTGTTGGTGCAGGAACGATAGGCACAGGGATCGCCCAACTTGCTGCCCTTTCTAACATTGATGTTCAATTATTCGATGTGAACGAGACAATTCTGCGGCGTTCCCTCGAACGGATCAAGGCGGATCTGCGAAAAGCGGTAAACCAAGGCAGGCTCGCTCCAGAAGAATTGCCTGGGATCATGGAACACATCCGTACACGAACGAATTTATCCGACCTCGGGAATTGCGATTGCATTATCGAATCGGTCGTTGAAGATATCCGCGTTAAAAAAGACCTTTTCAAACACCTCGAAGCACATACAAAGAGTACAGCGGTCTTAGCGAGCACGACTTCCTCCCTTTCTATCACTTCCATTGCAGCTCTCACCCGCAACCCGGAACGAGTCGTTGGGACTCACTTCATACATCCCGTTGATTCATCGGAGACCGTTGAGGTTGTGCGAGGTCACAAGACAAACGACGAGACCGTAGATCGTATCACAACCTTCATTTCACAACTGGGCAAGACGGCCATCCTTGTGCAAGATTCACCAGGATTCATCATAAGCCGCGTTTCTCATCCCTACTTCAGTGAGGCGCTCCGAATTCTCGGTGAACATATTGCAGACGCAGAACAGATCGATCGAATAACGAAAACAATAGGCGGCTTCCCAGAGGGACCATTTGAAACAATGGACAGAATGGGTATCGATGCTGTCTTTGCAGTCGCACAATCACTCTTCGATCAATCCTGTGGTGAAACGCGCTTTCGACCTCATCATGTACTGAAAACGATGATGGAATCCGGGCTGCTGGGGAAGAAATCCGGAAAAGGCTTCTATACCTATGAAGAAACCCCATAGCATGGTGGTCCTGTAAGAAAGAGAAGAATGAAATAAGAATTTTGAAGATGAAAACAAAAAGCATGAAAAAGGTTTTAAAAAAATCAAAGGGGGGAGAGAAAACGGATAGATCACATGTGCGGGATCGAATTCCTCAAGAAAAAGCCAAACAATCCAGCGAGATTTCTCAACCCGAAAAGAATATACAGCCGCTGGCAGCTCTGATATTTATTACCGGCGAATCACCAATGGTGGAGCAGTATGCCGAAATATGTGCAGGGCATGGTTACCATGTCTGTGTCTCCTGGAATGAGACACCTGCAAAGAAACCTGAATTCCTATCATCAAACATTATAATATCAGGAACAATGCCCGCGAGAACATCCGTAGCAATCGAGTTAACGAATATCGATCTGCCTGCTAAAAGAAAAAACCTTACAAAATTTGATTCAACCTTACCGGAGACGGCCCCAATCCTTTCCTCATCCGTTACCGTATCGGCTACCGAGCAATCCTCATGGATTTCAGGCAAGCATCGGCTGGTCGGTATTGCTGCTCTTCCTTCACTTATCGAACGACCGCTTGTTGAGGTTGCATCGACGATCTATTCACCTAAGGAAACAATCGAAGTCGTTTCAAGGTTTTTCTCCACGCTCGGCAAAGGGATCGAAATTGTACAGGACCGGATTGGAATGGTCATGCCGCGTATTCTCTGCCAAATCATCAATGAAGCAGCATTTGTGATTACCGAGGACATTGCTGCACTCCAAGATATTGATAAAGCACTCAAGCATGGCGCTCGTTTCCCTTTAGGGCCGATTGAATGGGCAGAACGCATCGGATTAAGGCAGGTGCATGCTGTTCTTACTGCGCTCTACACTGATCTCCAGGAGGAACGTTACCGCGTTGCACCTCTCTTAAAGCAAATGGCCATAACCGATGTTTGGTGGACTCATGAAACACCATAATTTTATCTTTCTTTTTCTCTTCCTCATCAACATGACAGCACTTGCTCAGGACACGACTGCGCGCGGCAGACAGATGGAGCGTGCAATTTTGATGACGGAGGATACCGATATCCAGGTTCTGGCAAAGGGACGCAAACTGCTTTTAGACTGCATCAATCAAGACAGTATCTCAAAAGCAGCCGAAGTGATGAAATACCTTGATGAGCGATTCGCACCAACTCGTGTGATGCCCTTCTGGCCGGCCGAGCGGGAAATTATTGCCTTATGGACTCGGCAGTATGATTTTCTTCTGAAAACAGAGAATCTGGAGCCACCGCCGGACGACGGTTTTCGTCAAAGGATTGTTCCGCCACGCGACCTCTTAGCAATTGAGCTGCAGCAAAAAGCCATTCGCGAAAAGGTCGCACTTCTCGCAGGCATTCTCAGTTCAACTCTCTCGGATGAAGAGAAACAGTTCCTTGAGGTGTTTGTCGCCACATGGATTGTTGACCGCAGAAATCCCCGAACAGCACAGGATTCGATAAACACCGTTGCTGATCTTTTCCTCTCAGAATATCCACGATCCCGTTTTGTCCCCTATATCCGAACGTATATACGGTTTGTCTACTCTCCTTCTGAGTGGAGTTATGGATATGATTTGTCATTTGGCACTATAGGCCTCAGAGAGTACATCTCCACTCTTTTTAATGACGCCACAACACTGGGACTAGGGTTTGATGTAACCTATAGAAAATTTGCATTTTATCCACGGATAGCCGTTGGTTTTGGAAGTTCTGTTAAAAAGACGTTTGATCATGTTGGAACATGGAATGAAGGTCTTCCCATTGAGATTATGATCCCGGAACTCTCAGTTGGGTATCTGTTCGTGGAAAACAGGTTTATCAGAGTAACCCCCTTTGCCGGTATCGCAGGAATTCTCATTGCTCCTCCTGAAACTGAAAAGAACAAACCGGGAAATGATGTCATGCTCAACTCCGATGCATCGTTCATCTATGGACTGAATATTGATTTGCGCCTAGGGGCGTACGGTTCTCCCTTTATTGGTCCCACAAATGACTACAGCGGTTGGATTATAAAAATGCGAGTCGGAATGACCACACCATCATATACTGGAACCAATAGTGCATTTTCAGGTTCAACGTTTTATATTACTCTCGGCATTGGCGGGACTAACAGACCCATAAAGAGAGATGAATAACTATCTTTTCATGATACGCACGATCAATAGGTGAATCCATGAAGATTTCTTTTTATACCTTTCTACTCCTCGTAGTTTTTGCCTTCAATGGTGTACTGAGCCAGCCCAAACTTTCCCTTGAGAAATCCGAGATTGATTTAGGTCCGATGTACAGCGGAATGAAGAAACAGGGAACAATTGTTCTAAAAAATATCGGGAATGATACGTTGCGAATCTTTTCAGTGGTTCCTCAATGCGGCTGCACCACCGTCAAACCACCGAAGACGTTTCTTCTCCCAAATGAGTCAGATGCAGTCGAAGTAGAATTTAATGCCAGCGGATATCGTGGAAAAGTGGAGAAATATATCAACATCGCGACGAATGACCTGACATCACCGAACGTTTCCGTGAAGCTCATCACGGATGTCAAGGAAGAACTTGAACCGATGAATCATTCAATCCTTCTGTGGCTCGGCAATATCGTCATCGGCCAGACGTCGACACAACGGATGTCGTTTAGAAATGTCTCCGGTCATCCGATGAAAATCCTGAATGTTGCCTCCTCGGCGCCATCCACTGCGGTGAAAACAGAGAAAAAAACTCTGAACCCGAACGACATCATGGAAGTTCAGGTGACCGTCAAAGCAGAAAAGGTCGGCTACAACAATGACCATTTTACCATTGAAACAGACAGCAAGAACCAAACATACGTAGAGATAAAAGTCTCCTACATGGGCGTTAAAGAGAATTGACGGTGAATCGAAAATCTTCTCGGGAAGCCTTCTTCCTCATCGTACTTGCAGGCGTTATGGGATTCACGTATACTTTGGTGACAAAACAAGGTTTCTTCTCAGAGAAGAAACCTTCGCTTCAAACAACGGCACCAAATCTGGAACTCATCCCCCTCACAAAGGCAAGGGAATTCTTTGAATCCAGGACCGCTCTCTTCATTGACTCCCGGCACGAATTTGATTATATGCGAGGGCACATCCGTCATGCTATAAACCTCGCCCTCAATGAGTATACTCTTCACAGGACACGGCTTGATGGGATACAGAAAGACACAGTACTCATCATCTATTGTGACGGTACTGAATGCAATTCGAGCATAGACCTGGCGGCAAAACTCATGGAGTCCGGATTCTCCAATGTGAAGGTCTTCTTCGGCGGTTGGCAAGAGTGGAAATCCGCTGACCTTCCCGCAGAACAATGAGATCCCATGTCCCGAACTTCTCGGCAAGAGATGACACTATATGAACTTGAACCATGAAATCGATTCTTTCTAATACAATCCTCATTCTTCTTGTCCGCGTCCTCCTGGGTGGGTTATTCATCGTTGCCAGTCTGGACAAAATTGTCCATCCCGATGCATTCGCGGCCGCTGTCCTCAATTATAAGATCATCGGTTCAACCTTGTCCATGGTCACGGCAACGATTCTTCCTTGGCTGGAACTCCTTTCCGGTCTCGGATTAATTCTTGGCATCTCTCCCCGTGCCAGCGCAATGACGATTACCGCGCTGCTTACCGGTTTTACGATTCTCCTTGCTGTCGCCCTCGCGCGCGGGCTCGACATTTCCTGCGGATGCTTCACACAAGATCCTAATGTCGATAAAATCGGTTATCAGAAGATTCTGGAAAATTGCGGTTTGATTCTGCTTGGGATATTTTTACTTTTCACCCATGATGATGCATTCCGGTTCTTTCCATCTTTCCGAAAGAAACCGGATCAGCCGACCAATTCATAATGAAGCAGGCCGTCGATGCCCTCCCTCTGCATTGATGACGATATCATTTTAAAAGTGCTGGAACAGGAAGATGCCGAAGTATTATTTACTTTAGTTGATACCAATCGACGGCACTTACGGACATGGCTCCCATGGGTAGATACCAATGCCGCCCTTGAAGACAGCAAGCTCTTCATCAAATCAACGCAAGAACAGCGCGAGCAGAACCTCGGATTCCAATGCGGGATTTGGTCCCGCGGTTCACTCGCAGGCATCATCGGGTTTCACCGCATCGATTGGATGAACCGGAATGTGGAAATCGGATACTGGCTTGGTGAGACATTCCAGGGACAAGGTATTGTTACCAAATCCTGCAGAGCAATGGTTGATGTCGCATTTTACCATTATCAGCTCAATCGTGTTCAAATACGATGCGCAACAGGGAATATAAGAAGTTGTGCTATCATCGAGCGTCTTGGTTTTTTCAAAGAGGGAACGATCCGGCAGGCCGAATTTCTTTACGATCATTATGTTGATCTTCACGTCTTTGGTATGACTGCCGATGAGTGGAAATCCCATAGGAAAGACTATAGCGGATTGTCGCATTGGGAAGAAGAAAAAATTTAACAAATATTAAAGGACCACTTTCACAATCCCCTGTAGTAGCATTTATCAAATCAATATCCTATTTTAATGTGTGCATGTGTTTTCCCCTATGCAATCAACGATGTACCACCAACATTTAAGGATTGCTTTATGAAACATCTCCCTTGGTGTTGCAAACCGGTATATCGTAACCATTGAAGCAAACGGCATCGATGACGTTAAGGTTCTTTACGATGTCCTGGATACTAAGAATATTGATGGCCTGGAGAAATTGACGACTGAACAGAAATAGTCTCTTGAATGTTCCTAAAGTCAGGGGCGGCCGATTTCAGGCTGCCCTTCTTTATTTTCGCTCAAATATCCTCGTTTTTCCGCAATTCCAAATCAGGCTCTTGTCTTTTTATCAAATCATTTCCTTATCTTAGGGCGACTCAATTCCCATGAGAATTCCCATCGTTCAACGAGGTCAGCATGGCAGGTTCATTGAATTTTCTTCTTCATCTTTTTGGCTTCGGATTGTTATGCACATCCCTCTTTGGCGGATGGATACTTGAACGAAGAGTGCGCAGAGAACCTGATTGGAACCAAAAACTTTTCCTTGGCAAGATCGGCCGCAACTTTGGCCTGCTCTCTCCAGTGACATCCCTTCTTCTCCTGCTTACCGGCATTGTCAATATTTTCAATTTATATGATGGAAGTGCCTCTCTCTGGTATACGAAGGGCTGGCTTGTAGCAAAGATCATTCTCTTTGCGTTCCTTCTCATCAATGGGGCTGTGTTTGGTCCCATTCTTGTCAAACGCCGAACCAGACTCATACAGAGTATGGCCGAAAAGACCGGACCGGAAGGAGCAGAAACGAACATCGGAATCCTCACAAAAAGTATCACAACGTTTTATCTCGTCCAATTTCTGATTCTCATGATTATTCTCTACGTCTCCATCGCCGGTGGAGCAAAACACCCGGGGATTTTCTGATGCTTTTAAGAACTCTGCGCTTCCTCATTACTTTGTTCATCTTCCTTTTCCTTGGATGCCAGAAATCCATTCCGCTAAAAGGAATGTGGGCAGGTACGACAACCGGTGCGGGGAATAAACAGCTTCCCTTCCAATTGTTCCTTGATCTCCAATCGGCACCTCCTGCCGGATACTTCTGCAATGGCTACGAGCGGACACCCATACCGGAAATTCAACTCCGAGGAGATTCACTCTCGCTTCATTTCTCCGAGTACGGTGCAGCAATGCTCGGTATATGGAACGGCAAAGAATGGCGTGGAGGATTCTTTCGGTATCGCTCCGATACCAGCCGGAATGAATTTATTGCTTCTCCCATCGAAGCTGCGCCGACACAAGCGACCACGTTACCTATTGGTATCTCGCTTGTGGGCAAGTATCAAGCTTACATTCCCGGCAAGGATGGGGTCGACAGTACAACCATCGCAAGTTTCTGGATACAGAACGATTCCCTCTATGGTACACTGATCGCACCAGATGGAGACTACGGATTATTTGTTGGAACACAGCAGGGATCCACGGCAACACTCGCACGTTTTACAGGATGGCAGGCGTTTGTGATGGAGTTGGAACTGCAAGAGACAATCTGGAACGGTTCTTTATATGCACGTATCGGGAAACCGATGCAGTTCAGGCTTGTGCCAAGAGCTTCGGCGGTATCCTCCTCTGCACAAGAACATCTGACAACGATGAAAAATCCAAAGGCTCCATTTACTTTTTTAGGCACCACAATGTCAGGACAACTCATCAGCAGTACGGATGACCGATTCAAAGGCAAAGCGCTTCTTCTTGACATTATGGGCACATGGTGTCATAATTGTATGGATGCTGCCCCCCTGCTTCAACAGCTCTATTCTGAATTCGGAAAGGATGGCATTGAAGTCGTCGGACTCGCATTTGAGATCAGCGACAGCCCG
This sequence comes from uncultured Ignavibacteriaceae bacterium, assembly GCA_964651225.1. GTDB lineage: Bacteria > Bacteroidota > Ignavibacteria > UBA10030 > UBA10030 > Fen-1298. The sequence continues at coordinate 105,195 of CAZYYD010000002.1, forward strand.
GACCTCGCAAAAAAGAATCTTTCCCTTTTTCAACAACGGTACGGCCTAACTTATCCGTTGATTTTCTGCGGAAGTACACAAGACGCAAATGTTGAGTTAAAGCTCCGGAATCAATTAGACAATTTCGCAGGATACCCCACTACCATTCTCGTAAACAACAAAGGACTTGTAGAGAAAATCCATGTCGGTTTCAAAGGTCCTGGCACGGGAGAAGCGTATCAAGAGCAAGTACACCAATACTATGATGCAGTGAAGCATCTCATCAACTAATCAGAAGGACTATGGTATGGACCACAAGCTTGTGACAACGAATATCAATCTCGAGGGGTATCGTGTTTTAAAAAACCTTGGTGTCGTCCGTGGAATCATTGTGCGGTCGCGGTCATTGATCGGCAATATCGGGGCAGGCTTCCAGATTCTCTTTGGCGGGAATATCAGCCTTTACTCTGAGCTCTGCGAACAAACCCGACGTGACGCGTACGAACTGATGATACGTCATGCCGAAGAAGTTGGTGCGAACGCTATTCTTGCTTTCCGGTACGATGCCACAGAAATAGCCGCTGGTGTCACAGAAGTGCTTGCCTATGGAACAGCTGTGATCGTAGAGAAAATATGAAATGGGAGACGATGAGTGATTTTCTTAGTACCCAGATCTAATGTTCAATAAACAGAAAAGAGAAGCGTATGGATATCAAGAATAAAACTGTGCTTGTCATCGGCGGCTGGGGCCTTGTCGGCTCCGCGGTATGCCGGAAGCTTATGGAAGAAAAACCAAAACGCATCATTATCACTTCGCTGCTCGAATCAGAAGCGTTAGAAGCTGTTGAGTTCATGCGAAAAGAATTTCCCAAGGCAGGCAGGAATTTCTTCATTCCCTGGTGGGGCAATATTCTTGTGCGTCATTCATTGAAAGACAGACCGCGGGAAGAACTGTTAAAGAACGACGAAACCCGCACCATGCTGATCGATGACTTGCTGGATGAACTTACCATGGATGTCTTGGAACGGACAGCGATCTTCCAGCTTCTCAAAAAGTACACACCCGAGATCGTTATTGACTGTATCAATACGGCCACCGGCATTGCCTATCAGGATATTTTTCATGTCTCGCGGGAAGCGCGAAAAGCAATAAAGAGTACGAAAGCTGGGAAAGAAGCAAATCTCTACGAAGCGGTCGAACGGCTTCTGGCAACCCAATATGTTCCTCAACTGATCCGCCATGTGCAGATCATGTACCGCTCGATGCGGGAAGTCGGCACAAAACTCTATCTCAAGATCGGGACAAGCGGTACCGGCGGGATGGGATTAAATATCCCCTACACACACAGCGAAGAGAAACCTTCATCTGTCCTTTTAAGTAAATCATCCGTTGCGGGTGCACAAACGATGCTATTGTTTCTCATGGGCCGCACACCGGACTCACCTATCACGAAAGAAATTAAACCTGCCGCTGCGATTGCCTGGAAAAAGATCGGGTACGGTAACATCAAGAAACGCGGGAAGGTTGTCGACCTTGTGGACTGTCCGCCGGAGAAAGGGTTGAAGCTTAAGGATACGTTGCACTTACAGATGGATGAGCCAATTTGGCATTCCCTCAATCAACCTTTGCGATCGGTCTTTATTGATACGGGAGAGAACGGAACATTTTCCCGCGCCGAATTTGAAGCCATTGCCACCACCGGTCAGATGGAATACGTCACACCGGAAGAAATTGCCGAAGCGGTGATTTTCGAAATCAGAGGCGGTAACACGGGACACGATATTATCAATGCACTCGACAATGCTGCGCTGGCACCCACCTATCGTGCAGGGTTTATGTATGAAGGAGCCGTACGGGAGTTAAAGCATCTGGAGGAAAAGCACAAGAGCAAAGCAGCAGCTTTCGAGATTCTCGGCCCTCCGCGGCTTTCCAAGATCATCTATGAAGCATATTTGCTCAAAACAGCCTTCAGTTCGATGCGCGCTGTTGCGAAAACATCATCAAAAGAACTTTCAGATACGCTGGAAGAACTCATCAAAAAAAATGCTGAGGCCCGTTCTCATATTATTTCTATCGGTATTCCCATTCTGATGAAGGATGGTAAAACCCTGCTGCGCGGTAAGGAATTGAAGATTCCACCGTACCGCGGTGAGAATGAACTTGCCCTAACACCCAAGCTTCTTGACGCGTGGGCCCATGACGGCTGGGTAGACCTCCGCATGAAAAACCTCGACCATTGGAAAGTACGGTTTGAACTCATCATGGCAGATGTCAAAAAGATACACCCTGAAGATTCCTCGTCGCGGTACTTCCGTACAAAAAGCTATTGGAATGATTTCAATGAGATTGATCCGGGCAAGATAGCCGCGTGGATTTTTACCATGGAGGAGAAAGGCATTCGAATGAAGGCGTAGCGTCGAGAATATTATGACAATCTTGACAAAGGGCCTCTCCGATGGAGATGGTCCTTTTTTTGGGACTATCGCGGCGAAAGGACAGACCTTCCTTTCAGCCAATCCATGCAACGCTGCGCCCAGCTGAACACAGGGCCTCGATCTTCTGACAGGGCAAAACCGTGACCCCCTTTTTCATACAGATGCAGTTCTACCGGGACCTTCACATTGTGAAGGGCAGAGAACATTGCCACACTATTCGAGACAGGTACTTTTTCATCATCAGCGGCATGGACCAGAAATGTCGGTGGAATATCTTTATTAACCATATTAATGAACTCGCGATATCTGCCATATGCCAAAATTAAAAAATTTGGTTTGCAATTCACCGAATCGATACGATCCCTTACACTCGCTTTCTGTGCGTGAGTTGCCAGATTCATGGCCAGATTTGCGCCTGTAGAAAAGCCTATGACACCTATTCTTTTTGGATCGACCTGAAACTTTGCTGCGCTGCTCCGCACGAGACTTACTGCACGTTGAGCGTCAACCAGAGCAGTTTTAGCACTCAGTCGATACTTTAAAACGAATGCTACAATGCCGTTTTCGTTCAGCCATTTGGCAATTTTGTATCCTTCCTGTTCCATAACAATTTGTCGAAAGCCCCCCCGGGGGAAAATCAACATTGCAGGATAGTTCTTCTTGCTCTTCTCCGGTAAAAATACGGCAAGGTCTGGTTGATAAACGTTGGTAATATTTCCGCCGGTGTTCTGTTCCTTATTCTGAACTCGTTCCGTCCCCGGAGCAAGGGCAGGCCACAACGGAATAATATTGTTCTGAGCAAAAGCAGTCAAACAAGTCAAGGTCAACATCCCGAATAATCCCACCCATAGTATTTTCATAAGCTACTCTCTTTTCCCTTTTATCCTTTCAACTGCAGGACTACTTTTCATATTTCTTTATGACCAGATACTTCAATTCTGTATCACCAGCATTCCGGATGCCATGCTCTACATTTGAAGGACAATAAAAACTTGTCAACGGCCCTGCGGCTGTCCATTTCCCCTTCAAATAGAATTCCGCTGTTCCTTCAAGAACAAAAAAGAATTCATCTTCAGAATGAATATGCGGAGGATGAGTCGCTGCATGCGGCTTCACGACGCTCATCTTGAGCGTTTTTCCATCTGCAAAATCTTTATTAGCAAACCAATATTGATAACCCACTTTGGTTGTTTCGATTTTGCTCATAGAAAATGTATTAATACAATTATCGATGGTGTACTTCGTCGAATCGTCTGTGACTCCCTTCGCTGGTTTTGGCTGGGCGAAAACTATCAAGAGACTTGCCAAGAAAAACAATGTATGCAGGAAGAGCAATAAGAATATTTTCTTCATAATAATTTCCTCTCTCAGTAATCAACATCAGGATGAACGTACCACAAAAATTTCTCATTTCAAAAAATTTCGCTTCTGAAATATCATCCGAAAAGCACAGGCATTTGAAGGAAAAAGTTCAAGAATGAGGGGAAAAGATGAAAAAAAAGAGAAGCCGATGAACTGGTGTCACCGGCTACAGGTATCACTCATATCGAAGTGATTCTATCGGATCAAGGTTTGCAGCCTTCCACGCGGGATAGACACCAAACACGACGCCCACAAATGTTGTGATGGCAAAGCCGATCAATGCCCAATCAATTGGGAACACAGGCGGGAAATTGAATGCAATGGCCGTGAGATTACCGCCAATGACCCCAATGACAATCCCGATAACTCCCCCAATCTGACAGAGAACAATGGCTTCGGTGATAAACTGCGCCAAAATATTCGCACGCCGAGCTCCGATCGCCTTACGAATACCAATTTCCTTCGTACGCTCTGTCACAGAAACAAGCATGATGTTCATAATCCCGACACCGGCAGCGATAAGGGAAATAAAACTCATGAAGCCAACGCCAAGTTTGACATACAACGTAAACTCGTTAAATGTCGAAATCAAAGAATCATTCGAGAAGATCGCAAAGTCGTCCTCGTCTCCTGGAGGAACCTTTCGAATGGTGCGAAGAATCATCCTTGTTTCCTCAACGCATTCATCATACACGTCCGCGTCTTTTGCTTTGACCATGATGTGCAAACTACGGATTTTCCCGTACTCCTGAAGAAAGGTGCTCAGAGGAATGATCACACGATTTTCATCATTCCCTCCCAACGATGACCCTTTTCGTTCGAACGTCCCAATGACGGTGTATCGCTGATCGCCAACCCTGATAATACTTCCAACAGCTCCGCCGCGGGGAAAAAGTTTCTTCACGACATCATCACTAAGTATAGCTACCATCGTCGTGTATCTCAAGTCATCGTCTGTAATACTACGCCCATCCTGAATCGTCCAATTATTCGTGAGAATTCCTTCCGGCTCTTCTCCACCCACATCCACATTCGGATTTGTTTTCAGAGCACCGTATTGGATTGTCTGCAAGCCCTGCCAGGCTTCAATGCCTACATACTTGGCAAGTGTGATACGATCTTTTGCTGCTTTCGCCTGTTCGTAGGTTATATCTTTTCGCTTCCTGGCTTTTTCCCATTGAGCATGATTTGCCATCACCGGCTGTTTTTGAATCTGGAAGGTATGGGAACCAAGATTGCTCAGGCCGCTCTCAATGCTATTCTGGAGCACTTGAACGGCAGTCATCACACCAATGATAGAAAAGACTCCTACCACAATGCCCAGGAGCGTCAATGCAGAACGCAGTTTATTCGCCCGCAACGCATTGAGTGACATTTTAAATATTTCAGAGAATTTCATAGAACCTCTCGAAGATGATACCTCTATTCATATCTCAAGGCATCCACAGGATCCATTCTTGAAGCTCGGTACGCCGGCAAAAAACCGGAGACAACCCCGACAAAGATCGAAACAAGGAGAGCAATGCCGACAACACTGACAGGCATAGCTGTCGGAAGTACAGTATCTATTATCAGACTGAGAGGAAAAGCAATGATGATACCTATGATTCCGCCGATGAGACATAGCGCCGCTGACTCCATTAAAAATTGCAGAAGAATCGTTCGCCGCGGTGCCCCTATTGCCTTGCGGATACCAATCTCCCTGGTTCGTTCGGTAACTGAAACAAACATAATATTCATTATCCCAATACCGCCGACAAACAATGAGAGTCCAGTAATAAACAATCCTACGGCGGCGATCACACCGCCAATTTGGTTAAATGTCTGCACTAAAATCTCTTGCTGATTAATCGCAAAATCGTCTTCTTCTTTTGGTTTAAGGTGCCGGACCTTCCGCATGATACCCCGGACTTCCTCTTTCGTCTCATCCAATTCCGTTAACGACTTCGCACGTGTCCAGATCTGAATTCCACGGCGCTGGTTCATGAATTCTTTAAAGAACCGATTGATTGGAACGTACGCGCGGTTGTCCAGACTCTCCATGCCCAGCAAGCTTCCCTGCTTTTCAAACACTCCAACGATTTTATATCCGTACCCTCCAATTTTTATCGTTTTACCCAGTGGAGTCTCGTTCGGGAATAGATTTACCGCAACCTCTGAGCCGATGGCAGTCACCGGCCTGCCGCCATCCGCTTCGATCGCTGAAAAATACCGCCCGAAAGCAATATTCGATCCTGTTGTCTCGGTCAATTCCGCATTCGTTCCAATGACCGTTATGCTTTCGACTACCTTACCTCCATATTTCACATTTCGCCGGGCTCCCGCAATGGGTGTCATCGCTCGAACGGTATTCGCTTGCTTTTCTATGGCTTTTGCCTGTGTAATGAGGATGTCCTTTCGGTTGCGGATCTTCCACCAATCATCTCCCCCGCCCCATGGCCATTTCTGGATATAGAGGACGTCGGCACCAATCGCGGCTATGCTTTTATTGAATGCCCGGTTGAGCCCTTCAATGGCCGTACCCATCAGCGTGACAGAAACAATGCCAATAATAATCCCCAGCATCGTTAGTATCGAACGCATCAGATTCGCGCGAATGGCAGTGAACGCAATTCGCAGACCTTCTTTGAATTCATCGAAGACAAATTTCATATTAGACCCTTACCATTGCCGGTTTAGTAATCACTTTTCGGTCCTTATCGAGTTCATCCCGTTCAATTTTGCCATCGCGAAGACGGACGCGGCGATGGGCATGAGCCGCTATGTCCTCTTCGTGTGTTACAAGAATGATCGTATTCCCTTCTTTTTGAAGTGTATCAAACAGCTGCATGATTTCTTCACCGGTCTTGGTATCCAAATTCCCCGTGGGCTCATCTGCAAGTAAGATAGAGGGATGAGTGACCAAGGCACGAGCGACCGCTACTCGCTGGCGTTGTCCGCCGGAAAGTTCATTCGGTTTATGATGAATACGATCCGTGAGGCCGACCCGATCAATAGCAGCACGCGCTAATTTTTTCCGCTCGGCTGAAGTCACTCCGCCATAGATCAGGGGGAGCTCCACATTGTGGAGGACATCGGAACGGGCAAGCAAATTGAATGTCTGAAAGACAAATCCAATTTCCTTATTCCGTACTTTGGCAAGCTGGTTGTCATTCATCTCACTGACATTCGTACTATTTAATTCATACAATCCGGTTGTCGGAGTATCCAGGCATCCGATGATGTTCATCATCGTCGATTTACCGGAACCCGACGGTCCCATGATTGCCACATATTCATTTCTCTGGATGGTCAGCGAGGCACCATCGAGTGCGTGAACTTGTTCTTCGCCGACTTGATAGATCTTTGTGATATTCGTTAGCTGGATAATCGTGGACATCAGCATTCCTTCCTATTACTCTACTTCTTTCAATTTCGTTTCTGCCTGTTTCCTATAGTAATCATTTTGTGCAAGGACGATCGCCCGCTGATATGCTTCCCTTGCTTCCTTTTTCTGTCCCTTCACTTGATAGACCTCTCCCAGCGAAATGATAGCCGGAACAAAATCCTTATCGAGACTCAGCGATTTATGAAGATTTGCCAAAGCCTGCTCGGTCTCCCCTTTCTTCAAGAACGCTTCTGCCAGACTATGATATGAATCGGCAGTATCCGGACGTAATTCAACGTACTTCTGGAAATGTTTCACGGCATCATCGACTCGCTGATTTTGTAAACAAAAATAGCCGTAGTTCTTCCAGACGCGCCACTGAGCCGGACGGGAAGCAGCAAGAAGCTTATACTCTTTTTCTGCTTCGTCTGTTTTCTTTGCCCGTGCCAGAAAAGAGGCCTTCACCAATCGGCCCTGGAGTTCATCAATTTTAATAGCCTCTTCCAGATGTTTCCATCCCTCAGTTTCATCACCCCCCATAATCGAGGGGGCTCTCAGCAAGTACTGTGCTAAGCCAATTCTTGCCTGAATGTGTTTTGGATTAAGCTCGACAGCCCGGGCAAACGCCTTTTTCACCCTAGGAGCCAGGATTGCCTGTTTGAAAATACCTGCGTGCTGGGTTTTTTCACCCAGTGCTGCACCATACATGAATTGATAGTCAGCATTATTCTGATCCAGGTCCACTGCAAGTTCCAATTGATCGACAGCCTCATCGACATTCCGTGCTCCATAAGCTCTGCTGAGTAATATCTGACCAAGCCCATAATGTGCTCCGGCATTGTCTCCATCATTTTTTATGATCGTCTCGAAGATAACCTTCGCTTCATCAAATTTTCCTTTTTGAAGAAGTGCGACACCATCATCAACCGTCTGTGCAATCACTACCAGAGGTATGCATACCATAATAACGACGAGAATGACAATTTTCCAGAGCATATTCCGTATGAGCATTTCGTCCTTTCCGGACTACTTCTGACGATTTACTTCTTATCTTTATCAGCCATGGACCCGGTTGTCCGTGACGTTTTATTATCGACCTTTACTTTCGAATCGACTTCCAGATCACGGTTAATCGCTTTGAACGGTCCGGAAACGACTTCTTGTCCTTCCAGCCCTTCAGCCTTTACCTCAACATAGGTGTCATTGCTGATACCGCGTTTAACGGGAACAGTTTTCACGGCACCATCTTTCACGACAAAGACTACTTCTTCCAGTTTATCTTCATCTTTCTTCTTCTTGCTGGATTCCAGATGAGCCTCACCTTCCTGAGGAGTTTCCTTCATTTCTTTCTTCGGCATCCTTACGGTCACAGACTGAATCGGGACCGATAACACATTCGCACGTGTCTCTGTCTCAATATCGGCAGACATGGACATACCAGGACGGAATTGAACTCCTTCCGGTGTATGGATAAGCACTCGCACTTCAAAATTTGTTACTGCGTCTTGAGAACCGACACCTGTCGATTTTGCTGTATTGGCAATCTGCGACACAATACCAATAAATTTTCGATCCTGATACGCATCAACCTCGATTCGCGCTGTGTCGCCCTTGCCGACCATGACAACATCATTCTCACCAACATCAACTCGCGCTTCCATCCGAGAAAGATCCGCTACGGTCATAATTTCGGTTCCCTGCATGAACGTGCTTCCGCTGACTCGTTCTCCAAGTTCAGAAATCAATTGACTGATAACGCCATCCATCGGAGAATATATTGATGTTTTTCCGAGCGTTTCTCGAGCTTCTTTTACTGACGCAGAGGCTTGATCATGGGAAGCTTTTGCACTCTGAAAACCCGCTTTTGAGATGTCCATATCTGCTTCAGAAACCAACTGCTTTGCAAAGAGACCGGAAACACGTTTATACTCTGCTTCTGCCTGGCGGAGATTCGCTTCTGCCATGGCGATGTTCGCCTGAGCACGTTCGTACTGTGCCTGATATGCGTCAGGTTTAATCCGGACTAACAACTGGCCTTTCGAAACACGCTGACCTTCACGAATCGGCAGTTCAATAATCTCTCCGCTGACTTCAGCATTGATCTTCACTTTCGTCTCAGGCTGGATCTTTCCTGTTGCCGAGACGATCTGGGTCAGAGTCCGCCGCTGCACTTTTTCTGTTTGGACCGTGATGATGGTCTCGCGGCGGCTCCCCAGGAATACCAGCACTGCGAGAGCAGCTAACACTACGACAATCACTGAAATAATGATAATCTTTTTCTTTTTCTTCTTTCCATTGCCATTTGCCATTGTCGACTCCTCAAAATTTACTCTCTAATACACTTCCTCTTTTTTAGTACGTCCGCTCACCGATCACATAATCCAAATTGCGTTTTGCCGTTATAAAGCCGTAGGTTGCATTGATTTTGCTCGCTTGAGCATTCACCAGATTCGCGTTCGCAGTCTGAAGATCGATGAGTGTCCCAGACCCGAGATTGTATTTCTCCTCTGCTACTCTATGATCTTGGGTTGCAGATGTTACACTCTTAACGCTCGCATCATATTGCCTTCGTGCAGCTTCAAGATCGAGCAATGCTTTCTTCACATCGACACTGACATTCCGTTCTGCCTGATAGAGTGACAACTCGGCATTCCGTTCCTGCACTTTTGCATTCTGGATTCCTTGGTTTGTCACAAAACCATCAAACAGTGTCCATCGCAGACTCATGCCCACACTTGAAGTCTTCACATCTGTAAGGCTCCCTATTGCCCCTCCACTAAGATTGTACCCCAAAGAAGCATCGAGACTGGGGAAATACCTGCTCCAGGCTGATGTCACTCCGTAGCCGGCACTCTTGAGGTTCTCGGATGCGCTTTGATAATCAGGACGCGACGCAAGTGCGCGTTTCCGAACATCGCTGAAACCGCCCAGCGACTCGGTTGTCGCTGCAAGCTCTGTAGAATCGATATCAGGAGAAATCGCCGGATCAGCAATGACATACTCTTCCATCACATCCAATCCGATCAGTGCAAGTAAATCTGCTATCGATTTGTCGTATGTATTTTGTGCGTTGATGAGATTTACTTCATCAAACGCTACCGCCGATTGCTGACGATACACATCGCTAATAGAGAGTGCGCCCACGCGGCTGGATTCCATAATCCGTTCCAGCTGCTTTTGATCACGCTTCAGATTTTCTTCACTAACTCTTACTAATTGTTCGTTCTTGAGTACAGTCAGATAATTTGCTTGTGTCTGAAAAATGATTGATTGTTTTGTTCGCGTGAAGAGCTGTTCTGCAACCATTTTGCTGGACTTTGCTTTGCTGAAATTTGCCTCACGCGAAAGTCCATCAAAAATTGTGAGATCAGCAGAAAGATTAGCACTATATCCTGTACTCGTAGACGTTATCGGTCCAGCAGAAGTTTTTGTGTCCCTACTGCTACTCGAATATCCTGCTCCTGCCGAAACCGAAGGAAGATAGGACCCGTACGCCGCAAGGACTCCGCTTTGCGCGGCATCAACTCCATTCGATGCTTGTTGAATGCTCAAGTTGCGTTGCAGTGAAATGGTCATCGCATCTTGAAGGGTTAGCGTTTTCTTGGCCCCAGATTGTTCTTGAGCTCCGCAGATTGTAACTGTCATCAGGATACATACGAAAATTTTCTTCATGGAAACGTCTCCACAAGTTCTACAGTTGGAAGGAAAATGAAAACTATATGTAATAAACGGCTTCTATGCCGTAAAGTTGCATAAAACCTGTTAAAACTTCAGATTATTCGATCATTTAGACGGGTCTGAGCACCTAATAGTTTCACTTCTTCGGCCAACGCCCTTTTTTTATCGGCGGCTGGAGCAGCACTTCATCTTTTATGGAAAGAAGATACTGTATCGCAGCATCATGGTCATTGGGAATTTTACCATCGAGAATCGCATCGGTGATCCTGTCTTTCAGGACACCCACCATGGGGCCTTCTGTTAATCCGCAGATTGCCATGATTTCTTCTCCGCGTAACGGCGGCTGCCAGCTCCGTATACGGTCTTTTTCTTCGACTTCCACCATTTTCGTGATGACCAAGTCATAATTCTGTTTCACTTTCTCAACAAGCTTCTGGTTCTTCGATGTAATGTCTGCGCGGCACAGAAGCATGAGATCATCGACATCCTGACCTGCATCGAACATCAACCGGCGAACTGCCGAATCTGTCACCACGTCATCCACCAACGCCTGCGGCCGAAGATGAAGACGAACAAGTTTTTCCACATAGGGGATATGGTCCAGAGGGAACCGCATGCGGCGGAAAATCTGTTTCACCATGCGCACTCCAAGATCTTCGTGACCATGAAACGTCCATCCGATCCCAGGTTTGAATATCTTCGTTCTCGGCTTCGCAATATCATGAAACAGTGCTGCCATCCGCAGCCATAACGAATCCGATGCTTCAGCGACCTTATCAAGAACCTGCAATGTGTGCCGGAAGACATCTTTATGATGAAATTCATTCCGTTGATCTACGCCTGCCAATTGTGCTACTTCCGGCAAGACCACGCGGAGTACACCGCTGTCGAACATGAGTTGCAAACCTCTCGAAGGTTTGGGACTCGACATTATTTTCAGAAATTCATCCGAGATACGTTCCTGCGAGACAATAGTCAGCCGTTCTGCCATTTTCCCCGCTGCATCCAGTACATGTTTCTCGATGGTAAATCCAAGCTGCGCGGCGAAACGCATTGCTCTCATGATGCGGAGCGGGTCATCATCAAATGTCACGATTGGGTCGAGCGGCGTGCGCAGAATTCCAGCCTGCAAATCACGCCGGCCATGGAACGGATCAGTGATTTCTCCGAATGTCGTTTCATTCAAACTTGCTGCCATCGCATTGACCGTGAAATCCCGCCGTAGGAGGTCATCATCAAGCGTTCCAACTTCGACATTCGGTTTCCGGGAATCTTTCCGATAACTTTCTTTTCGTGCACCAACGAATTCGACCTCCCGGTTTTCTAAGGGCAGCATCGCCGTGCCGAAACTTTCGAAGATGACCAGCGTCGTCTGTGCAAACTCATGGGCAACCTTTTTTGCAAACTCGACACCGCTGCCCATGACAACAATATCCATGTCTTTGACTTCTTTTCCCAGCAACACATCGCGCACGTAGCCGCCCACAACATATGCAGCGATACCCTGACGGTCGGCCACCCTTCCGATACGTTTGAGAATTTCGTCTGTGATGTCTATACGTTTCGTCACTACGCCACCGATACCTTCTGCGATGCGATCTTGTGCAATATTTCCTGTGCAACTTCCAGGGCATGCCAACCATCACGGCCTGTCACAGGCGGTTCAAGATTCTTTTCAACAGACTCGATAAATTGTTCCAACTCATACTTCAATGCATTGACTTCCTGAACTTCCGGTTGTTCGTAGACAATAATCCGTTTGCGCTGACCCTGATCAATTTTTCCGAGCATCATGGTCGATTTCACATTCGGAGTATTCTCGTCCACTAGATGGAAGACCTCCGCCAGACCTTGTGCAAAATCGATCGAGATGTACGCGTCATGCTGAAAGAGACGCATCTTCCTCATTTTATTCTGCGAGATACGGCTGGCCGTGACATTGGCCACACAGCCATTTTCGAACTGGAGGCGCGCGTTGGCGATATCCGGAGTATCCGAAATCACAGAGACACCATTCGCATCGATGCGTGTGACTTTCGACTTTACCAGGCTCAGGATCAGATCTATATCGTGAATCATAAGATCGAGGACAACCGCTACATCCGACCCGCGCGGATTGAATTGCGCCAGCCGGTGCGACTCAATAAACAAGGGTTGGATGTGATACGGTTCAAGAGCAAGAATCGCCGGATTGAACCTTTCGATATGACCAACCTGGAGTTTCACTCCTTTCGCCGCCGCGAGTTCAACCAGCGTTTGTGCCTGTTCAATCGTGGCGGTGATTGGCTTCTCGATCAGGAGATGCACTCCGCTCTGGATTACCTTCATCGCTACCTCGTAATGTGATTGGGTAACCGTTGCAATACTGACTGCATCCACCTGGGCCAGCAAATCCTCCATATTGGGGAAACTCTTTGTACCGTATTCATCGGCAATCTTTTCAGCCAGAGCACTCTTGAGATCATACACACCCACTAATTGTGCGGAAGGGATTTGTGCATACATTTTTGTGTGAAGGCTCCCTAAGTGTCCCACACCGATAACGCCGACGCGCAACGAATTCATGGTCTATTCCTTTTCATCGAGAAGTTGAGGCAGTTCCGCCGGGGCTCTTTTTCTGCGCTCCAAGAAGAATTCTGTCAAAACCGCCATACCGCGGATCATGATAATAGAGCAGAGCAGTATACATATTGACTGTTCGCCAGTCATTGCCCTCCAGGGCTCCCCAATCGGTGCCGTTCAAAACATACTGGTAATCGTAGGCACCGCGGCGGAGCTGTGTGACGAGCGTATAGTGATGCAAAGAAGGATCGTACTGCAAACGCCACCGGTCATCGATTTTCCATCCATTGAAATCACCAACGACGTAGATGATTTCGTTCGATTTCTCTTCAGGCAACCCGAGTTCGAATTGAAATGAAACATACTCAGCGTACCGAGAACCGCTGACCAGCACTGATGTTCCAAAGTAATCCATCGCACCCTGCCACAGCCATCGGCTTTGATCTGCGCCATGACGCAGGCGAAGCAGTTCACCAGGCGGATAAAGGTCCGAATTGCGAAGATCGAGACGGCGGTATTCATTGCCGGGCTGGAGATTGTCGATAACAAATTTCAGACTGTTCGTTCCCACACCTTCAAGATATGTCGATGTTTCCCTGTCGTCCAGATCTATACGGTACGGCCGTTCTATTTCGCGATTCCGGTACACATCGACTGTTTTCACAGAAGCCGGATACAACGGGTTTGCATCACCGGCACCGGGAGAAGGGATGATCACAGATAGAACAGCTTTATTCACCTGGTTCAACGGTGAGATTTCTGACGGTAGAGACCTGTTCTCGATGGTTAATGCCGAATCCTCGATCTTTTCAACGGCAAAGAATTTCCCCTCAGCGAGCAATTCATCGGGTTGATCCGAATCACTCCACACTTCGAATTTGTAATTACCGGATTGGGGAAGACGTTCAAAGTCGACCGGTCTTCCGCTCGGAGAATTTTGATCTTTCTGCCCGGGAATACGCAATGTGTACGTCCAGCGGTACTGTTGCACTCCCGCAGGAGCTGATGTGCTCGGGATCTGATTTCTTGAATAATTTCTGAACTCATCGTTGATAAAGGATGACTGCGTTACATTCCAGTCTCTATCACAGTGAAAAAATTTTACACGAAAGTTCTCTGAATGCGGGGCATCGACATCAAATGTAATTGTCACGGGATATGAATCCACCAGCGTCATCGGAAATTTCGCATCGGCCATGCCGGTCACGCGCATCCCCTTGATACGCTTGGAGAAAATCGTCTGAGCAGAAAGTGAAACTACTCCAACAAGAATGAGGAGTAGAAGTCGGTGCATACTCTTCATCCGGGGCAGCATCAGTTGGACTGGTCCTCTAACCACTTGTGAAACTCCTTCACATCATGAAACATGTAATCTGTTTTCATTTGCAAGACTTTTTCTTTTGCATACGAATCCCACACCACGGCAGCGATCTTGATGCCGGCCTCGTGAGCCGCTTTGACATCGGATACAGCATCCCCGACCATCAATACCTCTTCCGGACGCAGGGCAAAGTGATGCATGATCTTCCGCAATCCCTCTGAGGAGGGTTTACGATGAACAACGTCATTTCCCGTTATGACAAGATCAAAGTATTTCTCAATTTTAAATTCCTCAAGCGTAATCGCTGTCGTATGAACGCCCTTTCCGGTGAACAGGGCCAATGTTTTCCCTTGCTCCCTCGTGAGACGAAGAATTTCCTTTATGCCGGGATAGAGGCGCGCCAATCGATTATGGTGCGCACGATAGAATGCCAGGTATTCTTTCATGACCTCTTCCATCTGATCCGGCCGTACGATTGCCAGGAGTGCTTCCTCTTCGGGCGGCCCAAACATAGCAGTAATTTCAGGAATCGTATATGTTTTCCCGGCGTACTTCTGCGCTATATAATTAAACGAATCATAGATAAGCTGATTCGTCTCCGTCAGCGTGCCATCCATATCAAAGACAATACATTTCAGATGCTTCACGTATTTCTTCTCCAGCTACAATATAAACACAAAAGGCGTCAAGTGGAACACTCGACGCCCTGTCAGATCCATTCTTCCCTCTTCCTACGACACTCCCGGCCGTGACTGAACTGTGCGGAAAAGAACATCCACGAGAGGACAGCTGTTCTCTTTCATTTTCGATGGAGATGGATCACTCCGACACTGGTCTGCTTCTGGCGGATGACTGACAAATTGGAAATTGTTGTAACCAGGTACAACGAATCGTTCGATGCGACAGTAATCGAATAGACACCTTCCGGCAAATCGGAGAGTTGGAATGAACCCGAATTGACATCATTGGAGGTTGAAACCTGATCAAGACCGGTCGAAGTGGAAATGGTAGCCGGTACTGGAATATTGAGCGAGTCAACAACAGAACCAAGAATTGAACCGGAGAGGAGTGTATTTTGCACACGAATGACCGGATTGAAATAGTAACTCGTTCCATTTTTTTTTATGGACTGGTACACATCAAAATCAAATGTGATCTGACTTTGTTCCCCTTGTTCAACCGTAAAAGCATATTGCACTATTTTCCCTAATTGAAGCGTCGAATCGAATTGAAGCGGAGCCTGAGGTCCATTGTCGACGATTGTGCAAAATCCAAAGCGAATTTTTATCTGATCATAGCTCCCGACCGATACGGTATTCAGGACCAATTTCTCACTGATCCCGTTTCGAAGATTCAGGAGATTGATGGGAGGCGTCGGATCAATGCTGACAACCGTCCATCCCACTTCCGAAGATGCACCCGCACGATGAATCGACACCCGGTCAACAACGATATTGAGCTGCTGGTATGCTGCAGGAGCATCCAGCAGCTTAATGAACAGCTGCCCTTCATCATTTGAAGCGCTATCCGATTGAGAGCACGAAAGCAATCCACAGAGAAAAAAAATGGAGAGCAAGACAGCCCATGGATTTCGAGCCTGATTGAATCCCATCATCGTCCTTTCTTTGAACCTATTGTAAAGTAATGTATCAACTTTTTGATGAATGTAAAATACGCGAGAGCACAAGAAATGCCCCAGCTTGCTTCTCCCTCAAAAACTCTCTATTTTGCTTTTGTGAAAAAGCAGATTGTTCTCAGAAAAAATGAAGAACATAGGATTCTCGCCGGACATCAATGGGTGTTCAGCAATGAACTGACGGCAATCCGCGGCACCCCTGAAGCTGGCGACATTGTCGAACTGCTCCGGCACGATGAAAAATTTCTCGGCCTCGGCTTCTATCACCCTCATTCGCTCATCGCGTGTCGCTTTCTCACCACTCAGCAGGAAGAAATCTCGTTTCGTTTTTTTGAACATCGAATACAACAAGCCCTTCTCCTGAGGCAAAAACTGTACCCCGGGGCCGAGACATTCCGATTGGTCCATGGGGAAGGAGATTTCCTCCCCGGCCTCATCATCGACAAATACAATGAGTTCATTTCCCTGCAAATGCTCTCTGCGGGAATGGATATTCGCACGGAAGTGATTTGCGATGTCCTGGAATCCATGTTCCATCCGAAAGCGATCATTGCACGGAACGATGTTCCGATCCGGACGCTGGAAGGTTTACCATGTGAAGAGAAAGTCCTGCGGGGGAATCCGGGCGTCACCATCATCGATGACGGTGGTGTAAAATTTGAAGTGGATGTATTCCATGGGCAGAAGACCGGATTTTTCCTCGATCAGCGTGAAAACCGCAAGGCGATCCAACGATATGCATCCGACGCTTCCGTCTTAGACTGTTTCTGCAACGAAGGGGGCTTTGCACTTCATGCCGCCCATGCACATGCTACATCTGTCCGTGGTCTGGATATTTCGGAACCTGCGATTACAAAAGCGAAGGTGAACAATCGACTCAATAATGCATTCGCAGAATTTGAAACCGGCGACACGTTTGAACTCTTGAACCATTTCAATGAACAAGGGAAACGGTTCAACATGGTCATTCTCGATCCCCCCTCGTTTACGAAGAGTAAGAAAAATATCCCGGCCGCCATGCGGGGTTACAAAGATCTCAACGCAGCCGCGCTTCGGCTTGTTGAGCCGGGCGGATTTCTTGCCTCCGCTTCCTGTTCCCATCACATCACCGAGGATGGGTTTCTTTCTTCCATTGAACAGTCGACTGTAAAAGCAAGGCGAAACATCCAGCTTCTCGAATTTGCCGGCGCTGCTCCCGACCATCCGGTTATCCCTGCAATGCCAGAGACGAAATATCTGAAATTCGCTATTTTTGCTGTACGATAATTTTTCATAACTTTAGATCACATGGAATCTCTTATCGCATGAATTTGTTAAAGGAATAACAGACCATGGAACGCGATCGAACAACATATCGAGCGGTTCTTTTCCTTTCTCTGGCACTCCTCACGTTTTCGAATGCACCGGCACAAGGTTTTCCGGCTCCAGACACGACCATTATTTTTACTCCATCCCACCCGGAACTCATACGTGCGCAGAGCTACAAACCTTTACTGCATGCCTGGGGACTCGACCTCCTGACATCGAATAATGGTTTTGGGCTCGGAACGTTTTACCGATATGAAATGACCGACGAATTTTCCTTGATGGTGAGTTTCGTCATTTCTGATGTCAAAGATGACGCCGAGTTCGAGCAGTATAATTATTTCACCGGAGATAACTTTGTTCCGAACAAGAAGAACCGACTCTTGTTAATGCCCCTTCTGGCAAGTGTACAATACCGTCTCTTGAAAGATGCTATCGTTGATAACTTCCGTCCTTTTCTCACCGCCGGCCTCGGTCCAACGATGGTTTTCGTTGCTCCGTATACTTATGGTCAAGACCAGAAAGATATTTGGGGAAATCCCGTGAAGATGGATTTTTTTACCAGCTTGAAGTACGGGAAATTGCGTTATACGGTGGGTGGATTCATCGGAGCCGGTGTAAATTTCGGCATGGAAAAAGGGACGATCACCGGCCTGAGCGTCAAATACTTCTTTGCTCCTTTCCCCAGCGGCATTGAAGTGATGGAAGGGGGATTCATAAAAAACATTGGCGGACTTTTCCTGACACTCTCTTTCGGCTCAATGTTCTAATTAATTCTGGAAGCAATTCAATGGATTTTCAGTCTTTCTTCTGGATTTTGTCGAAGCATTCCTTTGATATAAAATAAAACCGAAAAGCTCGGCTGGCCATTCACTGATGTACTACATGCTTAGGTGGGCCTGCAAAAGGGAAACAACTGATAAGCAAACAAATATCAAGCCCGATTATGCTGTTATATAACCGGACTTGATCATTTCTAACTTAATCCTGTCAACAGACAGGATTCTGCTCTACCCGACGTCTTTCGGGCGGACAGAACATCAATTGCTTATTACTTGGTTATAATCAGTTTATGCAATTGCATAAACGGTTTGTTACCATCCTGAGGGGTTGCAGTAAAACGCACATAGTACACACCGCTTGCAAGACCTGCTCCATTGAATGTCATCGAATAATATCCAGCAACCTTCATTCCATCAGCAAGCAGTGTTACTTCTCTTCCAAGTATATCATACACTTTCATACAAATGTGACTGGTCGCTGGCAGCTGATAATTGATAACTGTTGTTGGATTGAACGGATTAGGATAATTTTGTGCCATTCGATACTCTGACGGCAGCGTCACACCTGCAATACCTTTTTTCGTAGGATAATACATACCTTCGACCGTAACAATAGAGCTATAATTGGAATACACCCCATTCGTAGAATATTGACGAACTTTATAACTTGCTGTTTTTGTTCCTTGCTGGTTTTTAACTTTAAATTCCACATCCACAAATGATGTATCCGTTGTTGTTCCAATTACTGTCCATGCTCCTGAATCAATTTTCCTTTCTATTTCATAATATTGTAATATCGGATTACCAGTTGCTGTCCAAGATACATTAACCCACTGATTTTGTTGTGCTGTATTTTGAAAATTAGCGGGTGCGATTACAGGTAGTAACGCTCTATATGCATTTACACGACCGTATCCGTACAGAGTATCAAAATTAGCGGGGCCTTTATCGTCGGCCGTTTGTTGAATTATACTCCGAACTTCTGCCGGAGTTAAATTGGGGTTTACAGAAAGAATTAAGCCAACAATGCCGCTAACATGCGGTGCTGCCATTGATGTACCTGCCATATATCCGTAATTTTGAGTTATACCATACCACTCACCAAGATTAAACGGATAATTTGGTGTTGTTGAGTAAATATCATTGGCGTCAGATTGATAGCCATAACCACCTGGAGCTGCAACATTCAACGCTGATCCTCTTCCTGAATACCAACTCCTATTATCATTATGATCTGTTGCACCAACTGCTATTACATTGGGAAAATTGAGCGAGTATTTAGCAGGATACTGAACAAGCGTATCAGGATTATACCACGCGTGGTAATTTCCAGCAGCAACTACAATTGATACATTGTGTGAATATGCGTAAGCAACTGCATCATATCCTTCTTGGCTAGCGCCTCCACCACCACTGAAATTGATGACATTTGCCCCACTATCGACCGCATAAATCACAGCGTTCTTAAACCAGGACCAATAACCGGAACCATAAGCATCAAATACCTGGCAGATTAATAGACGACAACTACCGGCAACACCTGCAACGCCTGTTGAGTTATTTGTTTCAGCTGATGCGATTCCTGCAACGTGTGTTCCATGTCCTAAAGAATCACGCACACTTTCACCGTCACCGGTGAAATCTTGACCGAGAATAACTTTACGGAATGTCCCAGTTAAAGGTAGAAGATTTCACTTGACTTTGTCATGTTAGAGTTTTACCTTGTATGTGTCAACGGTAGAGAGAAACCCAGACATCAAACAAGGATAGAATCATGAATATCATCGACGTTTACAAACAATTCCCCACGCAAGAATCCTGCATTGAACATCTCGAAAAAGTACGCTGGCATGGTAAGCCAGTATGTCCTTATTGCAAATCTACAAAAGTTACACCTCTAAAGAAAGAGAAAAGACATCATTGCAACAACTGCAATACCTCTTTCAGCGTTACCGTTGGTACAATCTTTCATAAAACGAAAGTCGATTTTCAAAAATGGTTTGTCGCAATTTCTCTCGTACTCAACGCGAAAAAGGGAATTAGTTCGCGTCAACTTTCCAGAGATATTAATGTTAATAAAGACACAGGATGGTTCATGGCAATGCGAATCAGAAGAGCAATGAATGAATATGGTGAATTGTTACAGGGTATCGTTGAAGTCGATGAAACGTATGTTGGCGGGAAGCCACGCAGAGGAACAATAAACAACCCTAATAGTGATGGAACGCAAAATAAACGTGGACGCGGTACGAAAAAGATTCCAGTTGTTGGATTAGTTGAACGCGGTGGAAACGTCCATACCAAAGTTGTAAAAGGATTAGATCACAAATCGCTTTCAAGAATAATCAAAGAGCATGTTGATATAGAAAAAGCAAAAATATTCACAGATGAATTTCGCGGTTACTGCAAGATAGCGGGATTCATTGAACACAAAACCGTCAATCATGGCATTCATCAATATGTAAATGGTGAGGTTCATACAAATACGATTGAGGGTTTTTGGGCTTTATTGAAACGTGGAATCATGGGGCAATATCATCAAGTGAGTGCTCGACATCTTGGAAAATATGTCAATGAGTTTTGCTATCGTCATAACAACAGAAAGAATGATTTTGTATTTCAGCAAACCATTTCAAGGGCACTAGGTGTATAGCATAGGTCCATGTAAAAAACGTCTAAAATAAACGAAAGGAACCAAAAATGAACAAAAAACTGCCAAAAGCATGGGGTGCAGGTCCAGTAAGATTTGCGAACATCGAACTCGACTGCTACATATTAGAAGATGGTACGCCAATTCTCAATAAGGGCAAGATGATGAAGGCAATAGGTAGATCATGGAAGGGTTCAAGTAGGACCGATTTGCCAAACTTTATTGGAGCGAAAAATTTACTACCCTACGTTAAGGATGAACTAAAAGAGAGATTAGAGGGAATCGACTTTTTGTATGGGAATCAAGTTATATCGGGATTCCATGCAGACATTCTTGTTTTGGTGTGCAATGTATATCTAGAGGCAAGACAAGCCGGTGTTCTTCGAGGTACACCACAAAAAAGAATAGCACAACAATGTGAAATACTCATTAGATCGTTTGCCAAAGTCGGTATCACGGCATTGATCTATGAACAATTAGGATATGAAAGATTCAAAAATCCAGAAGCGCTTAGAATTTTGGTGGAAAGCTATCTTGTTGACGAGGTAAGAGAATATACGAAAGAGTTCCCAGACGAATTTTTCCAACAACTTGATAAAATCTATGGACACGAAAGGACCACCTCTCGAAATCGCCCTTTGTACTATGCAAAATTTATCAGAAAATATATTTACGACCCATTTGAAAGAGGAGAAGTTCTCAAGAGACTTGATGAAAAAAATCCGTTAATAAATAAAAAGTATAGGAAGCATAGATTCCATTCTTGGTTAAGCACTGACCTTGGATTACAAAAGTTACGTGCACAGGTTTGGCAAGTTGTTGCAATTCTAAAAACTTCGTCGGGCAAAAGGACGTTTGAAAGTGGTTATAATAGAATGATGGGGCAATCGAATCAAAGAGATTTATTTGAGGATTAACAAAACAATACCACTGGCATTTGAAGAATAAAGTTGTGGATCTTCTTGATTAATTGTAGTAAAATATGCGGGTATGACAACAGAACATCTACCCGCATTCGTCCAAACTCATTATGAAATTCATGAATGGAAACATGCATCGGCTATTTTAGAAACCGACTATCCCAATGAATGGAAAGATATTATTGATGTTCTTTCTTCGTTTAAATTAACCAGAAAAAACATAATAGCTCCGGGTGGAGGCAAGTCTGATATTGCTAAAAAAATTGATTCGGGTTTTTCGTCACGGGGGTGGATTGAAAAAGGTTTTGATACAAAGGTTGTTGTAGATCAACAAGAACTTAATTCTCCTACCCATAAAATTGATTGTTATAAAAATAGAGTTGCCGTAGAAATTGAATGGAATAATAAAGACCCATTTTACGATAGAGACCTTAACAATTTTCGTTTGTTATTTGAACTTCGGGCAATTAGCGTAGGCGTTATTATTACACGTTGCGATGAATTACAAGATATATTCGACGAACTCGGAAAAGGCGCTTCATACGGAGCATCAACAACACACATGAGTAAGTTATTGCCACGCATCGAGGGCGGAGGTGGCGGCGGTTGCCCAGTTTTAGTTTTTGGAATAACGAAGGAACTATATGTCAAAGATTGAAGAAACCGCAGCAGAAAATTTGCTTTCACAAGGTTATGGAAAATACGGAACGATTCTTGCCGATCCTCCGTGGAGATTCAGCAATAGAACCGGAAAAATGGCTCCAGAACACAAACGCCTTTCCAGATATTCGACTATGACGCTTCAAGAAATAATGGAATTACCTATACCTCAATTAGCAAAAGAAAAATCTCATCTTTATCTGTGGGTTCCAAATGCGTTAATTCTTGAAGGATTAGAAGTAATGAAGCGATGGGGATTTACCTATAAAACGCATCTCGTATGGTACAAAATCAGAAAAGACGGTGGTTCTGATGGAAGAGGTGTGGGTTTTTATTTTCGGAATGTAACCGAACTTGTTTTATTTGGTATTCGTGGCAAAATACGAACGAAACAAGCCGGGAGAACACAGGTTAATTTAATCGCTACTCGCAAAAGGGAACACTCTCGAAAGCCAGACGAACTTTATCCTATTATTGAAGCATGCAGTCCGGCTCCCTATCTTGAATTATTTGCTCGGCATAAAAGACCTCATTGGACACAATGGGGAAACGAAATTCAAGATCCTCCGCTTACGCTATTCTCAAATGTGATATAAGGTTTAAATATAAAAACTTGTTTGCGGTGCTTTATACTCACTTATTTACTACCACTATCTGGGACATTCCGTAACTTTATTAGCATCATCTAAATCAGAATGGCATAAAGTCAATGCACTCTTGCTCAAGGGAATTCCGCTGTCAAGAATTGCAATGATAACATCTGAACTACCTTGAGTAATATTAAAGGCTTCTGGCGCGTCTATATCAGCATCGTTTGTTCCTGCAGGTGGGTCCTGACCAGTGTTCTTGAGCGCCCATTGGTGTCCATCAGTATAATATGGATCATTAGGATCAATACAAGTTTTGACAATTCCATTGGGTTCAATAGCTTCAATCAATGAGTTGTCCTTCAGTTGATTAATAACAGAAAATCACTGCTGTCCGGTTAAATATTGAATAAATTCAATTGGTTTAGAGCGTTCGGGGG
>CAZYYD010000003.1:0-127076 GCA_964651225.1 uncultured Ignavibacteriaceae bacterium
TAGAAGCTAAATCTCGCTCTTTTTACCCACTCGGTTGGGAGAAGAGCCTCTTTTTCTACTCCTGACGCTTTGCGGCTGCAGTTCCTATATCCAGCGTACTGTATGGCAGTCGCTCGCACGGATCGGCGACCCGATCCCTCCCCCGCCGCAGATGATCACCACACCGGTACTCCAGAACGTCTCTCTGGCTGTATCGTGGGTCGGGCATGCAACCGCCCTCATTCAGATTCATGATAAAATCATCATCACCGATCCGCTCTTTACGAACTCGATAGGAATGCTCGTCCAGCGTGCTGTCAAACCCGGACTCGATCCGGCGCTTCTGACCAAAGTCGACTTCACGCTTGTTTCTCATCTCCATTTTGATCATCTCAGCTATGGCAGTCTGGATATGCTGCCGAAGAATGGGAGACTGCTTATTCCCGATGGTGCTGCCGAGTACATACCGGACTTTGGTTTTCAAGCGATCGATGAAATGAAACCATGGGATGTCGTTGAGAGCGACAGTGTCCGCATCACGGCAGTCCCGGTGCAGCATTTCACGGGACGCTACGGCTTCGATGGCGCATGGATGGGAGAGCGAGGGTATACGGGATATGTCGTCGAGTACCGGGGGATTGCTGTTTTCTTTGCCGGTGATACGGGCTATAACTCAGAACTCTTCAAAGAAATCGGGCGGCGGTTCAAGATTGATCTCGCCATCATCCCCATTGCCCCGAGCTCTTCGGACGGTGTCGGTTCACGAGTGCATGTGAGCCCGCTGGGGGCATTGACTATTTTGAAGGACGTCGGGGCTGCCTCCTTATTGCCTGTCCATTTTGGGACAATGCTTTTTGGTTCAACCGCAAATCCGCAAGGACCATTGGAAACACTCCTGACAGCCGCAGCAAATCAAGGTCTCTCTGATAAGATCGTCCGATTAGACGTTGGCGGGCAGAGGATTCTCTTTTAATATTACACTGTTCGGTTGTACAAACAGGAGGCATCTTATGACCGACCCCTTTTCGCAGAACGATTTATGTATTCTTTATTCTCCCTGCAAAAGTAAATCCTGTAACAATTACGCGCCTTTCGTGTCTATTAGTAAAAGGACATGCTGATGAATCGTGAAGGAATATTCAGGAAAGCCATTCAGGAGAACGACAGGAGGATTTTCCGGATATGCCGTCACTTCTTTGGTCCCGGGGATGAAGCACACGACGCTTACCAGGAGATACTCCTGAAGATCTGGCTCAATCTGGATACGTTCCGAGGCGAGGCACAGATAAAGACATGGATCAACAGGATCACGGTCAATGTCTGCCTTACATTTCTGGCGCAAGCAAAAAAGAGGTCTTCCATACTTGTTCCTTTTTCGAAAACTGAATATGAGGAGAACATCGCTGGGCAGGAAGAAGTACATGACGATGAAGAAAAGAAACTCCGATTTTTCCAGACATTTATGCAGCAGTTAAGCGTACAGGATAAAACGTTAGTGAGCCTCTATCTTGAAGATCTGGACAAAAAGGAAATAGCCCAGACGACAGGTTTTTCGGAGTCCAATGTCAGGGTGAGGATACACAGGATAAAGAAGCAGATCCAACTTGAATTAGAGAAAAAATATGGAACTCGATGATTTCAAACAAAAAGAATGGCCAACCGAACGGAAAGGACAGGCATCAGAACAAGACGTGATTTCCGATCAACTGATAGAAAAGTTTCATTCAGAGATAAGGACTGAATGGAAAAAGACTATCCTGTGGATAGCCATCCTCGGCATGCTTTCCATCCATTTTCTTTCTCTTCGCGCTAGAACTGCCGATCTTGTCAGCCTGGGTGGTTCTTTCATAGCGGCCGGATTCATTCTCGGCGCGGTGTATTTATATTTGAAGTACAGGCCGCTGACGCCCCCTCTCTACCGCCTCCCTATGGCGGAATTTCTTTCGACTGCCGAAAAAAGGCTCCGGTATATGAATGCTTCGGACCTATTGATCGTAGTTCCTTTACTCCTTCTACTCAGAACAGGGGGAGGAATGGTTTTTATCACGAGGCTCTCTCATTATACAGACCATGGGAACATGCTCCTCTCAATATGGATCATCTTTTTCATTCTGCTGTCACTCTTCGGTTTTTATGCGGGGAAAAAGAATTGGTTGAAGGTTCACGGCGCTCTTCTTCAGGGAATCTGCAACATCAAAGACTCCATAAGAAAAGAAGAGGCATAATGTTCTTGAACTTCCCCTCCGCCGCGAGAGCCGATGAACTCAGAGTATGATCCACGCTTCGCAGCGGAATAGTAATTTCTATAGACTCCCAACCATGGTAACTCGTTCGATAGTTCTATCTCGTTCTGCCGAACTTGTTGCTTATCCACACATTCAAAAACACCGCCGTTACTTCAACAAGATCAACTTTTTAATACTGCGATATTTAGGTGTAGTCAGTTCGTAGAAATACATCCCCGAAGCAAGCGGCTCCGCGTTGAAATCAACCCGATGAAATCCCTCACCGAACATTCCGCCTGCAAGCTTCCGGACTTTCTGGCCGAGTTGATTGTACACCGTCAGGGCAACCAGGCTCTGTTCGGGTAAAGAGAACTCTATTGTTGTGGAAGAATTGAATGGATTCGGATAGTTGTTGTACAATTCATACCCATGAGACGGATGTTCCGCCACACGTCGTATGCCTGTAGGGACATAGACATCATTCAAACCTCCCGGTGTACCATATGGATACGATGGTTTCCACTGTTCGGGAAGCGCATTATCCATCTGTGGATTGATCAATGCTAATGTTGCACCGGTACCGTTAGGAAGGGAACTCCAACTCCCTGTCGATGAATATGCCACTTCATCCACGATCTGTTCCGTATTATCCGCTAACTGCAGAAGTTCTCCTTCGCTGCTCAATCCAAAAGAGATATTTCCAATGATCGGCCGGACAGAAGAACGGAGCGACATGAATTTTGCTGTGTCCCGGGCTAGGACGAGGTATGATCTTCCGCCAATAGAGGAACCAGCCGGAAGAATGAACTCATGCAAACTGCCGTCTCGAATTTTCCATCCGGAAAGATCCATAGCTCCACTTACGGGATTAAAGAGCTCGATCCAATCCTCAGTATCAAATAAAGAGGAGGAATGATAATTAATCTCATTGATGACCACCGAACTGACTGAAAGCGGAGCCGGCTCAAAGACTGCCATGACAGCAGCGTCGGTGTTTAAAACAAGCGTGATCTCCGGTGAAGTCGACGTCGAGATTCCCTGCCATTTGACAAAACGAAAACCGGGCAGTGCTTCAGCTTTTATTTTGACGGGAATATTTTTTAAAGAGGATCTGTTTGGCAAAATTATTTTTTATTTCTGTATTGTGGATATAAATTTTCCCCCACACCGAATCGTTCCGGACGATCGTCAGCACAAGGGTTCCGGTGATGCCGAATTTTGTCAAGAGAAATCCGCGCATGGCCTGAGGGCGATTAACCGCAAAATCCTTCACGATCTGAATATTCCCTGTCCAGGTTGCCGGGGTATTTCCGATGGAGATGGATTGCGGCCATCGCACTTTGTGGCGGGGAATTTCTGCCGCAATTCCCTGAGCAAGACTGTCGATAATAGAGAGCACCCGATCTTTATCGAATGTTGTATTCATGTGAACCGCAAACCGCTGGATGAACTCGTTCCTGAAGTCGGTGTTCTCCAATAATTTTCTGAGCATCAGTGTAGACCATGGGGGGTTGGGCCAGCTCGGTCCATTTGTCGCCGTTGCCTGTGCCAGAGTATTGGTGGTATACAGGCCTTGCGCGTTTCCGCCGAACGTAAAATCAAGATCATACGTCATCCATCGCCATCGTCCCTGAGGAGTTCGCTGTCGCCACAGTTTCATATTAGCCCCCGGCCAGTCACCGTTGGCGGCATAGATCTCTGCGATATTGTAATCGATGTAATTATCGATGTCGACGATGGAACGTATATAATCGTAATTCGCAGCGACGGTGAGACTATTCGCCGTCAGGAAATCGATCATGTCATTGTATGCTGCTAAATCGCCATTATTTGCGGTGACTCCTTTGCTGATCTCAATCAGATCGATACTGTCGCCATTGACACCGTGATGTGATTCGACATAATGCTCATTCAGTTTTTCCCGTATGTTGTGGATGCCGTAATACTGTCCATTGATGAATACAACCGAAGGCCGGTACGCCTGATAATCAATATTCATGGAACGGACAAAGAGTGTCTGCACCATACCATCGCGGAACATTGTGCGCCACCAATCTTGGCCTGAACTCCGCAGAACGAAATTATTATATTCGGTGATCAACTGGTCGGGAAAGAGCCGGTATGCAAGCTTCTTAAAGCCATATTCGCCGCGGAGATAAAATGCGAGAGACTTTTCTGCATATAATCGTGCACATCCGCCGAATATCTTCACTCCTGCCGAAACAGAGAATGCCGGCATCCTGTTCTGCTCAAAGAATTCGATATCGACGGGACGTTCCCAATCCTGATTCCAATTTCTCGGAACGGTGCTGCAATGGTCGATGATACCGTTCGTTCCTGCCACGTAAATCCCCGACGTATCGCTGAAGAAATTTTCCGGATCCGTGACCAGCGAAAACACCGGAAGAAGTGTCGGTTCGTTGATAAAATATACTGCTGTCAGAACGCTGGAGGGAAGCGAGCCAGCTTGAAATGCCTTCACCCGTACCACCAGCGTAGAATCTATGATGATCGGAGATGTATAGAGAGGGCTTGCCGCGGTTGGTGTATGCCCGTCAATCGTGTAGCGAAGTGAAACATCCGGCATTATATGCGAAAGAGAGAGCGAAATTTGTCCTGTATAGAATCCGCTTTTCAGGGAAACAGCTGGAGGAGCAAGTCTGCTTGCCACCTGCGATTCATTGTTGGGAGCCCCGGGAGACGAAGGAGACAATTTATACCACGTCGATGCACCGTCGGGAAATCTTCCGTAGGAAATATCGGTTTGCTGGGAACCGAAAACCAGAGTATCTATGACCTGTCCTTCCGGCGAGAATAATCCTATGCTTTCGCCGCTGGCGCTTAATTTAAAGTTCGCATGGTTTGCGGTTGTCTTATCGTCCGCCCAGATAATCTTATACCCTTTTGGCGGGATGATAATATCCGCAGGAAAGACATACTTCCTGGGCTGTGAAAGAAGATCAGTAATTGAGTAACCTTTCAGATTCACAGAAGAATCGGCCGCATTGTAGAGCTCAATCCAATCACCGTACTCTTGGTACTCAGGATCAGTAATTGTCGCAGTATTCGATGCCATAAATTCATTGATAAAGATCGATTGTGCGGTACCAGGCTGAACGAACAAGAGGAGAAATAATATTGCAGGTGATATGTGGATAATCTGCGATCGTTTCATCGTTTCTCTTTTTTGAAAAAGAGGGATGGAAATAACCTGCTCAAAGGTAAGAAGAAAGTTGATAAAATGTCGGCGTACGAAGAACGTGCGTCGATCGGTGCACCTACTCAACGTGTTTGCGCTTGATTGAAAAACTAAGTACCATTTCCGCAGAAATGCAGACCGAAGACTTTTCGTTGATTTAAGGAAAACACAGAAAAAATTTCTCTTCATGAAAAGTTATTGTGTACACAATGGATATAATCGCACTTTTTATGCGTCCTTGACACAGAAGATGTTGTAATAACGCTATTCATAATTACAGTAGTTATGCAAGATGTGCGAGAGGAAGAGAGAATCAGTTGAACAAGAACGTCGTGGTGCTGTGCACCACGGCGAGCGAGCAGACATCAAAAAAAGGGGGAATTGGATAGAGGTTCTTGGATTGAGCAAAGCGTCGGTTGGAAGTGAGTGACCATGCATTTCATAGTATGAGTTTGTGGTCACACACGAACAAGAAGATGCTTTGCTCAACACCAAAAAGTTTTTTTTGTTCCCGTTTTTTTTGCTGCATTCCCGCAAAGACGGCGGGACTGACTCGCACTGACATTCTTGTGTTGTTAGACAGACTATGAGAAGATTGATGGTGACGTTGATTGAATGGAAACTGGTGGATCATTCTCGCCCACCTCGCATAACAGTCGGCTTCACGGCGCTCATTCTATGATATGGTAGTAGTATAGTATTCGCTCCATTGTTTTGTTCACTATTGAAAAAAATCGTTTAGAGTTCACAAAACAACGGCGTGTAGCCGACACACGTTAGGCGCAACCGCAACCAAGTAGAAAGATCAACAAAACTTTTAACTTGAGGCATACCAATGAATACTAACCAAACAGAAGAAGCACTCTCAGGAATTCTCTGTGGCGTTTCAGGTGAGTACTTCGTTGCTGCTGAACTTTCTCGACTTGGCTTCATTGCCTCGATCACTCTGAGGAATACAAAAGGTGTTGATATCCTTGCAACAAATGAGAGTGCTTCAAAATCTGTTGCCATTCAAGTCAAGACCAATCAAGGCACAGGAAAGGCTTGGATGTTGAATAAGAAAGCAGAGGAATATTACGGTGACAACCTCTTCTATGTTTTTGTCAATCTCAAGGACAAAGCGAGTCATCCTGATTTTTTTATCGTGCCAAGCAAAGTTGTCGCAGACCAGATTCGGGAAGGTCATGCTAAATGGCTTCAGACACCTGGTAAAAAGGGTCAGCCACACAACGATTCGACAATACGGAAGTTCTCAGACGAACACGACAATTATCTTGGCAAGTGGGAGATTCTAGGACTGTGATGGTGCGGCGAAACGTTAGGCGACATGCCCAGGTTGAAAATGCAAATCAATCTACTTTATGTAAGTGATCGAGGCTGGGTCGGTTAGAAAAGCAATACTAAGTTCAAGGAAAGGAGTTCGTTTATGGCGAAGAAAAAAATGAACGACGTAAGATTTGCCAAAGCTGCCGATGTTATGACCAGGGATGTTGTATACATTGAGGGCAGCAAATCTGTAGCCGATGCAATCAGGTTAATGAAGGGGAAACATGTCTCCAGCCTCATTGTAAACCGAAGAGCACAGGAGGACGCCTGGGGAATGTTAACACGCAAGGATGTGGTCAATAAAATTGTTGATCCCGGTAAGGATCCACGCGATGTTAAGGTTTTTGAGATTATGTCCAAGCCACTCATCATGGTATCCCCCGGTCTCGCGTTAAAATATTGCGCCCGATTGATGAACCATGCAGGAATCAGGCGGGCGACCGTTTTCGATGGCAAGGAGATTGTCGGCATTCTCAGTAACACCGATATCTTCAATGCCATCAAGGTGTAACTAATGCTTCATTGTCTAGGCACGCCAGCAACTTTATCGGATGAACAAACCGACCCAGCCAGGTCACTCTGTTTAGTATCGAATAGCAGCACGTCGTCTAACACGCATAAAAATGAGTCTTAAGTTTAACATATTGAAGTCTAACGTTTCACCTGTTGATACATTGCTTCGTGCGCAATAAAATATTTATCGTAGCGCACTCAGCAACGTCATTTTTATGCGAAACGTTATATATCAGTTGACAAAAAAGGAGAGTGAATGAAAAAAAATGCTGTGTTCATATTATCTTTCCTTTGCTTCTCTTATTGCTGTTGTCAGACAGACGCTAGTCATGATGCGAACTGTTTTACAATTCTTGTCGGTAAAAATGCCAGTTCGGACGGTGCTGTCCTCTTAGCTCATAACGAAGATGATGCGGGAGAATTGCTCGTTGACATGCATAAAGTTCCAAGAGGGTCATTTGCCAACATGACGAAAATCGACGATTCAACAACCATAGCGAGCAGCAATCACTGGAGTTATCTATGGATTGAAATACCCGGTCAAAAGTACGCAGATGGTTTGATGAATGAATTTGGTGTTACAATATGTTCAAACGAGGCACAATCAAAAGAGAAGAATGAAAATGGCAGAATAGGATATTATTTGAGAAAAGCACTCGCTGCTGAAGCGAGATCGGCAAGGGAAGCCGTCAAAATAGCGGGACAATTCATTGAAGAATATGGATATTCATATTCGGGCCGCGCTTACAGTGTTGCTGATCCCAACGAGGCATGGGTCCTGGAAGTGGTAAGGGGAAAACACTGGATTGCCAAGAGAGTGCCGGACGACGAGATCGTAGTAATCCCGAACTACTATGTCATTACTGATGTGAATCTTCGGGACACAATGAATTACCTCGGGTCTCCCGACCTCATTGAGTATGCCGTTCACAGGGGATGGTACAATCCGCAAAGCTCCAGGAAGTTTGATTTCAGAAGTGCATATGGCAATCCAGACAAGCTCCAAGCGCAATCGAACATTGCAAGAAAGTGGGTTATCATAAACTATTTTTCAGAGAAGCAATATACCTTCCAAGAAAACTTCCCGTTCTCTCTCAAACCCAAACGCAAAGTCACCTTTTCCGATTTGACGCATGCCTTACGAAATCACTATGAGGGTACCGAGCTTGAAATGAATCCAGCTGATAATAAAGGTAATCCGCACAAGAACGCGGTTATGAGAGTTTGTTCTGAAAGCAACCAGTACAGTGTTGTCGCGCAGCTGCGGCGCTGGATACCAAGTGATATTGGCAATGTTTTATGGTTCGCTCCCCGCAGACTCTGTCTTCAACCATTCATCCCGATCTATTTTGGAATTACCGAAATCCCGATGGGCTACGAGAAGGAAAGCTATGACAAAGCCGAGGCAGCACATTTCAAAAACGACAGGAATCTGAAGGAGATGTTTCCCGAACACGCCTCCTGGACATTCTCTGAGTATGCAGCGAGAATTGACAGCAACTATGCAATGGAGATCCCCGGCATCGAGACACAGAGGGACACCTTACAAGTACAATTGCTGCGCAATCAGGCAGAGTTTGAACGCAGGGTTTCAGAGGTTTATTCTCAGGATCCCTTGAAAGCGAGGCGAATGCTGACCGAATATAGTTCGGAATATGCTCTCCGGATTCTCAGAGACACCAGACAAAGAATGGATCATCAAGATGGAGGGCCGAGATAACCGGCCGATACGTCAAACGAAATCACACAAACGAAAAGAAAGAACTTACTATGATTGAATGTGATGTTTGCAAAAAGGAATACACTGAAGATCATCTCATTTCAGGACATGGAATACGTCACGAAATTGAATCATTAATTCAGAGAGATGTCCCTGAGTGGACGGATAATAAAAGAATTTGCAGGGATGATTATAATAAATACAGGGTGAAGTACATCTCGACGATTATTGAAGAGGAGACTGGGAGTATTCAAGAATTACAAAACGACGTCATAAACAGTATAAAAGAGAATGAAATCATCACATTTAATACCGGCGCTTCCGTAAAAGAAGTATTGAGAATGGGCGATAACATTTCTGATAAGGTGGCGGTGTTTGGCGGCAGTTGGAAATTCATCATCATATTTTTCATTATTTTGTTTGGATGGATATTCATCAATAGTTATGTATTCCTGATGAAACCATTCGATCCATATCCATTTATTCTCATGAACCTGATTCTGTCGTGCATCGCAGCAATTCAGGCCCCCATTATCATGATGAGTCAAAATAGACAGGAGAATAAAGACAGAATCCGTTCGGAGAATGATTATAAAGTAAACCTGAAATCAGAAATAGAAATAAGAACACTTCATGAAAAAGTTGATCATTTATTATTGGATCAATGGTCAAAAATGATGAAAATACAAGAATTGCAAATTGAAATACTTGAAGAAATAAAGAATAAAGTGGATGCCGTTTGATGATGATGGAGAAAATGTCATCGGCAGCAACGAGATTTTTCTATACCATATCCGGAGGCGATGTATGAAAACTTTAGCATTTCTCATATTGACATTGATCATTGGTCTGTTCCCTGCCGTTGCCCAGGATACAAGTTCGGCCGCAAGGATGGACACCATGCTGATTTATCAAAGAGCATTGATGGAGATGCAGCAAAAGATTTACGAGGAGGTCCACTATCAGGAGCCGTTAGCGGGCAAGACGGCCGGCATCGAATTGAATATTGCCCGCCTGCTGGTCAGCACAGGGCAGGATTATTTCACGCTGTCAGGGACATTTTCACTCTTTAACGTGAGTCGATCTGCGGAACTGGCCTTTCCTGTATTTTATCAGCATGGTACCAAGAGCAATAAGGAAAGTTTCAGCAACAATTCGTATGACGTCCCGCTGACGCTTCTGAATCTCGATGCGACGTACCGACAGTTCCTCGGAAGTCATCAAGATGGTTTCTACTTTTCCGGTGGGATTCGCTACACCTATATTAAGGGCATCGAAGGAACCGATTTTATTCTTTTCTCGTTAAACTCCGGTGGTCCCGAAGTATTAACACAAAAAGTGGGAGCGTATTTTGGTATTGGCTATCGGTACTTTACGAAGTCTGGTTTCTACTGGGGAACAGGTCTGATCTACGGGCGCTACTTTTCGAACGATGAGCGGGATATCCAGGAGGTGACATTTGATGATTCCAAGATCATCCTGGACTTTGAACTTCTGAAATTCGGATATGCGTTCTGACACGAAAAATATTCTCACAAGTAATGAGGGCAGGGAATTTCAGGAAAAACAAATTCATGTTGAAGAGCCCAGGGCTTTTTATAAGCCTCGGGAAAAAGCAACACGATGAAGAACTCTAGATTTGAGACAAGAGAAGAATTAGAGGACTTCGCAGTTCGCAACTGCTACAGCCTGTTTGTTTGCGCTTCATTGAAATATTAAGTACCATTTCCGCAGAAACACAAACCAAAGACCCCTGTCAGTGAGCAACTCCCCGCCAATGTACATGGCTTGGCGGGTGACCGAGTGTGTTCCACAATAGACCTTTCGTTGACCTAGGGAACACACGAGAGAAGAGCATGAACGGTAAACAACCAGCAGGCTTTGACGCAGCCAGACATAAGGCTGAATCATTGGCGAATGACACGACGAAGATCTTTTCACTTCTCACCGAAGCTGTCTCAAAGGCCGTGAAAAACAAGCATCCGCTCAGAAAAGTCTGGGACGATTTGACCACTCTCTTCCGCCTCATACGCGCCTGGGATTCCGGAAAATATCGAGACGTCCCCTGGCAGACTATAGTCTTGGCAATCGCCGCCGTTGTTTATTTTGTTAATCCTTTCGATTTGATCCCGGACTTCATTCCTGTTATAGGATACATCGATGACGCAACAGTTATTGGATTTGTGATCGCATCAATAAGCAGCACCATAGCCAACTTCCGTGATTGGGAGAAGTACCATTCCTGAGTGTGCGGTTATGCCCCATGCACATAGCAACACTGAACGAGAGAAACAATACCATAAAAGGATGGCACAGGTTTGCACCTTCGACAACAGACTGCCGATGACACACATGCTGCGTTGTTTTGGTAAGGGTTAGCCGAAAGACCTCTAACGAAGACAGGAAGACATACTTATGAATTTGGGTCTCATCATCATTACAGTTTCTGCCTTTTGGGTAGGGTCGGAGATCATCTTAGCCCGCACGAAACGTTCTCAGTCGATAGATATACGATTTGATCAATTTTCGCTTCGTATACTCTGGATCACCATTACGCTTTCCGTGAGCCTCGGTGTCCTTTCTGGTTTTCAGCGGGTTGGATACTTTGGAAATGGGTCTCGAATATTTCCCACGACCGGTCTCATTCTCATTGTCTGTGGTCTGCTTGTACGCTGGATTGCTATCGTTTCTCTGAAACACCAATTCACTGTGGATGTCTCGATCACGAAAGAACAACGCATCATCAGGAAAGGAATTTATCGCTTTGTGCGCCACCCGGCGTATGCGGGCAGTTTGCTTTCATTCTTTGGGCTTGGACTCTTCTTCGCTAACTATCTCAGCATGCTCATCATCATTGTTCCGATATGTTCAGCGTTCCTTTATAGAATCCATGTCGAAGAGAAAGCCCTTGTTGATAATTTCGGCGACGAGTATGTCAACTACTGTGCGTCAACAAAGCGACTCATTCCTGGAATCTTTTAACGAGGCTGTACACCGTTTACTATGTAGAACAATGTTGAACGGGAGCAGAACAAGAATTGGTCAGGCATCGCAAGAAACTTATAAAATGGGATCAGGAAAACGCTTGATTCATTTCTAAACCTCGGACTGGCTGGGTGGGCAGGGCAATTGCACTTCATATATCCTGCAAGGAGGATACTCTATGAAAAGCATATTGCGAATTTCGACATCAATGATTTCCATAGTAATAACTATGAACACATTGATTGCACAATGGGTTCAGCAGAACAGCGGCACGAACGAAATACTTACCGATGTGATCATGCTCGATACGGCGACGGCAATTGCCGTCGGACGAGACCGCTCGATTCTCAGAACATCAAATTCCGGCACAACGTGGACCAATGTAGCGGCACCGCTCTCGTTCGTCGAGCCATGGAATAGTATCTCCTTTTTTGACACAGCAAATGGAATCATTGTGGGGGATCAGGGCAGCGTTGTGACAACAACGAACGGCGGCAAAAATTGGACGTGGCATACTATTTCGACAACACAAAAGTGTCTCTCCGCGTTCAGCATCGGACCCAGCAGTTTTTATGTAGGCACTGATTCCGGCTGGGTGTACCACACGTCGGACACAGGGAAGACATGGACTTCCGAGAAAATTAGCGAATGGCCGATTCGCGCACTCTTTACGTATCGCGGTCCCGGTATTTTTCTTCTGGGTGTCTCAAAGTATGCGCTTACTCCCTTTTCCATTTGTACAGAGTATGTAATTCCACCTCCTTCTTGGAGCGAATCAATTCTGCCGAGTTTCCAGGGTCTTGGTTCTGAAGCCTTTCATGCAGAATTTTGCAATGGGGGTGGTGCAGGATTTATCGTGGGCGTGAACGGAGATCTACGCACTGCACCTGCTATAGTACGAAAGGCGATGTCTGATAGTGTGTGGCGCAACGTTTCCACGGGAATTCTGAGGGATGGTACATTCTTCCACGTCTCGGCTCCCTCCGCTCAAGTGATCTACGTATGCGGAAATAACGGCATGATTTACAAATCTGCAAACGGTGGAGATACCTGGCTTGATCAGACTGTGCTAACAACACGGAATATGAAGGCAATCTTTTTCTTTAATGAGAAACGGGGTTTCGCCGTCGGTGATTCTGGCACCATTCTCTTCACTGCAAATGGCGGGTCTTCATCGGGCAATACTGCGCCGCAGCAATTTCATTTGCTGCATCCAACCGATGGCGACACCATGCCGATCATGAGATCGATTTCATTCATGTGGCAGAAGGCAATTGACCTCGAGAACGACTCAGTGCGATATTCACTGCTCATTTCCAGTGATCAGGGGGCATCATGGACAACGCATGGACCCACGGGCGACACGACACTTCAAGTTCAGTCACCTGCTCAAACTCCCGGCCCTTACTTTTGGATGGCGGTGGCAATGGATGGCGACCTCGCGACGCCAAGTCTCGATGTCTTTAAATTCACAATCACAAGCCCCGCCAGTGCTGAGGGAAGAAGTGCCCTCCCCACATTCGCTCTTTATCAGAATTTCCCCAACCCCTTCAATCCATCGACAGAGATCAGATTTTCCGTAGGGAGGAATGGTTATACGTCCCTACGGGTGTATGATGTTCTTGGACGTGAAATTCGAGTGTTAGTAAACGGCAATAAATCTATCGGAACATACACAGTGACCTTCGATGCAGCGAATATTCCGGGCGGCATATATTTTTACAGATTTCAGGCAGGAAATTATATTGAGACGAAGAAGTTGATCGTACTTAAATAACAGTTGTTAAAAACAACTATTTTGAAAGGAGCAGCATAATGGCAAAAGCACAACGTGTAAAATTCCTGAAGATCAGTCTTAAGGATCAGCCGGGAACATTGCTCGGCCTTTTACAGAATTTAAAGTCGAAAAACATATCACTGAAAGCGCTGTGGGGATATGGTAAACAAGGCGCGGATGCAGATCTTTTTGTCATAGCAAAAGAAACAGATAAAATAAAAAGTGCATGGATCGGTTCTAGAATGAGTGTTGAAGAAGGGACAGCATTCTTCTTCAAGGGAACCGATACGGCAGGTGCACTTGTGAAAAGTCTTCAAGCGCTGGCAAACGCCAATATCAACATCAAAGCAATTCATGCTGTTGCTGTAAGCGGGAAGTACGGATCATTGATGCGCGTAGATGCGGCGGATGTGGAAAAAGCTGCTCAAGCATTAGGCGCAAAATAAACAGCTAGGCAGGATACCATGGGGAGTTGACCGCCGGATACTATGCCTGATGTTTGAATAACGAAAGCTTTTCAGGTGGTGTTTACTTCCATACAATTTCCGGCGTACCATCGGCACGGCCCGCTTCGACGAGCGCGGAGCGAGGCGAAGGAGATCGTTCGCCCGAGAGAAACCATGGGAATCAGAATCCAAAGCGACTTTTACGTTAACGACCTCCAGCCATGTGAAGCAAAGCGAGAGGGCCTGGTTGTTTGCGCTTCATGGAAATATTAAGTACCATTTTCGCAAAACTGCCAGTATAAGGCAAAAAACAAACGGCAGATCCACATCTCGGCTGTCGATAGGTTAATACGTTTTCAAGGATAGTTCAGAATGAACATATCGGTTTTAGGATGCGGGCGCTGGGGGACTTTTTTGGCATGGTATGCCCATAAAATCGGACACACGGTACACCTCTGGGGACGCGAGGAGTCAAATGCTTTTAAAACATTATCCCAAGACAGGAAAAATCAATACCTCACAATAAGTCCGGAGATTGAACTCTCACATTCTTTATTGAAGGTCATTTCTCAATCAAAAATCATTCTTATCTCTATCTCAGCTCAAAACCTGAGATCTCTCGCAAAACAAATCGGTTCGTTGAACATCGAGAACAAGCTGTTCGTGCTCTGCATGAAAGGGATAGAAGCTGATTCGGGGAAAAGACTTACACAAGTGTTTTCAGAAGAGACGAAAAACGAGTCTGCCATTTGGGTGGGACCGGGCCATGTTCAGGACTATGTTAATGATATTCCCAATTGTATGGTCGTCGGTTCACATACGATCGAGCATACAAAACAAATTACAGAAGTTTTTGGGAGCGATCTGATCAGGTTTTATTATGGCCAGGATATGATTGGTAATGAAATAGGCGCTGCGGCGAAAAATGTTATTGGCATTGCCGCCGGAATGCTCGATGGCTTGAAGTATTCAAGCTTGAAAGGTGCACTCATGGCAAGAGGTGCTCGAGAGATATCAAAACTGGTAAGAGCGATGGGAGGAAATGAGCTTACCATTTATGGTTTATCTCATCTGGGCGATTATGAAGCAACACTCTTTTCACCCCACAGTCATAATAGAGCTTATGGTGAAGCGCTTGTCCAGAATCGGCCATTTACGAAATTAGCAGAAGGTGTGAGCACCTCTATCGCTTTACAGCTTTTATCAAAATCCTATGAAGTGGACCTGCCAATCTGTTCAGCGGTATTTTCGATAACCAATCTCCATGAAAATCCTAAAGAGGTTTTAACAAATCTCTTTCTGAGATCAAGGAAGTTTGAGTTCTAGGTTCTGTTGAAGAGCGCTCCCACACCATCCCTGTTCTCGATCTCGGAAGACTGCGCAGGTGAAGACAAAGGAAGGAATACCGGCACAGAATCCAGCAGCGCTAAGGGCGCCTCGGTTTGAATACCTTTTGATGAGAAGGGGATTTACTCATGCACGTATTTATTGTCTATGCCCATCCCAGTGAAGATTCTTTTACCAGCCATGTCAGGGACGAGTTCATTAAAGGGCTGCAGGTCAACAACCATACGTACGAACTCTCCGACTTGTATAAAATGAATTTCACAACCGACATCAGTGAATCAGAATATTTGCGGGAGGCTTATTATCATGAACAAGATCCTGTGCCTGACGATGTCCTCAGAGAGCAGGACAAAATCAACAGAAGCGATGCCCTTGTATTTATTTTTCCTGTGTTTTGGACAGAAGCTCCCGCGAAATTAGTCGGCTGGTTTGATAGAGTATGGACGTACGGATTTGCATACGGGAATCGTACAATGAAAACTTTGAAAAAGGCAATTCTCTTCTGCATTGCAGGCAGTACATTAGAACGTTTACAAGAACTGGGCCATTACAACAGCATGAAAACCATCATGCTGGAAGACAGGATTTTTGACAGAGCGACAGAAAAGGAAATGATCGTGCTGGATGGAACCACCAGACTTGACCCGGAATTACGAAAATCAAACTGGGAGAAGCATTTAAAAACTGCCTTTGAAGCAGGGAAAAACTTGTGAGTACGAAAAGCCTGCGAAGCATTTTCAGCGAATATACTTTATCCCTCAAGAAGAGGAGATGAATTGAGCTATGAAGATCAATGTGATAATTTTCGGAGCGACCGGCATGGTTGGAGAAGGAGTTCTCTTCGAATCTCTTAACCATGAAAATGTCGAATCAGTGCTCGTCTTTGGCAGAAGAACATGCAACGTGACGCATCCAAAATTGAAGGAGTTGATCCATCACGATTTCTTCGATTACTCCTTTATCGAAGAGCATCTCAGGGGGTATGACGCATGCTTTTTCTGCCTTGGGGTCTCTTCCGCCGGCATGAATGAAACCGATTACACGCGCATTACGTACGACCTTACCATGCAGGCGGCAATGGTGTTATCGAGACTCAATCCCGGCATGACGTTTTGCTACATATCGGGAACAGGGACAGACAGTACCGAACATGGGCGCTTCATGTGGGCACGCGTGAAAGGAAGAACCGAAAATCACCTGGCAAGACTTCCCTTCAAAGCGGTCTACTCATTCAGGCCGGGACTCATGAAACCGACCAAGGGACAGCGAAACGTCAGACCGATCTTTAAAATAGTGGCCTGGCCGTATCCATTGTGGAAGGTCCTGTTCCCGTGGAGTGTGTGCACGTTGAAAGATCTCGGCCTAGCAATGATCAATGCAGCATTGTATGGCTCTTCAAAAAAAATTCTTGAAAATTTGGATATCACCCGACTTGCCAGAACCGCACCGGGAAGCGAGAAGGTGGACCTTTAATAAACTAGTTTTAGAGACCACATCGACAAAAATCTTTTCCGCATCGCCTTTGCCGTCATCCGGTTTTCTTAAAATTTCGCATCCGTCTCTATTCCCAGGTAAAAAGCACCACACGCTAGAAAGGGAAACGGTCCCGACCGGTCTGTCCATCATTGACGTATTCCTCAAGGCGGTATCTCCTGTGATTGTTCTGCTTCAGTTATTGAAATTCGCATGTCAAACGGTCAAGAGAATACTCTAAGATCGTTACCTATTCCTTTTAATATTAATGTTTCGTGGTCCAACCAATAACGGATCACCCTCAGATCCCTGCGGCAGCGGTTTATTCCTATGTTGAAGCAAGCCGTTCCAGAGGGGATTTGTGAATGAGTATGCATATGCCTACCTTATATCATTCATCATACCAAATCCTTCATTCAAAACGAGGAGTCTGCACTATGGAAACACATAGCCTCCACATCAAAAACTCACTCTTCCTGTTTATCAGTTTTGCCGGCTCGATCCTGCTTCTCATCGCTGATTACTTCGCAGGACCATTTATCCAGTTCCCCATCAGTTACCTCATCCCTGTCGCCTTCCTCTCCTGGTATAACGGTCGTCGCTGGGGACTCGTTTTCGCAATCTTTATGCCTTTAGTTCGATTCTATTTCAATGTTGTTCTCTGGACGATCCCCTGGACAATAACCGAGGCGAGCATCAACGCTGTGATACGGATTGTCGTCTTGTCGTCGTTTGCGCTTATCATCGATCGTACAGCAATTCAAACGCGTAAATTGTCAAGACAGGTTTCACTCCTGGAGGGGTTGCTGCCTATCTGCTCTTTTTGCAAAAAGATCCGTGATAAAAACGATCAATGGCAGGTCATTGAGAGGTACATTATGGACCGCAGCACAGCTTCATTTACGCACGGTGTTTGCCCTGACTGTATGCGGGAACACTACGGCAATGTGCTCACGGAGCAAAAATAATCTGGATACAGAGTTGGCGAAGGATGTGGCTGACTGCGCTTAAAAGATAGCAAGAATGATTTCTCTCTGAACGTGTCACGATTAAAGAGCCGTCCATCGCGGCCGTCGGATTCGTCCTTCTCTGGATCACCACAATTCATCTGAAATTTAACAATGCGTTCCATTTCTCAGCAGAACCCTCCGTTGTATTTCTCTTTTCCATGATTATCATCGGCGTTCTGGCACTCGGGGGGCATGGTTTGGGGTACTTATCCGAAAAGCCTGGAACAGGAAGCAGCGAGGATGGCAATTCGCAACGTTCGGTGACGCAGATGAATGGAATGATTCTTCGACTTTTCGCTATTATCGCGGAGAAAGATGCATGACTGAAAAGGGATCAAGAACTTACCCTCTCGATCCCTTTTTCTTCGGATTGTAGTGAAAATAAAGATGTTCTCCTGCAGCCGTTCAGCAGCCTCCCTGGATCTTCTTTTCTTTCTTCGGTTCCTTCGGCCCCCTATTCTTCCCCTGCTCGATCATCTTGAATATTTCTGTACGGGCCTTTTCACGGAACTGCATCGCCACAGCATCTCCCCTTGTTCCATCCGGAATGAACGTGGCAGGAGTGAGAATAGATTTATTGAACATATCGAATCCGCCCCGCAGGACAGCAAGGTTTTCATATCCAAGTTCCTGTAATAAGAGAAATGCGGTACGCTCTTGTGTTTCATTGTTTCCCAGGATAACTTTTTTTACATGGCGCTGGGAGAACGAGACGATCCATTCTTTGCTGAAAAAATCTCTCAGTTGAATATTCACCGAGCCGGGCAGGGCGCGTGCAGCAAATGACTCCGGAGAACGTACATCGATGATCCGGATGTTCGGTTCACGGTCGATAATGCGAAACGCCAATTCATCAGCCTCCATCATGGCAGTCGGATGAGCGTTCATGTAGTTGGTTCCCGAAACTTTATTGATAAGGTGTGTCCGGCGGTCCGGTAAAAAGATAAAGAGAATCCCGAGCGCAAACACAAATGTTCCTGCTGCAATATGATTGTACGGCTTAAATGCGAGAGATGGAGCAGAAATTTTATTTGCCCGCTTTTCAATCATCGTCGTGATGGTAAACGCAGCGACAGCCATCGCGATCAGCAGAAAGGCAAAGAGTCCCTGCGACATGCCAAGCGAGTCGAAAACCTTAAGTGCTCCGAGCGATGTGGATTCGTAGAAGGTATGGTAGAACGGGTAGAGTTCACCAAAGGCGAAGACACCGAGAATTCCTCCCCCCACAAAAAACATCGCATCCACTTTACCGATAGCTGCTGCACAGACACTCGTTCCCGGACAGTACCCTCCCAGAATAAAACCGACTCCCA
Source organism: uncultured Ignavibacteriaceae bacterium (assembly GCA_964651225.1). Taxonomy (GTDB): domain Bacteria; phylum Bacteroidota; class Ignavibacteria; order UBA10030; family UBA10030; genus Fen-1298. The sequence goes on from CAZYYD010000003.1 coordinate 19,314, forward strand.
TAATAGCTCCCCCCACAATGGCAGGACGCAGCCACATTGGATTCATATAGATTGCTTCCGTATCCAGAAATCCGAAGTACCCGAGCAGGAGCACACGCATTGACTCAAAAAGAATGTAACTTTAGGAGTATTGCACAGGAGTCGTTGACTCATAATTTAGGTAACCCAAATTGGAGGAACCTATTTTATGGGCATCAACGGCAAACGCGAATATCTTCAAGCCATTCTGGAACGCTATCACAAAGGCACGAAAAAGCACAAGTGTAAAATCCTTGACGAGTTCTGTGCTGTTTGTGAGTATAATCGCAAATACGCCATCCAACTCCTCAATGGCAGACAAACAAAGCGACACCGACTCCGGAAACAGCTCCGTGGACGACCCAAGAAATATACTGATCCGATTCTCTTGACTGTGTTGCAACAGATTTGGATTGCCATGAACCTGCCGTGTTCCAAGCGGCTCAAAGCAGCCCTTCCACTGTGGCTTCCGTTCTATGCTCTGCACTTTCGTGCGGCGATCAACCCAAAACAGTATGCCTTACTTCTGAGTATCTCACCAGCAACCATCGATCGCTTGATGGTTCCTCTTCGCAGCTCTGCACGCAAACAAGGGCTCTGTACAACCAAGCCTGGCTCTCTGCTCAAACGACACGTTCCTATCAGCACCGATCAATGGGATGTTACTTGCCCTGGGTTCCTCGAAGCTGACACCGTTGCTCATTGTGGTGCTTCCACCGAAGGAATGTTCGTCTTCACAGTCAATTGCATTGATTTAGCCACCTCCTGGCGTGAGCAGCGTGCTGTCTGGGGCAAAGGTGAACGCAATGTCTTACTGGCCCTCCAAGACATCGAACGCTCCTTACCGTTCCCACTACTTGGCTTTGATTGCGATAACGGTTCCGAATTCCTCAATTGGTCCATCCTCAAATACTTCACCCACCGGAAACGTCCTGTCCAGTACACGCGCTCTCGTCCATACCATAAAAACGATAACGCACACATCGAAGAAAAGAATTGGACACTCGTTAGGCAATACATCGGCTATCAACGCTTGGCAAAACCCTCCTTAGCCGACCAACTCAACGAACTCTATCGCTCTCAATGGAGACTCCTGATGAACTTTTTTATCCCTTCCACCAAGCTCATCAAAAAAGAACGTCAAGGCTCTAAAATTATCAAAGTCTATGATCCTCCGCAGACTCCGTTCCAACGTCTTATCCAATCCTCTGTACTCTCTCGGAAAATAAAAAATGATCTTCAGAATGTTTATGCTTCTCTGAATCCGTTCTTATTACAACAACAGATAGCCAAGGAAATCAAAGCGCTTCTTGCTCAAGCAGATCCTCTTCCTCGATACATTGCTAAAGACCCACCTTCTTCGTAGTTTTCGGTTACCTTTATTTATGAGGCAACACGCACCGCTCATAGCCGTCACTGCCGCCGTAAAGAACACTCGCAGCACGGTAAAGTCGTAACCATAGAACACTCCGGCAAGACGCCGCGACGATGAGAAGCCTGCCTGTTCAAGGACAAAACCAAATCCAATCCCGAGAAAGAGAGCTACAACAAGATTAAGTTGATCAGAAATCAAATCTGGTACGAATGGTCCCATACGTTCATCGTTCACTTTCTTTTAGAGCCATAATTTTCGTGCAAAATACGCAACGGCATACCCTGTCCCAAAGATTGCCATCATCGTGACAAAACCAGCTGTCGACAGAACAGCCATACCGGACAGCGCCGCACCGCTTGTGCATCCGCGGGCAAACTGTGCACCGATGCCAAAGCAAGCACCTCCTATTGCCGCAAAGAGCCAACGGATTCTTGGTTTCACTTTTAGACCCGATTCCGTAACGATCTTGAGCCGGTCGGAGACCAGGCCGGAGATGAACCCTCCGATCAGTACACCAACGACCTCAAAGACCAACCACGATTTCAGCGGATTGTCTTTTCCAGGACCGACATACGTGCTATAGAAAGAAGAATTCTCTGCATGGGATGGTGCAACAGCGTCGACTGTTGAAACAACAAGGGATTTAATAGCTCCGCTTGCTCCAAGACCGCGGCCGGTGATGAAAATGGTCGCCAACAGAACAAGACCAAGGAAAAAGCCGGAAAGATAAGGATTCATGTATTTTGTGTTCATAGCGTCACCTCACGCACTTCAGTCTTTGGAGTTTCCGTTTTCTTTTCGGTTACAGCATCCGGTAAGTCTTCATATCCCGTGATCATTGCTTTGAGATTTGAGATCACTGTCCGGCCTGTGGTGATGAGATAGAGATGAATGATAAAAAAAGAAACGAGCAGGAATGCACCAAAGGTGTGAAGAATGGCAACTGTTCGCAGGCCGCTGATGTTGAGACTCAGCACTTCATAACGCTGGGGATAACGATAGAACATATATAAGAGACCGGTAAGAACCATCACAGGAATGACAAGGACTTTGAGAGCGGCATACACCAGTTTCTGCAGAGGGTTGAGTTTGCTCAGGATGCTTTTTTTCGTCGGATGGGGCGCATTGTTGAAGATTCCGAAGATATAATATTCAGCATACGCACGCAAATTTTTCCGTGTCGGCAGGTATTGACGCCATTCGCCTGTAGTGAAGTGCCAGAAAATGGCAAAGACGATCAGAACGAGAAAACTCAGAGATGCAATGTTGTGATATTTGACTGCCTGATCGAATCCAAAAAATCGGATTGCACCATGAATTTCAAACCCTGTTACCCCAAGAAAGAGAATAAGGCAGGCTTGCAGCCAATGCCAGAACCGTTCAAACCTTCGATAGACATATTCTTTTTTCATGTTATTTCATGCCCTTTCTCTTCCGTCCGAGAACAATCCGCGCTCCGCCGTGAAGAAGCACGCCGGAGATCGCTAGTGCGGCCATCCCGCCGCCGAGCCATTCGACCCACGGACTGTAATCTCTCCCCGGGATATAGAACCCGCCCAGTTGTGCCAATCGGCTGTTCTCCCTGGTGTGGCATTCCGTGCATTTCACTGTTTGATTTTTGGGAGACACCATGTGGTTGACAGGCCAGTACATTTCCGTCTGGACGAAACCGTACTTCCCGCTGAAGGGCAGATGAACCAATTTCATCCCTTCCGCTGCCGAACGCTGCCAATTGAATTCTTCCCAGAATCCACCATCCCCCGGTTTGACCTCTACAAGTTTAGGTTGAATAAGATATTTGTTCCCGACGTCGTAAATTTGTTTTGCACGATGTATTTTCACGGGAATAATTTTCGCATCCGGGTCATCATAGCTGCCGTAGAGTTCATTCATCTTGACCGGCTTCGATGGATCGAGCGTATCACCTAAAAGATAATGGGTTGCAATTCCGTTGAACCAAATATACTCCGGCTTGATTTGCTTCCCCCAGACAAAGGATCCTTTGATGGACATATACACATCTGTACCGGCAGAATCCTTCTCTTCATACGGCTGACCATTTTTCAGTTTTCCGGCCGTCGACCAATCCTAGGAAAGTTTTGTTGGATTCACTTTTGCGTAGGTAGGAATATGGCAAGTCTGGCAGGCAACTTTCAATGTATGGTTATTCAGGACATCATCGGTATGGGGTATGGATGAGTGACACTGTTCGCAGGCAACCCGGTTACGGTTCATTGAAGATACGGAATACATCTTGCCCAGCATCTGATGTTTTTGTGCGGTGTGGCAATCGACGCACTGCATATCGGACCCGTCGGAAGCCATATGAACATCGACCTCACGTGACGGATCAAAGAGCGCTTCTTCGAGATCGCCGTGTTTCACATTATTCCCGCCACCGCCGAAGAAATGGCAGGTACCACAATCCGTTCGGCTGGGTTTCCCGACATGCTGAGCGACATATCCCAGATTCACGGATGGATCCGGCATCCCTGCTCCTCCGACAGCCTTGATGTACGTCGAACTATTATCATGACATGCAAGGCAGTCGACATTGAGCGAGTCTTTGAAATTAAATTTCGCGTCAGAGTACCCGTAACCAATATGACACCTGTTGCAACTCTGTTCATTACCGGAAATGCCAATACAGAAATTATTCAGCACATTGCGTTTCCCGAGGGCCCGTATCCCTTTCCCGGCAATATACTCTATGCGCTCCCAATTCCAATGAGTTGAATGCATCACTTCAGCAGCTCTTCCGTTGTGACAGGAAATGCAGGTAGTTGTCACTTCCTGGGGTTTTTTAAATTTTTTTTTCAACTGCGAAAACAGCGAATGATCAACCGAGGCATTCACTTTTCGGGTGTACTGTGCCTTCAATTTTTCATGCAGAGGGATCTCACTGCTATTTTTATGAAGTGCAGTATACAACAATCCGAGAAAGACTCCCAGAACGAGAAGTACGGTAACGATCCTTTTCATAGTGATTTTCCTTGAGTCAGAGAAGGCTTTTGCTGGGATGGTTCTGAGTGATAGATCAATGATTTGATGTTTTCGCAATCACCGGAGAGCTGGTATACCATACAATCACGACAGTCATGCTCTGCGCACTTATTTTCCTTGTGTTTATATGTCCAGCACCCTGCATCCGGCCGGTGATAGGCAGGGCATTCCTCACGCTGCTCCGCTGAACAATGAATATGTTCCCAGCATGGAACCAGGGATTGTATGCGGCGAATACCTTCAATGGAAATTTTATGCTCATTGATGGCGGTGCGGATACAGATGATCCGATCAATATCCGATTGAGAAAAAAGGCGTTGGTTCCCGCTGGTTTTAACGCAAAGAAGAAGTCCTCGCCGCTCGTACAGGCGGACCGTTTCTACCGAAATCCCCAGCTTTTGTGCAACTGCGCCGATGGGAAGAAGAGGCGTGTTTTTATCCTGATCAATCATACCTGTATTTATAAATACGAGTACAATGCCAGATGCCAAGATGGATATCCGTCGAATTTTAAGGGAATATCGCGGTTAGCTTCTTATGGATAGGAAAATCAGATGGCCGAAATTCCAACCACTTTGGTCGGAAATCTCATAAAACTAATATGGGTAAACAAGTTGGGAAGGAGTTATACTCCCGACCCCCTTTATTCAAGACACTTAAGGCAGGAACAAACGATTCTTATATTCCCCAATCCCTTGCATAGCGGAAGTCGACGTTGACTGTTCGGTAGGATATTTTTGCGATGAGCGGCAGACGACGCTTGAACTGGTTTTTTTGAATCATCCCGCGTACTTTTTTAATGAGCATGGCGTCAAACTCCATTTTTACCAATTCTTCATCTGAATGCCGTTCGTCGATCATTTCATACAGCAGAGCATCCAGCTTGGCATACGTGACCCCCATTTCGGTTTCGTCTGTCTGACCTTCCCAGAGATCTGCCGAAGGTGCTTTCTCGATGACCGTTTTCGGAATGTTGAGAGCCTCAGCCAGCTGCCAGATCTGAGATTTATAGAGATCCCCCAACGGATTAATGGCACTGGCCAGATCGCCATGCTGCGTGCCGTAACCGACGAGAATCTCCGTCTTGTTACTTGTTCCGATGACCAGCGCTTTTTCACGGGCAGAGAGATCGTAGAGCACAATCATTCGCATCCTGGCCATGACATTACCGCGACGAAGCGAATCGGTGACATGGTATTCTTCGCAGTACCCATCTACCATCTTGCTGATGTCAACAACTTCCGATCGAATGCCGGTCGCCTTAACAACTATCTGTGCATCTTCGATGCTTTTGGGATTGCTAGTGCGATACGGAATCATGACCCCGAGAACATTCTCCTTGCCGAGGGCTTCTGCCGCCAGTACCGCCGAGACAGCTGAGTCGACACCGCCGGAAATTCCAACGACCGCTTTGGAAAATCCGGCATTTGTCGTCTGATCTTTGATAAATCGAACAAGCACCTCGCGCACAATATTCGTATTGAGCTTGAGATCTGCCCTATTATCGTGTCGGGAAGTTTCCATGGTCTCTGAATCCCTTCTTCGTCGGAATGCCTATTCGCCCTGCAACGTAGACAGCCGCACTCTCTAAGCCGGCTTCATCTCCTTCAAACATTGACGAATAATATGAACGCCTTCGTCGACTTCTTTTTTCGACAAATTCAGCGGTGGGCGGAATCGAATCGTCCGGTCGCTGCAGCCGATAAGCATCAATCCTTTTTCCAGTGCTTTGTCTCTCAACAATTCCCGATTCTCATGCGTATCAAGATCCATCGCACAGAAGAGTCCGAGTCCGCGGACATTATTGATCAGTCCATGGAAATCGTTTTCCAAACTCTGGAGACCCTCATGTAAATAATCTCCCACCACACGGGCATTCTCCACGAGCTGTTCTTCTTCGATAATCTCTAAAATCTTCGTTGTACGGACCATATCGGTGAGGTTACCGCCAAAGGTCGAGTTGATCCGGCTTGGCACGTGGAAAACATTTTCCGGAACTTCATCAATTCGTGTACTGGAGACAAATCCGCAGACGTGCATCTTTTTCCCGAATGTCATCATATCGGGCTTGACATAGTGTTCATGCGCCCACATTTTTCCAGTGATCCCGACACCCACCTGCACTTCATCGAAGATCAGCATGATGTCGCTTTCGTCGCAGATGGTGCGCAGTTCAATAAGGAATTCTTTCCGGAAATAGTGGTCGCCCCCTTCTGCCTGAATAGGCTCGATGATCATTGCAGCGATATCGTCTGGATTCTCATGAATAGCTTTTTTAATCTGATCGATAGCCATCGCTTCTTCTTTTTTCACCTGACTCAATCGTGCTTCAGTGACCGGAAATATGAGGACCGGATTATGGATGCGCGGCCATTGAAATTTCGGGAAGTAATTGATTTTAACCGGATCGGTATTTGTCAGCGACAGGGTATAACCGGAGCGGCCGTGAAATGCTTGCCGGAAATGAATAACCTGTGAACCCACTTCGCGCGTAAATCCTTTGGCAAAGTTCTTCCGCACTTTCCAATCGAATGCCGCTTTGAGTGCATTCTCGTTTGCCAGGGCTCCGCCATCGATGAAGAAGGCATAGGGTAAGTACGAAGGCTGGGCATTGCGCGCGAAGGTCTCAACGAATTCAGCCATTTCAATGGTATAGGCATCGGAGTTGGAGGGTTTGTTGACTGCCGTATTTCCAAGCTTTGCCAGAAATTCTGGAGTCATCATCTTGGGGTGGTTCATCCCGATTCCCCCCGAAGCAAAGAACGTAAAGAAATCAAGAAGTTTACGGCCGGTTCGCGAATCGTAGATATACGATCCCTGACTTTTTTGAAGATCGACAACCAGATCAAACCCATCCGCCAGCATGTGGCGGCTGAGGATACTGTGTACTTCGGAGGGTAAGACTTTGACGGGATTCTTCGTGGTCAGTTTCCCATTTTTCGTTTCGAACATGATGCACCTCAGAATTCAAATATTGATAAGGATCAGTGATGGTTCGATATGCACCGTTTTTCGCAGTGCTTCACTCTCCTTCAGAAGAACTCCTGGTGTTCGTAGAATGAAACGATATAAGGTCGACCGGTCATAGGATTGCTAAAGCCGATTGTTGGCTTCAGAATATACGAAAAACCTGTTTGAATATCATGCGGCACCGCAAATACCTTATTTCTTTACTTATACCGGCATAATCTTCAGCCGTGTTTAGTGTATTCCGACCTGCTCGAAGATGTAATCGATATGTTTCAGACTCCGTTTCGGATCAAACAACTCTTCGACTTCCTGAGGAGTGAGCACCTTTATGACCTCTTCACTCCCGAGCAAGAGCGTTTTAAATTCTTTCTCTTCCCCCGAGGGGACAGATTCCTGGTTCCACACCTTCATCGCCTGTTCCTGCACGATACGGTAGGCATCTTCACGCTTCATCCCTTTTTTTGTCAAGGCAAGCAGCACTTCCTGTGAGAAGATCAATCCGCGCGTGGCATTGAGATTGCGCGTCATATGATCTGGATAGACAAGCAGGCGATCGATAATCTTGGTCATGTCGGCCAGAATGAAATCGAGGATGATGCAGCTGTCTGGCACGATCACCCGCTCGACCGATGAATGCGAAATATCCCGTTCATGCCAGAGTGCAACATTTTCCATTGCAGCGAGAGCATTCGATCGCAGGACACGGGACAGGCCCGCGACGCGTTCACAGACAATCGGGTTCCGTTTATGCGGCATCGCCGAAGAACCTTTTTGTCCTTTGGAGAAAAACTCTTCCGCTTCCAACACTTCAGTTTTCTGGAGGTGCCGGATTTCCGTGGCAAACTTCTCCAGCGAACAGCCGCATACTGCCAGCGTATTCATAAATTCGGCGTGGCGGTCACGCTGAAGCACCTGTGTAGAAATCGGAGCCGATTGAAGACCAAGCTTTTCGCAGACATACCGCTCCACCGACGGGTCAAGATGCTGATAAGTGCCAACCGCTCCAGAAATTTTTCCAACCGAAATTGTTTTCATCGCGGCCCGCAGCCGTTCGATATCGCGCACCACTTCTGCATACCAGAGAGCAAGTTTCAATCCGAACGTCACCGGTTCGGCGTGGATGCCATGAGTTCTGCCGATCATGACAGTCGTCTTGAATTCTTTTGCCCGCCGAGCAAGAACCACCTTAAGCTCTTCCATCCCCTTGAGGATCAATTCTGCAGACTGTTTCATTTGAACCGCTAACGCTGTGTCGAGCACGTCCGATGAGGTCATACCAAGGTGGATGAACCGCGATTCGGGACCGATATATTCGCCGACATTTGTCAGGAAGGCGATGACGTCATGCTTGACCTCCTGCTCGATCTCGAGGATACGGGGAACACTGAAATTCCCTTTCTCCCGGATCGCCTTGACCGCTTCTTTCGGTATACTACCAAGTTCCGCCTGCGCTTCACATGCCAGCGTTTCAATCTCCAGCCAAATACGGAACTTATTCTCATCTTCCCATATTTTGCCCATAGCCGGGCGTGTATAACGCTCGATCATTATCGTCCCTTTGATACGGAAGCAAGTTTCAAGGAAATATCTATCGATTTATGTTCACGGTACACTTTAAATTTCAAAATGTCACCCGGACTCAGCTCAACCATGACGGCAAGGATATCGCTGTCGGCATTTACTTTTTCGCCATTCACTTCAAGAATGATATCCCCTACTTTTAATCCTGCCGACTCTGCGGGGCCGCCGGCATGGATATCGCTGACGATAACACCCTGCGGCTGTTTCATCCCAAAGTATCGTGCGATGCGGATATCAACCGGCTGCACGTCAAACCCGGCGGTGATATCGTGCGAAACACTTCCCTTCTTTTGTAATCCGGCAACTGTCTTTTTAATTTTGTTGACAGGAATCGCAAATCCATATCCAATATACGTACTGCTTTGTCCGCCTGTAAAGATCAGTGTATTCATACCGACAACCTCGCCGGTGCTGTTGACGAGGGGACCGCCGCTGTTGCCGCCGTTGATCGCTGCGTCTGTTTCAATCATATCCCGATAGTACCGGTTTTCTAACTGTCCCAGTTTCATGCCTGTCGCACTGATGACACCAACGGTAACGGTTGGTTTATCGTTGATTTCAAACAGACCGAACGGATTGCCGAGTGCAATCGCCCATTCGCCAATGACCACATCATCAGAATTTCCGAGCGTGACACACGGAAGATCTTTTCCTTCAACTTTTAACAGACAAATGTCGGTGGCAGGATCGGAGCCGATCAATTTGGCCTTCATCTGCTTTCCACCGGAAATGGTGATCGTTATATCGGTTGCATTCCCCGCTACGTGATCGTTTGTGACAATATAGCCATCGGAAGAAATGATGAAACCGGAACCGAGTTCTTTCACCTCCTGTTTATAGACGCGATCGCCAAAGAATGGTTTGAAGAACGGGTCGTCGAAAAACCCTGAGAATGGATCGCGGTAGCGGACTTGCTGCACGGCGATCACATTGATACCGACAACGGCCGGACTCACTTTGGCCACAGCGCGCGTGATAGCATTTTGGCGGGAGGCTGCGACCTGATCTCCCTCATCCCCCCCCTTTTCCTGGGACTGTGCTGACCGGGGAAATGCCTGTTCAAAGTTTGCATTTGCTGCTTGAGCTTGCGGAACACCGGAGGGTTTGATAATGTATCCAAGACTAAAACCGATCAGTAGGGGAACAGTTAAAATAACGAAGAAGCGGATGTACGGGTTATTCATAGTGTACCTCAGTTACTGCTTGGCGAATATTTCATCAGTTATTGAACAACAATGATGATAGTTTTTAATTTTCGTTGAACTCCTAAAGGAGTTCATTACATCAGTTACGATTATAACAATAAACCTTCGACTCCTATGGAGTCATTAAAAAAACAAAAATCAGATTTATGAATGACGGCGTGCGTCTATGATTCCCTTCATAGGCTTTATATGACTTAAAATGAGTATGCCACTTAATATAAACGAGTATATCCGGTAATCAGTTGCAGAGATTTGACGAATCATAACCGCATCGATCCAGCCGATTGGAATCACCAACAATACCAGGGGTGTCAGAAGGATGGCAACAATGTTTCCTTTGAGAATATCTTTTGTAGTTCGATATGTCATGAACCACGTCAGACACCAGACAATCGTATAACTGACACCGAGGACACAGAAACCGCCTGCCGCTGAAGCTAATCCTCTTCCTCCATGGAATTTCAACCAAACCGGATAGTTGTGTCCTATGAGCACACTTGACAACACTGCAGCCTGAAACCAAAAAGTCCCGCCCGGAATTTGTCCAGCTAGAACTGTTGCGAGTAATCCTTTTGCAATATCCAAAAGAGCGACAAGAACGCCGATTTTTTTTGATTGGGTTACATCGTAAGCATTATAGGCACCGATGTTGCCGCTTCCCTTTGTGCGGACATCATAGCCCGCCTTGAAACGAACGATCAGATATGCCGTTGGAATGGAACCGACGAGATATCCCGCAAGAATACCAATACTATAGAGTAGGATCACTGGATTTAGTTTTTATTGAGGTTGATGGATTGTTTACTTGAGGAAAATTACGGAAAAGTGAAGGGGAAAGCAACACGGGTGAGGATTTGGACGGCGAAATAAAACAGGCGGCCCTGTCGCCAAAACCGCCTGAGTTTCCTTTTAACAATCGATCTTTATTTTATCATCAGCATTTTATGCGTTGACATAAAACTACCGGCGGTGAGCCTGTAAAAATATACGCCGCTCGGCATTCCTTGAGCATCCCACATCGCTGTGTGCGCACCTGCCGGCCTTTGCTCATTCACCAGCACCGCCACTTCGCGGCCAAGCATATCATAGACAATGAGCCTTACTGAACTCGTCACTGGCAATTCATAACTGATGACCGTGGTCGGGTTGAAGGGATTCGGGAAATTCTGCTGAAGAGCAAAGTTTTTGGGAATTCCGGATCCTGTGTTTTCCTCGACTCCTGTGTAGGGTATTCCTCCAACAACTTCAATGTCGTCAAGAAGAATACCGTTCGACTGGTTGGTACCATCCGCCTTCAGACGGAACCGGATCGCCATCGCACTTGAAGATCCGGGCAGATCGACGGAGTCTTTCCTCCACGTAGGCGGAAACGTGCCGTTCATTTTCCGAACGGTTATCCATCCTGTGGTTCCTTTCTGGTATTCAACGTAGAGTGTATCACTCGTATGAATCGCCATGGCACGCCAGAAATACATTCTCGCTGCCGGATATGCTGAAAGGTCGAAAGGCTGCGTGAGCGTAAGCGTATTCTCTGTATTCGATGTATACGGAGTACTGGGCGGAGGACTATCAGACATGGCAATGTTCGTTGCATCTAAATTTTTCGTCGATACTTCATATCCCCAACTCAGGCCTAAGCTCCAAATGGATTTTACCTTCTGAAAGTCATCGATCAATTGCCTGCCTATCTGGAAAGAATTAAATCCGGAGGCGGGCCAACGGGAAACATTGTGCGCGCTTGATGCATCCCGGATGGAGTAGTAATAACTGATCGTGTCTCCACCGTGAAGCTGTGAAACGCGCGAGTGAACATCCACGGTTCCCTGAAAATTATTGGGGGCAGAATATTGCATATGTGCAGAATCAGGAAGTGATCCATTCACTTTGAAGAACATATAGGTTGCCGTTGTATCGATGGCGGTATTGTCGTCAGCGCTCAATGACGCCGTGAATATACCGGTGGTGAGGAGCGTGCTGCCGAGAGAATCCGCGGAGAGAAATATTGGAGGAACTATATCTGCTCCGACTTTGTAACTATAGATCTTATACGGTGCATAGCCTGCTGCTGTCCGAACGATCACCGCGTATTGAACTGTTGAAGGGGCTTGTCCTGGGATAGAAGCCTGATAGAATCCTCCTCCCTGTGCTGCCATTGACAGTTTCTGGAAAGGGAACGATCCATCGGTATCATAATAGAGATTCACAGATTCAATCGTACTTCCGGAAACAACTTTGACCTGCACCAGCCGTGCATTCGGCGATTCAGTGTCTTTCAGCGGCGTATGCTGGAATTGGAATCCATTAAACCAATTAAAAATGTTATTCATAACGGTATCACGCATCGCACTGCCGGTGATCGCTTCAAAACCTCCAAAACTGAAATACACAACTTTATATGTGGAGGCATAACGTATAGCACCGGCACCAGTGGCGGGATAGAGAAAGACAGATTGTGCGCCGGACATCGGTGTGATAACATCCGGGAACTGATATGTTGCCGACCTTAAGGGCTCGGTGATTGAGAGGGACAATCCATTGCTGATCGGATCGCCGGGAACACCATTGAGAGTGGTTGTACCCGCATTATCAGCCTGGTACTGAGATCTAAAATAGTTCTCAAACCACGTTTTTGAAGCGCCTCCGGAAGCAACATATTCTTCTCCATCAGAGGCACAAAGATCCCAGCCGAGATCCTGCCCGGAAATAAAGAGTTGACCGCCATTATCTAAAAATCCGCCTATCGCCGCGCGGTCGAGCGAATCAAGCGATGGAAATGCCCACTCACATCCCCATACAACTGTCGTATAGGCCGAGAGCTGGTTTGCGGTGATTGGTCCTTGCAGAGTTCGATCCCATGTGTCACATACAAGTCCGAGGTTGCGAAATGTATTGAGATAATAACTCTCAACATTGACCGAGGCATCATCATCATCCACGAACAGAAAACTCGGCAAAATGGAAAGAGGGACAGTAAAATCTCTGGCATATCCTTGATCGGCAACGACGGAAACCTTGAAATTGACATTGCGCGGAATGGAGTCGGAACTTACCGTAAACACAAATTTGTTTGATGCGTTGCTTTTAGTTGAGTGACTCACATCCCGGATTCCGGGAATCGTTCCGTAACTGGATGATGCCTGTGTAATATTGATCCCCCATTCTGTCGTACTGAGTGTTGCCGCAACGTTTGTCGCATTCTCCCAGTCATTTTGAAAAGTCACCGTCATCTCAATGGTCTCGCCCGGTTCGACCTTGCCGTTCTTATTTCCCAGTGAATCGTTAAACGAAACAGAAAGGACGGACAAGGCGGGTTTCATCGGACCGGCAGCACTCGTCACTGCGTTCTGTGCATTGATCCTGCCGTACCCCAGCTTCCCTGCATATAAAGGATTCAGACCGTCAATATTATCGGCGGTTGCACATATTTGAAGGACAACGTCGCCGGCATTCATCGATGGAAATCTCGATTTCACGAGACCGGCCAATCCGGCTACCAGCGGACATGCCATCGAGGTTCCCTGGAAAGAAACATACAATTGATTGTTGTAAAACGCGGAAGGATTGACAATGGTGCTTAGAATTCCCGGCCTATTTGAATTTTGATCGCCGCCGGGGGCAGAAATATTAACCCACGTTCCGTAAGTTGAATACGATGCTTTTATATCCAAATCGCTCACGGAGGCGACACTCAAAACCCACGGAAGCGTGCCCAGGACTCCCCCACTCTCGCTGTTGCCGTTACCTGCGCTATTACAGATGACAACTCCCCTCTTAAACGCATAGAGAGCACCATCAACAATAAGTTGTCCGGAAGTTCCAAAGCTTAAACTTGCTACCGAAGCTCCCTTATCCGCCGCATACTGGAACGCAAGCCCCATCCATGACGAATATCCTGATCCGCCTCCATCGTTTGTACGAAAACCAATGCGTAATGGCATCACTTTGCATCCATAGGAAATCGATGCAATGCCTGTAGCATTGTTTGTCGCAGCTGCTGCTATACCTGAACAGTGTGTGCCATGCCCAACGAAATCCATCGGGTTGTTGTCGGGAATATCCAAGTCGTCGTTTGGATCGGGATCCGTCGTACCAGTCCCGCCGACCACGCCATTAACAAAATCCCAGCCGCGTACATCATCGATATATCCATCTCCATCATCATCAATGCCGTTATTGGGAATTTCCCCGGTGTTGGTCCAGATGACCGAAGCAAGGTCCGGATGATCCCAATCCACACCGGTATCAATAATGGCAATGACGACCGTTGAATCTCCCTTTTGAATATCCCATGCTTGCGATGCTTTAATTTGAGGCAAATGCTGCTGTTGTGAATACAAAGGATCGTTCGGAACCGCGTCCATCTTTTCGATGTAGTCAGGTTCTGCAATTTCAACATTGGGATCTTTTTTCAACCAGAGAACGAGATTCTCAATATCGGTCACAACAGGGACTGTGGCGGCTATCCAGCGATCCAGGCCCACCTCTTCCGCAATTCGTTTCTGTTCTGAAGATGCATAAGCATCTTTGAAGACTGCCTTCTGAGATACCGATCCGATCTTCTGCAGCGTACTCTGTACCGCCTGGGATTGCTGTAAAGATTTCTTCAAATAGGTATTCTGTTGCGGTTTAAATTTGATGAGGATTCGTCCGGGCGCAAATTGTTTCCCCGACGGAGATGTATTCTTTTGCCCTTGAGTTACCATATACGTGGATAAGAGTAGAATAAGAAGTGGTATAAGTGTCCGCCTCATGGAAGTCTCCTGAAAGATGAATGAAAAAGTATATCGAAATTTCGTAAATCTAGAAAATATTTATGGAAAAGTTCAAGGTGCTGAGTTAATGTGCTCCTTCGCCGCGTGTGTCGCGAAGCATCAGGTCGAGCGTAGCTTGGCGTGCATCTTTGTCTTCGAAGAGCACTTTATAGACTTCTTCCGCCATTGGCATTTCCACATGGTGTTTTTGGGCAAGCTGGTGGACGGACTTTGCCGTCGGAACGCCTTCGGCGATCATGGTCATGTCGCTGAGCACATCAGCGACGTTCTTCCCTTTTCCGATTTCCTCACCGACAAATCGGTTACGGCTGTGCCGGCTCATGCATGTGACGATCAAATCCCCCATCCCGGAAAGACCTGCAAACGTCAGCGGCTGTGCCCCCATCTTGGCACCGAGGCGCGTAATCTCATAGATGCCTCGTGTCATAATCGCTGCTTTCGTATTATCTCCAAACCCGGAGCCGTCGCTCAATCCCGCAGCGATCGCAATGACATTTTTTATTGCGCCGCCTAATTCCACACCGCGAATATCTTCATTCACATAGACACGAAAGTAATCGGACATGAACGCTTCCTGTACGGTCTTCGCCGTCTTCATCTTAAAGGAAGCGGAAACTACCATCGTCGGAATCTTTAAACTTACCTCTTCTGCATGGCTGGGGCCGGAGAGGATTGCAAGGTTTTCTTTCCGTTCATGCATCAACACATCCAGGAGCACTTCGGACATGGTCATCAAGGAGCCGTTCTCAATGCCTTTGGCAACGTTACAAATAATTGTGTCTTTCAAATCGAGATGTGCGATCCGTTGAAGAACGGAGCGGAGAAATTGGGACGGTACCGCAGCGATAATCATATCGCGCGCATGGCACGATGCTTCGATGTCGGTGGTAATTGTGATGTCAGAAGGAAGCGGGATGCCCGGAAGGAATTGTACGTTTTCGTGTTTTTCCAGAATGGATTCTGCCTGGTCGTTATCGAACGTCCACAGGTTGACCTGATGATGGTTGTCGTGTAGAACAAGGGCGAGAGTCGTTCCCCAACTGCCGGCACCAAGAACAGTAATCTTCATATCATTGATGGCACATCCAATGAACGATGCTGTGCCTTCCTTGGAGTTTCATCTGGTTTAAGATTCGACCGATTCGGATTCTCGTTGGGATCCCGAAATTTTCCGTTCGGTTCCTTCGATCAATCGCTTGATATTTGCCCGGTGCGAATAGATCAGGAAGAGGGCTATACCGGTACTAAAGAACACCAGCGTCTTGTAGCTGTGGATTTCATCTGAAAGTATATTGTAGCGGATAATCAAGGATAAGGGGAATGCCGCCGCAGCCATAATAGAACCGAGCGAAACATAGCGAAAGGCATACAGGAAGATCAGGAAGACACCAATGGAGACGGCAAATTCGGTCGGTGCAATACCAACAAGCATACCAGCACCCGTAGCGATACCTTTGCCGCCTTTAAATCCGGCAAACAACGTCCACACATGGCCAATAATCGCCGCGCCGCCGCAGATCATCTGGATGATCGTGAAGTCATCAAACGGAGTATGGTTATAGAACGGTAAGGTCGGATCCCAAAACAGGCGTGCGATGACGGTAGTGGCCAGCACACCCTTCAAGCAGTCTATCACGATAACAAAAACGCCTGATTTCCAACCAAGGACACGGAATACATTCGTTCCGCCGGCATTACCGCTTCCCTTTGTACGGATATCAAACCCATGCCCCCATTTCGAAAGCATAATACTTGTTGGAATTGATCCCGCGATATAACTCAGGAGTACGACTATCACCATGTTGATCATACAGGCAAATCCTCTGTTTATAAATTCAATATCCGCATATTAAGATATAGATTTCATCAACAAGAAGCAACTTACACCAATCCTTTTGTCCTCCATCGCTCCAGAATCAGCATTCCGAGCTCAAGATCTTCCGGAGTTGTGATCTTAATGTTGTCATAACTTCCTTCCACGATCCGCGCCTTTACTCCAAGCCGTTCCACGAGCGCCGCCTCATCGGTAGAATAGAATTTATCCTTCCGTGCTTTCTCAAAAGCCTTGACCAATAACTTCGCACGGAACGCTTGAGGTGTCTGGATCAACCAGAGTGCTGTGCGGTCGACTGTCTGATCAAAGAAGCCGCCGCCGGTTGAACGCCGGAGTGTATCCTTCGGCTGGACAGCGAGCACTGCTGCATCGTATTCCTTGCAGACTTTTATCAGGTGTGTGATGCGTTTGATCTCAATGAACGGCCGTACACCATCATGAACAAGAACGATGTCAGAATCGTTCAGCGCGAGACGCTTGAGCACATTACGGACCGAATCCTGACGCTTCGCCCCGCCCATCACCACCTTGCTGACTTTATGCAGCCGGTACTTTGCAACAATAGCTTCCATGTCTGTCATTGCCGATTCCGGTACTGCCAAAGCCACTTCGTCGATATCCGAGCAATGTTCAAACTGCTGCAAGGTATAGGCGATGATCGGCTTTCCATCGAGCGGCAGAAATTGCTTCTTAATGTCTCCACCAATTCTTGTGCCCGCACCGGCAGCTGGTATGAGAGCGAATACTTTTGGTCTTATCCTTGACATTTCTTCAACCTTTCTCGAGAAAAAAAAGGTTCCTGCCATGAAATCACTAAATAATGAGAGGGAACATCATCCTCGACCTCGCTCACGGTCACAAGATGGGTTCCCTCCCGAACATTGAATAATAGCTTACTCAGAGAATCAACATCGCGTCGCCGTAACTGTAGAACCTGTATCCTTCCTTAATAGCCTTTTTATAGCCGTGCATGAGGAGGTCATGCCCGGCAAAGGCGCTCGCGAGCATGAGGAGTGTTGATTCCGGCAGATGGAAATTCGTGATGAGTCTATCCGTAACCTTGAAATCAAAAGGCGGGAAAATAAACTTATCGGTCCACCCTTTCGCCGGTTTCACATGTCCGTCAGCAGTAACACTGGATTCCAGCGCACGGCACGTGCTGGTACCAACGACGTACACATTGTGTTTAGAGTCAATAGTTTTGTTGATGATATTCGCCGTTTCGCTTGAGATCTCAAAATACTCAGAATCCATTTTATGCTTCGTCAGATCTTCCACTTCAACGGTGCGAAATGTTCCCAGTCCAACGTGGAGCACGACCGGAGCGATCTTCACACCTTTGGCTTCGATCTTTTTCATCAACGCCTTCGTAAAGTGCAGCCCAGCCGTTGGCGCTGCAACAGCCCCTATCACACGGGCATACACTGTCTGATAGGTTTCCTTATCTCTGGTGGTCGCCTCCCGCTTAATGTAATGCGGCAGGGGTGTGAGTCCGATACGATCGATGATTTTGAAAAAATCACCTTTATGATTAAACCGTACGGTACGGCCGCGGGATGTGGTATTGTCGATTACTTCGCACCAGAGTTTGCCGTCATCGAAATAAATCTTGTTTCCGATACGCACCTTACGCGCCGGATCTACAATAACATCCCAGATATTCTCCTCAGCGTTCAGCTCGCGCAGCAAAAAGACTTCGATCTTTGCGTTGGTCTTCTCTTTCTTACCGTAAAGCCGCGCTTGAAACACACGCGTCTCATTAATCGCGAGGCAATCTCCCTTTTGGAGGTAATCCACGATTTCATAGAACTTCTGCTCCTCGATGCTTTCATCGACGCGGGTTAACACCATCATCTTCGAGTGATCGCGCGGATTTGCCTGTTGTTTTGCTATCAAGTTGCGCGGAAGAGGATATTTGAAATCGGAGAGCTTCATTGCTCATATCCCTTCTATAAGTTATGGGAAAGAGGCGGCGGCGACCATCGGGTTCCGCCGCCCGTGAATTCGTGCGTCACACACTTACTTCCTGCGAGCCTGTTTCTTTGCTGTTTTCTTCGCTCCAGAGACCTTTGACTCGATGGCCGCTTGCGCTGCAGCGAGTCGTGCAATAGGTACTCGGAATGGTGAACAACTGACATAGTTCATGCCGATTCGGTGACAGAACTTGACGCTGTCCGGCTCTCCGCCATGCTCACCGCATATACCGACCTTCAGGTTCGGACGTGTTGCACGTCCGCGTTCAATACCGATCTTCATCAATTCGCCGATACCTTCCTGATCAATCGACTGGAACGGATCAACTGGAAGAATCTTTGATTCGAGATAATCAGGCAGGAACGAACCGATATCGTCGCGGGAGAAACCGAAACCCATCTGCGTCAGGTCGTTGGTTCCGAAGCTGAAGAACTCCGCTGTTTCTGCCATGCGGTTGGCGGTCAATGCTGCCCGCGGAATCTCGATCATCGTACCGTACAGGCATGGAATGCTTTTCACACCCAGCTTTGTGCATGCTTCCGCATAAACTCGATCGTAGATCACCTTCTGGTTCTTCAATTCGCTCACGGCACAGGTCACGGGAACCATGATCTCGGGAAGAGCTTTCTTTCCTTCCTTGACTAATTCACCTGCCGCTTCCAGAATTGCACGGATCTGCATTTCGGAGATCTCGGGATAGGTGATACCCAGACGGACGCCCCGATGACCGAGCATCGGATTGTTCTCACTGAGTGAATCTGCACGCTTGTGGAGTTCAGAGAGCGTTGCACCGAGTTCCGTGGCCAGCGCCTGCATCTTGTCTTCACTGTGCGGTACGAACTCATGCAGCGGCGGATCGAGCAGCCGAATCGTGACTGGCCGGCCGTCCATCACCTCCATGGTTGCTTTGATATCGCTTTTAACAAAGGGGAAGAGTTCGTCCAGCGCTTTGCGGCGCTCTGCTTCTGTACGGCTCATGATCATTTTGCGGAGGAGGAACAACGGCTTATCGCTCCCTTCGCCGTAGAACATATGCTCAGTCCGGAAGAGACCGATACCCTCGGCACCAAACTCAATCGCTTTCTTCGAATCCTTCGGTGTATCGGCATTTGTGCGTATCTTCAGCACGCGCACTTTGTCTACCAGCTTCATCAAATCGGTGTAGGAAGTATTATGATCAATGTCGATGTCCACGAGCGGCATACTGCCTTCGTAGAGAAGACCTTTCGTTCCATTCAGCGTAATCCATTCGCCTTCCCTGATCACCTTGCCGCTCTTTGTCTTAAACGACTTCAGGTTATCGGCGACTTCGATGTCACTGCAACCGACGATGCAGCATTTTCCCCAGCCGCGGGCAACGAGTGCCGCGTGCGAGGTCATGCCGCCCTTGGTAGTCAGGATCGCTTGTGCCTTATGCATACCATCGACATCTTCCGGCGACGTTTCTTCACGGACGAGAATAACTTGTTCACCGCGTCCTGCCCATGCCACTGCATCGTTCGAGGTGAACACGGTACGCCCTTTTGCACCGCCGGGACCTGCAGGCAATCCTTTTGCGATGGCCGGTGTGGTGAGTTCTGCTTTCGGATCGATCATCGGAAGAAGGAGTTCCACCAGCTGGTTCGGTCCGACACGCATAATGGCGGTTTCGGCATCGATCAATTTTTCCTTATACATCTCGGTCGCCATTCGGACTGCGGCAACGCCATTGCGCTTCCCTACGCGGCACTGCAGCATGAAGAGTGTATTCTTCTCGATCGTGAATTCGATATCCTGCATATCTTTATAATGCTTCTCAAGACGAAGCCGGATGCTGTCGAGTTCCTTGTACAATTTCGGCATCGACGCCGATAAGGTTGCATGCTCACGGCTTTGATCGTTCTTCGAATAATCGTTAATCGGGCTCGGTGTGCGAATACCAGCTACGACATCTTCACCCTGTGCGTTGACAAGGTATTCACCGTAGAACTGGTTTTCGCCATTGCCGGGGTTGCGGCTGAACGCAACTCCTGTTGCGCAGTCATCCCCCATATTTCCAAAGACCATCGATTGAACAGTGACGGCGGTGCCCCACTCGTCCGGAATACGTTCGATGCGACGATACTCAATCGCGCGCTTGCCATTCCAGCTCGAGAACACTGCACCGACACCGCCCCATAACTGTTCGCGCGGATCATCCGGGAATGGTTTGCCGAGGACATCCTTTACGATTTGTTTGAATTCAGCAATGAGGGCTTTCAAATCGTCTACCGTCAGATCAGTGTCAATCTTATACCCCTTCGCATGCTTGACATGCTCAAGCCGTTCGTCGAGGATCTTACGAATGCCTTTGCCGTTCTTCGGCTCAATACCTGCGGCCTTTTCCATCACAACATCAGAGTACATCATGATAAGACGGCGGTAGGCATCATAGGCAAAACGAGGATTTTTCGTCTTCTCGATGATCCCCTGGATCGTTACTTCGTTCAACCCAACGTTCAGTACGGTTTCCATCATCCCCGGCATCGACTTTCGCGCACCGGAACGGACAGAAACAAGCAGCGGGTTCTTCGTATCACCGAATTTTTTTCCCATCAGCTTCTCGACCTTTGAGAGTGCTGTTTCCACCTGTGCCTTCAGCTCTTTGGGATATTGATGCTTTTTTGCCAGAAAGTACGTACAGACCTCTGTGGTAATCGTGAACCCCGGAGGAACGGGGAGCCGTAATTTGGGATGACCGGACATTTCAGCGAGGTTTGCACCTTTACCGCCGAGCAGGTTCTTCATCGATTCATTTCCGTCAGCTTTGCCGCCGCCGAAAAAGTATACATATTTATTTTTTGACATTGTACTTTTGATCCTTTCAGTGTTCTGTCTTCTTTGGTTCTTTGTTTGACTGATAATGCTGAACTTCCCGCAAGAATAACCGTGCGAGTTTTTGTGACAAAAAAGTCTCTGCCAATCGTTCCGGATGCCATTGCACGAGCATCAAGAACGGCATATTGTCTTTGATCGCCCATTCAGCCGCTTCTATCACACCATCCGGTGACAGGGCAGAACAGACCAAACCTTTTCCCAGCCTATCGACCCCCTGATGGTGGAAAGAATTCACTTCCACCTCCAGCGATCCCGTAAGTGCATGGAGCAATGAATGCGGAACTACGGAAACAGGATGATTTGTTATATGGTCGCCCGATGGACTTGTATGATTGTTGAATCCGTCCGAAACCAGGTCAACGGATAACGATCCGCCGAGATAGACATTCATAACCTGCATTCCTCTGCAGACACCGAGGATCGGGATTTCTGCATCGAGTACCTGACTGATCTTTGCAAATTCAAATTCATCGCGCCGGTCATTTATTCCCCTTGCTTTCGCAAGTTCATGTTCTTTCTCGTAGTACCGTGGATGAACATCACCGCCGCCCGCAAGAATGAAGCCATCGAGCGTTTCCACGTCTCCTGTACCATTATTTTCATACGTCAATTTCTGTATCTCGATCGAATCATCCAGAGAACGAATCCAGCGGATATACTGTTCAAATTTATCCTCGTTGAAGGTATCCGTGATTCCTATTCGCATGAAGCCAGTGCCTTTTGTATTATGTCGTCCAAAAATTCTTCCCCGCTTAGTATCTTCTGATAAATCTCTGCAACAAGTACTTTTTCGGATGCGAGGAAACCTCCAAAGTGTTCCTGCAGCCGTGCGGAATCTTTTTCTGTCGTGATAAGTAAATCAGCTTTCCACTTGTCTCGCCCGCTGGTAAGGGCTGTAATATCCTTATCGGAATACCAGTGATGATCGGAGAATATACAATGATGCGCAATTGTCATCCGAGCCTGCGCCAGAACATCTTCAAATGATTTCGGATTGCCGATACCCGAGAAAGCGACCACTCTCTTCCCTGCTAGATCTTTGAGTCCCCATTCCTGATCCGAAACCGCATTTCTGATTCTTTTCAATGTAGTCTGTATACCGACGATGGGCTTGTTCCATCTTTCCAGTTTTGCTTGAGCCAGGTAAAAATTCTCCAGATCGATGCATCGTGAAACCACAATCAACTGTGACCTCTTCAGAGCGTTCATGGGCTCACGCCTCTTGCCGGCCGGAAGCAGCCAATCACCTTGGATAACTTCCTCCGCTGTCATCACGGCAATATTCAGGTTCCGATGCAGGTATCGATGCTGGAATCCGTCATCGAGAAGAATCACTTCGGCCCCAAGTTCCATAGCTTTCCGTGCACCGCGTACACGATGTTCATCCACCAAGACGATGACACGAGGATACTTCCCTGCCAGTTGAGCCGGTTCATCTCCGGAAATCCTCACCGGGGAAAGGTGTCCTCTTCCATCGCTCACAACGACCAATCCTGTTGATTTCCGGCCATATCCCCTGCTGACAATAGCCAGCTGAAGGCGGACTGATAATTTTTCTATCAGCATCTCGACGATTGGGGTCTTGCCAACCCCGCCAACGGAGAGGTTCCCGACCGAAATCACAGGTATACCTGCCGTAGTTGTTTTCAGGATTCCTATATCAAAGAACCAATTCCGCAGGAGAATGACCAGCCAGTACAGCAGCGAGAACGGGAGAAGGAATAGTCGTATGCTTTTCATTTATCCCATCTGCATAATACGTTCTGCAACCCGCTGCGATGCACCCACGGTACCCAGCAATCCCTTCACCATGGAAAGCTCTGCCCTCATATCTTTCAACCGCTTTTCATCATTCAGCAAGCGTACAGCCTCTTTCGCCAGCTTCTTTGCAGTTGCACGGTGCTGAATAAATTCCGGCGCAACCGTTTTACCAGCGACAATATTGACAAGGCCGATATTCTTGAGGTTGACCAGCAGCCGGCCAATACCGTACGTCAGCCAGGAAGTCTTATACACAACGAACATCGGGGTACCGAAACACGCTGTCTCTAATGTTGCTGTCCCCGAGGTCACAAGTGCAAGGTCGGCATGGGCCATCACCTCATATGTCATACCTTGGATGATATGGACTCCTTTGAGATGATAGAGAGTCTGCAAATATTTTTCCTCGAGTGTCGGAGCGAGGCCGACAACAATCTCTGCATCCTTTTGTGCGCTGATCATCCGTGCAGCTGAAAGCATTTCTGAAAAAATATCGTCGATCTCCTGCTTCCGGCTGCCGGGCAATAATGCAATGATAGGCTTCCGTTCATCGAGTCCAAATCGTTTACAGAAATTCTGACGGTTCAGTCTCGATTCCAAAACTTCCAGCAATGGATGACCCACAAATTCTGCGTCGACTCCTTCTGCGCGATAGAACTCCGTTTCAAACGGGAAGATCACCAGCATGAGGTCTACCAATTCCCGTATCGTTTTGACACGCGACCGGTGCCATGCCCATACCTGCGGGCTGATATAATAGACGATCTTCACACCATACCGCTTCGCAATTCGGGCAAACCGGAGATTGAATCCAGGATAGTCAATCAATAACAGCACATCAGGTTTTTTGAATCTAACGATCTGCTCCAGCGTATGTTCCATCGTCCTGATAAATGGAAGATGTTTGAGCACCTCGACGAATCCCATAAAACCAAGTTCATTGATGTGATAGATAAGCTCCATTCCTTCACGCTTCATCTTTTCACCGCCTACTCCAAACACCGAGACTTCAGGAGAGAGCCGCTTCAACTCACGGACGACACCTGAGCCGTGTAAATCCCCCGATGCTTCACCTGCGATGATCATCACGCGCTGAACCACACGTTACCTCATATACCAAAGAACAACGAGGATTAAGAGGACTAATCCGATTGCCTGAAATGTACGCCGCTCTGATTGAACCGCCTCTTTCCATCTCGGAAGCTGTTCCGATTGCACCGGATGAACATATGGCGTTACCCGGGGAATGAACCGCGGAACATGTTGTTTAAACTCAAGATAGGATGCACCAAACTCCTGTTCTAAGAACTCTTCCTCCAGCGAAACGATTTGATCATACTGGAAGAGGAACCAGAATGCCGCACCTAACAGCAGCCAAGGGAACAACGCGTTCGACATGACCCCGATACCAATATACGTCAGCAGATTGCCGACATAGAGCGGATTACGTACATAAGCAAACGGACCTGCAATAATCACCGATGGTGCACCCACGCGGCCGGTCACTCTGGTAAGGCTTCCGGCATAAGCAACTCCCCAGAATCGCATACACTCGCCGGCAACAGCCAGCAGAAATCCGACAAGCATGGTCATGGCGGTAGGCTGGGCAAAAATAATCATGACAAGGACGAACGGTATCGGCGTATAACTGCGGAACGTAAAGATTTTTTCTCTAAACGACTTCACTGGTTATCCCTGCATAAACACTTCCCGGCGCGCCCAGGCAGCTTCCTGCCGATGCTGAATCCGTTTGCGCTGAAGAATTTTTTCCAGCCGTACCTGCACATCGCCAAAGTTGTCAAATTCGAAATAGGTAATATTCTGTTCCTGACAATGTCTGATCAGCTGCCGCTTTGCGAACACAATGTCGGCATACCGTACCGGGCACTTATCGGAATACCCATCGCCGACATACACAAGAATATCTTCGTCAGCAGACATGCGCAGCATATGGTTCCGTTTACAATTACCGCAAAGAGAACACTCAGCATCGGTATGCGGGAACGAGACCGCGAGAATTTCTCGCCCGGCTTTTGTTCTTATCTCCGCATGATTGGCGAAGAACGGTATGTGGTTTAGGCCTGCCTGAGAAAGAACGCGTTCGACATACAGATCAAGTCCGTCGCTGAGGACGGTAACCGGCATATTCCGCTCCTGACAGAAATGAACAAATCCGGGAAAATACGAATCAACAGCAAACTGATCCACAAAGCGATGACATTCCTCAATGGAAAGAGAAGGAATCGCTTCGCACAACTTCATCAACCATGTCTGCAGTGTGAGCTCGCCGCTGAGCAGCCGCGGAACGCCTGCCTCCGCCTTCTCACCGGCAAAGGATCGGAAGAACAATTCACCGACATCCTGCGAACACACTGTTCCGTCAAAATCACAAAAGATACGGACCATCTAATTGCTCGGCACTTCATGAAAATGGACAGACACGAGCTTCGACACACCTTCTTCTTCCATCGTAACACCGTACATTGCATTCGCTGCTTCCATCGTCCGTTTATTATGCGTCACAATAACGAACTGCGTGTTATCGGAGAATTTTTTTAGAATACGAGCAAAGCGGTCTATGTTCGAATCATCCAGAGGAGCATCCACTTCATCCAATATACAGAAAGGGCTCGGCTTCACGAGATAGATAGCAAACAGCAAGGCAATTGCGGTCAGTGTTTTTTCTCCGCCGGAAAGCAAATCAATGGAGGTCGGCCGCTTTCCGCGGGGTTTCGCCACGATCTCAATTTTCGCTTCCAACGGATCGGGCTGGTCCTCCTCCAGCCGCAAGTCGCATTCATCACCTTCATCGAAGAGTCCTTTGAATGTTGTAATGAAGTTCTCGCGAATCAATTCAAACGTGTCGAGGAATTGTTTCTGGGCTGTCGTGTTAATTTCGTTGATCGTTTCGAGAACCGTTTTTTCGGACTGTTCAAGATCATCACGCTGAGCGGACATAAAATCGAGCCGTTCTTTTTCGCTCTTATACTCATCAAACGCCGCGAAGTTCACAGCACCAAGTGCGTGGATCTTATTCTTTAACGCATGGATCTCTTCGCGCACTGCCGAAAAATCATATTGCGCAGCATCGGCAAATTCTTCACGGGTCATCTCAAAATCAAAATCATCTTTTGCGCGGGTTTTGAGATTCTCCGCTTTCATCGTCAATTCTTGAATCTTAATCTCGAGATCGTGTGCCGCTTTCAGGGATCCTTCCTGCTTAAGCCGTTCATCCTTGAGTTTGAGTTCAATCTCATGGGTCTGATTGCGTTTGACCCCAAATTCCTGATCCACAGATTTTTTCTGTTCGAGAATCCCTTCGTATTCGTGCCGCGCTTCTCCCAGCGCGGCTGCGATCGCTTCCAAATCAGCATCGAGGGTTCCGATGTCTTCCCGTGCTTTAAATATTTCTTCCGTGCGTTGATCGAACGTCGTGGAGATCGATTGCACGGTTGATGCCGCGTGATCTTTTTCCTGCAGGATACTCCGCTCTTCCCCGCGCAGTGCAACAACTTCCATGTGAGCATCGTTTGTCACTCGCGAGTACTCGTTCCAGAGTGCATCCATGGTTTCCAGTTCACTGGTCGCCGCACCCACATGCTGTTCTGCCTCAGTGAGTTGTTGTCCTAAAGCCGTGATGGACGGTGTGAGTGTCTGAAGTTCCGCTGTCAGCACCTCGATCTCGTGAGCCAATTTCTCAGTTTCAGTCTGGTTGCGTTCGATGTTGTCCTGTGCACGTTTCTTTTCAAATTCCAATTGTGCAATTCGAATTTCCACCGAAGTCTTCTGTTGTTCGATGGTGCGTGCTTCTTCTGCCAGCTTCTTGAGATTCACGGTTTCTAATTCTTCAGATTTTTTCTGAATGTCACGCTGGATTCGATCATGACGTTCACGCAGCCGCCGGACATCAGTAGTAAATTCTTCCAGCTGGGATTTCTTGCTGATGTGCACACCTTCATCCTGCCGGACACTGCCTCCTCGTACAACACCCTTTCCCGTAACAATTTCACCTTCCAGTGTTATGCAGCGGACATTGGGATTGTTCTGTACAACCATGAGAGCAGCGGGAACATCGTTCACGAGCAGCGTCTCATCGAAAAGAAAGTTGAAGAGCCGTTCGTAACGGTTATCAAATTGGACCAGTGTGCTGGCCCACCCAATGACTCCAGCTTGTTGCATGGACATGCGATGATTTTCAAAATTCGGCAACCGATCAAGGCAGATGAACGTTGCCTTCCCCTTATTACTTTTCTTTAGGAAATCCATGGCAGCATATGCTTCCTGTACATTGTCGACGACGACGTACCCGGCCGACTCACCAAGCGCCGTTTCGACGGCAATGCGATAGGAAGGTTCTGTCTGTACTGCTTCCCCCACGGTCGTCTGAATTTTAGCGCTCCACTCATTGCTGGTAATGAGATATTTCGCCCCTTCGGAATATCCATCAAAGCTTTCTACTAATCCTTTGAGAAAATCGATCCGTGCCTGCTTACGCTCAACATCACCAAGCACCTCGTGATCGTGGCGGCGCAATTGCTCTACTTCATCCTGCAGCTTCTGTTTATAATCTTCCATCTGATGCGTGCGGACCTCTGCTTCCGCAAATGCGAGACGAAGCTGCTTGTTCTCTGCCGTCAGTTTGGCTATCAGTTCACTGTTCTTTTCAATATCTTGGCCATAGACTTCATTCTCCTCAGCGGCGTAGCCCACACGCCCTCGGATGTTCTCCGTACGGGCTTTGACCTGATTTTCTCGATTGCGCAGCTCAGCAAGCTCACGCACAAATCCAATAACCTCATCCTGGTTCTTTTTGAGTTCGCTTCGCTTGGCATTCAGTTGAGTTTCAAAATCTTCAAGATGGGATTTCTTTTGTACGTAGATTTCTTCAGCAGCAGTAATTTTCTTTTGCAGTTGGGCGAGCATCTGTATGAGGCGAGCCTGCTTTTCGATAAGCTCCACCCGCTGCTCGCTCAACTCAATTTTTTCCCGTTCGAACCGTTCAATATTTAGTTGGAGCGAACGGCGCCGCTCTTGTGTCGTGGCTCGATGCTGCTCGAGTTCATGGATGGCCGATTGCCGGGCGATGAGGTCTTCCTGGGTAGCAGCAAGCTGACGTTCTAATTCTTCCGATTCCTGACGAAGCACCTCCAGCAGTGTCTCTTCCTGTTTGACCTCCACTTCGAGGCGATTCTTTTCATTCACAACAAGAGAAAGCTGTTCTGAGAGCGGTTCGATTTTGAACATGATATTGGAATATTCGCGCTTGAGTAATTCCACCTCCCTCGTCTGGAGCTGTTTCACCAATTCATTATATTTTTCCGCTTTCTGGGCCTGCCGTTCCAGCGAACCCACTGCTTTCTCGACACCTCGGATGATGTCATTCACTCGCGTGAGATCCTGACGAACAACATCGAGTCGACGGTACGCCTCTTTGCGCCGGTATTTATATTTCGTCACTCCAGCAGACTCTTCAAACAATCGCCTTCGTTCATCAGAATTATCGCTCAGAATACTCTCCACCATCTTTAATTCGATGACAGAGTAAGCGTCCGAACCCATACCGGTATCCATGAAAAGATCGCGAATGTCTTTTAACCGACAGAGCGTTTTGTTTAAATAGTATTCGCTTTCCCCCGAGCGGAAGACACGACGCGTAATAGTGACTTCAGAATACTCTGTCGGAAGGATGCCTTTTGTATTCTCAATCGTAATGGAAACTTCCGCCACATTGAGGGGTTTACGGGATTTCGTACCGTTAAAGATTACATCTTCCATCTTATCTGAACGAAGTGTCGTAGGGCGCTGTTCCCCAAGCGCCCATCGCAATGCATCGACAACATTTGTTTTTCCGCACCCGTTGGGTCCGACGATCGCAGTGAGACCTTCATCAAACGATAGGTTTGTCTTATGGGCAAAAGATTTAAATCCAAATATTTCAAGTTTTGAGAGGTACATTATCCGAGGTTCAATGCCAGGTGAGCAGTGAATTTTATATACAAACTGAGAGCATAGACTGAATCATAATAGAGGAACACTCCACCAAGAAGTAGAATACAAACAAGGATTCCCCCGGTGTATGCTTTCGCCGGGCTAATATCGTAAATCACGGAAATCCCTTTGAGCACCCGCAGGAAAGTCCAAAAAAGAAAAAGGGAAATGAGCGTGAGCGAGGGGAGCACATAGGCAGAGTTTTCCATAATCTTAAACAGGCTCATCGCCAGCGGACTCAGGAACACGACGGGTGCAGCGCCCCACACCGACACCGAGTACACATGAACCCAGGAAACACGTGCTCGAACAAAGAGAGCACATATTTTCATAAGCAATGCAAGAAACATCCCCAGAAGGAAAAAGATGCCCGTTAATGCTGCGATACCGGTGAGAGGGTGCCATGTCGCACGGATGAATTGTTCTTTGAAAAAATCTTGAGCAAAAACAAGAGTCACAAGATAATCGGCAAAGGGGTCTCCACGATAATGATACATAATGCTGGAGAGGAGTCCCGCAAGTGTTATGGAGATCGCGCTTGATAAAATCAGGGTGTGTACCATAGAAACGGTATGAAGATCACGCAGGTCGATAAAAAAGTTGTGTGATCGGATCAATGCCCGTTTCAGACTTTCACTGAACCGGCGGTTTGTTGTCTCGTAACCGATAAGAATAATCACAAACAATCCGACGAGGACGTGTGCCCAGGGAAAACTGATGCGGTAATTACCGGCCGGAATAGCGGTAATACGCTCATCAGTATAAAGGGCACGCACGATCTCATACGAAAACCGTTTTTCCCGTGCTTGACTTAACAGACCGACCGGGTAGACATAATGTTCCCCCAGTCCATAATTGAGGAGTGGTCGATCACCGCGCCAATCAGCAAGAGCTGCCACGAAGCTTCCTGCAGCATTGGATTCCCTGATTGCTGCATAGTACTGGAGATAAAATCGAGCTTGTGATTCCTGCGACAGGGGATCGCTGTATCCGTTTCTATTATTATGATCCACAGCCTTTCCATAACTGAGCACAACCAGGGGCTGAGTCGGATGTTTCTTCTTCCATTCCGACAACTGCCGCCTGAAGCTTTTCAAATCGGATGGTGGTAAGGTAATACCCACAAAATCCACAGCAGAAGCACAGACATCATTGACCAGCATCCGGGAACCATAATAGACCGGGCGGTCATCATGCTGGCGAATGATGCCGGTCATTTTTCGGACGAATTCCAGGGCTTGTTTGTCGGCGGAATCAAATTGATCTCCGATTCCCCATGCCAGTACACACGGATATGCTCCGTCACGTTCAATCATTTCCCGTGCCTGTGTCTCTGCCATGGCCTGGAACGCTTCATCGTCTAATATCTCTGCCGGAACATTCCAGATGGATGCTTCTTCGAGAACGACCAAGCCATATCGGCTGCACAAATTCAGCATGTACGGATGCGGCAGATGGAATGCAAATCTGACTGCATTAGCCCCCAGCGATTTTATAAGAACGACATCTTTTTCCATCTGTTCGTACGAAAGAGATGCCCCCCATTTCGGCGAGTCTTCGTGCCACACAACTCCCTTCAAGATCAGTTTGTTTCCATTGAACAACAATGAATTATTCTCAACACGGACGGAGGAAAACCCCATATTCAGATTATACTCGTCGATTGCCGTCTTTTGTTTCCCCTCCATTGAAACGATATTGGTCTTGAGGATGTAGAGGTCAGGACTTTCCGGACTCCACAATTTTGGGTTATTGACGATCAAGGAAAGCTGGACAGAAGTATTTTTATTTTGTTCCAGCGCCAGGGGGGCAGACATTCCCTGTGCTACAAGGACATCCGAAAAGCGCTCATGAAGCTCGGCAGTCATGTAATAGGAAACCTGTTTGGTCTTTATCGCAAGAGTATCACGGTTTAATGGCGGGAATTGTTTATTGCTGAGAGTCCCATCCAGATGTACTGTTGCCTGTTTCCATTGTTGCTCGTACTCCGTACGAAAGTGAATACGTTCGATCCACAGTCGGGGAGTGGCAAGCAGATACACGTCACGTATGATACCGCCGTAATTTTTCCATCCCCAGATTTGTTTTCGAACAGGTAACGTACTGCGGGCGCTAAGCCGGTTATTCACGATAACCTTTATGGTGTTCTCCTGCCCCATCTGAAGCGCTTCTTCCGGGATGTCAAACTCAAAACTCGTAGATCCACCTACGTGTTTGCCGATAAAGATGTCGTTACAATAGACTTCACATTCATAATTAATTCCAAGAGCCACAAATTTAAAGACATAGGAAATAAGAAGCTGTTCGTTAATCGAGACCGTTCTAGAGAAGGTCATCTGTCCTTCATCATTGATAGAACTGGGAACCTTGATGGGACTCCAGGTTTCATCATCTGTGGAATACTGCCAGATTCCAGCCAAATCTATCTTCTGACGGGTTGGCGAATCAATATGCATTCCTGCATCAAGGCCCTGGAGTGTTGGTTGCCCATTTGAAAAAACAGCCGGCTGAGCAGCTACCTTAGGGCAAAGTATCGAGGAAATGAAAAAAGTAAGGAATGTAAAAAAGCTTAAAATATTCGGTTTTTTTGCCAATTTGATGAACTTGATGTGCGAGGAAGTTGCCGCTCTCTGAGGCGACATTACTCAACGTCGATTCAAATATAATACATAAAGCCAGCGAAAGCAATGGAATTCCCTTCCCGGAGGGTGGTTTTTCTGGCGATTCTTTCTTATGATTGCTCTGCATGTATTGGCGTTGAATTGACATTCTTCATTTTAGTTAGCCGTTTCCTGGGAAATTCGGTTCCGGCTTGGAAAGTGAGATTTTTATGACTCGGCCAATCCTCTCTTTTACCGTCGCCCCCTCAATCCCGAAAGAACTCCAATGCCTCCAATCTATTGCTTATAACCTTCTGTGGGTGTGGGATCATGAATTGATGGATCTTTTTATGCGGATGGATTTGGATTTGTGGGAATTGACGAATCATAATCCGGTTCAGATGTTAGGAATGATTAAGCAGGAGCGGTTGAACTCCCTCTCACGAGATGATGCATTCCTGGCCCAGGTAGAACGTGCATCCCGCCGTTTTTCTGAATATCTCGATACGAGTTCGAGCTGGTATCACAAGACCTATCCGGAAAAGAAATCTGCTTGCATTGCCTATTTCTCAGCAGAGTTTGGGCTGACGGAGTGCCTTCAGAATTATTCCGGCGGATTAGGCATTCTCTCCGGTGATCATCTGAAAGCAGCCAGCGATTTAGGACTGCCTCTGGTTGGTGTGGGGCTCTTATATCAACAGGGCTATTT
Source organism: uncultured Ignavibacteriaceae bacterium (assembly GCA_964651225.1). Lineage (GTDB taxonomy): Bacteria > Bacteroidota > Ignavibacteria > UBA10030 > UBA10030 > Fen-1298. The sequence continues at coordinate 51,960 of CAZYYD010000003.1, forward strand.
CCGGCAATACCTTAATGCAGATGGCTGGCAGCAAGAGCGGTATCCGGAGAATGATTTTTATGCGCTCCCGATTAATCGGGTAATGGGCGACGACGGAAAACCAAAGACGATTACGGTCGATCTCACTGGGCGACAGGTGGCCGCCCAAATTTGGATCGTGCATGTTGGACGTGTTAATTTGTATCTTCTCGATACCAATATTCCTCAGAACCCTCCTTCTGATCAGACCATCACCGGTCAGCTGTACGGAGGTGATCGTGAACTGCGTATAAAGCAAGAAATTCTTCTCGGCATCGGCGGATACCGCGCGTTGAAAGCAATTGGATTGGAACCTGATGTCTTTCATTTGAATGAGGGTCATTCCTCGTTCCTCACATTGGAACATTGCCGCGATCTTATGCGGCAGCATCACATCAGTTTTGCCGAGGCGCGTGAAGCAACGATCGCCTGTACGGTTTTCACGACTCATACCCCTGTGCCGGCAGGCAACGATTATTTTGACCCGCAGCTCATCGAGAAGTACTTCAACAAATACTACCGAGATCTCGGGCTGTCTGCGACAGAATTTCATGGACTCGGGCGCGAAAACCCGGACAATCCTTCAGAAAGCTTTTGTATGACCATCCTTGCACTAAAGATGACCGGGCATTGCAATGGTGTCAGCAAACTTCATGGGTCTGTATCGCGCGACATGTGGAAAAATGTCTGGCCAAACGTTCCAGTAGAAAATGTGCCGATTATTTCCATTACGAATGGTGTGCATGCACCTTCATGGGTCAGCCGCGATATGGCAGGACTCTTTGACAGGTACGTTGGGCCCGGCTGGCGTGAAGATGCAGAACAGCAATATGGATTGTGGGGACGTGTCCATCACATTCCGGATGAGGAACTCTGGCGCACTCATGAACGCCGAAAAGAACGCCTCGTGGCCTTTGCCCGCAATCGTCTGCGGACTCAACTCGAAGCTCGCGGCGCCATACCGTCCGAGGTAGCACAAGCGAACGAGGTTTTAAATCCGGAGATATTGACGATCGGTTTTTCACGACGGTTTGCAACATACAAGCGCTCGACGCTCCTCCTGAGAAATCCTGAACGTCTCATCAACCTTCTCAACAACAAGGAACGGCCGGTGCAGTTCCTCTTCGCCGGCAAGGCGCATCCTATGGATAACCCGGGTAAGGAACTCATTCGTCAAATCATTCATTTCGAACGTCAGCCGAATGTTCGCCGCCGAATGGTTTTCATCGAAGATTACGACATGGTTGTTGCACGCTACCTTGTTTCAGGAGTCGATGTATGGCTCAATACACCGCTGCGTCCATTGGAAGCAAGTGGAACCAGCGGTATGAAGGCAACTATGAATGGCGCTATCAACGTCAGTATCCTCGATGGGTGGTGGGCAGAAGCGTATAATTCCTATACAGGCTGGGCCATCGGCCGCGGTGAAGATTATCAGGATAAGGACTATCAAAACGAAGTAGAATCGAACGCTCTTTTTGATCTTCTCGAAAAGGAAATCATTCCATTGTTTTACACTCGAACAGGAGATGATCTCCCGCGTCCTTGGATTACCAAGATGAAAACCGCGATGCGGGCGATCGGACCTGAATATAACACCAACCGAATGGTGCGCCAGTATACTGAGGATCTGTATTTGCCGGCGCGTCAGCATGCTGAATCTCTTCTGGAAAACAATTTGGAGCGTACGAAACAATTAACTGCCTGGAAATTGCATATGCGCAGTCACTGGAACACTTTGAAGATTCTTGATGTTAAACTCAATACGCATGAGAGTTTCAAGGTTGGGGATGAGTGTGTTGTGCACGCATGGATGGATATGGGAAAACTTACACCGGACGATATATCCGTTGAATTGTTCTTCGGGCCGCTCAATGCAAAAGGAGATATCAACGCTCCTCAGACATCACCGATGAAATGCATAACAACCGGAACGGAGAGCAAAAAAGAGTTTGTGGGAACAATACAACTTCAATCCAGCGGCCGCATCGGCCCTACCGTGCGCGTGATTCCCAAGCACCCGGATATCCTGAGTCCTTTCCGTGAAGGATTGATTCTATGGGCATAACGTCTCGGTGCACATGAAACGATCTCTTCTCTTTTGGGTCATCGCTTTCCTCGTTACTGCCGCTTCCGCACTATATCAGCGGATGACGGGACCAACGTATCCCGTGAGCGGAAAAGTCATCGTCGACGGCAAAGAAGTCTCCTATAGATTAAAGCGCAGCGATGAAAGCATTGCCAATCATCATGTACAGATCAAAACAGAGGATCCGAACATTCATGGATATGTAGAGTGGAAACGGTATAAAACGAAGGACGAATGGACCCGCGTCGAAATGCGCTATGACAACGGAACATTGGAAGCGGAACTTCCGGCTCAGCCTCCGGCAGGAAAATTGCAGTATCGAGTCTATCTCCAGGATCCGCAGACAACGGTCGCAATCCCCTCAAATGAACCGGTCATTATTCGATTTAAGGGCGTCGTTCCAACGGTCGTTTTGATTTTCCATGTGATTGTTATTTTCAGCGCGATGTTATTTTCTGCACGCACCGGTCTTGAAGCTTTCTCCCCGGCACCCCAGTACATTGGTCTTACCTCTGCGACGGTTGCATTCCTGATTGCGGGTGGATTGATCCTGGGTCCGCTTGTACAGAAATATACATTCGATGCCTACTGGACCGGTTGGCCATTCGGCACAGATCTGACAGACAATAAAACTGTCGTATCACTTCTCAGCTGGATCGCCGCTGCTGTTGCCATGAAGAAATCAGCACACCCCAAACGCTGGATTCTTGCGGCCGCTGTCATCACTATTGTTGTCTTCTTGATTCCACACAGCGTACTTGGTTCCGAGCTGGATTATTCAACAATGAAGTAACTGCCGTAAACTTATTTTTGAGGACACCAACATCTGTGGTTGTTTCATCAACTCGCCACTTCGGAATTTCTCACCAGACAATACAAGCTACTGCAACGGACAATTCCTTACCGTTGTCTCACCCGCCTTGTGGAGGTTGAAGAGATTTATTCATATTATCTTTTGTTATTCATCAACGATTGCTTTGTTAGGGAACGATGTACTCCCGATTATCGCTTCAAAACAGAATTTTCATCGTGCTGGGGACCGTCGCGATTGTCGCCTTATTCCAACCGGCGAACGGGGATTAGGGTGAACGGATTCCGATCATCAGAACTTTCCGATATATCACCCGTATAAGGAATCGTAGTGGAAATCATTACTGACCTCAATGTGAAAGGGACAACAGCTATGGATAAACACATTACACTCGTCGGCATTCTCAATCTTGCCTATCGTTCGTTAGTCATCATTGGCGGATTCGTTCTCATGGCTCTTGCGGTCGGATTCCGATACCTCATGGAATTGATCTCGCGTTCAAGCCGCCATGGCATGGAAGAAATTCCGGAAGCAGTCTTGGATATCGCACCGATTATTTTAGGAATCATTGCCATCCTCATCATCATTGTTTCGATCGCAGGAATCATTGGAGCGATCGGTGTCATGAAAAAGAAAGAATGGGGACGTCTCCTGCTGTTAGTCGTTTCATTCTTTAATCTGCTCCACGTGCCGCTTGGAACGATCCTGGGAGTATATAGCCTCTGGGTGCTGTTGAATGACGAAACAATCCGCGAATTCAACTCGATCATGAACGCTCTGGTCGAAAAGGCCCCCGGCAATCCTCTTCTATGATCGTTCTTGCATTAGAAAAAGAGGTTTCCGGTATTGCAGACGAACAATTCACACCGGCAATTCTTAAAAAAGAAGCTTTGCGGGCGTGGGAATTGTACCAGGAAGGAATTATCCGCGAACTCTACTTCCGTCAGGATCGCAACGAGGCGGTACTTCTTCTCGAATGCAGCGATCTTCAAGAAGCGCATACTGCTCTTGCGACGCTGCCGCTGGTCAGCGCCGGTCTCATTGCATTCGAAGTCATCCCGCTGAAAGCATATAACGGCTTCGCACGACTCTTTTCAGAACAGCTGTAAACGACTATTCCTTGAGATTAATTTGCTTCTCATTTATGGGCTCTGTACATTATCGAAGGCGCTCCGAATTCCATCTTCTTGATCGCTGTCTTTCTCCCCATGGACTCTTGTCCTCTCGCCTCGAATTCCCCGCGCTTGTGATACCGTATAAAAGAACATCGCACTGCCGCAAAGCTTTTTCATGAAGCTGAAAGGAACCGCGTCATGAATATTCTCCTCGTCAATCCAACATTTCCAGACACGTTCTGGAGTTTCAAACATGCAATGAAATTTGTCTCCAAACGGACAACCTTCCCCCCGCTCGGTCTGCTGACCGTTGCATCGTTGTTGCCGCACTCTTGGAACAAGCGACTGATCGATCTTAATGTGCAGGAATTACGCGAGATCGAACTGCGATGGGCAGATTACGTTTTCATCGGCGGCATGTCCATTCAACTCAAGTCCGTGCATGCCGTCATCGACCGCTGCAAAGCTCTCGGGAAAAAGATCGTGGCTGGAGGACCGCTGTTTACTTCGTTTCCCCATGAATTCGAACATGTTGACCATCTCGTTTTAAATGAGGCAGAAATTACCCTTCCCCATTTTTTAGAGGATGTCAGGAACGGAACCCCCCGCCATATGTACCAAACTGACCAATGGGCAGACATCACGACCACTCCGGTTCCTATGTGGAACCTCGTCAATCTCCAGCACTATTCTTCGATGAACATCCAGTACTCCCGGGGCTGTCCCTATGATTGTGAGTTCTGTGATATTACGGTCCTCTACGGACGGACACCGAGGACAAAAACAAAAAAGCAGGTCGTCACGGAACTAGAAGGATTGTTGGCCACAGGATGGCGGGGAGATGTCTTCATTGTCGACGATAATTTTATCGGGAATAAATCGCTGCTCAAAAAAGAAATTCTCCCGGCCATCATCGACTGGATGAAAAGCCATAACTACCCATTTGCGTTCAACACGGAAGCATCCATTAACCTTGCGGATGATGAAGAACTCATGGCGCTTATGGTACAGGCGGGCTTTAATGCGGTGTTCGTCGGTATTGAATCGCCGAACGAGGAAAGCTTGATGGAGTGCAAGAAAAGCCCCAACAGAAATCGAAATCTCGTCGCCTCCGTTCGAAAGCTTCAACACCGCGGACTCCAAGTACAGGGAGGATTTATTGTCGGATTCGACAGCGATCCCAGTTCGATCTTTCAAACAGTGATCGACTTCATTCAGGAGAGCGGCATTGTTACGGCTATGGTCGGTCTGCTCAACGCACCCTTCGGTACTCGCCTGTATAAGCGCATGCAAAAAGAAGGAAGACTCCTTCACGCAATGTCTGGCGACAACACTGATTTTTCTATGAACTTTATTCCCAAGATGAATTATGACCTGCTCCTGAAGGGATATCGGTCGATCCTTGAGAACGTGTATTCATCCAAACACTACTATACGCGTGTGAAACAATTCCTCCGGACGTACAATCCGCCTAAGATTCGAGTCTCTGTTATACAGTCGAATCACTTCAAAGCGTTCATTAAATCTATTATCATCCTTGGGATTCTCGACTCAGAGCGTGTGCAGTATTGGAATCTCTTCTTCTGGTCGCTTTTTACCCGCCCGCGGATGTTCCCGCTTGCTATAACATTTACCATCTACGGATATCACTACCGGAGGATACTGGAACAATACATGGCGGGAGTATAAGACGGATCACTTTTAATCGCCGGCGAGTACTGTCGGTGTCATGATCTCTCTTCAGGACTCCTTGGCGATCGCCATCGCTGCTTTCAACGTGTTCTTTAAGAGCATTGCTACGGTCATGAGTCCGACACCGCCGGGAACGGGAGTTATTGCTTTTGCTTTTTTCGAGGCCGATTCAAAATGCACATCACCGACGATGCGGTACCCTTTGGGTGAGGAAGGATCCTCCACACGGTTTATTCCGACATCAATCACAACGACACCGTCTTTCAGCATTTCACCCTGAATGGCGTTCGGTTTCCCGATTGCGGCAATGAGGATATCGGCAAATTTTGTAAACCGTGTAAGATCTTCTGCACCTGTATGCGCAACGGTGACTATGGCATTGGCACCGCGCTTTTTTTGCAGCAAGATATTGGCAATCGGCTTGCCGACGATATTGCTGCGGCCAACGATGACAACATGCTTCCCTGCCGGATCATTGCCGCTGCGAAGAAGCATTTCTTGAATTCCGTATGGCGTACAGGGCTTAAAGCAGTCCTCGCCGATCACGAGTCGCCCGACATTCGAAGGATGAAACCCATCGACATCTTTCCTTGGATCGATCGCTTCGATGACTTTTTGTTCATGGATATGTTTGGGAAGCGGAAGCTGGACAAGGATCCCATGAATTTTTGGATCATGATTCAATTCCTGGATCTTCGATAGCAGCGCAATTTCAGACATGTCCGCGGGCATGTACTCGGTGAGAGAATAGAATCCGGCCTCTTCGCACGCTTTACCCTTCGAGCGGACGTAGGACTGTGAGGCAGGATGATCACCCACTAAAATAACGGCAAGGCCCGGTGTGATCCCCTTTGTTTCTTTCAGACGACGAGTCTCTTCTTCTACTTCGCGTTTAATCTCGTCAGCAATTCTTCTTCCGTCAATAATTTCCGCCATCTCTCTTTCCTCATCTCTGAGCATCACTGAAAACTCGGGAAAATCACCTGTTCGATTTTTACTGCTTTTCCTGTCTCGACATCGACTTGAAGGAAAACCGCGCACATCCGGACATCGTGTTCGGCCACTTCAAACTTAAATGGTGTCTGGAACAAAAACCTGCGGATAGCAACCTCCTTCTTCATCCCAATGACCGAATCGTACGGGCCGCTCATACCGACATCGGTAATATATGCGGTCCCTTTCGGCAGAATCCGTGCATCCGCCGTTGGAATATGAGTATGCGTACCAACAACTGCACTGACTCGTCCATCGAGATGCCAGGCAAGAGCCATTTTCTCAGCCGTTGCTTCGGCATGCATATCGATGAGTACCACCTTTGTATCGTTGATGATCTTGCTTAATGCCCAATCTGCCGCTTTAAACGGATCATCGATGGTTTGCATATAGGTTCGTCCCTGCAGGTTGATAACGCCGACACGCCCTTTTTCTTTCAAATCGTAAATGATAAAACCGTTCCCTGGATTTTCTCTTGGATAGTTCAGCGGACGCAGGACATGACGCTCCTTTGAAAGAAGCGCCTTTGCCTGCCATCGGTCCCATAGATGATTCCCTGTTGTGATGACATGAACACCCAATTCAAACAACGCTTTTGCGTCTGCTTCATCAATCCCTTTTCCTTCTGTAACATTTTCGCCGTTGACGACGCAAAAGTCTATTTCATATTTCTGGATGTACTGCTTGAGCAGCGACGAAACAAGGATCATCCCGGGTTTACCATTGATGTCACCAATGAAAAATATATTCAGCACTTTTGCCACAAGAAGCCTCTCTGTGTTGTGATACGAAAACGGTGTGTAGAATAATATACAGAAAATATCAGCAGATGAAAAGTTGATCAGGTGAGTCCTAACACGTGGTCATAGACCTTCTTGGTCTTCTCGCCCACCTTCTCCCAGACAAATTCCTTCCGTATGCGTTCGCTCAGCACATTGTCTTTCTCTCTTCCGAATGCTGTTATGATTCCCCTGGCAATCTCGTCCGCCGATCCGGGATCGACATAAACAACATCTGCTCCGAAATAATCCTCGGTACCACCGAACGGCGTGATAACAATTTTTGCACCGGCGAGCGCGGCTTCCAGTGCGGCCAGACCCGGTGTCTCATAGTACGACGGAAGCACAAAAGCTTCACAGGCTGCATAAGCGGACGCGAGCAGCATGGAATCGTGAGACAATTCCGGCACGATGAGCAATCGATGATTCTTTTTTGCCCGTTCAAGGCACTGATATCCCGAGAGCGAATCATCAATGGAACCGATGAGCACCGCAGGCCGGTCTACTTTTTCCAACGCTGCCAGCAGCGTAGACACATTTTTCCGATGCGGGCCGATCTGCCCGACATAGAGAAGAAAATCCCTTATTCCATATTGACGCTCGAACAAATCGGGTGTTGCTTTTGCAAATCGCTCTTCCACTCCGTTCGGAACGACAATCACATCTTTTGTCTGGATCTTCATGCCATAGCGCATGAGATGTGCTTCCGCATTGGTATTCGGAAGAACTGCGTTTGCCCAGCCGCACATTTCGGCGATCAATCCATAATCTGTCCAGAAACCGCGAACAAATCGATTCAGAAGAGCATCAGTGCGAATGACAGAACGGACCATGCTATCTGAGCGGCGCGTATAGAACACCGGCGACACGACAAACGGAATTTTTTGAAGCCGCAGCGCCCGCGCAAAATGATATGTTGCCATATTTGCGGAGAAGATGTGCACAAGATCGTACTGGCCCGGATCGAACTCTTTCCACATTTCAAACAATGTCACGGTGACACCGTGCGCCTCCAGCGCAGCTTTTGTTTGCATCATTTGCGTCCGCACACCGCCTTCATGCAGTGCTACCGCCTGGTGAGTTGCAAATAATACGTGCATACGGTTCCTCTATGGTTCGTGTTTTCGGATGAAATGGTACACTGCATCGAGACCGCGTATCAGGGGAATACGATAGTTCAATCGTCGACTCCGAAGATAATCATCCGGCATTGCCCAAGCGGCCGGCCTGGGGCTCCAGCGTACCGTTCCAAGCACAATTTGTTTTGAAGCGGGAATGATGGCCTCGGTGCCATCCAATTGCGCAATGCGCAGGTAAAGAGATTTTTTTTCCGGCTGGACACCACGTAGATGGAGACTTCCTTTTGTGAACCGCATGCCCGGGATTGACGTTGTACGCATCTTCCACCACCGCGCATATTCACCCATCGTTTTTGCCGGTACGCGCTCCCGGCGCATTTCCTGAAACATCCACTCCAACACCTGGAGATGTCCATCGTTCGGGTGATGATAAAACATGATGGGTTCCCGCACCCTTAATTTTCGCTGCACCACACCGGCAAAGTACCGAATCATCTGTTCTTCAGAATATCCATGCCGTTTCAGACTTCCGACGCAAATGGGATGAACCGGCAGTTGAAGAGTTCCCATGCGCTCAGGCAGCCTGGGTACTCCGGGCATGTTGTCATAATCATACGAAAACTCCGACGAATACTCAAATCCGGAATCGACAATGGCACGGGCTAGTGCTTCATTCCACCGGCCATACGGTGCGGCAAAACCTTTTGGAGAAATCTTTATATTGCGCAGAACCGCCTGCGCCTTTTGAATATTTTGAACATTACGGTCGTAGTCCGCAAACGTTTGATGCTTAAAACAATGAACACCGATTTCCTGACCGTCCATTGCCGAGAATTGGTTCATCGAGGATTGATGGCTCTGAACATCAACAAACCATGTTGCCGATATGCCGCTTTGATGAACAACATCGGAAATACCTTTAATCTGCACCTCTGTTCCATAATCAGTATCGACACGAAAACAGAAAATAGAACGAGCCCCATAAGGAAAGTACCACAGATGTGCAAAGGGAAGACCACGGCGGTGATGTAAGAGCTCAAGACATTGAGCGACCAGTGCCCGAATTTCACCTTTGGACACCAACGAAACAGTCTCAAAGGGAAGTCTGCGTTCCGGAGAGTAAAACGACTTTGCCGCTGAACGTTGATCCAGAACCAATGCTGCCGGGTTAAAGGGTAATGCAATGACCCTGTCAGCTTCATGTGTCCCCACATGTGCGGCAATACTTCCGCGATTCGTCTTCAGATCATTGGCGTTCCATGCAATCTGGCATCGTGCGTGGATATCTATGATTCCTGCCGAATGGAACACTGAATCATGAGGAGGATAGAGATAATCAATATGTACAACCTGGGCGGTCGTCTGACGGATACGTGCATAGACTTTTGCTGAAGAGAGAACCGCTCCCCCAAGCGTCAGGTATTGGCGCAGCATTTCAGATTCACGGTCGTCGACATCATCACTGACCACGACAACACTATATTCATCCGGATGCAGCGAATCTGCAACGACCGCATGCGGTACGCCGATCTGCTGAAGCAGCAGCTGCCATCCTGAAGCATCTCCAAGAATTCCAATTTTTAAATTCATCAGAACCTCTCGAGTAACAACTTCACATCATTCCATTCAACCGCTCGCAGGAGAAGAATCATCCCGCAGTAGCTTCCGGCTCCGGCAAGAAGTGTCCACCATAATCCAAGAGGTGCAATGGAGACGACGCAAATCGCCATCAGAAAAACCGAGAGTACCAGGCGCACCATTCTTTTCGGCGGAGCCATAAGCACGAAGAATCGCAACGCCCGATTCATGAGAACAACACTTAATCCTTCTGCAATGATAACACCACACGCTGCCCCAAGAGGTCCGAACCAGATCGCCCCCGCACTCACCAACAGGACATAGGCAAGGGTGGTGATTCCCATGATCTTTCCATAGGCTTTCTCACCCCCCGCACCAATCAATCCAGAGGTATACGTCGTATGAAGCATTGTGAAAAAGAAATACCAGATAAGCACTCTCAGCACGGCCGCTGATGATACGTACTCCATTCCAAAGATGAATACGATCAAATCATCCGCGACGACTGTTCCGCCAACGGCAATGGGCAGACTCACCAGAAGGATCCACCAGACAGCCTCGTCGAGCAGCTTCCTGAATGTTTCCGGTGCATCATGATGCTTCCGAGCAGAGGCCGGAAGAAGAAGGAGAAGAAGAATACGATCGCCCATCAATAAGAAATAGACAAGCTTGCTCGCCGCACTATAGATACCCACGTCCGCGGTCGTATTGAACAAACCGAGGGCCAGCGGCGGATAATTAAAGACAATAGTCGAAAGGATAATGCCGATCGTGAGCGGAAGGGATTGTTTCAGCAGTTCAAATGACGGGCGGACATGGATCCGGACATTATGATAGAGCACCCGAAATCGGGCAAAAAGCATGGTCGCAGCTGTACATTCTCCAATCAGGACGCCCAGGGCAACCCACAAGACATCGTTGGACGACCGCACGAATCCAAGGACAACAGCAAGATAGATCACCGACTGCAGTACTCGTGCAGCACTGACAATCCCCATGGTTTCTTTTCCCTGAAAGAACCAATCAACAAAAAAGATCTGGGGAAGAACCGCACAGGAGAAAATAATGATCAGCCATGCGATGACGGTGTTATGGACACCTATCAGTACCGTGCAGACGATGATGGACAGCACAAGAACCGTTGCTACCATTCTACTGCCGATCACCCGGCCGATCAATTCCGGTGAATCTCCCTGCGCAATCCTCTTTGCCCCGAGAGTGGGAAATCCTGCCGCACTAAAAATCATCCCGTACGCCAATACCGCAAAACCAAGATTGACAGCCCCAAAGTCTTCCTTCCCCAGCACCCGCGCCAGGTATGCCACTGACACAAAGCCCAGCACCCGGCGCATCATATCTGCTGAAAAAAGCGAGAGAAGATTTCTTGAGAGCCGCTTCATTGTTGCTGTACCACACTATGGTAGACATCGATCGTTTTCCTGGCAATGTCCGTCCAGGAATACTGTTGTTCTGCAAATGCTCGAATGCGTGCGCGGGTGTGTTCCCGCTGACGAAACAAATCACTCCTGAAAAACACCTTCAGCTTCTCAGACATGTCTTCAGCGCTGTCGGGCCTGCAGAGGAACCCGGTTACTCCGTCTATGATATCTTCACAAAAGCTGCCGACATCCGTCGCGATAATCGGCACTCCAAATCGATAGGAAAGAAAAATAACTCCGCTTTGAAAAATATTTTTATATGGAAGGACCACACAGTCGGCTGCCGCAAAATACATTTCCACTTCCCCGACAGGTATGTACTGAAAACGGAGTCTTCTATTCTGTTCTGGGAGACGTTGTAGAGCCTGTTGTTCCAGGTTTCGTATGTAGTCCGATTGTCGTTTTGGGTTTCCGGCAACAATGAGCATCATCGATGCATCTTCGTTGACACATATCGCCACGGCGTCAATCAAGGTCTCGATCCCTTTATAGGAATCGATCTGGCCAAAAAAGAGAATCGTATGTACCGTCGGCTCAAGTCCCATCTGCCGCCGCGCCTCTTCCTGTGTCATGCCCTTTCTGGGGATCCGATTATTGATCCCGTGAGGAATAATGATAACCTTCTGAGAATCGACATGAAAGAGCGAACAGAGTTCTTCCTTCATCTTTGCTGTATGTACGATAATCCGGTCCAGAAGGTGATACATCACCGAAAGCGAAAGACGGCGGAGAGGTGTTGCACGCCCGTCACGTGCTTCTCTATAAATATTATGGGCGGTAAAAACGAGCTTCTTTCCCAACAGCTTATAATAGAGAAGCAATATGGTCCGGTCAATCAACGCAAGGCTGTTTTCCCATTGAATATGAAATATATTCGAAGGTGTACGTGCAGTATAAAGAAGGAGACGGACGTAATAACACCCTATGCGCCATGCTTTGGTCAGAAAAGACTGCGGTGAAAGGTTATCGCCTCGAAGATTGAAGAGCTTCACATGCGGCAGTGTGTCTATCACACCGACCGCATTGTCGGAATCTACAACCTCAATTTCCAGATCTGGTATTTCAGAAAGACCGGAGACGATTCCATACAGATAATCGGTTTGCTCGCCGGCATTGAGGATAGAGATTCTCATGGGCAGGACGTGTTATTCGTCCACCTGTACCTCAAATTGAACAATCTTGAATCCTTTTGTTGTATCCAGCACTCCAAAGATGACGCCAACAAACACCACGATCATGCCGCTTAAAAACGCACCAAGGATAAGATATCGGACCTCAAGCTGCGAAATAAAATAATCTATTCCAATAAACAACGATGTGGCGACAAACAACCCGACCGCAATGAGGTAGCAGAAGACCGAATTCCGGATAAGCTGAGCTCGTTTGAGAAGCCCATGCAATTGCCGGGAAATACTTTCGATACGCTGGTTTTCAATGGGATGGAATTCCCGTTCGGCTGCATGGAGAATCATTCTCCGTTTTTCTTCCGTCAGTGCACGGATACGATTCAGCACGCTGGTGAATTTATTGCTGATTCCCAGCAGCAACAATCCGCATGCATTGATCATAATTCCAGGGGCAAGGATCAACTGGATCACCTGGATAACAGAAAGATTTTCTGAAAGAATGGGATTCATTTCTTTTACCTCATATTTCTATGGATGGCTTCCGATAATTTCACCCAACACGAGGGGCATTTCCTTCTTTCGTTTGAGTGCCGAGATCACTACATCAATTCCGTTGCGATCGACCAGGAGAATTAATCCGATACCAAGATTAAAGGTCCGGCGCATATCTTCTTCCGGGACATTCCCTACATGCTGAATTAGATTGAAGACAGCAGGACGTTCCCATGCATTCCAATCGATCTTGAGTCTCAATCCTTCCGGAATAACCCGCATGGTATTTCCTTCGATGCCTCCGCCGGTGATGTGCGATAATCCATGGATGTTCTTTGCTACGGCATCTTGAAGCAGCGGATGAAGGGTTGGTTGATACGAGCGATGCACTGCCAGGAGCGAATCGCCCAGCGTACAACCAAGTTCATCGAAATATGTTTCCAGCGAAAACTTGTCCAGCAGCACACGCCGTGCTAAAGAATACCCGTTGGTATGCAGACCCGTGGAGGGGAGCCCGATGAGGATATCCCCTTTCTTCACTTTCTTCCCGGTGAGAATTTTTTTCTCATCCACCACACCAACGATGGTCCCGGCAATATCATAATCTGCTGTACCGTACATCCCTGGCATTTCAGCTGTTTCACCGCCGATCAAAGCGCAGCCATTCTCCTTGCACGCTTTCACAAAACCGAGGATTACCTGTTCCGCGACATCCGGAGTAAGTTTTCCGGTTGCATAGTAATCAAGAAAATAGAGCGGCTTCGCACCGCACGCGAGGATATCGTTCACGCAGTGATTGACGAGATCCTGTCCAACCGTTTCATGACGATTCAATGCGATGGCGATTTTCAGCTTGGTGCCAATCCCATCGACGCTGGAGACGAGCACCGGCTTCCTGATTCCTTTGAAATCCGCCCGATAGAACGCGCCGAACATACCGATATCTGTCAGGACATTGCGGTTGAACGTCGAACGAACAGGTTTTTTAATACGTCGAACGAGTTCTTCGCCTGCATCGATATCAACACCGGAGTCTTTATAGGTCGTCATGGATCATCGGGTTTGGGGATTGAAATTTGATTTCCTGTAAGATAGGAGATTTTTTTCCGTTGAACAAGGAGAGAACTATCTCCCTAGGGATCGGAACACAGCAATGTGGTCCGCTTGTTCTTGTTCTCCGGCTTCATTATATTACGTGTAATCTTTCTACAGGAAATCACCATGAAATCCATTTCACTGCGCGGTTCTCAAGAGCCTGTCACTGTCGGTAAGATTATCTGCATCGGTCAAAATTATATCGACCATGCGAAGGAAATGAAGTCCGAAGTCCCAACCTCTCCGGTCTTCTTCTTGAAACCGCCAAGCGCCATCATCCATCAGGGTGAATCGATCGTTCTCCCCTCTCTTTCGAACGATGTGCACCACGAAGTGGAATTGACTGTTCTGATTGGTGAAGGAGGAACGAACATCCCCCGCGAGAAAGCATTTCATCACGTCGCGGGATACGGCATTGGCCTTGATATGACCATGCGCGATGTACAATCGGAAGCCAAAAAGAAAGGCCTCCCGTGGACTCTGGCGAAAGGATTCAACACATCCGCCCCGTTGTCGGAATTTATTCCAGCATCGACCGCCGGAAATCCTGGAGCACTCAGCGTTCACTTAAAAGTTAACGGATCAGTACGGCAATCCTGCAGCACCGGCAAGCTCATTTTCCCGGTGGACGTGCTCATCGCATACATTTCGCAATTCATGACCTTTGAACGCGGCGATATTCTCTATACCGGCACACCGGAAGGCGTTTCACGCGTCCACCATGGCGATGTCCTGGACGCGTCACTTCTGAATGCAGCTGGCAGTACTCTCGTTTCACTCTCGGTGAGCGTACAGTAACGATGAAGGCGAAGTTCAAGGAATTTTTCTCGAACTACGAGAATGCCATCTTCTCATGGTTCATTATCGTAGGAGCCATCGCACTCGGGATTCACTACAGCATCGATCGACGGCTCCTCGCTGCCATCGTTCTCCTCATCGGCATCGCAGGTCATGCCTTCGGAGCGTTGGTCGCGTGGATCGGATTGGTGCCGTTGGTGGGCCCCATAATTGCACAGGTACTTACTCTCCCATTCATTTGGATCCTGAATGGCATTGGATACCTTGTATCCGTTGTGGCAATCAAGCGGGGATACTCCAAAGATGTACTCAATTATCGGATGGCAACTGTCACACTTATTGTCGGTATCATTCTTGGATATATCTTAGGTACATTGACCTAAAGAACGCAGCAAGACCGAACAGCGAAAAAATGCTGTTGGAAAGTATAGAAAAAATTGTTATCCTCTCTCTTAAATTCTGGATAGTGTTTTGGGAAAAATCATCACCATAGGAATCCCCAAAGGAGGCGTAGGAAAGACGACCACGGCGGTAAATCTCGCCGCGAGTTTCGCTGTCCTCGAAAAACGTGTTCTCCTGATCGACACGGATCCGTTCGGAGCATGCAGCATGTCTCTGGGATTCACCCCAGAGAAAACCAGAGGCGGTCTCTACGAAGTCTTCAACTTCATCCGCTCCATGACGCAGGTGATTCACCGAACGGAACTGGCATTCCTGGATTTTGTTCCTGCGAATATCACCACGGCACAGGCAGAAGAACGGATCATGCGCCTCTCGGAAAATCGGACCCTTTTAAAAAATATTCTTCGTACCATCGCACCGCATTATGATTATATCATTATCGATACGCCGCCATTTTTACGCGGGCTCACGGCCAATGCTCTCACGTGCGCCGATTCGGTGCTCATCCCGATTAAATCCGGACATTTTTCACTGGAGGGGATCGATAAGCTCTTTAAGTATTTTGAATGGATCCGCGACGCAGCCAACAAAACATTGCAGATTGAAGGCATTCTTCAAACGATGTACGAACCGCATACAAAAGTCACAGAGATCACCGACAGGGAATTGCAGCTGCGTTTCCGAAAGCATCTTATTAAAACTATTATTCCAAAGAATACGCACCTGACGGAAGCTTCGTTCTACGGAAAACCCTCTATCCTCTTTAATGCTACCTCGAGAGGAACACTTGCCTATTTAGAACTCGCGCGTGAACTGATCGATCGGCACCAGGCTGCAGTACCATCTTCGACTATTCTTCCAGCACAGATTCAATCAGCATAAGCACTATCCTCCAGTTCGGGGAAGAGACAATCCAATCTCAGGATGAGCAGAGGTATTCTCAGATGTATGATTCGTTTTTCCGGCGTTGATTTCATCCCCGTTTTTTCGTTAATTGAAGGGAGCTGACGACTTTGGGGTAGCGCGTGCTACCCTTTTCTCTATATCGTTAGAAACCGTATGGGCACACAAGAACTCTCAAAAGCATATAATCCAAAAGAAGTAGAGGATAAGTGGTATTCCTCGTGGGAATCGAACGGCCTGTTTCATGCAGCCGCCAATAAAGACAAAGCCCCGTATACCATCGTCATTCCGCCGCCGAACATCACCGGCAGTCTCACGATGGGGCACGTATTGAATAACACACTGCAGGATGTCTTTGTCCGGTGGAAACGGATGCAGGGGTTTGAAGCATGCTGGATTCCCGGCACCGACCACGCCGGCATCGCAACTCAGAACGCCGTGGAAAAATCTCTTGCCAAAGAAGGCAAACACCGCCACGACCTCGGGCGCGAGAAGTTCATTGAACTTGTCTGGCAGTGGCGGGAAAAATACGGCAGCACGATTATCCAGCAATTGCGCAAGCTGGGTGTTTCGTGTGATTGGGAGCGCGAACGCTTTACGATGGATGAGGGATTATCCAATGCCGTGAAAGAGGTGTTCATCCGGTTGTTCGAAAAAGGACTGGTCTACCGCGGCAAGTACATTGTCAACTGGTGCCCCCAGCATCAAACGGCGTTAAGCGATGATGAAGTCGATCACTCAGAGACGAACGGAAGCCTCTATTATATCAAGTACCCCATCGTCGGTTCCACGGAATTTGCCATTGTCGCAACGACGCGTCCGGAGACAATGCTGGGCGATACGGCACTCTGCGTCCATCCGAAAGATGAACGCTTCAAACATCTGATCGGGAAAACGGCCATTCTTCCGATCGTCGGGCGGAAGCTTCCTATCATTGCGGATGATTATATCGATCTGAGTTTCGGCACCGGCGTTATGAAAGTGACCCCCGCACATGATGCGAACGACTTTCTGCTCGGTCAACGGCACGAGCTTGCACAAATCAATGTTCTGGATGAGACTGCTCGCCTTAACTCTTCCGTTCCAAAAGAATACGAAGGGATGGACCGCTTTGAATGCCGGGCTCAACTTGTGATAGACCTGGAAGCTCAAGGATTCCTGGAAAAAATTGAACCGTATGTTCATAACATCGGCAAATGCTATCGATGCCATACGGTGGTGGAGCCCTGGTTGTCCGATCAATGGTTTGTCAAAATGAAACCGCTTGCCGCTCCTGCACTGCGCGTTGTGCACGAAGGAAAAGTACGCTTCCATCCCGACCGATGGACAAAAGTGTACGAGCACTGGATGACGAACATCCGCGACTGGTGCATCTCGCGGCAAATATGGTGGGGACACCGCATTCCTGTTTATTACACGCAGGATGGAAATTATGTCGCCGCACGGAATGAGGAAGAAGCACGCAAAAAACTTGACGTCCGCCCTGACGTACCGATCCGTCAAGATGAAGATGTCCTCGATACGTGGTTCTCCTCATGGCTCTGGCCCTTCTCCACACTCGGCTGGCCCGATGATAACAAGGACCTGCAGTACTTTAATCCGACCGACACGCTTGTCACCGCTCCCGACATTATTTTCTTCTGGGTAGCGCGGATGATCATGGCGAATATGGAGTTTATGAAAGGAACTCCCGGCCATAATGGGAAACCCCGCAAGAAAGATGAGGACCTTGTTCCCTTCCGCGATGTGTACTTTACCAGCATCATTCGTGATATGGAAGGCCGCAAGATGAGCAAGTCGCTCGGCAATTCTCCCGATCCGCTGGATGTCATCGATCAGTACGGCGCTGATGCGCTCCGCTTCACAGTCGCGTACCTTGCACCGCTGGGGCAGGACGTGCTGTTCGCCGCTGAAAAATGTGAGATCGGCAGAAACTTTGCAAACAAAATCTGGAACGCCGGGCGCTTCCTGCTGATGAATAAACAGGAAATCATCGGCGACGGCGACGCACCGCTTGGCACATTACCCGCCGAGCATCTCGATCTTGCCGATCGGTGGATCCTTTCGCGCCTGAACCAGGCAGTCAAGGCATTCAACAACTCGCTGACGGAGTTCCACGTCAACGAAGCCACAAAGCTGATTTATGATTTCATCTGGCATGATTTCTGTGATTGGTATGTGGAGATGGTCAAAACCCGGTTCTATGGCGATGAATCGAAAGAAGTGAAGACCGCAGTGGTCCTTCGCGCTTTGTGGATTTATGATCAGGCATTGCGGCTTCTCCATCCTGTCATGCCGTTTATTTCAGAGGAAGTATGGCAGCACCTCACCGATCGCAGAGGTGCATCGCTTATGCGAGCTTCCTTCCCCGTCATTGACCATCATTATATTAACCAGAAGATCGAAGATGAACTGAACTTCGTGATAAAAGTCATCGAGGCGGTGCGGAACATTCGGGGCGAGCTCAATGTAGCCCCATCCAAACACATCGAAGTACATATGCACCTGCAGGGCGAGTTTGGCGAAAAGCTCACGACCGACATCAACGCGATGCAGGGTCTTTTGAACTATATCGACCGACTCTGCCGCGCAAAAACCATTCCGACCTGGGCACGAGAGACAGCCACATTCGAACGCCCCAAAGCGTCCGCCAGTGCCGTTGTCTACGAGACCGAAATTTTTATTCCGCTCGCAGGGATCATCGATCTCGACGCCGAGCGGAAGCGGCTGGAAAAAGAAATTATGCGGTTGAATGGATTAGTCGAGAGTATTGAAAGAAAATTAACAAACGCGAGTTTTGTTGCAAAGGCGCCAAAAGAAGTTGTCGAGAAAGAGCGCGAAAAGCAGAAGAATATTACGATGAATATGGAGAAGCTGAAGGCAAATCTTGCTCAGCTCAACTAATGGACTGATCCGAACACGTTTCCCTTAACTCTTTTTCCTTGAACTATGTATACCGTTACTATCGAAACTGAATTTTCCGCTGCACATATCATCCGCGGATACAACGGTCCCTGTTCCCGGCCCCATGGACATAATTGGAAAGTCACCGTGGAAGCGAAGACCGAAGTGCTTGATCATCTCGGTATAAGTATCGATTTCTATGTGCTTCAGAACAAGACAGAAGAAGTTGTCGCAAAGTTCGATCATCAGGATTTGAATACCATTTCTCCTTTTGATCATGCGTTAAATCCGACATCCGAGAATATTGCACGGCATATTTACGAAGAGCTCAAGAAGATCCTGCCGCCACAGATGAAGCTTTCCTTCGTGGGTATCGGAGAGACCGGGCAATATACAGCAAAGTACTCTGAAGATTAACACGATAAGAGCGGGACAAAGAAGAACTACACCACGCTCCTCGATAGACACTATCTCCATGACCAACGGTCCACAGGACACACTCAACATCAATGAAATTTTCTTCAGCATCCAGGGAGAGTCAACGCTCATGGGAAAACCGTGCGTCTTTGTTCGGCTAAGCGCATGCGACCTCCGCTGTGTGTGGTGTGATACGGCATATGCCTTCTCTGATGGCACCGAGATGTCCATAGACTCCATCATCCAGAAGGTGAAAGAATACCCATGCGATCTCGTGGAAATCACCGGTGGAGAACCTCTCCTTCAGGAAAATGTTCATGCATTGATGAAACTCCTCTGTGACGCGGGGTATACAGTGATACTTGAAACGGGGGGGCATCGGGATATCAGCAGTGTCGACACACGCGTCAAGCGGATCATGGATATTAAATGTCCCGGCAGTAAGATGGAAAAACATAACCGCTGGGAAAACATAGACTCCCTTACTGCACTTGATGAAATAAAGTTTGTCCTAGCCGATCAAGCCGACTATGAATGGGCAAAGCAGATCATACATCAATATGGATTAGCGAAACGTTGCCCTGTTCTGATGTCGCCCGTCTTTAACAAATTAGAAAACCGTACATTGGCGGAGTGGATACTCCGCGATCATCTCAACGTGCAATTCCAGCTGCAGATGCATAAATATATTTGGGATCCAACAGCAAGAGGCGTGTGATTACACTGATTGCGCTGATTGTGACACTGATATTATGATTTCGCAGATTTTTGGGCTTTTTTTCTCATCAACAGAAATGAGGATATATGATGGACCCGATAAAGAAATTGGAAACATTTGACAATAAGTACCCGAGCCGGGATTATACGGTCACGATCGTCAATCCGGAATTTACTTCTGTCTGCCCGAAGACCGGTCTGCCCGACTTCGGCACGATCACCATCAATTACATTCCGAACAAGAAGTGTGTGGAACTGAAATCGCTGAAATATTATTTTCTGGAATACCGGTCGACGGGCATATTCTATGAGACCGTTGTCAACAAGATCCTGGATGACCTCGTGTCCGTGCTTCATCCTAAATGGATGGAAGTCACCGGGAATTTCACTGCTCGCGGCGGCATCAGCACGACGGTGAAGACCGAGCATGCCGACAAAGGAAAGCGAAGGAAATGACGATGAAGTCACTCGCGGTTGTACTGGTCAGTGGAGGAATGGACAGCTGTGTGACCGCTGCTATCGCCAGCCGTGAACACGAATTGGCATTCCTTCATGTCAATTACGGCCAGCGCACTGTTCGCCGCGAATTAAGGGCATTTTACGCTCTTGCAGATCATTATAACGTCAGCCAGCGGTTAGTGACTGACCTGAGCCACCTGAGCATGATCGGTGGTTCAAGTCTGACGGATACGCATATCGACGTTACGAACGCTGACCCGAAGACACTCTTTGAGACAAAGAAAGGTGAGATTCCTTCTTCCTATGTTCCGTTTCGGAATGCGAACATCCTATCAGCCGCTGTCAGCTGGGCAGAGGTGATCGGTGCGGCAAAGATTTTCATTGGTGCCGTGGAGGAAGATAGTTCCGGGTATCCCGACTGCAGGAAAGAATTCTATGATGCCTTCAATAGGATGATCGAACTCGGTACGAAACCCGAGACAAGAATATCGATCGTAACGCCTGTCATTGATCTCAAAAAATCGGAAATCGTCATCCGCGGACTCGAACTCAACGCACCTTTTGAACTGACCTGGTCATGCTACAAGAACGAAGAGAGTGCCTGCGGTGTGTGCGACAGCTGCGCTCTCCGGCTGCACGCATTCCAGATTGCAGGAATCGAAGATCCGATACCGTACGTTATACGTCCGTCATACCACTAGAAGCCTTTAAAGAACATTTACTGGGAATTCTATGTCAAGATGTTCTTTGCGTTACTTCGCGCTCTTGGCGGTGAAAATTAAACCGCAAAGTACGCCAAGGAGCGCAAAGTAAATTTTTGATGGATGCCGAGAGAATAGCAGAAAGATCAACATGGTTCAGCAAATGATTTCATATATCGGCGAATTGAGGTGCAAAGCCGCACATGGCCCCAGCGGTGTTGAACTCCTTACTGATGCACCAACGGACAATCAGGGTAAAGGAGAGAGCTTCTCTCCCACCGATCTGGTTGTCACGGCTCTCGCTTCCTGTATTATGACGACCGTTGATATAATCGCACGTCGGGAACAGATCAAGCTGGAGGGAACACGAATCTATGCAGAAAAGCACATGTCCATTGATGCGCCCAGAAGAATCGTAAAAATAGTCCTAAGATTCGATATGCCAGATGGGATTCCTCTTCTCTTCCGGCCAAAGTTAGTCGCTACAGCGGCATCGTGTCCGGTCAAGCGAAGCATTCATCCGGATATTGACGTGGAGACCGAGTTCCAATACCCGGATTGAGTCGACGTTTCGAATAAAAAAAATCAATGGTAAATAGCCAACCTTGTCAAAGTTACGGGCGTTTAGACTGGGAGAACTTTGACAAGGTTTTCTTTGCTTCCCTTTACAACCTCTCCAATCGCTTGAAGCGGTCGGAGAGGTGCATCCTACTCACGCCATTTGACCGAACAGCCCATAGAAGGGAATTGCCTGCTATCGATGGGTTTTCCACCTGCAAGATTTGTTATCGCGAGCTTCAGCTCTTCCTTCGTTACCTTCGATTCATCCTGCCAGTTATCATCAATGCGCCCGTGATAGACTAATTTTTGGGAGGAATTATAGAGATATATATCCGGCGTGCACTGAGCATGAAAAGCACGTGCAATATTCTGTGTCTGATCAATGAGATAAGGAAAAGGAATATTCCACTCTTTGATTTTTTTTCTCATGACTTCAGGTGCGTCATCTGGATAATCAGGATGGATATTGGGATTTATTGCGGCAACGTTAATCCCGCGTTGAATCGCATACTCTCCCAGCCGAATCGTCCGCGGCCAGACAGCTTTTGCATACGGGCAATGATTGCACGTAAAGATAACTAAAAGTCCTTTTTTCCCAACCAGGTAATCACTTATCTGAACAACTCCATCAGGATCTTTGAGTGTGAATTTCGGCATCGTCGTTCCCAGCGGAACGTCCAGTGATTCTACGGCCATTACCAGTTCTCCTTTTATAAAGTATAACCGCCTCAAATCTATGAAAAGTTTCCGATAATTTCCTGTGCTTGCAATTCAGACGAAATTGGCTGACATTTCACCAGTTCGATCATTTCTCATTATCATTATCGAGGCCATCATGAAACGAACACCAAAGCTGTTCCAGGTACCCCACATCAACTCCATACAGGATATGGTTGTCAAATCATCTACCGCGTATGGTGATAAACTCGCCTTGGAGGATTTAAAGGACACTCCTCTCCCGAAGTTGAGTTACAGCTCATTATTGAAATATGTGTTGAAATTCGGTACCGCACTTCAGAAACTTGGACTTCCTGAACGAAGCCATATTGCTGTCGTCAGTGAAAATCGAGTTCAGTGGGGCCTTGCCTATCTGACGGCCATGTGCTTCAACCATGTGATTGTTCCCATCGATGCCAAATTGAATACCAATGAGATCATCAATATTCTCCACGAGTCGGATGCCAATGCCATCATCTTTTCCGAATCGTTTGATGCCATGCTGCGGGACGAACGCCACACACTCAAGCATCTGCAGTATTACATCAGCATGGATCTGCTGACAAAAAAAGAGGGCGTTCTTTCCATGATGGAACTGCTCAACGCGAGCCGCGGGTGTACTGTGGATGCCATGCCGAAGATCGATCCGAAAGTGATGGCAGTAATCATCTTCACTTCCGGTACACTCGGCAGAGCAAAAGGAGTGATGCTTTCCCAGCACAATCTGGCCGCCAACCTCATCGCGATGGTCAGTATGATGTTCATATATCCTGAAGACCGGTTCCTTTCCGTCTTACCGATCCACCATACCTATGAATGCACCTGCGGTTTGCTCTGTCCACTCTATGCAGGAGCCTCAGCGCACTATGCCCGTTCACTCAAAACCGTCGTGGACGATCTGCAGCATGTGAAGGCGACCATGCTGCTGGGGGTGCCTCTCCTCTTCGATAAAATGTTCAAACGTATTTACAAAGGAATACAGGAAAAAAAGGTTGCCTCGGTCCTTATTCCTCCGCTTATCAAACTCACTGACGTCGCTGCCCGGTTTGGATTGAAGAGTGCGAAAAAAGCGATCTTCTCTGAAATTCATGAAAAATTCGGCGGGCATATCCGCGCGTTCATTGCCGGCGGTGCGGCTCCCGACCCGATGGTGGCGAAGGGGCTACGTGCTCTCGGTTTTACCTTCATCCAGGGATACGGACTCACCGAGACCTCTCCCATCCTGACGCTCAATCAGCTCGATAATTTTAAGGACGATGCCGCCGGACTTCCTTTGCCCGGAGTCGAACTGCATATCCACACACCGAATGAAGACAGAGTTGGTGAAGTGTGGGCCAAAGGTGCAAACGTGATGCTTGGATTCTATAAGAATGAACGTGCAACGAGCGAAGCATTCGAGAATGGCTGGTTCAAAACCGGCGACCTCGGGTTCATCGATGACGACGGTTTCCTGCATATCTGCGGACGTAAGAAGAATGTCATCATTTCTCGAAGCGGGAAAAACGTATTTCCTGAAGAAATCGAAGACATACTGAAGCGAAGTCCCTACATTCAAGAATGTCTCGTGTATGGAGAAGACGATCCGAAGCTGGACGAAGTGATTGTAGCCCAACTGGTCGTGGACACGGAAGCATTTATCGAACTCTCGGAATCTCGCGGTGTGCAGATCACACCTGAACTCATTAACGAGGTCATCAGCGTGGAAGTAAAAAAAGCGAATACCGAACTTTCCAGTTTCAAACAGATCAAAAAATTCACTATCCGGGATCAGGAGTTTGAAAAGACAACGACACTCAAGGTCAAACGATATCTGGTTCTTCCAAAGTAAGCCAAACGGCGAAGACTTTGCGTGACTATTTCCCTTTCATGCAGGAGCAGGCAAATTCCCGACATATGAAAATTCTCTCTCTTATAATATTTCACGTACTCATAGCTTCAACGTTGTATGGTCAGCCCTTGAATCAGCGGTATACGGATAAAGGGGAAATGATCATCGCACAGTTTTCTTCTGCGATGTTTCCTCATACAGAACGGGATACCGGGTATTGGTATGACGGCAAAAAGTATTCCGCAGAGGAACACTATCGGGACAGCAGCGTTGCGATCTTTATTCCCCAAGGATTCCAACCGGGAGAGACGACGAATTTTGTAGTTTATTTTCATGGCTGGCGCAATAATATCGACTCAACGTTTACACAATTCAACATCGCCGAACAATTCGCAGACAGCAAGATCAACGCCATCCTGATCCATCCTGAAGGACCGAAGAATGCTCCTGATTCATTCGGCGGGAAACTGGAAGAGGCGGATACCTTCAAGTGTTTGATCGAAGAAGTCATCGACCTTCTTATCAAGAGCAAGAAGATCAAAACGAAGGAGATCGGAAAAATTATTCTCGCCGGTCATAGCGGCGCCTACCGGGTGATGTCGTTCATCCTTCTCCGCGGCGGAATGACTCAGCATATCAAGGAAGTCTATCTTTTCGATGCATTGTACGGACAAACGGAAAAGTTTTCCTATTGGCTCGATCATTCCAGGGGAAGACTGATTAACATCTTCACGGAAGAAGGGGGCACAAAACACGAGAGTCAGAGCCTTATGGATGATCTCCAGGCCTGGGGGATTCCATTTCTTGCCCTGAAAGAGCTTGATGTCACAACCAGCGATCTCCTGAAGAATCGCATCTTGTTCATCTCCAGTGATCTTGAGCATAACGATGTGATCGCAAAACGGAACCAGTTTAGAACATATCTCCAAACCAGCAGTCTCAGTCGATGATGAAGAGAATGGAACTCGTGGATATCACGACATCATTATAATCTTTCACTGTTTGTGTCCGAAGTCTAAGACGTGAATTCTTTATGTCCTCTCCTAAAAAATTCATCGCCCATCTCGATCTTGACTGCTTTTTCGTTTCCGTTGAACGCATTAAGAATCCGGATCTTCTAGGCAAGCCCGTGGTTGTTGGAGGAAGTGCTTCCGGACGCGGTGTTGTCGCATCTGCATCGTACGAAGCACGCAAGTTCGGCGTGCACTCCGCTATGCCCACCGCCAGAGCCCAGCGTCTTTGTCCAAACCTCATCGTTGTCCGCGGCAGTCATGGAGAATATGGCCGCATCTCCAAAAAACTTTTCGAACGGATGTGTGAGCTTGCCCCTATCGTCGAGCGTGCATCGATCGATGAGATGAACATGGATTTCACCGGCTGCGAGCATCTGTACAACAACGACCTCCCGGGATTCATGAAAACGATTCAGAAACTTGTTCTCGATGAGTTCCATCTCCCCTGCACGATTGCACTCGGCTCAAATAAGACTATTGCCAAGATCGCCGCAAACCGGGTTAAGCCTCAAGGTGTCATCTTCATACCGCATGGGGAAGAAGCTGCGTTCCTGGCCCCGCTTGACATCAGCGTCATTCCCGGGATAGGAAAAAAGACGGAAGAGTTTCTCCGCGGCAAAGGATTTAGGGAAGTTGCGGACCTACAGGAGAAATCGGAGGAGGAGTTAATCGCCGTTCTGGGAAAGCATGGTTCCTGGATTTCCCGTGCCGCCAGCGGCCGCGGCTCTGATATCATTGGAGAAGAATGGGACGCAAAAAGTATTTCGCGGGAGGAGACATTCTCCAAAGACATTGCTGACAAGAAAGAGCTTGAGAAAATCATTTTCGAACTCACTGAAGATGTCTGCCGTCAGCTTCGCGAGCAGCAGTGGAAAGCGCATACGGTCACACTGAAACTCCGGTACTCCGATTTCAACACGATCACACGGGCAAAGAGCATCGAGCCGACGAACGATGACACCGTGGTTGCCAAAACAGCACGCGAACTCCTCCACGCTTCCTATACAAGGAAACTTCCTCTCCGGCTTGTCGGTGTGCGGCTCTCCAATTTCGGGGAAGCACAGCAGCTTGAACTTTCCCTTTCCCCTACAGATGAAAAGAAACAGACGATTCTCCGCGCTGTGGACGATTTGAGAAAAAAATTTGGCAATGATGTGATTCATGTGGGGGGATGAGGAAGTGGATGAGTTGACGTGCTGAATAGAAGTAGCTTGTTTGCATGTAAATATCGATATTTTACTATTCTTAGGAGTGTCCTCTTATGAATAGACTTTCGAAGAATTTGACTCGACTGGTTCTTTTTCCCTCAATCATTTCCTTTTCTGCTTTCAGTCAACCCAAACCACCTCTTTGTTCAATGGTACCAGTTTGAATTCCTTTTTATTTTTTTGTAGCTTTGCTGAGACTTCTATCACTACATCATACTTGGGGAATTACCAATGAAAGTTCTTGTACTCTCTCTACTGCCGCCACTCCTCCTCTTCGGACAAGTGAAAGAACCTGCACTGCCATCAATTCAAAGACTGGCCAAAACAGCGCGCTTTGAGTTCAAACAACTCGATGTCAACAACCTCAACGCTACGCTCTCGTCGGAAGGACCGTACTGTGATTATCGACGACTTAATGCTTCCGGATTGGAATGGCCGAAAGGGAGTGGAAAATCGCCGATCTATACTGCTGGCATCTGGCTTGGAGGAATCCATCGATCCAGTAACAAACTCAGAGTTTCCAATATAGATTATGCTACAGAGTACCAGCCCGGCCCGATCCTAACAATATTCAACACGACGACCAATAACATCGATGGGGCGGATCTTCGCGCATCGGATCCACGATACCGGCTTTACAAAATCACCAAACTAGATACGCTCCGGAATGACCAGGGAAATTTTATCTCGACCAATCCGGATTTTCTAGAATGGCCCGGTGATCTCGGCGCCCCCTACGAAGACCGCAACGGAGACGGCAGATGGACATCTGGTGTGGATATGCCGAAGTTTTATGGGGACATGCAGATATGGTGTGTCATCAACGACCTGAACATCCTTTCGCATTCATATCTAAGCACCTCCCAACCGTTGGGGGTCGAAATTCAAGTTCTCTCATATGCCTTTAACCAGATCGGATTGTTCAACAATGCGATGTTCATGCGTTGGAGGATCATCAACAAGAGTGATGCTGCCTACGACAGTCTGTACATCGGTCTCTGGTCTGATCCTGATCTCGGCGATGCGAACGACGATCTTCCTGGATGTGATTCCATCCTCAACCTGGGGTACGTGTACAATGGAGATGATAATGATGCGTCAAGCAATGGATATGGATCGACGCCTCCGGCTGCAGGATTTGATCTCCTTCAGGGTCCGAATGTACCGGCATCACTCCTCGATAGCGCTCTCTGGAATGGAACCTGGCACCGTGGCTACAAAAACCTGACAGCAACATCTTTTACATTCACAACAAATGGTACCTTTTCATCCATTTTTGATCCGGTCGACGGATCCCCCGACTACCCTGCACATGCATACGATTATTTAAAGGGAAGGATGGGGACGGTCCATCGACCACTGATGAACGGCAGCAGGGAAATCAAGTACTGGTTCTCCGGTGATCCAGTCGCCGGTACGGGCGATCTACCGAGCAATTTCCCTTTGGGAAATTTCGCACCGCAAGATTTCAGGATGCTGCTCAGCTCCGGTCCTTTCACACTGGTACAGAATGATACGCAGGAAGTGGTCAGTGCACTGATCATTTCACAAGGATACAACCGATTGTCAAGTTTGGCCCAGTTAAAAGAGGATGACCGATATATCCAGCAGGCGTTCCATAATCAATTTCGATCTCTGCCGACAGCCAAGGCCGCCGTCACGCCGGGGACCAGTTTTGCCACCATTTGCATTCAATGCACTCCGAACGACACCGATATCAAGGGTATCACTGCATTGATCCACAAATACGATGGTCTTTTTGTTGCGAATCTTGTTCTCTATGATGACGGGGCACACGAGGACATAGCCGCAAATGACGGAATCTTTGGAAATAGTGTTTCTGTCCCTCTTCACCAGGAAGGTCTCTGTTCCGACCTCCTTCTTACCAGACGCGACGACACACAATGGAAGATTACTTCTGCGATTGAGAACCTTACGACCTCTCTGCTTCCACTCACGTTGCCTATTGTTCTCTCAGACAATCTGAACTGCGACGGTATGGTGAATCCGGGGGAAAATATCCGTTTTGGATTCAGCATCACCAATCCTAACACTTTTCAAATATCAAATCTTAAAGTTCAGGCAGGAGATGATCCCAAAAGCTCGCTCATCCCTGCTTTAACCTCAGGTGGCATATTCAATTTCGACTACAACTTGAACGATTCCCTTTCGTATTTTTCGTTCAATGTATCGCCAAATTACACAGCAAACACGATCACCATACCGATTGTTCTTACAGACGACAAGTTTAACTTATGGAGAGATTCCCTGTCTTTTATCGTGAAACCATGGACGCGTTTCTATGCGGCAACGGAATCGCTGGCAGGAACAAAGCTGGATGGAGTATTTCAGATTATCATCACGAATCCATCAACCGTGAAAAATCATTCGTATGTTATCCGGGGAATTGATTCCATCGATGTAAAACAGACGACAGGATTTTCGCTGTACGATGAAACAGACAGCAGAGTGATTCTTTCTCAGTCACCTCTCCCAGACGTCTACAGCCACAATTTGCAACCTTTAGAAGGATTCAAGATCCTTCGGGGAACGGTTGAGACGATTCCTACGGCGAAAAGCATTGAATTTGGCACAAACTCATGGTTTAACCCAACTGTATGGCATGCAAACGCCTACCTATCCGCTTGTTACGGATCGGAAAGTGCGCTTACTGCAAAAGGCGGTTATCATAAAGTACAAATACTGTATGCTCCGATTCTCGGAATAAGTGATGCCAACAGTAATGGTAAATGGGATTATGGTGAAAAGATCCTTTTTGATACTTCAGGATACGCAACATCCCAAAAAGCATTTATGTACAATGTGGGAGTATTTGCCAGAAAATCATATGGATTCGGATGGGTTCCCTTTTCTGCATTTGATATAGAGGATGGATCAGCGCAAAAACTGAACATTGTCGTCAACGATATCAATAAGAATTTCCGTTGGGATCCAAAGGAAACAATCTATGTCATGCCCACACCGTACGATTCGACCGGCGGGACTTATGATACCACGACAGGCATCAATCTATTCACGGGGCCGCTCCCTTTTGGCCATACTATTCTCAAGCATGCATACTGGGTTGTCTTCAGTGACACTGCAAAAGGTTCTATCCCATATGCGACAAATGCACCTATGACGTTGACCCCGACCTATCCGCTTTCCAGCGTGAACGGCTTCCGGTTCAATCCGACCGTTCTCACGAGTGTAGAACCTGAGAATGGAATACCTATAGAGTTCTCACTTTTGCAGAATTATCCCAACCCATTCAATCCAACCACAGTAATTAGTTATCAGATACCTGTGATGAGTTCGGTAAAGCTTGTTGTCTATGACTTGTTGGGCCGCGAGGTGGTAACGCTGGTGAATGAAAAGCTTGCCGCGGGAACGCACACCGTGACATGGAGCGCAACGAATGCCGCTAGCGGTATATACTTTTATCGGCTCACCGCAGGGAATTATACTCAGACAAAGAAGATGATGATTTTGAAATAAGTGATAATTACCTTCGAAGTATGGAATGATGATGTTAATCCTGGAAGGAGGATGGACAAAAAGAAAGTAATTTCATTCCTGCCGATTTATGAAATTTCACTGCATTCCTTATTCTCCCACCTCCTTTTGGCTTCCACCCAACAAATCCGTATCTTACTATCACGATGGCACGATTTAAACTCTTTATCGAATATGAAGGAACGCGATTCAGCGGCTGGCAGGTGCAGAAAAGCGCCCGGACCGTCCAGGGTGAGATCCAGGCGGCCATAGGCAAGGTCTTTGGCACGCATGGTTTTGAATTCTACGGTTCAGGCCGCACAGATGCCGGCGTCCATGCGTTACAGCAGGTGGCACACCTGGAAATCAAAACGATGCTCGCACCAGAAATTATCCGGATGAAGCTGAACGATGAACTTCCTGCCGATATCAATATCATCGAGATCGAAAAAGCATCCCCGGAGTTCCACGCCCGCCACGATGCCATGGCGCGAAGTTATCTTTATCAAATCTCACGTCGGCGAACAGCCTTCGGGAAAAAATATGTCTGGTGGATCAAAGATCCTCTCGACGTTGCCAAAATGCGGCAGACCGCCGAGATGTTCCTCGGTCTGAAGGATTTCAAATCCTTCACGGCGGATGATCCGGAAGAGAAATCGACAAAAGTACACATCAATTCGATTGACGTTCAGCAGGCGGGCGACCTGATCCTTGTCCGTATCGTAGGATCGCATTTCATCTGGAAAATGGTACGGCAGATCGTTGGAGTACTGGCGGAAGTCGGCCGCGGCAAAATGGCTTTGAACGATGTGAAGACCTTTCTTCATGCAAAATCGGATGAACCTGCAAAGCTGACCGCCCCTCCCTCCGGCCTTTTTCTAGAACGTGTGTATTACAAAGGTGATTTTTGGCTGAAAGAGATGAAACCGATGCTGGAAATTTCAACGCGGTTTGCTAGGAAATATGAAGAGCCTCAAAAAGAATCCAGGGAAGGAAAGTCCTGAGAAGAACGAGACAGGAAGTAAAAAGGCCGTCCTTCCGCTTTTCTGCGATTTCACTTGTTCCTACGCCGGGTTCGCACAACCGGATGCAATTGGTGCCTGCCGGCGGGAAGTCGCAGTGTTCTGCAGAAAATTTAAGAAACATAATAACAAGAACTCCATGTGTATCGGAAGAAATACATGAAAACACGACTGTTGATATCCGCAGCATTTTCACTTTCGCTGTGTGCGGCTCCCGGATTTGCAAAGGAAGCCACCAACATTCGTAGCGCAATTCTTACTGAGACGAAAAAATATCCCGGACTGCAAATGCAGGATCTCTACAAATTGACGTACCAGTCTGCAATGGGAAACGAGCATTTGATGGGTGATACCGCGCTGGCTCGGAAATATCTCCTCGAAGAACTCGCATCCGTCGATTCCTCCTCAAATGAGCCGTACATTGAATATCTCACCACGGACAGTTCCGTCGCACGCATCAACCTTCGCTCTTTCAAAGCAAAGAGAGGAAATCCGGAATCGCTCTTTCAGGCAATGCTGAAATCCGCATCGCTGATCAAACCCTCAGTCGAGACGCTCCGCCGCTTCTGGAGCGATGTAGAATTCTTAGCGGAAGAAGGAAGAATCCCATTTAAGAAAAAGGATCTGCGCGCCTACTTTCAGATGCTGGAAGAACAGAACTTCCCCGCTGTTCATCATTCTCAACCGGTTAAAGATACATACCACCCTGCATATCGCGTCGTTGCAGGCAAGAAAAATTCCCTTCCATGATCAAAGCGAGTTTATGGCACACCAACTGAACAACGAATTAGACAGCATCGCAGAACCGTATACCAAGCTTGTCCTTGCAGTCGGTCAACACGATGCCGATTATGTCGACGCATACTATGGTCCGGCTGAGTGGCAGGCAGAAGCGAAAGCCGCGCAGAAATCTCTTGAAACCATCTACCGCGAGGCGCTTCCCCTGAAAGAGACGCTCAACGAGATCAAAAGCAGCCGCGATGAGGATATCCTTCAACTCCGCCACCAGTATCTTAAGAAGCAAATTACATCGCTCATCGCTCGTGTCGAAGCATTGCGAGGGAAAAAATTTTCATTCGACGAAGAAGCAAAGGCGTACTACGATGTCGAACCGCCAAAATTTCCAGAAGATCATTTTCAGAAGCTTATTGATGAATTAGGAACCATGGTGCCCGGGAACGGATCGATCCCGGAGCGGGTCGAACAGTACCGGAGGCAATTCATCATCGCACCGGACAAACTGGATCAAGTGTTCAGCGCAGCTATCCACGAATGCCGCCAGCGGACAAAGAAGCATATCATCCTTCCCGAGAATGAAACGTTCCGGCTGGAATATGTCCACAACAAATCGTGGAGCGGCTATAACTGGTATAAAGGGAACAACGTAAGTCTTATCCAGATCAATACCGATCTGCCGATATTTTTGGAACGTGCCGTCGACCTTGCTGCACACGAAGGATATCCCGGGCATCATGTGTACAACTGTCTGCTCGAAACAGCCTTCGCACGGAAATTCGGATGGGTGGAATTCACTATCAATCCTTTGTTCAGCTCGCAGTCGCTGATCGCAGAAGGAACTGCGAACTTCGGCATCGAGGTCGCCTTCCCCGGTAAAGAGCGGATGGAATTTGAACGGGATATGCTGTTTAAGATCGCCGGTCTCGATAAGGATCAGGCGGAGAATTATTCCAAAGTGCAGGCACTTGCGGCAAAACTCAGTTATGCCGGCAACGAAGCCGCCCGCCGGTATCTTAACGGTGAAATAACCCGTGAGCAGGCCGCCCAATGGCTCGTCAAGTACGCGTTGATGTCGCCCGAACGCGCGCAGCAGCGTACGCGGTTCTTCGATCAGTACCGGAGCTACGTGATCAATTATAATCTTGGCCAGGATATGGTCAGGCAGTACATCGAACGCCGTGGCGGTACGGAAGACAAACCCGGGAAGCGGTGGGAAGAGTTCACACGGCTTATTTCCTCTCCGCGTTTGCCATCAGGATTGGTGTAGATGTCGCCGATCAAATCAAAAATCCCCAAAGGAGAACGCCCGTTCCTTGATCGCCTGCTGGACGAGATCCGGTATCAGATGTCCGGAGTGGAGGATATCGATGTTGCCGGACAATCTCTCCCGCGCTATATCGGAGAGTTCTGGACATCGAAACAGCGGCAGGGTTCATCGCTGCATGAAGTGTCGTACCGCGCATGCTTCAAGCCGCAGCTTCCGCGGTTCTTCATCGAACACCTCACAAATGTCGATGATACGGTGTACGATCCCTTCAGCGGTCGGGGCACAACAGTACTGGAAGCAGGATTGCTCGGGCGGCCTATCATCGCCAACGATGCGAATCCCCTCAGTACTCTTTTGAGTAAACCGCGATTCTTTCCTCCCTATCTCGAAGACCTCATGAAGCGGCTGGACAGCATTCCGATGCATGAGCAGGCGGAAGCCGACATCGACCTGACAATGTTCTTTCATCCGAAAACCGAAGCCGAGATTGTCTCGCTGAAGGACTATCTTTCCGAACGCCGTGCGACCGGT
Source organism: uncultured Ignavibacteriaceae bacterium (assembly GCA_964651225.1). Classification (GTDB taxonomy): domain Bacteria; phylum Bacteroidota; class Ignavibacteria; order UBA10030; family UBA10030; genus Fen-1298. The sequence continues at coordinate 85,948 of CAZYYD010000003.1, forward strand.
ATGGAAGACCACATCGACCGATGGATCCGCATGGTCGCTACGAACCGGCTGACGGGACATTCTAAAGGATTTTTCTCCGTCTACACACTTCCTCCTAATCAGGCAGTGAGTGCCGAGAGTCAGCGGAAGATCAATATCAAGATGAAACAGGTACCGGAACATCGTGATACGCGTGTCATCATCTTTAAGAAATCGAAAACGCTCCTGAGCGATATTACTCCGATGGAGAGAGAGCATTTGCAGAAGAGCGGTGAGAGTGCCCGCTTCCTCACATCCGATGCGCGGGAGACGAAAGACATTCCCCCTCATTCCATCCAGTTGACCGTCACTTCTCCTCCATTTCTCGATGTCGTGGATTACGTACAGGATAACTGGCTCCGCTGCTGGTTCAATGACCTGGATGCAAAGGATATTGCAAAGAACATAACCATGTCCCGGACACTGGAGGAGTGGTCAGCGGTGATGTTTGGTGTTTTTCGTGAATTGCACCGTATTACCAAACCCCGCGGTTTTGTGGCATTCGAAGTCGGCGAAGTAAGAAATAACAGCGTACGGCTCGATGAACATATTGTGCCGCTCGGAGTAAAAGCCGGTTTTTCATGCCTTGGTATTGTGATTAATGAACAAAAATTTACCAAAACCTCAAATATCTGGGGGGTCGATAATAACGAAAAAGGGACGAATTCTAACCGAATTGTGCTGTTCCGAAAGAACTAGTCAAAAAGCGGATCCGAAGACCCTTTATCATCCAGGTCGAAAGTCTTTGTAACGCTCACAAATCTTCCAATCCTTTTGTATATTAGTATATGAATAGAAAAGACCTTCAGCATCTTCGTACCATTATTCGCCGTGCTCTGGAAGAAGATATCGGCAGCGGCGATATCACTACACTCAGCACAGTACCGTCTCGATCGACGTTGAGCGGCAGGTTCATTGTAAAAAATTCCGGAGTCATTGCAGGATTGGAAGTCGTACACGAGACATTTAAAATGCGCGATCCCCGGGTTTCCTTTTCTCCCCGGTATGCCGATGGTGACCTGGTATCAAAAGGAAATATCGTCGCAACGGTGCGCGGTAAAGGGCAAGCCCTGCTGACAGCGGAACGGACCGCATTGAATTTTCTTCAGCGAATGTCCGGAATTGCTACGACAACCTTTGCCTATGTCGACGCAGTGAAAAACACGAAAGCTGTCATCGTTGACACGCGCAAAACAGCTCCCGGACTTCGATTCCTCGATAAGTGGGCAGTCCGTCTTGGCAGAGGTCAGAATCACCGGTACGGCCTCTACGATATGGTACTCATCAAAGAAAATCACATCGCCGCGGCCGGAGGAATAACACAGGCAGTCACCCGGGTACGTGCAACGGACAAGAAGAAACGTCCCATCGAGGTTGAAGTACGCAATCTTGACGAATTGCGCGAAGCAGTCGGACTGAATGTCGATCAAATATTATTAGATAATATGAGTCTGGACCGGCTGCACGATGCTGTCTGGTATGCCAGAGGAAGAACCAAGCTGGAAGCCTCCGGGAACATATCGCTGGACAATATTGCCGCCGTCGCTGCAACGGGCGTCGACATTATTTCCGTCGGAAAACTGACGCACTCGGTTCGCGCAATGGATATTAGTTTTTTGATAGATCTCCCGAAGACCAAAAAATAATGACCGTCGAAACGATCTATCATGATCTGCATACAAAACTCCACGACGTTGTACCGGATGTCGAACTGCGGTACAAAGCCGAACTCGCCTTCAAGATCAATACACTGAAACGTGAACGGAATGCGGTCATCCTCGGCCACAATTACATGGAGCCGGCACTCTTCCACTCCATCCCCGATTATGCCGGTGATTCTCTGGAACTCAGCCGTATCGCTTCGAAAACCGAAAGGGACATCATTGTCTTTTGCGGTGTCCGCTTTATGGCAGAGACTGCAAAAATCCTGTCACCGAAAAAAACCGTCCTGATCCCATCAAAAAAGGCGGGTTGTTCACTCGCCGATGGCATTACTGCAGAGGATGTCCGCCAATTGAAGGTGAAATTTCCCGGTGTTCCGGTGGTTACCTATGTCAATACCACAGCGGAAGTGAAAGCTGAATCCGATGTCTGCTGTACATCGAGCAATGCTTCTGCCGTGGTCAGATCGCTGAAGAGCGACACTGTGATTTTTCTTCCGGACGAATATCTTGCCCGCAATGTGGCGCGGGAAACGGGAAGACACATTATTTTTCCATCGCTCACCGGCGGCGATCCGGCAAGCGATTCGCTGCTCGACAAACCGATCATCGGCTGGAAGGCACGGTGCGAGGTTCACGAGAAATTCACCGTGGAAGATATTCAGAATATCCGGAAGCAGTTTCCCGATGTGCATGTGTTGTCGCATCCCGAGTGCAGTCCGGAGGTGGTTGCGGCTTCCGACTATTCCGGCAGTACGACGCAGATGATCCGTCACATCCAGAATACGAAAGCTCCCCGGTATCTTCTCCTGACCGAGTGTGCGATGGGCGACAATATCATGGCCGCTCATCCTGAAAAGAATATGCTTCGTCTCTGCAGCGTCCGGTGTCCGCATATGAACGAGATTACACTCGAAGACACCCTGGAAGCGCTGAAGCAGACAAGATATGTCGTGGAAGTACCGGAAGAGATTCGTGTGCGCGCCTATCGGGCCGTCGAACGGATGTTGCAGATCATTCCCGTAGTATCGGATTGAGTCTCTTTTAACGCGTGTCTCTTCCTTTTCCTTTGAAAGAGAGGAGAGATATAGTTCTGGATCAATGAATACAAGAACCATGCAAGAATGTCTTGAGTGTGATGTCCTCGTTATCGGGTGCGGTGTCGCCGGCAGTATTACCGCACTGCAGCTTGCGGATGCCGGCATTCATGTCATTATTGCGACACGATCGGTCAACCCGGAAGAATCGAGCACGTATTATGCACAGGGCGGAATAATTTTTAAAGGAGAACAGGATTCTCCTGAGCTTCTCGCAGAGGACATTTTCCGCGCCGGCGCGGGATATTGTAAGCCTGAAGCGGTGAGCCTTCTGGCCGAAGAAGGACCGCGGCTTGTTCGATCGATCCTTCTCGAGAAACTCGGTATCCCTTTTGATAAAACACCGGATGGTACTCTCTCTCTTGTCCGTGAAGGCGGACATACGGTTGCCCGCATCCTTCATGCAGCTGATGCTACCGGAAGCCTCATCGAACAACATCTCATCCGCGCTCTGAAAGCACATCCGAACATCACATTACTGACGGGTCAAACGGCTGTCGATTTGCTCACCCCTGCTCACCACTCACAAAACCGGCTTTCGGTCTACGATCCTCTCTCCTGTGTCGGTGCATATCTTCTGGATCAAACAACGGGGCTTGTCCAGCGAGTCCTAGCTCGCGCCACCGTTCTTGCAACGGGCGGTCTCGGACAAATTTTTTTGCGATCGACGAATCCCCCGGGCGCGCGCGGTGACGGTTTGACGATGGCCTATCGCGCCGGTGCACGCGTAGTCAATTGTGAATTTGTGCAGTTCCACCCCACCGCCTTCTATCAGGTCAATGCACCATGTTTTCTTATCACGGAAGCAATTCGCGGTGCCGGAGCCCGTCTGGTGACAGCCGACGGTGAACCGTTCATGCAGAAGTACGACCCTGAGTGGAAGGACCTTGCACCGCGCGACGTCGTTGCTCGGGGAATCCATCAGGAGATGTTGTCTACAGGTTCAACGCATGTCTATCTCGATATCGCATCCTATGTTCCTGAACAAGACATTCGAGAACATTTCCCGTCGATCTATCAGCAGTGTCTTCAGTTCGGTATTGACATCACACAGGAATCCGTTCCCATTGTTCCGGCGGCTCATTATTTCTGCGGCGGCGTCTGGTCGGATACCTGGGGCAGGACAACGCTCAATCACCTCTACGCGGTCGGTGAAGTCGCTTGCACCGGTCTTCATGGCGCCAACCGGCTTGCGAGCACATCGCTCTTAGAAGGAGTGGTCTGGGGGCATCGCGCGACCGAGCATATTATCACCACGTTTCAAGAACATCCAAAACCACATGTGAACGACATACCCCCATGGCTTGAGACCGGTACAGAATACCCGGACTCCGCATTGATCAGTCAGGATATGAGTGTGATCAAAAATATCATGTGGAATTACACGGGTCTTATCCGTACAACCGAACGCCTCCAGCGTGCATCACGCGAACTTCGTCATCTTGAATCGGAGATCGAACGCTTCTACCGGGCAGTCCGTCTTACAGACAGCATCATCGGTTTACGCAACGCCGTTCGTGCCGCTATTATCGTGACGATTGCAGCATGGGAAAATAAGGCAAGCGTCGGCTGTCATTTCAGGCAGTGATCTTTTTTTATAGGGCTGCATTTCAATCGCGCCGTGACTTTTTCCTGACTTCCGGGGTTCTTTTCTCTTCTCCAAAGAAAAAAAATAAAAAGAATCTTCGAATTATTTCCAAAACAACCCTTTTTCCTCTCCCCTCTTTGATGCAAACCCAAAAAACAGTATGTTTGTGTGTAGAACAACCAACCGTACGGGAAATTCCGGTTTATATTCCTGACCGTATACATGTTATTCATCTCATTGATAGGAGGTCGTATGTTATTTCTTCTGAGCATTATTATCGTCATTGGAGCAATCGTCGTTTGGATGAGCGCTCTCAAGAAAGTGCGGGACGAAAGGAATATGTTATTCAAGACCACCGCCTCCGCTGCCAGTCTTACCGCCCTGGCATTTGCCGTCGTTGCATTGTCACAAATGTTCACGGTTGTCCCTGCCGGCAATGTCGGTGTCGTCGATTTCTTTGGCACTGTCTCCGACAACACGTTGAAAGCAGGAATCAACTTTGTCAATCCCTTCGCCCGCGTGATAAAATTTTCCGTCAAGACCCAGGAGATCAAAGAAGTGATGGATGTTCCCTCGAAAGAAGGAATGACCGTTCAGCTGGAGATCAGCGCTCTGTTCCACCTGAATCCTGATAAAGCCGCGGAAGTCTACAAAACGGTAGGAGAAAACTATGTGGAAATTATTCTCGAACCGCAATTTCGCTCTGTTGCCAGAGGTGTCACGGCGGGTTATGAAGCCAAGGCACTCTATACCTCCGAACGTGAAATGCTGGCCCAGATTCTCTTGAAAGATTTAGAAAATCTTGTCGAACCGAGAGGTGTCACGGTGGAGTCAACTCCGCTGCGCCGCATCGGTCTTCCAGCCGGTTTGACAGCCTCAATCGAAGCAAAGCTCCAGGCCGAACAGCAGAGTCAGCAGATGCAATTCGTGTTGACCAAGGAAAAGCAAGAAGCGGATAGAAAGCGGATCGAAGCACAGGGTATTTCTGACTTCCAGAATATTGTCGCGCGTGGTATCAGCGAGCAGCTCCTGCGATGGAAGGGCATTGAAGCAACAGAGAAACTGGCGAGTTCGCCGAACTCAAAAGTCATCGTCATCGGCGCCGGGAGAGACGGTTTGCCGCTGATTTTGGATACGAAGTAAGGCATAGACACGTTATTCATTCCTTTTTCTACATCCTCCCCGGAGTCTGCTGCGGGGAGGATGTTCTCTCAGAGGTGCTCGCATGCATTCCCGACCTTTTTTATCCCCCTTCTTGCTTTCTCTGATCTTTACCTTCGGAGGATGTTCTTCCCAACGTCAGACCATTGTGACACCTCTGCGTCCGGCATTAGATCATGCATTGAGGATGGATCGTGTGATTATCGCCGGACAACCAACTGAGACAGAAATCAGATCGCTGGTCCGGCGGGGCATTTCCCATGTCGTCAATGTTCGTACTCCGGAAGAGATGAAGGATAGTACAGAAATCAATTTCGATGAAGCAAAGCTCCTCCTGGAGGAAAACATCACCTATGAGAATCTCCCGATTGGAGGAGAAAAATATCCTTATCGTCCTGAGGTACTCGAAACCTTTGCAAATATTATGAAGGCGAGTAAAGATTCCGTTCTTCTCCATTGCAAGTTCGGTGGAAGAGCACGATGGCTCTATGCAGCCTATGAGATAAAATATCTTGGAAAATCTCCCGATGAAGTCATACGATCGCTTAACCGATGGGGAGTCTGGCCGCTGCCCCTGGAAAAGCTTACCGGAATTCCTTTGCGGCTGGACAAAAAGGAATGAGACATAATACATGAAACAACATCTTATTTCCGTCATCTTCCATGGCTTCTGAAAAACAAATTCCCTGTAAGAGTTCCTGAGATCTCTCCTATGCCAAATCTCATCATGCCGGTACTGTTCATTGGTCATGGCTCGCCCATGAATATCATTCAAGAAAACGAGTACACCAAAACTCTCCAGAAGTTCCATCTCTCCCCGCCAAGACCGGAGGCGATACTGGTCGTCTCTGCCTATAGGCTTACCCGGAGAACATTCGTCTGCTATGCAAAAACATCAACCCAGAAAGAAAACCGCCATGATTATCAGCAACATACCTTTTGAAGCAACCGATTGGGAAGATGTCCCCTCCGAGCGGCACACCGGTGATACCGGATATGCCGATTGGAAAGTCCGACAATACGGCGATATCCGTGTGCGCGTCGTGGAATATTCCCCCAATTACAAGGCCGATCACTGGTGTTCAAAAGGACACATTCTCTATTGTCTTCAGGGCGAAATGACAACGGAGTTGAAAGACGGCCGTGTGGTAGAGCTTCACAAAGGAATGTCGTATCATGTAGAAGATGAACATTTTCCGCATCGCTCATCGACCAAGAATGGTGCGATCCTGTTTATTGTTGACTAGTGCCGTTTCCATTAAATAACATTGTGTTTTTTTAATTTTGTGATTACAAATGGAAACGAGCACTATTGCTTTTTTGTATAGACTATTGACATAACACACAAGATTTCTTTTTTGTAGTGGTACTAGGATCTCTCTCCATAACCATAGTGCGATCCTTGGCGTCCTTCGCGGTTTTATTCTCACCGCAAAGCACGCAAAGAGACACGAAGAATATATTGATGGGGAATCAATTATCCATGATCTTAAGGACTTCAGAACTCATTCTTTCTCACCACGGTTGATCTCGTATAAAGGACTATTATGAAGAAACGGCAAATCTTTCCGCAATTATTATTACTCTGCGCAGTGCTGATTGTATGGTTCTCTGCATCCCATGGACAGCAGACGATCAAACCGGATCAAATTCTTACGCCCGATCCCCAGGTTCTCATTGGCAAGCTCGAAAACGGTCTGACCTACTATATTCGAGAAAACGGGAAACCTGAAAAGCGGGCGGAACTTCGGATCGTTGTTAAAGCAGGATCCATTCTCGAAGACGACAATCAACAGGGACTGGCACACTTTGTTGAGCATATGGCATTTAACGGGACCAGGAATTTCCCCAAACAAGACCTCATTAATTTTCTGGAAAGGTCCGGAGTCCGTTTTGGACCGGAAATCAACGCCTATACCAGTTTTGATGAGACCGTCTATATGCTGCAGGTGCCGACCGACTCCCCGGCAATTATGAAAAAAGGATTTCAGGTTCTCCATGAATGGGCACAGGACATATCGTTCGATGACAAAGAAATCGATAAAGAACGGGGTGTCGTTATAGAAGAATGGCGTCTGCGAAGAGGAGCAAATTACCGTGTTGCGATGAAACACATCCCCGTTGAACTGTATCAGTCGCGGTATGCGGATCGCATTGTCATCGGAAAAAAAGAAATTCTTGAATCATGTTCGCATGATCTGCTGCGCTCATTCTATCACGACTGGTACCGTCCGGATTTGATGGCAGTCTTTGCGGTTGGAGACTTTCACAAGAAAGAGATTGAAAAACTTATCCGGGAAAATTTTTCGGGACTCAAGAATCCCCCGAACGAACGCGAACGAAAGCAGTATCCCATTCCGGATCATGAGAAGACATTACTCTCCATCGTTACCGATCCCGAGCTCACCCGTGCATCGGTCGAGGTCATGTTCAAGCGGGACATCAACGATACACGCACGGCTATGGACTACCGGAACGACATCATCAGCAATCTCTATGATGCGATGCTCAATGCCCGTTTCCAGGAACTTCTCCAGCAATCGAACCCTCCATTTCTGTATGCCTATGGGGGTGACGGACGATTCGTTTCAGAAAAGCAGGCCTTTACCCTCGGCGCAGGTGTGAAAGAAAATGCCGTTCTCAGCGGACTTGAAGCTGTCGTACGCGAAGCATACCGGGTACTGCAGAACGGGTTTACACCGACGGAACTCGAACGTCAGAAAATCCAAAGCCTGCGAAGAATGGAACAGGCGTATAACGAGCGGAACAAAACCGAGTCCAGCAGGGTGATCGATGAGTACATTCGGAATTTTCTTGAACGCGAAACCATGCCGGGTATCGAGACCGAGTTAGCGCTGTACAAACAATTCCTTCCCGGCATCACTGTCGAAGAAGTTAATAAACTCTCTCCAGAACGGATGACTGCCGGCAATCGTGTCATTACTGTTTCTTTACCTCAAAAGGAAAGCGTCACAGTACCGTCAGAATCTGAGGTCATGGCAGTGATGAACAAGCTCAGCTCGCAAACCCTCGATCCCTATGTCGACAGGATCAACGCGATGCCCTTGATTTCCAAACTGCCTCCCCCCGGAACGATCGTGGAAGAGAAAACAATCGCTTCATTGGATGTCACAGAATGGAAGCTCTCCAACGGTGCACAGGTGGTCCTGAAACCTACTGATTTTAAAAATGATGAGATCCTTTTCTCAGCATTCAGTTACGGGGGGACATCCCTCGTTCCCAATACGGACTATCTCTCCGCTGTCTTTGCGACCTCCATTATCGGTCAATCGGGCGTAGGAGATTTTGATTTCGTCTCCCTTCGTAAGAAACTTTCCGGGAAAATCGTCAATGTCAGTCCGTCGATCAGCCAGCTGGGTGAAAGCCTCGGCGGCAATGGTTCACCGCAGGATCTCGAAACTCTGTTTCAATTGATTTACCTGTACGGCACATCGCCGCGGACCGATACAACAGCATTTTCTTCGCTGATCACACGGTATAAAGCCATGCTGCAGAACCGCAATGTCAGTCCCGACGCTGCATACAGCGATACCATCCAGGTGACGCTGGCCAACTACCATTATCGTGCACGCCCCGTCTCCATTCCGATGATGGACGAGATCAACCTCAAGAAAGCAATCGACATCTACAAAGAACGGTTTGCCGATTTCAGCGATTTCACATTCTTTTTTGTCGGTGCATTCAAGATTGACGCTCTCAAACCGCTGGTGGAACAATATCTTGCAACGCTCCCCTCATTGCACAGAAAGGAAACGTGGAAGGATGTTGGTATCATACCGCCGAAAGGAGTCATCAGTAAACAGGTGTATAAGGGGATCGAACCGAAAAGCACCGTCAATGTCACCTTTACCGGACCATTTGTCTGGTCACAGCAGAACCGGTACGACTTCTATGCGATGATCGAGGCGCTCAACATCAAATTGCGCGAGGATCTCCGCGAGGACAAAGGCGGAACATACGGCGTCAGGGTATCCGGTTCGCCTACGCTCTTTCCGCGACCTGAATACAGCATAACGATTTCCTGGGGCTGCAATCCCAATCGTGTCGATGAACTTGTCAAAGAAGCGTTCCTCCAGATCGACAGTCTGAAACTCAAACCATTCGACACTCTCACTGTTGAAAAGGTACGCGAGACCCAGCGCCGCGCTCATGAAGTACGATTGAAACAAAACAGCTTCTGGATCAACAACCTTGTTGCGTATTATTCAAATTCGGAAGATCCGGAGATGATCCTCAACTATCCATCACTTGTCGAGAACATGAACGCCGGTGCGCTTCAACAAGCCGTCAGGAAATATTTCAACATGGAGAATTATGTGAAAGTGATCCTGTTCCCTGAAAAGAAATAATTCGAGGACCGGATTTCTCAGTCAAACGCGCGGGGATTTCCCGCCCGCAGCATCCACGGCAATAGACACAATGAAGAACTCTCCATGAACCGACGAATCTCCTTTGCGAGCTTCCTTACTGTACTCTTTTGCGTACACATTGGTCTGTACTCCCAATCGCCATATGCGATAACGTACGAGAGAGAAGCATATATCCTCGGCACGGGAGCTGCGGGATCAACGGTTGGCTTTTTTCTCGATCGATCGGTATCAGCACTGACGACAGCAGAAATTGATCACCTCACAAGCGGATCCGTTAATCGGTTTGATCGGAGCGCAGTGGATCATTTTTCAGCATCGGCAGGAACGGTCAGTGATGTTCTCTTCGGTGTTGCTGCTGCTGCGCCCATGGTATTGCTGACAGATAAAAGCATCCACCATGACTGGAGAACGATTGCTGTGATGTACCTGGAGACATGGTCGTTCATTGGAGCAGCGACGACGATCGCGAAAGGATCTGCGCTGCGCATCCGGCCATTCGTCTATAACCCGGACGCTCCGCTGGATCAAAAGCTGACCAGTGACGCGCGCAAATCGTTCTTTTCCGGGCACGCGACGGCGGCTTTTGCGTCAGCAGTCTTTCTTTCCACTGTCTACAGCGATTACAATTCCGACTCACACTGGAGACCGTACGTCTGGGCCGGATCGCTTCTCACGGCGAGTGTTGTGGGATATTTACGCTATGAGGCCGGTGCGCACTTTCCGTCAGATATTCTCGTTGGTACGCTGGTGGGAAGCGCTATCGGATATACTGTCCCCTGGATGCACCGTGTCGGCAGTAAGAACTTGACATTCACTCCGGGCACGGCGAGAACTGACTACGGAATTTCATTGCAGCTGAAGTTCTAATCTGTAGCGTGAGAAGACAACCTGTAAATTCCTCTGCAGAAGTCCTGCCAAGAGCATATTACCTGGAAAGATAGGGAACATATTTCATGTCCGTTGTCAGGACATGTGTCGTCAGCCATGACGAGAGAAATTCCATCAGCTCAAGACCTGAAAAGTCATCGTTACTTTGCACGAGGTTCTGAATCCGCTGCAGTTGATTCTGAAATTCTTCATGCTCCTGAATATGAGCGGGAGCATCCGGATAGTTTTTCTTTCGCATCAATTCCTCTTCCGCCTGAAAATGGTACGATGCATATTCACGCAGTTCAGTAAGAGTCTCAATCACCGCGCGTGGATTATTTCCGCCGCTGATTGCATCATACAGCTTATTGATGACGGAAATAATGTGTTGATGGTGTTCATCCAGCTCTTTGACACCGACACTGAATTCTTTGGTCCACTTGATCATCATAGGTAATTTCCGATCTCTGGATGAAAAGAAATTCTTGATCCGGCTCTTTCGTTTTGAATCCGTTCTTTTTTCTTCCCGCTGTACAGGTACGGATTCGCTCAGCACGGGGGTTCACCACCTGTTGTTCAGCGCACGGTCCCGCTCGATCGGACAATATCTTTCACCGGAACAAACCCGATATAATGATCGACTGTTGTTTTGCCCATGACAAAGGGAGTCTTCTCCGTAATCTGATATCCCATTTTCTGATACCAGAGCACTGCAGATGTATTATCGACCATGACACCGAGCCACACACAATCGAGATTGAATGTCTCAGCGCGCTCCGCTGCGAATGCCATCAACTGCTTGCCAAGACCGAGTCCTTGAAATTGCGGCAGAACATACAGTTGATGGACGTACAATCGTTTCTCTTCTTTGTTGTAAAAGGTCTTTTCATACGCCGCAAGGACACCGTCAACGTCGGCAATAAACCCAACGGTGTCTTCATTCTCCACAAAATTTTTGATGGCGTCAAGGTGATAATGTTTGTCCAGATATCCAAGAATGTCCTCTCGCGGAATAAAGCCGGAGTATGCATCCAGCCATGTATCATGGAGAATTTGATGGATGTGTACTGCATCCTCCTGCGTCCATCGCCTATAAGTAATTCTCACGTTTCTCCTTCTGTCGGGTCGTTATCGAGCCGGTGTGTAGAGAGATTGATTATCTGGTTTTTTCTTTCAGCAACTGTAGATCGTCCTGCTGCCATCCCGGCCGACCAACATACCCCCGATGCATCGATTTATGAAATAATGCATCTTATAGAACGACAGCTGCTCCTTTCAAAAAGAATTCGATAGAGCGATGTTAAAAATATTGGCGATAATTCAATGAAAAGCAATCATCATAAAAGCAGAGATTTCTCCTTACCAATTCAACCGAATTTTACCTATTTTCCAACCATTCGATGCGGTTTGAAACCAATTCCGCTGCTGGTTGGTTTACTCTTATAGTTCATCATTCAGCATATCAAGAAAGGATTTGTATGAAACACGTTTTGAGTTTGTCCATCATCCTGGTCTTCTTCATGGTTAGTATCGGAAATGCGCAGCAAAAGGCTCCCAATTTCTCGCTCAAGACATATGACGGCAAAGTCATCGAACTGTCGACATTGAAAGGGAAAGTTGTCCTGGTCAATTTTTGGGCTACATGGTGCCCTCCCTGCCGCGCAGAGATCCCCGATTTTATTAAAGTCTATACCGCGTACAAATCCAAAGGTCTGGAAATTATCGGTATTGCTCTCGACGAAGAGGGCTGGACAAAAGTGAAACCGTTTATTGAGAGAAACAAAATGAATTATCCGGTTGTCCTTGGTGATGCCAAAGTCGTACGGGATTATGGGAGTCCGGAAGGTATTCCGACCACATTCTTTATCGATAAGAACGGGAACGTCGTCGATCAGCAAGTGGGTATGCTGAGGAAAGAAATGCTGGAACAGCGTATTCACAAACTTTTACAATAAAATAACAGGACGACTCCACATTCAGGAAGGATGCGGAGTCCGATCCTTCCATCCTGCATTCAGGGTAAAATCTCTATGCGATACTTCGGTGCTGCGCTTTTCTTTCTCCTCCTTGTTACTTCGGCTCTCTTTGCTCAGTCTTCATCCAGCGCAAAACAGGTAAGCGTTGAAGCGATACTTTCTGCCGACAAAATCCAATCCGGTCAAACCGCACAGATCGCAATCATGCTCAAGATCAATGAGGGCTGGCACGTCAACTCGCATAAGCCGACATTCGACTATTTGATCGGAACGCGCTTTGAGCTGCAGCAGGTGGAAGGAATCATTGTCACCGACGTTCAATACCCGGACGGCAAACTGGTCCCCCTCTCCTTCGCCGATCAGCCGATTGATGTCTACGAAGGAACGACGATCCTGTTTGCGTCGATCAAACTCTCCGATAAAATGGCCCCCGGCAGCGATACACTGAAAGGAAGTGTAACGGTTCAAGCATGCAACAATCAACTCTGCCTGGCTCCATCGACCATGGAACTCAGTATTCCCGTAGAGATCGTCGCAGCAGGTGCACCGGTCACGCCACAGAATCAAGAGATTTTTGCACAGTACAAAATATCCGCATCAGCTGGCGTCACCAACAATGATCTCGCGGCCATGCTGGAAGAGAAGGGTTCGTTCCTGACGTTCCTCGCGATCTTTCTCATCGGTCTCGCGCTCAATCTCACTCCGTGTGTTTATCCGATGCTGTCCGTTACGGTGTCGCTCTTCGGATCGCAAACGGAAACAAATGTTGTTCGCGTATTTCTCAAAGCGGTTCTCTACGTCCTTGGTATTGCAACGATGTACAGCATTCTCGGAGTCTCGGCGGCACTCGGCGGCGGGTTATTCGGCAGCTGGCTGCAGAGTCCGTGGGTCCTCGGCGGCATCGCGGCATTGCTGTTCGGACTCGCACTGAGTTCGTTCGGTCTGTATCAGATCCAGATACCCTACTGGCTCACCAGCAAACTCGGCGGGACCTCCGGTACCGGATTCATTACCATTTATGTCTCCGGACTCATCGTGGGTGTCTTCGCCGCCCCGTGTGTGGGTCCGCCTGTTATTGCGCTCCTGACGTTGGTTGCCGCAAAGGGAAGCGCTGCCTTCGGGTTCTGGACATTTTTTACACTCTCGCTTGGCCTTGGATTTCCCTATCTGCTTCTCGGAACATTTTCCGGGCTTCTAAAAAAAATTCCGCGTTCAGGGTCATGGCTCGTGTGGGTAGAACACATATTCGGTGTTATCCTCCTTGGCGCAGCGTTCTTCTACCTTGCACTCGCAGTGGCGCCGAAAGAGGCGTTCTATGTTATCCCGGCTGTGCTCGTGATCGGAGGCATATATCTTGGTTTCTTGGACAACTCCGGAAAAGAGAAGCCGGCGCTTAAAAACATCCAATGGATTTTCGGCACTCTGTTCATCCTCATCGGTCTTGTATATGCGAACGGCATGCGCGAAAAAGGAATGTCGTGGGAAATGTACTCGGATATCGATCTGGCGGAAGCAAAGGAGAACGGCATACCGGTCTTACTCGATTTTTCTGCCGACTGGTGCATCCCCTGCATGGAACTCGACCGTAACACATGGACGAATCCGGAAGTGATCGAGGCCGCGAAAGATATTAGACGGATGAAGGTCGATCTTACACAGTTCGATTCTCCGGAATCGGAGGCATTACGGAAAAGGTTCAACATCTCCGGCGTTCCCACCATTGTTTTCATTCGGATGGATGGGACAGAGGCAAACGATACGCGCATTATTGGATTCGTTCCGCCGAAGGAATTCCTGGTCAAGCTCAAGCAGGCCTTTTCAACCGGATATTAATACGTTCACCAAGGAGATCGTTATGAAACATCTATTTATTGTTGCCCTCGCGCTCACTTGACATTACTTATTGCTAAGGGTATATTGGAATGAGTGATGTCGTGTAAGACTGCCACGGAGGTCGTCATGAAGACATTCATCGTTCTCTCTGCACTGCTTCTATTCTTGCCAACAGCCTGCCGCCAGGCGACCGAAACACCCATCCCTTCTCCTCCTCTTGAATTATCGGTCACAGAAAAGCAAATCGTTTCCGCCGACAACTCTTTCGGCTTCAAGCTGTTCACCCGCATCAATTCAGCAGAACAGGGAAAGAATGTTTTTATTTCGCCTCTCAGCGTTTCGATGGCACTGGGGATGACGATGAACGGCGCAAACGGCGCGACGTATGATTCGATGCAGCGGACACTGGAACTCCAGGGGTATACCGTTGAGCAGATTCAAACTTCCTATCAGAATATTATTTCCGTCCTTACGCAGCTTGATCCGAAAGTTATTTTTCAAATTGCCAATTCCATCTGGTATCGGAATACATTTCAGGTAGAGACCGACTTTCTCGATGCCAATAAGAAATACTTCAACGCTGAGATCACTCCTCTCGATTTCAACAGCCCTACAGCTGTCGACATTATCAATGCCTGGGTGAATACAAAAACGAAGGGTAAAATCCCGACCATCATCGATAATCCGATTGAACCGGAAGTGATTATGTATCTCATCAACGCAATTTACTTTAAAGGAACATGGACGTACGAATTCGATGCATCGAAAACAAAAGATACTCTTTTCACAAAGGCTGACGGCAGCAAGATCCCATGCAAGTTGATGATTCAAAAAGCTTCTCTTTCGTACTGTTTTACCGATGGCTGCCAGGTACTCGATTTGTTTTACGGCGACGGAAAATTCAGTATGACCATAATCCTTCCGCCGGCTGGAACCACTATCGATGCCTTCACTGCAAGCCTGACACAGGAGCGCTGGAACACCTTCGTTTCAGGTCTTGCAAAAACCGACATAACAGTGGAACTGCCCAAATTCAAGCTGGAGTATAAGAGATCTCTCAATGATGAGCTCAAGGCGATGGGAATGGCAATTGCATTTTCCGGTCAGGCCGATTTTACCCGGATCAATAAGAACGGCGGTTTGTCAATTTCCAATGTGCTGCACAAGACGTTTGTTGAAGTGGACGAGCAGGGGACAACTGCTGCAGCCGTTACCAGTGTGGAAATATGGAATACCGTCATACAAGAGATACTCATGCGGATTGACCGTCCGTTTATCTTTGCCATTCGCGAACATGAATCCGGAACGGTTCTCTTTATCGGTAAGATCGTCGAGCCGGCATTTTAAGGCCGCGTAAGAACCTGAGAGAGATCCCGGGCACTCATAAGTTAACCTCAATGAGCTGTCGTGTCGACCGTATCTCCCGGGAGGTCGCGGTTCACGGTTTGCTGTACATCAAATGTGAAGACTCTTTCCGGGTGTGTGAGGCGAACGATCTTTACGCTCTTCACTTTCGTAAGGGGACACAACACCACATCGCCAAACCCGTTTGTACTTCCCTGACTTGACCAGTATACCATTCCGAGTTTACTCTCTTTTTTGAACCAGCCGAGGAACACGACAGAGTGTCCGGTTCCGGTAGTCCAGGAAATGTTTGCAAAATCTCCGGGGCGAGCTCGTTCGGGCGGAACTTCCTCCCCCATCCCTGAATACTGCACCAGGGCATACTGGGTTCCCCAGCCGTCATCGTTCCACTTTCCCCAGAATTTGATCTGATCCTCGCGGCGCGATCCATCCGGCTCCTGCATACGGAGCGACTCGAATCGATCGGCGGAGATCTTCGATCCGCCGTCTGAGAATAAAAGATTCATTGTCTCGACAAAGACACCGTATGTTGAGCCGCTGCAGTAGCTTGTGGTGCGGGGAGGATCGAGAAGTGGTTTATCGAAGAGTTTTAATCCGTACCCAATAGGCGATTCTGTGGGCTTCGCCTTGATACCGGTAAAATATCCCCCTCCATCCATCGCGTGCGCCTGGACGATGTCGATCGCCTTCAGAATTTCAAGGTTATACCCATCGGTATATTTTTTGAACATCGATTCATGGTTGAGATGCTGTTTCAATACCGGGATATCTGTACTGTCGAGGAAAAGCCATGTACCGTTATCCGTTGCGGCATGGTTCTTAACATCCTGGGAGAATGATAGAAATGTGCATATGAGTATAAAGAGGGAAAAACCAGATATTCGAACGATCATCTTGTCTCCAGAAGTCTTTTATAAGAATGATGGATGTAATTTGATGTTCCGCGATTTCAATATATCAGTGATTGAACAGATTGTCAAATTGCGCAGGGAATGGATCAAGAAGGCTCATGATACAGGCAGGATTGAATTCTATTCAAAGCATTTGACTTTCCCCTTGCAGAAAGAAGGAATACTGAGTACCATTTTCCGTCGGCAGGGATTTACTATCTAAAATCAAAATTTCCATGACCCCATTTGAGATTCGCACACTGAATAAAAGCGACCAGCCATGGGTGGAGAGCATTTTAACGAAATTCTGGCACTCTGCGAAAATCGTGACACGGGGTAAAATCCATCTTGCCGACCAGTTACCCGGCTTTATCGCCCACCAGGGGGAGAAACGATTGGGATTGATTACCTACCACGTACACAACAATGAGTGCGAAATTGTTACCCTGAACAGTCTTGCTGAACAGATGGGAATTGGTTCTGCTCTCATAGCTGCTGTGAAGCATGCTGCGATCTCCTCTCAATGCAAGCGTCTCTGGCTGATTACCACAAACGACAATACGCCCGCTTTACGGTTCTATCAGAAACGGGGATTTTCGCTGACAGCAATTTATCCCAATGCGCTGGAGCAATCACGCCGGCTCAAACCGGAGATCCCTCTCTTCGGCATAGACGGAATACCTCTGCGGGATGAACTTGAACTTGAGATGCTTCTTTAGAAATGTTGCGAGAACCGGAGGCATACAAATAATATCTCCGCTTCGCGGAGTAACAAACTTACACTCCCGAGCACCTTAGGTCGGGAGTGTGCGCCAAAGGCGCATGCATGTCCGCCGGTTCTTAAGCGGAAGCTTCCAGCTGACAATCCCCTTCCTGCCAAGAACTGGCTAGACTAGCTTCAATTCAAAGCATTCGACATACTACTTGCGAATAGATGGAAAACTGAGTACCATTTTGCCATCGGCAAACATGCATCAGAAGGAGGCACTGACGGATGCATGGGCGGGGAGATTGTCAATATTTTAGATAACTCACTCCAACAGACAAAAACAAAATAAACGACATCCCGCAAAAAGCACGGGACAAGTTATGTCATCTATCCACCTAATTTTGATGGATATACGACATGGTTCAGAATTGCAGTAGTTATGCAAGATGTGCGAGAGGAAGAGAGAATCAGTTGAACAAGAACGTCGTGGTGCTGTGCACCACGGCGAGCGAGCAGACATCAAAAAAAGGGGGAATTGGATAGAGGTTCTTGGATTGAGCAAAGCGTCGGTTGGAAGTGAGTGACCATGCATTTCATAGTATGAGTTTGTGGTCACACACGAACAAGAAGATGCTTTGCTCAACACCAAAAAGTTTTTTTTGTTCCCGTTTTTTTTGCTGCATTCCCGCAAAGACGGCGGGACTGACTCGCACTGACATTCTTGTGTTGTTAGACAGACTATGAGAAGATTGATGGTGACGTTGACTGAATGGAAACTGGTGGATCATTCTCGCCCACCTCGCATAACAGTCGGCAACACGGCGCTCATTCTATGATATGGTAGTAGTATTGTATTCGCTCCATTGTTTTGTTCACTATTGAAAAAAATCATTTATAGTTCACAAAACAACAGCGTGTAGCCGACATACGTTATGCGCAGGCCAGTGGCGAACTAAAATTAACCCCGAGGTGAGTGTGAATCCTCTGTTTCTTTTGAGTGGAATTGGAATGATTGTCGTCGCAATAGCGGCGGTGATGTATTGGAAGAAGTACTCAGGCGTTCTGTGGTCGTTCTTTTTCTGGGGTGCTCTCGCGTGGATAGTCGGAGTGACTCTCAAGGCAGGGGCTTCTATTCCAACACCAACCATAATTAACCAAGTTCGTAATGTTTTGCCTCGCACTTTTGCAGAACCCGTGCTTTGGATATACATAGGTCTGTTGACAGGAATCTTCGAGTGTGGGGCAACACTCGGATTTGCATACATCCAGAAAATCCGAAAGGCGAATTGGAATCAATCAGTTGGATTTGGTGTAGGATTCGGAGCTGTAGAAGCTCTTCTCGTAGGGGTTGGCTCTTTGCTTATGATGGTGGTGGTCATTTATATTCCCGACAAACTTCCGCCAGAGTTTCTGAAGTTCATAACATCAGGCAATTCGTTGTGGTGCATTCCTGTTCCGATTATTGAGAGGGTTATTACTATCCCAATACATGCATTATCATGTGTACTTATCATATACGCAGTACAGAAACAAGAATGGAAATGCTTCTACCTCTCATTTGCTTACAAGACTGTTGTAGATGCAATAGCCGGATTCATCCACATCTCATACGGATTGGAGAACCTCACAACTCTCAGCACATGGGGCATGGAGCTTGTTTTCCTTCCTTTCGGCATTATTGGTGTTCTGGGGTTGTACGCATTTCGCAATAAATGGAAACAGTTAGGCATGGAGACTACTTTTAGTACGCCAAAAGTCAAATTGCTGTTTTGGTGGATGGGGTCAATTTGCCTTCTCCTGATTATCCCCATCAAGGCAATCCGTTGGGAACATTTGAGCGTGGCAACAACCATATTTGTCGGCATCGCTCCAAGCCTCTTAGGTCCCGCGGGTTTGTTGTTCCTCATTTTATCGAGTTCCGGCAAACTTTCACGCCTGACACTGGTTCAAATCACTTTATTCGTAACCGCAATTGCCCTCGGGCTCGAATTTGTTCAGCTTATTCCTCGACCGGGAATTCTGGCGAGGGTGCATTACACTTTTGATTGGCTTGACATTCTCGCAAGCATACTCAGTGTGTGTGCTGGCTACGTCACCGCTTTCATCATGACGAAAAAGAAATTACTGTAGACAAATGCAGCACCAAGGCCACTGGCCTGCGCATAACAAACGGCACCACGACGCTCACACATTTGGATAGGTCGAGAAGGAGCGAGAGTTATGCGTGATGAAAAGTGTTCGCTCCACGCCGTGTGCGAGCCGAGAAATTGGTAATCGTCATTCATAGCTTTTTCAATCGTATCATTCGCAATCGCGCACACGGCGCGGCGTGGTGCCTGAAACGTTAGGCGCAAGCGAAGATTCCTTTGATAGTGCGTTTTGCGGCACCGCTGTTCACTTGGTAGCGGCACTTTTTTCTGCATTCAACGAGGCATCCTTCGGCCACAAGCATGGATACGATTCACCTAAAATGGTTCAGACTTATGCTGCTCGTTGCAGGTTTGTACCTCATCGTTGGCTTTGGATTCGCCGAGCTTGGCAAGAATGCTCCATCAATTCAAATCCAGCGTTTCTGGAGGCTCGCGGCCTGGGCAGTCAGTTTCGTCGCATACTTAGCTCACATCTGGTACGAACACTTTAGGTTTCACAACACGGCTCGTACAACGGCGCTTCATACATCTTTACCAGCAGCAATTGCATCATTTGGACTGGCAGTTGGTGCCAATATTCACGCACAGTTCGTCATCTCGCCTAATCCGACGATGCTTGCACTATCCCTTGTGTTGTGGCCCGCTCTAACAATGGTGCCAGCATTTGGGAGTCGCTTTCATCCTTGCTTCCGGTCTGGCCCAATGGTGGAAGAAGAGTTAGCTCAGATGACGAAGGTTCTGTGCCGCAAACCGCGAAATCAATAGAACTTTGCCTGCGGCTAACAAACGGCAAACCGGCGCCTGTCTGCCGTCAGGCAGGCCTGCCCGCCGGCAGGCGGGCTCGCACACTGGATAGGCGATGTTGAAACAGAGTTTGGCTAGATGTAAAGTGCTTCCGCCAAAAGGTGAAGCACGGCGGACAGGCGCTCCATTGCTCGCCGCCGAAGCAATGAATGATCAGATCGATATCGGCGGCTCGCAACGACGTGTTGCCTAAACGTTAGCTGCCATTCTAACTAAATGGAAACATGGAGGTTCTATGAGATGTAACAAGTGTTCGGTTCGAGCGATACTATCTCTTGCCATTTGGTTTATCGCACTTTCTTCCAACGGGTTCGCTCAGTCAATATCGATACGTGTCGCAGCGGGGATTGTAGACCTCCCACTATCTGATTGGTCAAAGTTCTTCGGATCGCAAGGGAACTCTTCTTATCCACTTTATTCCCAGAATAATCCCAACCCGTACTATGCTTTATCAATTCACTACGACATCAATTCGCACCATTCGGTCTATATTGGTACGGAACTTATTCAGACATCTGCTTCATCGAGCGATTCCGTTGAGATCGTCGATTGGAAATTCCAGGGTATTCCAATAACTGTCGGTTATGAATACAAGTCGTTAAGAATCAACCAATATTTTACTCCAGTTATTGGCGGTGGAGTGTCATACTTCATAAGCCAAGTGGTTGCGAGGGACCATTTCTTCAATCAAACTCTCAAACGTACTGGGAATGGCTATGGAATTCATGCATCCCTTGGATTAATATCACAATTGACTCAATCACTTTGCATGATTACGCAAGCCCGTTATCGCTATTCTAATGGCATGGCTTTCAGCGGAAACAGGGATGACATTAAGGTCGAGTTCTCGGGATTTGATATTAGCATTGGACTGGAATATTCCTTATGATGGAACGGCAGCTAACACGTCGCTCCGTCATTTTAAAAAGATTAAGGTCGTCGCTCATTGGCAGTAGACCACAGATGCAGTTAAGCTATGCCTCCACCCTATGTTAAAACGATCCGCGAAGAGATCCTCTACGAGTATGCCAAGCTCATATCTCGTTCAGCTTATGGAACTCTCCAGCGGGGATTTATTACAGACAGGTTCAAGAAGCTCGCCGCGGGCACCATCACGATCTCCGATACCATTCGGGAATGGGAACGCGAACAGCAACTTCCAAGGGAATGCGTTTTCTGCAAAACCACTGACAATCTCACAACGGACCATTTGATACCTCGCAATAGAGGCGGCGATGACTCTGCCGACAATCTAGTTCTGGCTTGTCAGTCGTGTAACTCTGCTCGTGGTGATAAAGGTATCTTTGAATGGCTGGGCCTTGAAAAGAAGGACGAACTTCACCGTCTCGTTGCTGGTAAGTATCTGAAACAGCTTCTTCGTGTTCACGAGTCGGCAGGCACGATTCACACTTCGAAGGACGAATTGGCCGAGCTTTGCAAGCAATGTCCTCTCCCTGGTGTATGCGAAGAATGGCACTCGGTAGGTAAGCTTACATGTTTTTGTTTGGAGAGCATATTGCCACGGCGGCAGTGATGCATTGCAACTGAGCCTAACACAACCTATATCTAAAGGAAAAAGGTAAATAAAAACCAGAGAAGGTGAAGTGATCAGTACAAAGGAAACCTCCTCCACCAATCCGCCTAAAAACTGGCGGACACCCCGTTAAAAAAACACGGGGTGCATAAAGCGCACAAAAAGTGTGAAAGATGATGGACAAGAAGGTAGAACACGGCAGGCAGGCAACTACGACTTCAATTAGCGCAGGGGAAAAGAATGGCAACACCGAAAATAGGTCCTAATCCATTTACACCTCGTTCCGGACAGGAACCGAAAGTGTTCTTGGGACGAGAGAAAGAACTCGATATTTTTCAAAAGCACCTTGAGAAAGCAAGAACAAAACACTATGATCACTTTGTTGTTGTCGGCGGATGGGGAACCGGAAAAACAACACTTCTCAAGGAGTTCCGAAAAGCTGCACATGCCCGACGTGTCATTACTTCCTTCGTAAGCGTTCACGAATTTAAACCCGACAATCTTCTTGGACCAGTAATCCAATTGCTCACTCACATTCCTCGTAATTTACCGATCAAATTCGATCGCATGAAACGCTTCTCGAAATATCTGCAGGGAGTCGGCGTAACGTTGCCGGTGATTGGAGGAGGTATCGAGATCGGAGAAAAGAAACGTTTCGATGGGGATCCTCAGGAACTGCTGCTTGAAGGTCTCGTTCAACTGTGGCACGAACTCAAGTCAGAGACAGATGCGTTAGTTGTATTTCTCGATGACGTACAGCATTACGATGCCATCCCTGAGGTGCTGGGTGTTCTAAAAAACGTTCTCAGCGATGACGATATTATTAAAGAAACAGGATACCTTTTTGTCCTAGCCGCCACGGAAGAAGGGTGGTCAAACTTCTTGCGTAAGAATCATCCCATTGGCCGATATTTTGTCCCCATTCTGAAAATCTACCCGCTTTCGAAAACGAATTCCTTGCGAATCATCGATGCAACGCTCGATGGCTCAGGCGTAATTTTTACACATGAAGTGCAAGAAGCTGTCTTTGATTATACTGAAGGACATCCGTTCCAGATGCAGATACTATGCTCCTACTTATATGAAAATCAAATAAAGGGAAATGTCGGGCGTGACCAGCTTGACAGTGCACTCTCCCAAACGCTTGATGAGCTCGGACCAATCATTCTCGATCCCCTTTATTCTATGGCGAGTGAGCAAGAGAGAGCAACCCTCCATGTGATGTCCTCAGATTACAAGGTTTACTCATTTGATGACATATTAAAACAGACTCGAAAACTGAAGGTACACATCGGCAAGGGAACACTTGCGGCAGTGGTGGCACGATTGAGTGAAAAGGGCCTCCTTCTAAAAATGGAAAGAGGAAAATATCGTCTCGTAAATAGATTGTTCAATGAATTTGTCGTACGACAATGATCGGAGAGAATTTGCACAGTTTGCAGAATAGAGTCGGATTTGCAAACTCTGCAAACTTCTATGCATAGACAGTGTTTCAGATATTCATCGTACAGGCGCGGTAGCATATAGCGATACTTCTTGCCAAGTGGTTAGTTTGAAAAACATTGGATTCTCAAGAATCTGGACAGGGTGTCCAGATAATAATTCCTTTAAAAACCCTCTGCAGCAATAAACATAGACGCCAATATAGACATCGTGACTATGTCGTGATTCCAGGAAATCATTCTCAGACCGAGAAGGACGTCATGCACTAGTTACTCAAAGAAAAGCAGCCATTATCCTCGCACCCGCAAGTGAATTGATGAAGCGACATGAGCCGGAACAGAACGAATCTCCTAAGGAAGACCGCATTTCTCATCACCACTCCGGGTTGCAACATTGAGCGATTTATGATGAAATGGTATAATATGGAAAAAAGATCAATACTTTCGATGTCACGCAGAATCACGCGTTGATAAATGCAGGAGCGAAGATATTGTAACGACACTATGAAAAGAGTTCGCCAACCTTCTTCGTCTCACATCTCAGAAAGACGAAGGATGAATTTTTCCCTTAGTACGACACTTGTCCTCTGTTTCTCTGTTCTTCTTCTATCCATCGGATGCAGGAAAACCGGCTCGGGTGATGCAAACCGACACCCAACCGTTTTGTCTTTTACATTTCCAGAGCGGCAAACGGCTTCCAACGATTCTCTTGCTCTCTCCCTCGACTCGTTGAGGAATGCCCTCATCAACACTCAGGACTATGGCTCAGTCAGACTCTCCAACGGCGAATACTCCATAGATCCACTGAGACTTTCTATCTCATTCCTGGGCGGCTTTATCAACCTTGACCTGGACGGCGATGGGTACAAAGATGCCATAGGTTCACTCTCCATCAATACCGGCGGCACCGGTTGTTTTAACTCGCTGGATATCTTTCTCAATCGCCGCGGAACTGCTTATCACTCGGATTCCTACGAAATCGGTGACCGCGAACGCATCGATTCCCTGCGGGTCATGGGCGACACGCTCGATATCTTTTTCCTGGTCCACGATCCAGGCGATCCGATGTCCTCCCCGACGATGATCGAAGAGAGGAGATTGCTGCTTGTTGGCGGCAAGATCGTCGAGATCGAATAAGACGAGCAGCACCTCCTCCACTTCGCTGCAACAGGTACGCTCGCTTCACTTCGTTTGCCTCAGAGAACATGAAAAATTATATTGTGGAAAAAGGAACGGCATTGTTTTCACATACGGTAATCAGCATTGTCATGTTTGCAGAGTCAATGCTCTTTGAACTGTTACATATCGGAAAAAAGGAATCAGGCAATATAACCGAAGACCATTCCCACATGAATTGAGGTGATAACTATGGGTGTCATTTCTAAGATGCTGAAGTTTTTTCGTTCTTCTTGGCAGCATGTATCCATGCAGTACGAAACACGTTTTTTCCTCGTCATATGGCTGGCGCTCAGCACTATTGTGGTTGTAGTCAGTTTCGCGACAGGATTCTATGCAGATAAAAATACACTTAGCAATATACTTGGGAATGCTCACATTTCTTTGCTTGACCTTTTTATAGTTGCGATCGTTGCATCTTTCCTGTTGGCAAAGCGCTCCCAACGCGAATGGAAGCCAACGCGAGACATGTTACTTTCCCGCTTATTCACTGAGACTGACAGGTTGCTTCAGGTTGTCCTTCCTCGGTCAATTCACTCTTCAGGAGACAATATCTTCTTCTCCTTTGGTGAGTTTGAATCAACCACATCTGAACACTTTTTAACCCTCCAAGAAAGTGATGTGGACATTCAGATTGGATCCGAGGCATTGGATGACATGAAGGGAGAACGATATCTAGCCGAAGGAAGCTCTGAGGCACATGCAAACGAAGTTCGAATCGCAAGGTTTTTGCGCTTGCAACAATCCATCTTAGATTCTCGTGTCCGAATTCTTCCCTTATTTGATTCCGCTCGCTCTTTGGTTCGGTATTCAGTTTCTTCTGATCTTGTCTCAGCTGTGGCGCGAGTCTACTACGCATTATTGGATCTGGAAGACACACTAAATAGGTCACAACGCTCTGGCTTTAAAGAGAAATGGGTTTGGATTGGAAATGCTCAAGCAACTCTAGCTTTATCAACGTTACAGTTATTCAAGAGACTTGCAATGGAGAGTTCGAGCCGACAATCTTTCAAGGAGCGCTTCAAGAACATAGCTGAAAATTGAAGCAAATATAACGTTATAGAATGATCTAATCATTTATAGGTATGATCGCAAAACAACTTTTGGATAAACACCTGCTTCATTACGTTTGCCTCAGAGAACATGAAAAATTATTCTGTGTCAAATAGAACGGCATTGTTTTCGCATACGGCAGCCGCCATAACTGGCCGAACTTCAACAGGGTAACCATTATGAGGATTGTTGTATGAGACAGTTAGTATTCATTTCACAGACTATCATCCAAATCTTCGTTGCTGTAGGGGCGCTGGTCTGCGGTCTCCTCTTGATCATCGATCCCTCGGATGTACTCCTCCAAATGCATCCTGATATACTGAAGGATTCTCCTTTTCATGATTTTCTTGCTCCAGGAGTCATTCTGTTTCTGGTGAATGGCGTCGGTCAGCTCTTCGCCGGATTACTCAGCATCCGGAGGCACCGTTTTGCAGGCTATGTTGGTGCGGTGTTCGGTATAGGCTTGATGACCTGGATTTTCGTTCAGGTCAATATGATCGGTGGCAGGCACATTCTCCAATACAGCTATTTTCTATTCGGCCTCCTCGAAACTGCTCTTTCTTTCTCGATCCATAATTACCTTACAGCTGCGAGAGAACAAAGAACCGCCAGCAGCAGTGTATAACAAACGCCAAACGCCGCGCAGGAGGGCACCGATCAAATACATTGGGATTATCAAGCCGGTCCCGAATCTACACTTCTGGATAGACGCCGGCTCCATTGAGTTTGCCTTAACGACGGAGGTTCACCATGAGAATAGTCGATCTGAACGAACAGCATCTGCCTCTCTATTTTGTTTGCCTTGAAGATTGGTCAGACGAGATCAAGGAAGCTGGCCGCCACAAGGAAGTCTGGTATCACCGAATGAAAGACAAAGGACTTCGGGTCAAGCTGGCGCTGGACGACCAAGGTACCGTGGGCGGGATGATCCAGTATGTTCCCATCGAATACTCCGTCGTTGAAGGGTCCGGTCTGTTCTTTATCAACTGCATCTGGGTTCATGGCCACAAACAAGGAAGGGGAAACTTCCAGCATCGGGGCATGGGCAAGGCGCTCCTTGAAGCTGCCGAATTTGATGCCCGGGAACTCGGAGCCAAAGGCATCGCCGCCTGGGGTCTTCTCATTCCCGTGTTTATGCGCGCCTCCTGGTTCAAGAAGCACGGTTATCGAAGTGCCGACAGACAGGGTATCCAGGTTCTCCTGTGGAAGCCCTTCACACCTGATGCCGTCCCTCCAGCATGGATTCGACAAAAAGGCAAACCTCCTCTTGAACAGGGCAAGGTAACCGTCACCGCCTTTTGCAGCGGCTGGTGTCCGGCTCAGAACATGGCATTTGAGCGGGCCAAAAGAGCTGCTGCTGAGCCGGAATTTGCAGAGAAGGCCGTGTACCGCGAAGTCGACACATTCGATCGAACGGAGCTGCTGCGGTCCGGAATCTCCGACGCACTGTTCGTCAACCACAAAGAGGTACGGACAGGCCCCCCTCCTTCGTACGAGAAAATAAGAAAACTGATAGGCAAGCAGGCCAAGAAGACCAGATCACTAATATCAGGTAAAGGCGCGTAACAGGCAGCGGCCAGCAACCGGTGATGGATACTTTTCTAGCATATTGCGGTTTGGACTGTGATGGTTGCCCAATTCATCTGGCAACTTTGGAGCCAGACCAAGCGAAACAAAAAGCGATGAGGCTTGAAATCGCTCGCATCTGCAGTCAACAGTACGGTATGGACTTGCTTCCTCAGGATGTTACCGACTGTGATGGCTGCCGTTCGCAAACGAACCGACTCTTCTCCGGT
Organism: uncultured Ignavibacteriaceae bacterium; assembly: GCA_964651225.1. Classification (GTDB taxonomy): domain Bacteria; phylum Bacteroidota; class Ignavibacteria; order UBA10030; family UBA10030; genus Fen-1298. Next base: position 113,459 of record CAZYYD010000003.1, read on the forward strand.
TGTTCAAGATGTGAAATTAGAAAGTGTGCAATCGAAAAGAACCTCACAAGTTGTGCTCTCTGTCTTGATTATGCGTGCCGGAAGCTTCTGAAGCACTTCGAGTCTGACCCTGCTGCTCAAACCCGGCTCGAAGCCATGAGAGCCTCTCACTGAAGTTTGGCACCATTGCCCAAGGTTGATGACGGCCAGAGGCATAGAACAAACACCAAATTCTGCGCAGCGGAGACCCGATCGAAAACGCCGGGATAAATAAGGTTGTTTACCTAAACGGAACGCGGGCATATGTATTCAGATTTGTCAGAGCAAAAAGAAAGGTCAATATGTCGGATACCAGGAAGTGTTGTGTCATCCGTCTGATTGCTGCCCTATCTGTTTTACTGTCAGGGACGCTGCTTTCTCAACCGGATCGTACAGCTGATCTTAAGAAAATGATCGAGGAAAGAGTTACGTGGGATTATCCGAGCTTTGTCCTTGACAAACTCCGGTCACACCGTATTGTTATGCTTGCCGATGCCGGCCATGGGATTGGTCTGTACCAACAGACTGTTATCGAAGTGTTGAATAGCTGGGCAACCGCTTGCGAGGCTGCGCATCAAGGAGATACTTCATCTATGCTCCCCCGCACGCTCTTCCTTGTTCTCGAGATGGATTCTCTCCGTGCAGACGCTTTGAAAAGGTACTTCAAATCCGGAGACATCGCAGAAGCGCTCGAACCTGAATCCCTTATGGGCTATCAAACCACTGCTGCATCGATCGAATTCCTGTCGGACCTCCGCGATTTCTGGCTCCGGGTAGACACGCTGAACCGCACTCTCCTCAAAGATCACCCCGTCAGTTTCGATCTCATCGGTCCTGAAAATAAAATCAATACGCTCGATTGGTCGAATGAGAGAAAGGATCGATATTTCTTCAGCGAGCGCGATGAATATTCATCATCCCAGATCATACATCTCCTGGACAGCCGGCCTGAGGCAAAAGCGCTCCTGTTTTACGGCTCCGCCCATTATCTGGTTGGTGAGCAGCAAAAGCGGGGAGAAAAATCTGTCGGTAAGGGATATTATCTTGCACATTATCTCACCGAACATTTTCGGGAGCGGGGTGGGATTTATACCTTCGAACAGGTTTCTATTCCCCTTGCGGATCAGCTGGACGATGTATTTCGGAAGATTGGAAAATCGTTCGCCGCGGATAATTCTTCCTGGACTAATATTCCGGTTGGTGCAAATTCGTTCCTCCCGCATTTTGACGGTACGATCTTTTTCAATACCAGGACGATACAAGTACCGCATATTTCGAGAATCTTCACAGAGAATCTGGTTAATGCGATCCTGAAGAAGATCGATGCGTACTGTAATACGTCGAATGAATACAGCCGGTATTACTTGAAGCTCTGGTTCGTGTATTTATCCAACTTCACGGATAAAAATTACACACAGATTAATCCGGGTGATTCCCTGGCCGTTGCCGCAGCCTTGAGCGAACTCAAATCCTGGCGTGCATCAACGAAACTGGATGTGGTACACGACATCGAAACTCTTGCCATCTGGAAGCGCTCCATAGAGAGGATCCGCAGTTCCTCGGACCCGCAATCGATGCAGTACGAGCGTCTCCTGGCCGGCTCTATCGGATTCAAGGTCTGGTTTCAAAACGGCGCTTCGCCCGCAGTACGGGCCGATGCAGTATGGGAGTATATCAAGAGGTACAAGAAGGCGATTATCATCGACAACCTCGCCGCGTTGCTATGGATCGGTACAGCCGCGGAAAAAGAAAAGGCTCTCTCAATTCTTGAACGTGAAACAGGGCAGAAGTTTCGGAGAGCGAAAGAGTGGACGCGATGGCTGGAACAATCGAAACTTTGATCTCTCTCTTCGTTTTCCGTACCGATGGAACAGCCTGATAACAAACGGATTTACCAGTCAAATATAAGGGAGCGAAACCATTGCAGTTGATCGTCTCGGCAGTTTTAATCACACTCGCATTGATCTTTTACTCGGTCGGAGTATGGTCCGAAAGAATCGCCCGGTATCTGAAACCATGGCATGTGGCCGCATTTTGGACCGGTTTTTTGTTCGATGCGTCCGGAACTTGGGCCATGCACCGAATGGCCGAAGGGCCTTTTGACCTCCGGCAGCCGCACACTCTCACCGGGCAGATTGCTCTCTGGCTTATGCTCGTCCATGCAACGTGGGCGACAAGTGTGACCCGGACAGGGAGTGAAGAATCTAAAAAAAGATTCCACAGATACAGCCTCTTCGTATGGCTGATGTGGCTGATTCCATACTTTGGCGGTATGTTTCTGGCCATGCGAAAGTAATAACGCCGACACCGGATATTCTCGCCAACCCTTTGTCAATCCTCTGTTTTGAAATTCTCCGAACAAGCTTGGAACATCTGCAACGTTTCCATATCTTACTGTTGCTATGCCAGACAATATACTTCTCATGGTTTTCGGAATTCTTTCCACCATCGGCCTCCTTGTGGGCGGCCTTGCAGTCTATTTTGCTATGAAGAGCGCCAAAAAAACCGACGGTGAATTGATGATGGCTTTCTGGTCTGTCATTGCACTGGCTGGACTCACTCTCGCCGGAATGTGCTGGGCATACTTCCTTATCCCGATTCTCATGAATCGATTGTTCTGATCTTTCCTCATCCATAAAACAATGTGGTCGCGGTAAAAGCTCATGTCGGTCTCACCATGACAATTCTTTGTGACATCCCTTCGTGCTTCTTCGTGACATCCCTTTGTGTTCCTTCGTGGCACCCCTTCGTGTATCTTCGTGATCCTCTTTCGTGTTCCTTCGTGATCCTCCTTCGCGTATCTTCGTGATCCTCCTTCGTGATAAATCATTTGCCTTTCTCTCAAGTGTGCGTTACTTTTACTCCATCATTTCACCATCATCAATTCAGAGACGAATGAATACACAGCCTTTTGCTCAACTCTTCGCGACATTCACCATACCGAAAAAGATCCAGGAATTTCTTGATGGCCTGGAGTACAGCGACGAAGAACGATACCGATGTCCGCTGAATGTCCTGAAAGACCGGAAAGCACATTGTTTTGACGGCGCTATGTTTGGAGCGGCGGCATTGCGGAATCTCGGATATCCTCCGCTTCTGGTAGAGATCGTTCCTAATGAACACGATGACGACCACATCCTGGCGGTCTTCCGGCAGAAGAAGTATTGGGGAGCGGTCGCAAAATCAAATTTTGTAGGTCTGCGGTACCGTGAACCGGTGTACAAAACTTTGCGGGAGTTGATCATGTCCTACTTCGAATCGTACTTTAATGTCGAAGGAGAAAGAACCATGGTCGGCTACTCTGCACCATTGAATTTACAACGGTTCGACAAGCTGAATTGGCTTGCCATTGACGAGGTCATGGATACCATCGGCGATGCACTGGAAACCGGAAGGAAGTATCGTATCGTACCAACCTCCATTCTGCGGAACTTTTCCAAATTAGATGCTCGTTCTGTAGAAGCGGGTCTTATGGGTGCAAAAGCATCCGGCCTCTATAAGCCGTGAGAAATCCAAACAGACTTGTAAAATAATTGCATCAATGTTATTCCGAGTATATCATATCCAAACCTATGAGCGATAGAGAGAAAGAGATGGTCAAAACACTCTTTGCCGAACTCCGCACGGCGGAACAACAGCAAACATGTGGAGATCAAGCGGCCCAGCGGTATCAGAAAATCCATAGGAATCGGTTTCATAAGACATTTGAAATCTGCCAACGGCTCGTACAAAATCCTCAAGCACAGGTGCTTGATGTAGGTCCATCATACTTAACGGAGCTTTTAGCGCAAAAGTATGAAAATGTTTCAACACTTGGCCTTGATATCCAGAGTGATGACGGAGGTCAACGAGAGACTTCCACGATAACTAACGAACGTCCGCATATTACGTTTGATTTAAACCATTCTCCTTTCCCGAATCGCTGGCCGAAGGTTCATCAAAGTTTTGACCTCATCGTCTATGCAGAAACTATTGAACATCTTCCTATCGCACCGGAGTATTCGTTGGCATTTCTCGGTACTCTTCTTGCAGAAAACGGCATTCTTCTCATCACAACCCCAAATGCAGCAATGATCATGAAGAGACTTCTTCTTCTCATCAAAGGCAAAAATCCGTATGAACGCTTTCGATTGTTCACAGAAAATCCAGGCCACTATCGGGAATACACGATGAACGAATTGCGCAATTATGGCGCACGCTGCAATTTTGAAATCATCCATGCTGAATATATTAATTTCTATCATTCTACGAACATCTTTTATGCATTCATGAAGAACTTGAGACCTTCATTTAAAGATAGTCTTGTAGTCGCTTTTCGGAGACAGAAAACGTGATAACTATTGATGATTAAGAAAGGGTACATTTTATGTCAGAACATGATGTGTTCATCGAACAAATCGAACAGCTTCCAGTATTGCTTGAAAAAGCAGTACACAATTTATCAAACGAACAACTTGACATGCCCACAGGTCCGGGGAAATGGAGCATTCGCCAGCTTGTGCATCACATTGCAGATGCCAACATGAATGCCTTCACCCGTATGAAACTGATCGCGTCCGAAGAGAAGCCGATCCTGAAGCCGTACGACCAGGATCTCTGGATGGCACAGGCAGACGGGAAAACCGGGCGGGTCGATTCTTCTCTCTCCATCATACGAGGAGTGAATGAGCGCTGGGTCCTCTTCCTGCGCTCACTTCCGGAAAATGCCTGGAGCCGGGCCGGCATTCATCTGGAGAACGGCAAAGTCACGATCGATGATCTTTTAAGACTCTATTCGAAGCATGGCGAAACGCACACACAGCAGATTGTAACCTTCCGGGAATCGATGAAATGGTAGTTCGTTTTCCCGGGACACTCTTTGGAATCCTCTCTCTGTCATTGGTTCTCCTCTTCTCTTCGTGCACTCAGACATCAATGCTGAGCAAGAGTGAATGGACAAGCGCATCGATTGCAGCGCTGCCGGCGGAAAAAGAGTATCCCGACGCCGCAGCCATTGTGCTGGAGAATTCTGGGACTATGGAAGTATTCACACAGAGCGATCTGCCGGTCAGTACATTCGAGCATCACAGAACCATCCGCATCCTCACGACGAGAGGTGAACAATATGCGAACATTGTTATACCGTATTCGGGCAGAAGCGAAGTCAGCCTGATTGAAGCCCGGACGATTTCGCCGGACGGCCATGTCACTCCGCTTGATGCATCCGTCATCTACGATGTGACATTGTATCCCAATTTTATCTTTTATTCCGATCAGAGGGCAAAAATATTCACCATGCCGGCGGTCGAGAAAGGATGCATCGTCGAATATCGCTATCAGCTCACGATTCATGACCAGACTCTCTGGCACGCATGGAATTTTCAGGAAGCCATCCCTACGCTTTCTTCTCGTTTCAGCCTTGTCCGCCCTTCCGAATGGTCGGTTATTTCGAAGAGTTATGGACCTGTCAGCGCACCGGAGATCACGAACGTTCCCGCAGGATTCCGATCGACACACGTCTGGGAAATGAAGAACATCCCGGCTCTGAAGACCGAGTTCTTTATGCCAAACCGAAAAGAACTCCTCACCCGCATTGCATTCTCCCCTGTTGGATTTACGTCGTGGCAGGATGTCGCACGATGGTTTCACGGCCTGTGGACGGATCGCATGAAACCCGGTCGGCAGATCAATGCGCTTGCCGGCGTGATCACTTCAGGTGCATCCAGCGATGAAGAAAAACTCCGACGGATCTTTGAGTGGGTGCAGGCCAATATCCGCTATATGGCCGTCGAGATTGGAATTGGAGGACATCAGCCGCATGATGCAGAAGAAATCTTTGTGAATCGGTACGGGGATTGTAAAGACATGACGACACTCCTTTGCGCTTTTGCAAAAGCAGTCGGCATCGAACTCTACCCCGCCTTCATCAGTTCATGGTTCAATGGAAAACCTGACACCTCCCTGCCTTCTCCTTTCCACTTCGATCACGTTATTGCGTTCGCCCCGTCGTCCGGTAATGCCGCACTCTGGATGGATGCAACAGAGAAGAGCTGTCCCTTTGGCCAGCTGCCGTGGTACGATCAGGGACTGCCCGTTCTCGTTGTCGGCAAAGAAGGAGCACCTGAGATTCATATGACACCCCGCATGAATTCTGAGAGCAACATGACCGCCATCGAATGGTCCATGGTCATCGACACGTCTGGAATGGCGATCGTTTCGGGGAGTTCCACGTTATGGGGTGATCCTGCCGCCGAGTTACAGAACGATCTCATGCGCACATCACTCCATGATCAAAGGAAATGGCTTGAGATCTTACTTGCGAAGCAATGTTCGGGTGCAGCTCTCGACTCTTTTAGCATATCGGGCGTCTCCCCGCTTCAACGGCCTTTGAAATTATCCTATTCCTTCAAAGCCCCATCCTTCGCCCGTTTCGACGAAAACCAGATACGGATACAGCCGGGAACAATTGCGCCTTTAAATTTGGCCGAGTATTTCCGCTCTCCCAGCCGCACCTATCCTATCCGATTTCAATTTGGCGAACGGATCTGTGTCACTCTTTCGATTAAGGTTCCCGATGGTTATGCACCGACTTCATTTCGTCGCGATTCTGTTGTATCTTCTTTTGGAAAGACATATTGGAGCGTTGCCGATCAGGGCACTTTCGTCGTCGCAACAAAGGAATACCATCTTCAAGGGGAAGAGATTCCGCCGGATCTGTATCTGGAATTCCAAAAATTCCTTGACAACATTCAAAAGAACGATGCAGCAGACATTTTACTGCAACGAAAGCGCTAATTCCCTTTTTCATAATCGTACTAACGGGACTCAGAGGATTGATCAGGAGACATTACTTCTGCAACGAAATTCAAAGGAATGAATATTGAAACACGAATGGGTGACGTCATTCCCTGCCGCCATAACGGTCTGCGATAAGAACGGTATCATTCTTGAGATGAACGGTAAGGCGATCGACAGTTTCAAGAATGACGGCGGCGAAAAACTCCTCGGCACAAATCTGCTTGATTGCCACCCGGAACCAGCCCGTTCACAGGTGGAGGAAATGCTTCGGACACAAAAGGCAAATTCCTATACCATAGAAAAACGCGGGATGAAGAAGCTCATTTATCAATCCCCCTGGTATGCCAACGGTCGGCTTGCAGGATTTGTCGAACTCAGTTTGCCCATTCCGTTCGAGATGCCCCATTTCGTCCGGAAGGGATAGGAAGGATTTTCATGAAAAGACATTTCTAGGACTCGCAGAGGAATTGGAGCACAACAAGCCATATCTCCAGAAGCACATCCTGTCGTTTCTCCACGAGTGGTATCTCAGCCATGTCCTTGGCAACGACCGAGATTATATGGCCAATCTTCAAGAAAAAGGTTTTATATAAAGAGAAACTTTTTATTCATGTATCGTTATTGTGAAAGGCAATCCCATGCCGACAGCATTAGAAGAATTCCGCGAATACCGCACAAGGATGAATGACCGTATTAACCAGATCGATCACATGGGTATTAAGCGTTTTTTCAATCTTGATACGATGGCGTATAAAGACGGCGCTCTGGATATGAAGACAAAAGAATTACTCGGCCTCGTAGCGTCTGCCGTCCTTCGCTGTAATGACTGCATCGATTACCATCTCATTCAATGTATCGATGCCGGATGGAAGGACGAGGAACTCTTCGATGCCTTGAATGTGGCACTTATCGTCGGCGGAAGTATTTTCATTCCCCATCTGCGCCATGCCGTCGAAACCATTGACACGCTCCGGAAAGAGCGTAAACCGTTGGAAGCTTAAACTTTGTCCATGAAATCATTCTCTTTCTTTAGATTAAATCTCAGGAGGTTCCCATGTCAAAATTTGGTCGATGTCTCACTCTTCTTCTGGCTGCATTTTTCCTGACACTGAGTATAGGAACGCATATGAACGCCCAGGTTGCACCGCTTACATGGATGAAAGATTCGCAAATCAAGCTGGAAAAAGAACTCGTAGAAAAGTACGGTGAATCTCAGCGGGCACGCCTTCAGCAAGGGTTAAAACAAACAGCCGATTGCTGGCGCGCTGATGACGGTGACGCAGCCGTATTCGAGGATTTTATCAGAACAAATTTTGCCGGCGATCAACAGACGATCGACATCATGTTCAATCGATACGAAAGTCTCCTGGAACAGCTCAACGGCCATATGAATGAGATCGGGCTTGCCTTCCGTCAGCAATCGGAGCTCGATCTTGGATCCATATATCCATTTGATGAAATCTTCGCGGCATATTCACCCGGTGCGCATATCACGGACGATTTTTTCCGGAACAAACTTGCGTTTATTGTTCTCCTCAACTTCCCCTTGACGACGTTGGAAGAACGATTAACGAAGGGTGAACAATGGTCGCGTCGGCAATGGGCGGAAGTTCGGCTGGCGCAGCGTTTCGCTAAGCGTATCCCGGCGGAGGTTAACCAGGCTGTCGCAGAAGCTGTGTCCATAACCGATCAATATATTTCCGATTACAATATCTACATGCATCATCTCATTGACGCAAAGGGAAACCGCCTGTTCCCGCCGAAAATGCGTCTCCTCTCTCACTGGAATCTGCGCGATGAATTGAAGGCAGATTACAACGATACCGAAAAGGGTATGGCGAAGCAGAAGATGATCCAGCAGGTGATGAACCGGATCGTGACACAGACCATTCCTGAGGTGGTTGTGAATAATCCGAATGTAGACTGGAATCCTTTTACTAACGAGGTGCAGCCTGCTGCAGTGAAGGATTCTGAAGCACCGGCAAAGAACAGCCTTAAGTTGACAAATGCGGCAGAACCGGATACACGCTATGCTACATTATTGAAGGCATTCCTCGCTTCAAAGAAAGTCGATCCCTATTCACCTACCGCCCCGACCTTGATCGCCCGTCAGTTTGACGAAAATCGCGAGATCCCGGAAGTGCGTGTGAAGGCAATGCTGGAATCGGTACTGAAGTCTCCATTGGTTCCGAAAGTAGCGAAGCTGATCGAACAGCGCCTTGGACGCCCGCTGGAACCGTACGACGTCTGGTATAATGGTTTTCGAGCCAGAGGAAAATATTCAGAGGAACAGCTCGATGAGATCGTCAAGAAAAAATATCCAACGGCAGATGCCTATGCTGCCGATATGCCGAATATGCTGATAAAACTTGGTTTCAGCAAAGCGCGTGCCGCGTATCTTGCCGAAAATATTCTCGTCGATCCGGCCCGCGGCTCAGGTCACGCAGCTGGGGCTGGAATGAAATCCGCCAAAGCACACTTACGTACGCGTGTCGGTAAAGAGGGAATGGATTACAAAGGGTTCAATATCGCTGTTCATGAAATGGGTCACAATGTCGAACAAACCCTCTCCCTGAATGACATCGATCATTATTTTCTTAGCGGTGTTCCGAACACGGCATTCACCGAAGCGATCGCCTACGTGTTCCAAACGCGCGATCTTGAAATTCTCGGGCTGGCCTCCCCTGATGCAAAGAACGAAGCACTAGATGCACTCAATGTCTTCTGGCAGACATTTGAGATCTCTGGAGTCTCGCTGGTTGATATGGGCATTTGGCACTGGATGTACGATCATCCCGCTGCGACTCCTGCAGAACTGAAAGCGGCAGTGCTGCAGATTGCAAAAGATGTCTGGAATACATACTATGCGCCGGTCTTCAAGAAAAAAGATGTCGTACTGCTGGCTGTCTATTCACATATCATTCACTCCTTCCTGTATCTTCCGGATTACGCAATCGGACACTTGATCTCTCACCAGATCGAAGAATATCTGAAAGGAAAACCGAATGTGGGGGTCGAAGTCGAGCGGATGGTAAAATCAGGCAGCATTGCACCGGACCTCTGGATGAAAAATGCCACCGGTTCTCCTGTTGGAGCTGAGGCCATGCTCAACGCAACAGAACGAGCATTGAAAGAATACAAGAAGTAAGGGAGAGAAAACCTTGTCAAAGTTGCCTCTGATTCATCCGAAAGAACTTTGACAAGGTCACAACGGGCAGATTACTTTCCCAGCCAATAGGTGAGTTTCAGCATGAAGATATTGTCCGGCTGTGCAACCGAAAGCCGGTTGAGCGAACGGCTCAAACCGAAATCTCCTGCCCCGTCATAATCGGAACGGCTCTGCGTCCATACAAGATACAATGTTGAACCCGGCATATACTCCCACCGCAGAACAGCATTCGCTCGAAGTTCGACCTTACTGAAGTTCGGATCTTCTATTTCTATTGTATTCGCAGGACCGCTGCCATCAGGATCGGCATAGTAATAATGACTTCCATCGCTCATCGAATCGGATAACGCCGATCCATCCATTCCAAAGGTGTGAAAATCGTACGACCGCGGACGGGTTAATTCTTTAAGATTTCGGTAGTTCCCTGTGGAAAACAACGGCTGGAGAAACATTTGAAAACTTAAGGTCGGACTCAGAGTCCAATTCAAACGGATCTGAGCAGAAAGTTCCTTGTACTGTAACTCGGCAAAGACATAGCGTTTTCCAAATGTCGCGGCGGCGTAGGGATCATCATAGATCCCGACCCATTGCGCCGGATTATCTGCCCATGAATAACCGGGGCCAAGCGTAACAGAAAGACTGGAGAGAGGACGCATCGTAAAAGCTAAATTCAAATTGTAAGAGTATTCGTCCTTACTGTTGTAGACATAACAATACACCTCGCCGATGTAATCATTGCGGCCGTCGGTATAGTAACTTATACTCCATTCCTGACATGGCAGGTTGAGTGTCAGCGGGCCGCCTCTCGTTCTGCGATTATTCACGCTTTCAAATCCATAATCGTACGATAGACCAATAGTATGATAGTTCGGTAGCTGGGTTTGCATACTTCCCCATATCCCGCGCCAGAGGGTATTTCCTCCAAAATCGAGTGTGGAAAAATAAGAAGCATAGATATTGATAGAACGATAATAGGGCGTAGGATCATTCCACTTGTATCCGGTAGCAATATGATAATTGACGATATCGGTGCGTGAAAGAAATCCTAGGTCTCCCGGTTCGAAACCAGGACTGATAAATCCAATGGCCGCGTTCAGCATCAGTCTTCCTTTTTGTTTATTGAACGTAAAGCGCCCTGCAAAACCATTGAACGAAGTTGCAGAGCTGTCCACAGAAATGTGGCTTGCATCAGGACGTTCAAAATAGTGGGGCCATCCTTGCTGAAGATCAAGTATCCGATCGGTGGTTCCTGTGACATGTGAAAATGCACTCCACCCCGAGACCATGTATTCCTTTTCTGCATCGAACGCAGTCCACCCGTCGAGCGCGCCTAGAAAGGCATCTTCATTCATTGCTGATCGCATGCCGTCATCCTTGAAAAATCGGTGTGCTGCTGTCGTCAGGAGACCGATCCCTTGACGTCCATCATGAAAATCACGCTGAATGCGTCCGACCGTGTAGGATGTCAACGGCTCGACTTCCCAATCCCGATGAACACCGGATAAATCGATAGTGGCATACTCCCTGTTGGTCACCGCTTCAATTGCTCCCACGTTCCAGCCGTCAAACATTTTCCCGGAGAGTTTTGCGGCGCCTAAAATACGTGTACCCGATGGCACATCGGCGAAGTCATTACTCGGAAGTCCCCGCTGCGGAGAACGGCCGATGCGCCGGCTGTAGAAAAGAGTGGGATTGGACCAGTTGAAATTCCAGAAGCTGTTCACTCCTCCCTGTCCAAATGAAAAGATATTCATCCCCTCGATAAAGAACGGACGCTTCTCATCGTAGTATGTTTCATTATCACTAAGGTTTACGACTGCCGGATCAACTTCAACTTGCCCGAAATCCGGATTGATTGCACCGTCAAGCGTGAGATTGGTACCAATACCGAGCTTGAAATCCCCCCCCATATCAGGTGTGAACTTAGAACCGGAATTGAATGGATCTCCCTGTTCATGCCTGATCAAAGCTTCTTTTGAAGTAATGTACGGCCTCAGCTCGAATCGTGCCGGCGGTTGAATGTGATCAATACCAACCAAGTCGGAGAACCGCGAAACGAATCCGCTCTCATTACGAGGAGTATAGACAAGGAATGATTGTTCTTTTTCCCTTCCAATACTTCGTTCAAAGTTGACTCCCCACACATACTGATCTTTTGTTTCAAATCGCAATTGGGAAAATGGAATTCTCATTTCCACAGACCAGCCGTCTGCAAGGATCTGCCGCTTCGCTTCCCACACGCCATCCCAAGTTCCATCATCCCAATCATCATTATAGAGAATTCCATCCATCAGCGTTCCTGCTGCTGAAATGATAAAATAATAGCCATTTCGATGATCGTGGTAGGAGTCTATCCCCACGGCAAACCTATCCGCACCCACATCATTATCGCGGCGGGAGAGACGTGCAAGGATGGAATCCGGATGCGAATCTTTCATACGAGCACCGATATACAAAGCTTCATCATCGTAGGAAACCCACACTTCGGTCGGTTCAGAAACCGGCTCACCCTGGTTCGGATCACGCTGATAGAAGGCAGTCACACCAGGGCGCTGGTAAACAGGTTCTGAAAGAAATCCATCGAGCCGAATCGGATCTTGCATGCGAATAGCGTGAATTTGTTTGATGAACTCCGGTGAGTTCCCGTAGACAGTCGCGCACTCCATAGCAAAAAAGAATACGAACAAACCCAGGAAACGCATATACTTTTCTCTCTCTTCAGCTCGTTGAATACTTATCAGACTCCGAGATGCGCAAAAAGGTTGGGGAGGAATCTGACACTTATAATGAATAAATAAGTATAGGAACAAATCAGGAAGGTGGTTGCAATTCCAGGAATCCATTGACATAACACCTTCTCTGGTTTTCGGTGGCCTCTCTGCGAGAAAGGGAAAACGGTTGAAACTTCAGAGCGATGTTCGTATATTCATCATGCAATCTGAATTGCACGGATGGCGATATTGCCTGTCCGCCGTCTTTTTGGCGGAGCAGACGAGCTTCTCATCATAGAGTTCTTTAAATCATTTTTTAATTGCCCGGATGGCGAAATTGGCAGACCTGCCCGCTTCGCGAGGCGAGCCGGCAGGCAGGCGCGCTAGCAAAAATTGTAGCTATGAACTGGTTTGTATATGCAATACAAAGCGTTCAGTATAATTATATATATGTTGGATTGACTTCGAACGTAGAAAAGAGAATATCCCAGCATAATAGTGGAAAAGAACGAACGACAAAGCCATACCGTCCATTTGTTTTAGTACATAGAGAGATTTTCAAGACTCGTCTGGAAGCTAGGAAAAAGAGAAGTATATTTAAAGTCAGGTTGCGGAAAGGAATTTATCAAAAATCTTCACAACGTGTTAAAGGAAGAGAAAACTATCGAGATATAAGCAATAAATTGCCCGGATGGCGAAATTGGCAGACGCGCTAGCTTCAGGAGCTAGTGGCCGCAAGGCCTTGGGGGTTCAAGTCCCCCTTCGGGCACATCTCAATAAAACCTCCTCACAAAGGTGGTTTTTCGCTTTTATGCAGCTCCCCCTCCAGCGTTGCTGGCACGACTTTATCGTCCGCATGAGTAAAGTGATTCACCATTGCAGGAACAATATCTAGTGCCGATCCAAATAATTAATCTTGTACTTTTTACAATGGTTTAAGATA
>CAZYYD010000004.1:0-125871 GCA_964651225.1 uncultured Ignavibacteriaceae bacterium
CACCTCGGTTGTATCCTTATTCTCCTCCGAGGGTATTTTTGAGATGGCTTCTAGTACTTAGAACGGTTTCCACCACCGCTATTGCCGCCGCGTCCACGATCGTTCGACTTTCGGTCGGCCATCGGACGTGCTTCGTTCACCACCATTTTACGCCCTTTGAATTCTTTATCATTCAATCCGGCAATAGCCGCTTCTGCTTCAGAGCGTACCGACATTTCAACAAATCCGAATCCCTTCGCCGTTCCGGTAAATTTGTCTTTAATAAGAGTAACGGAATCGACTGCCCCAAACGCTGCAAATTCCTTTTTCAATTCGTCTTCCGTAATATCGTGTGACAGATTCCCTGCATACATTTTCATGGTGTTTCTCCTTTAAGTACTCTGTTGTTGTGGACGGTTGTTTGATGAGATATCAATACAGGTGATTTTCTCGAGGTGTTATTGTGAATTTCTTTCTGGAAGGGATTATGGAATGTTGTACGAGTCCAATGAGGTATCTCTCTGTATACAGGATACGATATATTTTCACCACTTCCTACAGATGATCGATCTTCACTCACCTATACGAATAGTGAGTTAATACCAAGATTTCGATGCCTTTCTAGGTATGTATTTTCTCTGTTATAGGTCTTTCGAATCAGATTTCATTCAATGTTATCACGATTCACCTTCTTCCCATAGCAACCAATGCGAATCCTGACCTATCCCCCACCGCTATGATCAAATTCCCCTTCATCGCTACAGACCTGAAAACTCCGGTATATATTCCAGTTTGAGACCTATAACTCTTAAAGCTATTTCCATTGAAATGAAGTAGTTCTCCATAATCACCTGCACAAATAAAATCGTTTATGCCATTACCACGTATCGCTTCAAGGTAATTATTACTTACTCCGTTTTGTTGTAATTCCCATGATCCTGCAGACATTGTTCGGGACTTCCGGTAGATTCCAGAACCTACAGCATAGTAATAACGGCCTGCCTGGAACCAGATTCCATTCATATCTTTGGGTAATCCAGTTGCATCTAGAAGTGCGGCAGTCGTTCCACTGATAGAAATAAGTTCTCGCCCTTGTGGTATAAACGGTCCAAAGGAAGCCAGGGCATTAATTTCTGTTTTACCATTCCTTGGATTGACGCTTCCCCATACATCTTTTATATCGACTCCCGTTCCACTTTCAATCTTCGTCCAACTGCTGCCGTTATAGTGAGCGATGCTTCCACCTCGTCCTACAAAATACATTGAAGACGAAATTGTACCCCACGCCTTAGACAATGATATATTTTCCAATCCAACAATTGAACGTAAATCATAGATGATCCAACTTTGCCCATCACCATGAATTGGCAGACTACCAACAAACCAAATATCTGTTGCAAAAAATAAGAATAGCCCTTCAAGAGGCGGAGAAATCGTGCTGCCTCGAAAGTCTACACTAATATTTTTTAGCGTCCACACAGTTCCATCCCATTTCGCTGCATTATATATGGAGCCACCTTTATAAATCTCACCCACCGCATACGCCAACGTATCGTTTATTATAGCCACATCAAACAGTGTGCTGCCGCTGCTGCCATCACCTAATTGGTAAGTTTGCCACGAAAAGTTGTGACTGGTTGTATCCATCGTGCGTGATTGTATTAGAATAGATGAATATGAGGTATTGAGTATCTGTGCGGTGTACGTGTATGTATGAGAAGGAAGCAATCCTTCGTCAACTATCGTACTGTCGGAAGTGGTTAGTCTGAGCGTATCTAGTATCGTTGTATCTCGTGTTAGCGTTATTATCGTGTTGGTTGCATTTGCAACGGAAAGTCTCAGCCACACTTCCGTGCAGCTCGCATCCTCGGCGGTTAAGGTGACGATGGGATCGGGGAGCGCAGGAGGCGGTTTTGTTGGCTCGTCTTTGCATTTGAGATTTAGAAACGATGCAAACACAAACATTGCAATGAGAGGGATTTGAGAATATTTCCTAATATTCATGATTTAAAACCAATCTCTGCAACATCCGGATGAGAAAATACTGACAGCCAGTCAACTACAGACATTCCGTTCCCAAACAGAGTTTGGGAACGAGGTGAACGAGGTGATAGAGTGAGGCAGAATATTCCTACTGCACCATTTCCACTTTAATGGTGTCCGTTGTCCCCATTGCCATCAAGGGTAAGCCGGCAGTAAAGACGACATAGTCTCCACGCTCAACCGAGCCGTCATGTTTGAGTTGCTCGATGATCCGGCGGAAGGCCGCATCGATATCGTTCGTCAGATCAAGGACGACGATTCCTCGCAGACCCCAGACGAGATTGATCCGGCGAAGAATCCTTTCATTTTCTGCCACGGGAATGATCCGTGCCTCCGGGCGGTACTTGCTGATCCGGATCGCGGCATCACCGGAGTGCGTAAGAGGGATGATCGCTGCAGCGTGAATCTGTCCTGCCAGCACACATGCAGAGCGTGCAAGTGCGTCGTACACATCTTCCTGTCCTGCGTCCTTCCTATGCATAATCCCGAGGTGGTCCTGGCCCCTTGTTTCAGCCCGGGAAATGATATGATCCATGGTCCTCACAGTCTCGACAGGATATTTCCCTATCGAAGTCTCCGCACTGAGCATCACTGCATCTGCCCCATCCAGTACAGCATTGGCAACATCACTTGCCTCGGCACGCGTCGGGCGCGGATTCTCGATCATGGATTCGAGCATTTGTGTGGCAATGATGACCGGAACTCCCGCTTCATTACATTTCGTCACAATCATTTTTTGGAGAATGGGAACGTCCTCAGGCATCATTTCAACCCCAAGATCGCCGCGTGCGACCATCACCGCATCCGACTCAGCAATAATGGAATCGATTGCATCAATAGCTTCTTTCATCTCGATTTTTGCTATGATGGGCACTCTTCTGGCAGTTTGCTGCTTGATGACTGACCGCAAATGACGAAGATCCTCTGCGCTCCGGACAAATGAAAGGGCAACATAATCGACATCGTTGGTAAGGCCGAACTTCAGGTCTTCAACGTCCTTCTCCGTCAATGACGGCGTGCTTAACTTCACACCGGGAAGATTCATACCTTTATGTTCTTTGAGTATACCCCCCGTGATCACCTTGCATTCAACCTCTGTCTTCGTTGTTGCAAGAACCTGAACGGCAAGATTCCCATCATCCAATAAAATCGTATCGCCGCGTTTAACATCCTGGGGCAGTGCGTGGTACGTCGTTGCCACACGCTTCTCGTCTCCCACAATGTCGCTCGTTGTGAAAATGATCTTCTCCCCTTCTTTTAAAACAATTTGCGAATCTTTCAATCTGCCGGTGCGAATCTTTGGACCACAGAGATCCTGTACAACTGCTACTGTCTCTCCCGTCTGTGCGCTTGCTTCTCGAATATTGCCCATAGCTTTCAAATGGTCGTCATAGGATCCATGCGAGAAATTCAACCTCGCAACATCCATGCCGGCCTGTATCAACTCTACTAATCGAGCAATATTCTGCGATGCCGGTCCGATTGTGCAAATAATCTTTGTTTTGGCCACTGTTTTCTTGTCTCTCATAGAACACTCCTCATCTTTCTTCCATCATCTGCACCAATGGCGGGAGTATCTCTCCTGCCCTGCCGAGGAGCGATTCATGGACATAGTATGATATCTCCGTACGCTCCGTATTAATTTCGACAATATATGCGCCATGCTCAAGCGCTGTCGTTGGAAGACTTGCTGCCGGATAGACGACTGCGGATGTACCAATAGAAAGGAATAATTCACATCGGCTTGCCGCATCCGATGCAGCTTCGAAAACACCCTCCGGAAGCATCTCGCCAAACCAGACCACATCCGGACGAATCATTCCCTGACAGGAAGAACACAGGGGCACTTTTTTTTCGGCGGAAACTTCGATATGATCTACAAATGTCCCGCAGTCGATACAGTAACTCCGCTCAATATTGCCATGGAGTTCCAGCACATGTTTGCTCCCGGCCCGGATATGCAAATTATCGACATTCTGCGTCACGAGTGTGAACTCCTGAACCAGTGATTCCAGACGCACCAAGGATTCGTGTGCAGAATTGGGCTTTACATCCTGAATAATGCTTTTTCTGTAATTGTACCATTCCCAAACCAATTCCGGATTGCGCATAAAGGCATCGAAGCTCGCAAGTTCTTCCGGCTTCAACTTTGACCAGAGACCTTCCGGACCGCGGAATATCGCAACACCGCTCTCCGCAGAGATCCCGGCTCCCGTCAGCACGCAGACAGATTTGACTCGTTGGAGCAGCGAACGGAGTTTCGAAGAAATCGTCATGGGAGCGGTTTGAGTACCAATACCTCGCGGCAGGATGATTCAATTAACGTCTTTTGCATCGGACGAGTTTTATATCCACCATTCAGCCAGAGTATTACCTGATCCTTGTAATGTTTTGAAAATACCTGGCCGGATTGACCTGGAGGAAGGACAGTCCGCGTATCATTGATATCTGCAAGATTGAAGATCTGCCTCATCGACGGCCCTACAGTACTCGCATAGGGTTGCGTGAGGAAATATTGGCCAACATTCACTGTCGAGTGCGATCCTCCGATGGAAAAAGGACCGATGTTGAAAATTCTCGCGAGCATCCGGTTTGCACCAAAGACGTGGCCAAACGTCACCGTGTGCAGTCTCCCCCACTGCCATTCCTTGAGCTCGCCTCCGAGTTCCTCCTTTAATGCGGCCAGTGCATCGTTCACACTCTTGCGAATAAGTTCATCCCGTGTCTCGCGTGCAGGCGTATGGATATCATCGAACCATTCGGAATGGGGATTTCTCAGCAAGTTCGACAAGGCTGATAATGGTGTACTTGCCAACGTATCGTAAAGTCCGAATAACCGGTCCCCCATCTTATCGTGAAAGGTATTATAGATCATCTTGGTGATCGTCGCCTGGAAAAGGGATGTGCTGACATCCTCTTTGCGCATCTCATAATTCCAGTTACGGAAATATTCCAGCATTGTCTTCACATTGGGTTCTGTCACGGTCACACTATCATAGGCATGGAGTATGAGCGGAACAACTTCACGCGCATGAGTTGAGAAAAGATCGAGTTCCAGGCGCTGCATCTCTTCCATCGTAAACTTTTCCTGTTCGCGCAGTACTTGGCTGATGCGAATTGACCGCCAGGGAGATTCCCAATGGTTCGAGATATGATACGGATAGGAGTCGTCGACGATCTTATTGTTCGCTGAAGCCACAAATCCTTCCGGTGGATTCAATACATGTGGCATTTGATCAAAGGGAACAAATCCTTTCCAGTCATACTCGTCTGTCCAGCCCGGGAATGGAAGTGTGGCTCCTTTTATAGTTCGTATCGGAAGTTTGCCGCCTGTCCGATACCCGATGTTGCCGTCCACATCGGCATAGACAAAATTCTGCGCCGGGACTGAGAAAAGCTTCAGTGCATTTTCAAATTCCTGCCAATTGCGAGCTTTATTGATCCCATAAAAAGCCCTAGCCTCATTTGATAATTCATGTCCCACCCACCGCATGGAAATAAGAGAAGTACTGGAGGCTGCTGTTGGCTCCATCATATTCACAATGGGACCGCGATGTGTGCGATAGACGGACAATGCGACCGGCAGAGCCCCTTTGACGACAATGGTATCAATCTCTTCCGTGATAGGATACCATGCACCGTTTAGTTGATAACGGGTGGGATGCTGGAGCGAATCCACCCGTTCGATATAGTAATCGTTATCATCCATCATTGCATTCGTGACACCCCAGGCAATTCGCTGGTTCCTCCCCAAGATCACAAAGGGGACACCCGGAATGGACATACCGGCAACATCGAATGTCGGGGTCACTATATGAAGCTCATACCATCGCGCAGGAGACATTAACAATAAATGAGGATCGTTAGCAAGAATGGGTTTGCCTGTCACAGATCTTGCTCCCGAAACCGCCCATGCATTACTGCCGGATTCGAGAGCACGCAGACCTAGAAGCGACCGGTACTCACCTTCCGCCTCAAACAGCGGCCGGAGATCTTCAGCGATGTTTTTTCCCTTCAATTCTTTTGGAATAATAAGCGGAGCATTCTCAGGCCAATACGGGAAGATTTCCTTAGCTTTAATTTCACCGAACCGCTGCACCAGTTCAGCAAGAAGCATATCTACCCAGCGTGAATAGTTTAACTCCCACGCCATGAGGCGGCTCACCAGGAGTGAGTGCTCAATGGTCCATGGTTCCGGTGCGATATTCAGCATATCAAATTCGATAGGATATTTTCCGGCGTGCGTCGAAAGATACTGGTTCACACCATCGGCATAGGCCTGTAGCGCTTTTCGAGTATCATCATCAAGCGATTGTCGGAGCCTCCTGGCATACCACGGAAGGCCAAGCGTCCTGAACATTTTGTCGATCTTCAATGCCGGTTCGCCTAATACCTCAGACAATCGTCCGGTCCCAACCCGGCGTGTCAATTCCATTTGCCACAAACGATCCTGCGCATGAGTAAATCCTACTGCAAAAAAAGCATCGTACTCTGATTGCGTAGAAATATGCGGGACTCCATATTCATCCCGGTGAATGGCGACATCCTGTTTCAGTCCCTGTACATGCACTGTCCCTGAAACGATCGCGAATGAACGCGTAACTAAATAGTATCCGATGGACACACTCACCATGAGGAACACGACAATTGATATACTGATTCCTGCGATCACTTTTTTTGACACTCGCATAGGATTCCTTTGTGGTGTACAATGAAAAGTCCGTCCCGCCTTTCAGCTGGACGGACTAATGTAAGCAAACTTGAAAACGCTTGCAACTCTGCTAAAACAGATGGGAAAAGGTCACGTTGATGGTATTCGTCGCGACCGATTCGCTCGTTTGCGATGCAGAAGGGACGCCGGGAAGAGAATAATTCACACGGAATGTTTTCCAAGCTCCAAGTGCATACGATGCGTTGATCGTAGTATTTTCATCGATCATAAGACCTAATCCGCCAGTATAACTCACCTGGTCATACTCGGCAGGATCGTTTTTCCATGGTGACGGCTTATATTCCATTCCTGCTCGTAGTTTTACTCCGAATTTCCATAAAGTCACTTCAACTCCGCCTCGCAAATTCCATGTTTCCCGCATCCAATTCTTAATGTTACGATTCTCTTGTAATAAATCCGGATTATTCGTATCGAATTCCATTTGTGTCCAGTCGGTATATTCAGCATCGCCTGCCAGGAGCAGCCAATCGAGAGGTTGAACTGATACCCCACCGCTGAGAACTAAGGGAGTTACTACTGTATATTTAGTTTCTCCGTTATTGGAAGCACTGCGTGTTTCATTATTATCGAACATGCTGAATCCGTCATCTCCAAATGTCTCTGAAATCTCGTAGGTTGTAGGAATGCGTACTGTCGCTCCAAATCGGAACTTTCCCGGCTTGCGATACATCAGACCGAAAAGAGCATTGAACCCGCTTAAATCACTCTTAATCGTATTCGTAAAAGTCCAATACTGAATGTCATTAGGGAAGACCTGATAGAGATTCCGGGTATCGGTTTCTGTAAATTCGCGATCGTAGGTATATGTGCCTGAAACGAAATTTAACGTTACACCGACAGATAAATTTTTAGCAATATCGATGGCACCTCCAAACGACCAATTGTTGATACCGCCTCCTTCTCGTACGATGCCATCTTGCTGAATATTTCCATTCAGCCGTGAATACATGCTATCGACTTGCCTGATTGTATCAATATTTCTATCCGCAATTTCCAACCGATAGGGAATATTCGTATCGATGAGATTAAAGAAATCGGCATCAGATCGCGTGTTTAAATTATCTGTCGGAATCAACGATTGAATTATTGAACTCGTCGGATTAAATCCCTGAAACGACGCTATCGATGTAAAATTTACTACTCTCCCGAAACCAAACGCAAACGTAAGGCCGCCTTGCTTTGTGGGGATCGGGTAGACGACGCCAAGATTGTCCAGTTTGATGGCATTATTCGTACCGTTTATTTTGTCACCAAAAAAAGTAACATCGTTACTATACCCGAGACGAGAAAGCCCGGCGGAAAATTCGTAGCTTTTTTGCTGTGTTAGTCCGGCAGGGTTTCCGAACAGTGCAGAATAATCGTCCGCCACTCCGACGACGGTATTCCCCATCCCCTGTGAACGCGCTCCCACTGTAGAACCGAACTGTGAGAATCGTAAGACATCTTCAGCATATTGCGCCTGAGCTGCCTGAAGTCCGATCGCTAAGAGTATTGCTGAGCAATATGTTCGAGATTTTTTCATACTTCGTAACTCCATTCTTTCCATTAGTATTATCGCCGTCTTCCGGAATCATCGCTGCTTCTGCGTTCACCGCCGTTGCTTGGCGCCGGAGAACTAGACGGCGGACTTGATCGCTGTGCGGGAGGTGAATAACTTGGTGCCGGCTGACTTGGCCGCGATGATCCGCTACTCGACTCGCTCCTGCTCCGGTAAGAACCTCCGCGCCGGGTTGTCTTGCTCACGGCCGGTTGACTTTCACTTCTGTGACGCGGCTGCTGCACACTTGGTCTGTAATCCACGCTCGATCTGCGGCTTGTTGAAACTCCCCGCTCCGAAGAACTGCCGCGACTTGACCGGACAGTTGCCGTGTTTCTGCCCTGCGTACCGGCAGTGCCTGCCTGAGGAAGATTGATATCTCTGCGGCTTGTTCCCATCCTTCCGTCATTCACCGTTCCGACACTTCCTGACGCCGTTGACCTGACAACACCATAGTCTCGGCGCGTCGTACCGGTTCTCTGATAACCGGAGGAACGAGTGGTGTGCATCGTATAGGCATAACCATAGTGTGTTGAGTAATATCCGTACGCATAATGAGGATACCAATAATTTGTGTGATATGGGTAGTACGCAAAATAGGGGTACATGTACGGGGTCCACCATGGATCCCAATACGAAGGATAGTAACATCCGTACCATCCCCATGCAGAACTCCATGAGGGATAGTAATAACTAAATCCGATATAGGTATGAGGATGCCACTGATCAGACTCTTCAACATATCCTTCTTCTTGAGAAGTCGAGGGTTGCTCTGCCTGATCGTAGGTCGACTCTTCTTCGTGTATTGTTGCAACCTGTGTATAGCACCCCTGGAGAAGAAATGCCATCAATCCAAGCGGAAGAAGAAGTGCGAGTATTCTTTTTGTTGTTTTCATAATTGACCTCATTCATTTGACACTATAGAAGTGCTCAAGTTTCTTGCCAGAAAGACAATAAAGAAAAAGCCCGAATTTGGTTCGTTTTGACCAACTCCAGGCTTTTCTTCTGGATGCAAATAATATCTTTGTCTACTGCAGTAACCGTGTCTGTCCACAAACCAGTACACTAAAATGAACCGAGGTAATCAATCTGGAGAGTTCGGTTTCCAACGTTTACATTCTCCTGGTTTTTCGATATGTTTTTCAAGTCAAACCCAACGGTTAATCCCTTCCCCCATGACCATCGGAATCCGAAGTTGAGATATCCATTCCCCTTTCCAAGAGCATGGCCATGGTTATCGTTCGCTGCAAAGTCATATTCGAACATCACAGAAATATCTCTGCCGATCGATTTTTCTACGCCGAGATAGAGATCCATATCTTCATCGCCATCCTCCGACTCCAATGATTTATTGATCCCTCCGTGGAAACTGAGATTGCCGAACAATGCAAAATTCTTGCTGGCTGCAACATAGACGCCAGGTGATTTAATGGTGTACCGCCTCAACGTATCAGCCTTAAGATATGGTTCCTTCCCTTGTGAATCAAAACCGATTGCAAGCGCAGGCATCAAGGTTCCTTCGCCGACCAGCCGAAGCTTGGCGTTCATGCCGGGAAGAGGATTCATATGAATCTTATCCGGACCGATAATAGAGGTACCGCCGTACGAGATACCGAATGTAAACGGATCAAATATCCCTACTGACAATCCGACAAGAACCCCGCCGCTCTGAAAGAAGTTCGACGAAACGGAGTACGATCCTCGCTTTAAAAGCCCTGCGGTCGGTTTATCAACGAGAACGATAGGTTCTATCGTTGCTCCCTCACCTGCATAACTCTGCGCCTGCACGGCACTTGAGAGAGAAATACACAGAATGATAATCAAGAGGGATGAATGTATTGTTTTCAAGTGGGTCTCCTCGTTCAAGAATAAATTTAAAGATCATCCGCACCAAATACTTTACGGACACTGTTGGGCAGCTCAAGGTCCTTCCCCTTCTTCGTTTCAGTTCTCTTCTCAGGGGGCATGGAAGGTGCTTCGCCTTTCTGTACCACTTTAAAACCCTCCTCAAAAGGTAAATCATTTTCTAAAAGCTCAGTATCAGCATTGTGCTGCCCCGAAAGCTGGAATATCGCGGCTGAGGGATGTGCAGCTAAAGGTTTTTGACTTCCGAACGATGTAAATTTCTTCATGAGCACTTGTGCTTCTTGTGCTAAATCCTCTTCTGAATATGTCAGGAGATGTTTCTCGCGGACGTAGAATTCCCCATTGATCATCACATCACTGACATGCTGTGATGTTGCTTCCTGCAGAACGACACTCAGAACTTTTTCAGCACTCTCATCTGCAAGAATCGCATGGATGCGAAAGTCTGATAAGTCCAAAAAGGTGATATCAGCTTTCTTGCCAAACTCTATCGTTCCGATCTCATCGTCGAGTCCTAATGCTTTTGCTCCATTTTTTGTGTGAAGGGCAAGCAGTTCGTAGGTCTTTTCCCCAGGTATATTGAGTGTCTTGAGCATAGATGCATAGGTCTGAATATTTTCTAAGGGCTGCGATACTCCCCAATCGCTGCCCAATGCCAGCAAGATCTTATTTCTAAATAATTCATCGAAGGGAGGAACATCCGCTCCCTTCTGGAGCATTGCGGACGGTGAGATGACTATCGGAACACCCGTCCTTCCAAGAATTTCGACATCTCCCTCCTCAAAACATGATAAATGAAGCAGCTGTACAGGAGAATCGAACACCCGATACTCTTCGTAGAGTTTTGCAATAGATTTATTGAAATTCTTTTTTACTATATCGAACGCGCGTCTGGTTTGACCCAGGTGTAACAGAATAGGCCATTGAAGCTCACGGGCAGAACGAAGACTGGATTGAAGATTGTATGTTGTGAGATTCTCTTCATCTGCGATGCCGAGAGCAAAGCGGATAGATTTATCCCGCATCATCTGCGCCGCTTCCATCTGATCGCCATTATGCAAACCGATGAATCCTCTCACATTCACCTGCTGCATGGACTCAAACGCTGCTTTCAATGAATGCTCGGGATTATCCATGCCGTATTCTGCCAATGTCGTAACACCAGATTTCAAAGCGGCATAATAGGATAATCGATAGAGACTCAGGAATTCTTCGTATGTGGCATCCTTCTGCAAATAGTCAAATGCGCGCTGAATGGACTGGTTCTTATTCCATCGGGACATCTGATGTCCGGAGGTCAGATAATGCAAGATGAACGATTCACCGGTATGGTGTGCATCGATGAACCCGGGAATAAGGACTTTACCCGCAGCATCGATAATTTCTGCAGACGGGTACATCGTTTTGAGAACCTGAGAGGGTTTCCCAAGATCGGTGATCCTGCCATTCTGAATCAGCAGTGCGATCTGGCCGGCTCGATTCTGCTTATCGCCCGTGAAGATAAATCCATTCTTAATTATTTTTATTGATCCAGTCATCGTGTATGTTATGCCTTACGCCAGCTGGTGCCTTCTTTTTTATCTTCTATAACAAAACCAGCTGCTGTTAAACCATCGCGAATGACATCAGAGAGTGTCCAGAGTTTTTGTTTTCTCACTTCCGACCGGACCTGGAGAATCAACTGCATAAGTTCTGATTCTCTTCTTGTATCACCAACAGGTTGGGTAAACGTGCCTGGCAATACTCCCAGCACTTCACCTCCCATGGAATCAAAGAATAATTCAATCTCTTTGAGAGCATGAATATTCAATTTCTGTTCCGAATTGAGTGCCTGGTTTAATTCACGAACGACGTCGAAGAGAACGCCCACCGCTAAAGGTGTATTGAAATCATCTTCCATCGCATCCAGAAAACGTTTTTTATGCAGTGTAAGATCGAAATTCACTCCGGCATTCCTCTGTTCACTTTCAGCCTTCTGAAGTTCTTGCCGGAGATTCCGGAGCGTGTTTAAGAGTTTTTCATATCCTACTTTTGCCGCTTCCACGGCTTCATCACTGAAATCCAGCGTACTTCGATAATGGCTTTGCAGGATGAAGAACCTTACAATAAGCGGATCATATTTTTTATAAGCATCCTTGAGGGTTATAAAATTCCCTAGGGATTTGGACATTTTCTTTCCACCCACGGTCACGAGATTATTGTGAATCCAGTATTTTACAAAGAGCTTTCCTGTGGCAGCTTCACTTTGTGCAATTTCACATTCATGATGCGGGAACTGGTTATCCATGCCTCCACCGTGGATATCGAACGTCTCGCCGAGATATTTCATCGACATAGCGGAACATTCAATGTGCCATCCGGGAAATCCTTCACCCCAAGGACTCGGCCAGCGCATGATGTGTCCCCCCTCTGCCTTTTTCCAAAGAGCAAAATCTGCCGGATGACGTTTCTCAGAGCGTGATTCGACACGAATCCCTCCCACGGATTCTTCCAGCACCCGTCCGGAAAGCTTCCCATAATTCTTGAATTTCTGAACATCATAATATACAGAACCATCGACTTCATAGGCATAACCGCTTTCCACAAGCCGCTTGATGATTTCAATTTGTTCGACGATATGCCCCGATGCCCGTGGAGAGATATCGGCTCGAATGATCCCCAGTTTATCCATATCTTCGAAATAACTCTTCGTCATCAACTCGGCAATCTCCATGGGATGCACTCGATCAAGCCGCGCCTGCTTGACAAGTTTATCTTCTCCTTCATCGGCATCATCGGTGAGGTGCCCGACATCGGTAATATTCTGAATATACAGGACCTTATATTCGAGATACCGCAGAAACCGGAGGATGATGTCAAAAGAGACATAGCTTTTCCCGTGACCGATATGCGAATGACTGTAGACGGTAGGTCCGCAGACATACATCCCAACGAATCCCTGATGAAGCGGGATAAATTCCTCTTTTTGACGGGCAAGTGTGTTATAGATTTGAAGAGCCATAGCTTATCAGGGTTTAAGTATTGGACCTTATCCGACGTTCTTGATCTTCTTCCAACTTCTTTCTTTTACGTTTGAAACAAAGCTATTATTTTTTTTTCTTCAGAAAGCAATTGAAGAAGATGGTTAATTATTTTATGAAATAAGATTTACATTTTCAGCAATCGACAACTGTGTTTCAAGTTCATAAGCTGAGCCAATCGCAGTCTCTAAGAACCTCTTGAAATCAGGTTCACTATTCCTCCACCATCCTTCAGCAATGTCTGATAGGACAGAATCTCCTGCTCGCAGTCATGGACTCTTCAATCCATAAGTTTCATTCTTACGCAATAAAGATGTCAGCTCATAGATACGAACGATAATCTCTATTGCTTTTCCCCATATCATAAAGCCTCAATAATTTCTCATTCTCGTACCTATAACCGATAACCTATAACTTTTTTCCCCTTATCCTTATTTCATCCCGATTAATTCTCGAGCGCCGTTCATGCTCGCCTCAGTTATCTCTTCTCCGCTGAGAAGCCTGGCAACCTCACGAATTCGTTCCTCTTCCGTCAATTTTCGGATGGTCGAAGAAGTGCGATTCTTCGTTTCACTCTTCTCCACGGAAAAATGATAATCAGCAAAACCGGCAATCTGCGGCAGGTGTGTTATTGCAATGACCTGATGAAACTGCGAAAGGCCTTTCAAACTTTTTCCAACGACCTGAGCAACTCTTCCGCTGATACCAACATCAATTTCATCGAAAACAAGAAGAGGCAATCGGTCCGCTTTTGCGAGGATTGTTTTTAACGCCAGCATAATGCGCGATATTTCACCGCCGGAGGCAACTTTGGCCAGGGGCTTGAGATCCTCGCCAATATTCGTCGAGAGATGAAATTCTACTACATCAATCCCGCTGGGTGTTGCCTCATACGAATCGCGCCCGAGTCTAACATATGCACTTGCAGCTTCCCCGTCCACAGCTCCTACGACATGGTTTTCAATCTTCACGTCGAACTGAGCATTCGCAATGCCCAGCTTTGCCAATTCAGTACAAACTGAAGTGCTGATTTTTCCCACGAGTTCACGCCGCTTCGTTGAAAGCCGCTGTGCAGCAGCAGAACAGAGTTTTCGTTCAGAGTTAATGTGTTCTTTCAGTTTCTTGACTTCATTCTCAAAGTTCTCCGCCATCGCAAACTCTTTACCGATGTTCTCGCGGTGCCGGATTACCGCATCGAGGGAACCGCCGTATTTCTTCTTGAGGAGTGTGATGTGGCCAAGACGCTCCCGGATCTGTTCCAGCCGTTCCGGATTGAATTCGATTTTCGAATTATAGGTCTGAATAAACTTTGTTAGCTCGCCGATGATTGCCGCGGCAGAAGCACATTCATTTTTCGAATCCTCAAACGCATTGTCAATCTCAGCAAGATCTTCCAGTTGATTCCGCGCCTTGACCAGCAGGTCGTACACCGATTCTCCGCCGCCATTCTCCGGTCCCTGTCGGCCGGGATCACCTTCATACAACGATTGATAAAGCTGTGACGTTGCGTCAAAAAGCTTTTCCGAGTTCTCCAGAATGCGCAGTTCGTTTTCCAGGTTCCCTTCTTCACCTACCCGCGGATGAACAGCATCAATTTCGTTGATCTGGAATTCGTAGAGGTCGTGTTTTTCCCTCAGCTCTTTTTCTTTTCGCGAGAGCGACCGAATCTCTGCAAACAGAGATGTAAGACGGTCATAGGAGATACGGTATTCCGCAGTTAAACCCTCCAGACTGCCAAATTCATCAAGCAGTCCAATATGCGTCTCCGCCCGAAGCAATGATTGATGCTCATGTTGACCATGAAGATCGACGAGATAATCGCCCAACTCCTTGAGTATTGCAAGTGAGACCGGTGAGTCATTGACAAAACAACGCGATTGACCTTTGAGAGAGGCTTCACGTCTTAAAATGAGATCTTCTTCCCCTTCAATCTCATGCTGTTGAAGCAGTGCTTTTACCTTGTGGTTACCGGCGATTCCGAAAACTCCTTCTACCGTCGTTTTCTCACTCCCTTTCCGAACAACATCGGCACTGGCCCGGTCGCCGAGAATGAGACTCATTGCATCGATAATAATCGATTTACCCGCACCGGTTTCACCGGTCAGAATATTCAATCCGCTCTCGAATTCTATTTCCACAAATTCGATGAGGGCATAATTTCGGATAAGAAGAGATTTGAGCATGCCTATTCGTTCAAATGTAAGGAAAAAAGATGGAATTTCAATGAGAATGAGAGAAGGAACTGAAAAGAGGTGCGAACATTAGTTCCGGGAAGAATCTGCCGGATCAACATCGAAGAACCGAATTTCCGGAACATCACCGATCACGCCATGGAAAAATGCATATTGAATAAACTCGGCGAGACTCTCTTCTTCTTTCTCACCGAAGTCATAGGAAAACATTGAACAGTATTCCGTCATCTCATCGAACGACCGGTTGTACTTGCGTGCTAAAGTTTGAACTATCTGGGTTTTAAACAGGATACCGTCAGCCTTTGCTGCGTATAATGCTGCTACCTCCGCTTCAGCCAGTTCTTCCTCACGTCCCACCCAAAACCCATGGATATAGGGTAAATCGATTAAATCATTCCATTCTTCTACAAGGTCCAGCATGTAGCACTCTCGCCGGTCATAAATCGCTGACACATCATTGACGATCAAGGCGGCATCAGCTTTGTCCAGCATGACGTCGAGGTCCGGCATCAGCGGAATAAACTGCAGATTTTCGTGGTCTGGCTGATTGCGGTATTTTTCCGACAGAATGATCTTTGTAAGAATGATTTCCGAAGTATATCGGACATCGACGGCAATTCGTTCGATATTACGTACATTCGATTTTAGGTAAAGCTGGATGGTGTTGGACCGCAGAGAGGACGCAGCACAGATACGCGGTACAATGCAGTATTCACCGCCATGTCTTGCATAGTCAATCGGAGATAAAAAAGCGCTCCGAATTTCTTCTGAACGCCCGCTGAGTTTCAGAGCATTCTTGGCCGGAATATCGGAGGCTAACTCAAATGGGGAGTCTGCACGTTCCAATCCAAACAGGAGTGGCTTCAGGTACAGGGCCTCTGACACTGCCAGCCGAGATTTCATCAGGCATTGGTTTTTTGTGCAACTGCCTTTGTCGCAAGATCACGGATATAATAGATCTTTGACCGACGAACTCTGCCATCCTTCACTTTTTCTATTTTTGCAATGCGAGGAGAATGCAGGGGAAAAATGCGCTCGACACCGACACCATCGGAGATCTTCCGGACAGTAAAGGTCGCGTTCACTCCAGACCCGCGCTGCCCGATGACTATGCCCTGAAATTCCTGGATGCGTTCTTTGTCGCCTTCCTTGACCTTCACATGCACGTTGACGATATCGCCGGATCTAAATTTGGGGTTATCAGTTTTCAGTTGAGTTGCCTCAACAAGTTTTAACTTATCCATTGTTTTTTTTACTCCACTCAATCGAGGTACTGTGTATTATTTTGCTTAAAAAATAAATCTCTTTACTCTGAAGCGAACGTACTGCCGCGCAGCTTCTTCGTTCTGCGTTCGCGCTGAGCCTGGCGCCATCGATCGATCTCTTTATGATCACCCGAAAGCAGCACTTCCGGCACTTTCATCCCGCGAAAATCCAACGGACGCGTGTACTGCGGGCTGCCGAGCAGACCATCCTGGAACGAATCTGTCAAAGCGGACTCGCCATCATTCAGTACTCCGGGAATCAACCGTACGACGGCGTCCACGACAACAATCGCGGCCAATTCACCCCCTGTGAGAACATAGTTGCCGATGGAAATTTCACGGGTGACCAGCACTTCTCGAACCCGCTGGTCGATACCTTTGTAATGGCCGCACAACATTATCAGATTCGTTTTCAGTGAGAACTCGGTTGCGATCTTTTGAGTCAACACTTCACCATCTGCAGCTAAAAAAACGACATCATCGTAGGGACGCTGGGATCGCAAGGTTTCCACACATTCAAAGAACGGCTCCGGCTTCATCACCATCCCTGCTCCACCGCCATATGGTGTATCATCCAGGGTATGGTGTTTATCGTGCGTATAGGTACGGAGATCATGGACAACGATCTCGACAACTTTCTTTTCTTGCGCCCGTTTCAGGATGCTTTCCTGCAGCGGACTTTCCAGCAGTTTCGGCAGCCCTGTAACAATGTCGATACGCATCAATGAAGCAGCCCTTCCAGAGCATGAATCGTGATGCGTTTCTGCTCTACATCGACATGTCGTATAATTGCCTTAACCGCCGGAATCAAAATTTCCTTTGCACCATTCCGGATAACCCAGACATCCTGGGCCGGAAGCGAAAGCAGATCGATCACTTTTCCAATATGGTTCTGCTCTTCGGTCACAACTTCACATCCGATCACATCGTCAACAAAGTAGCTCCCGGTTCGAAGCTGTGCAATGTTTGCTTTTGGAACAAACACATAGTGATCTCGAAACTTATCTGCTTTCTCCACGGTGTCCACACCGCGAAGAGTCAGCACCACCTGTTTTGCATCGATTCGAACAACCTCAATATCCCGCTGTTCCGCTGCAACTTCATTTTCTCCTACCCAAACAGACTGCAGATCGGAAAAACGCTGCTTGTCTTCTGTGAAGGGGAGAATTTTTACTTCACCCCGTGTTCCAATCGGTTTGGCTATTCTTCCGATCGCAATCAGTTCCATACACAACATCTTCTCTCTCTCGGGAGAACGCCTGTTTTTCATGCGGGAAGGTTACCCAATGATATCCAAGACCGCCCGTTTCCCCTCTTTTGCAGCAACGGCTTTCAAGAGAACGCGCAGGGAAGTTGCTGTTTGCCCGCGTCTGCCGATAACTTTCCCGATCTCTCCTTCTGCTACCTTGAGCTTGAAGATGTGCTTGTTTTCTTTCTCTTCCAGCTCGATGATAACGCTTTCCGGATGATCCACTAAATGTTTTACAACGAACTCCAGGAATTCCTTCATCGTTCCACCTCCCGCAAAGAATCTCGACTGTTCCGGCTTCTGCCTGGATTCTTGGACCCGTGCAATCCCAGTCTACAGCCAACTTTTCTGTGGAAAGCTTGTTAGTGCTGTACTGCCGCACTAGCCGTGGATTATTGAACTATTGTGAAAAACAACTCAATCCATCAACATCCCGATGATGGAAGAACCATCGCATGGTCCCTCAGCAATACTGTCAGTGTTACGCAACGGTCGGTGTAGGTGCCGGAGCCTCTGCTGGCATAGCAGCTTTTTTCTTCCGTTCCACACGACGTGCTTTCCGATCGGCTTCACGTTTTGGTTTCTCATCTTGAAGCATTTGCCAGCGCTCCATCACACTCTTCACGACCGCTTCATCTTTCCCCTGTCGAGTCAAGGTCCAGTGCAGCCAGAATCCATTCCGTCGAAGCAGTGAACGTACGGTGTCGGTCGGCTGTGCACCTTTCCGAAGCCAGTATTCAATACGCGGCTCCTTCAGGTGTAACGTAATGGGATTGGTGTGAGGATCGTACTGACCAAGGGCTTCAAGATATCCACCGTCGCGGGGAGCCCGGGAATCTGTCGCAACCAATTTATAGATAGGATGCTTCTTCTTGCCTTCTCTCCGCATTCGAATTTTAACCACTGTTCTTACTCCTGTGTTTAACGTGAATCTGTTACGATATCGTTATTTTGAATTCCTAATTTTTAGGGAACTGCATTCCCCGCATCGCCCGGTGCATATTTCCCTTGCTAAATCGCTTCATCATCTTCTGCATCTCTTCAAATTGTTTCAGCAACCGGTTAACATCTTGTACCGTTGTACCGCTTCCAATCGCAATGCGGCGGCGCCTGTTTCCATTGAGAAGGGATGGACGCACTCTCTCCTCTGCCGTCATCGATTGAATGATCGCTTCAACGCGTACGAGATTTTTCTCATCTATCTCGGTGTCTGCTGGAAGCCGGTTCATCCCGGGAATCATTCCCATAACCTGGCCGAGCGATCCCATCTTCTTGACCTCCCGGAGTTGATCGAGAAAATCTTCGAATGTGAATTGCGATTTCCTCAGTTTTTCTTCGAGCTTGACCGCTTTCGCTTCATCAAAGTGCTCCTGGGCCTTTTCAACAAGCGTGAGAATATCTCCCATGCCCAGAATACGCGAAGCGATGCGATCCGGAAAAAACGGTTCCAGCGCATCCAGCTTCTCGCCGATACCAATGAACTTTATCGGTTTTTGAACGACTGCACGAATGGACAGTGCTGCACCGCCGCGGCTGTCACCATCAAGTTTTGTCAGAACAACGCCATCAAACTTCAGACGCTCATGAAACGCCCGTGCAGTATTGACGGCATCCTGACCGGTCATCGCGTCGACCACGAACAGGATTTCATGCGGTTGTGTGATGTCACGAACCGCTTCAACTTCCTTCATCATTTCTTCATCGACATGCAAACGGCCGGCAGTATCGATGATAACCGTATCTCGAACATTTTTCCGCGCGAAGTGAACAGAATCTTCGGCAATTTTTTTAGCTCCCGCTCCTCGATCCGAGTACACGGGAATCTCGAGCTGCTTTCCCAGCATTTCCAACTGGTCGATGGCCGCCGGACGATGGACATCCGCTGCCACCAATAACGGGAACCTTCCCTTTTGTTTGAGAAGGTTTGCCAGTTTTGCAGAAAATGTGGTTTTTCCCGACCCCTGCAGTCCCGCCACAAGAATAACTGTCGGCGGAGTATTCGCAGAAGCGACTTCAGCCCTGGATTCACCCAGCAACTTCACCATCTCATCATGAATAATCTTGATAATGAGTTGGCCCGGCGTTATGCTTGTGAGGACATCCTGCCCCACAGCCCGCCGTTGAACATCTTCAATGAACTGCTTAACAACCTTATAGTTCACATCCGCGTCAAGCAGCGCGCGGCGCACTTCGCGCAAGGATTCCTCAATATTCTGAGGTGTAATCTTCCCCTGCCCGCGAAGTTTCTTAAATGCTGTTTCTAACTTCTGGGTAAGGCTTTCGAACATTCTCTTTCCCTAGCCAATAGAACAACAAAACTTCCATCGTCTCTGCAATAGTAAACCCGAGAGCGCCGGAAGTTTCTACGACTTTACTAACCAAAAATAGCGAAAAAAGGGGAGGCAATCAAGAAGTTATTTCGCGGAATTTCGTGCTTGGTACAATGATCTGTGCCGAATGTCCTGACACTCATTAACCGAGAACGCGAGAGACTTCCTGCAAGGTGGTTACACCATTTAACGCTTTTCGGATCGCATCCTGCCGAATTGCCTGAAATCCATAGTTACCAGCTTCTGCTCGCATCGCGAGAATAGATTCTTTCCTAAAGATCAAATCCCTCAGTGTCGGACTGATGGTGACGATTTCGCAAATGGCAAGACGGCCTTTGTAGCCTGTTCCACCGCAATTTTGGCATCCTCGACCGCGGAAGAGCTTGAGATCTGAAGATTCCATAGAAGCACCAACGATCACAAGTTCATCGGGTGTCAATTGATATTCTTCCCTGCAATTGGGACAGATCTTGCGAATGAGCAGTTGATAAACGATACCTGCAACAGTCGAAGCAAGCCAGTAGGCCGGTACACCTAAGTTGAAGAGACGATGAATAGCCCCAACTGCATCATCAGCGAGCATTGTGCTGAGAACAAGGTTACCCGTTAACGCGGCTTCAGCTGCTACAATGCCAGTCTCAGCATCACGAATTTCACCAATCATAATAACATTAGGATTTTGTCGTAAAATTGCCCGCAATGCATCAATAAAGTTAAATGATTTATCAGGCGGCAAATGTACCTGACTGGCATATGATAAGCGGTATTCAACGGGATCTTCGACAGTAATGATGCATTTTTCCGGAGTCTGGATGTGATTCATTGATGCATAGACTGTGGTCGACTTGCCACTCCCAGAGGGACCAGTAATTAACAGCAATCCGCGCGGACTGCGCAGCAAGGCCCTCAGCCGTTCAAGATTTTCTTTGCTAAAACCGAGTTCCTCTATCCGCGAAATGGTCATATTCTTATGGAGTACACGTACCAGGCCGCGTTCCCCCACAAGTACAGGGATGATACTCACGCGAAAATCGTACGGCTCATTGTTATACGATGCTGAGTACCGCCCCTCTTGCGGTTTTTTCTTTTCGAATTGATTGAGTGTTGCTTTTGTTTTCAAAACACTCACGATGGATTCATTCATATCAGGAGGGAGAGAGACAAGACGTTTCAAAACCCCTTCATGACCAAGCCGAATTTGCAGTTCTCCCTCAATAGGCTCGAAATGAACATCGTTCGCATTACTTTGAACGGCCCTCATCAAGATCTCTTCAACGATTTGATCGGCGGTAGGTAATTTTCCCATCCGATAGAGTTCGCGGATCTTATCTTTTGAGAGAGATCTAACATCGAGTTGTTCCAGAGGGATCCGTTGTACCGGCTGGGACGGCTGACCAGGTGCGGGACGCGGTGTTGTTGGTTGTTGTGGTGTGACTGCCATGATTAGACTCCGTGGAAGTGATCGCTTAAAATTTTCTTCACAGTGAGACCTTCCAGCATCTTCTGAGAAATGGAGAACAACACTGTTAACTTGCTTTCTTTAACGCTTCTGCTCCACTGACGATCTCGAGCAACTCCTTTGTAATACTTGCCTGCCGTGCTTTATTATATGACAGCGTCAGATCATGGATGAGTTCTTTTGCATTCTCTGTGGCATTACTCATCGCTGTCATGCGGGCGCCTTCTTCCGAAGTGCTGGATTCCAGCAATACTCTCCACATTTGGAAATTCAAGTGCTTCGGCAGCAAAACATTCATAATGTCACTGCTCGAAGGTTCATAGATATAATCGACTTGCGCAAGTGTACGAAGGTCTTTGGACTTTGTCAAATGCTCAGGTGGAATCGGCAACAGTTGTTCGCGAACGATCCGCTGCTGAATGACCGATTTAAACTCATTATAGATCACTTCTACTTTATCAAATTCACCCTTGAGATAATCGTCCACCAATTGTTGGACGATCGTTCGAGCAGATCCTATATGGAGATTTCCGAAAAGACCAGTATGTTTCGCGTAGAGAGTATATTTTTGCTTTGAAAAGAAGTCTGTTGCCTTCTTTCCTATCGTAACGATGCGAACAGCATTTGGTTTGTTCAAGAGATGGGCATAGGATGTTTGGATATGATCGATGGCAGCTTTCATGATATTGCTGTTGAAAGCACCGCACATACCGCGATCACCGGACACCACAACGACAACAACTCGTTTGATCTCTCGTTCTTTGAGCAAAGGATGGATAGAAGGATCGATCTTCGTGACGAGATGCTGGAGCAACTCGTTCATCTTTCGCGCATAGGGACGTGTTGAGACAAGTGCCTCTTGAGCACGGCGGAGTTTTGCGGCAGCCACCATTTTCATTGCTTTAGTGATCTTCTGTGTGCTTTTCACGCCGCTGATCCGGCGTCTGATTTCGCGAAGAGTTGCCACGACTTACTTTCCCGTTCCCTTGAATTTCTGAACAAATTCTTTCGCAATGCTGTGAAGCTTTGTATCGAGATCCTTGGAAATATCTTTCGTCTCAGAAATGAGCAGGAGTACATCTGCATACTTCAGTTCCATGAGTTCAAGGAATTCCCGTTCAAAGCGCTGCACCTCGGCCAACGGCAGTTCATCCAAATATCCATTGGTACCCGTAAACATACTGACGACTTGTTTCTCAACGGCCATCGGGACATATTGTCCTTGCTTCAGCAATTCGACAAGTCGCGAACCGCGGCGTAGGGCTTGTTGTGTGGACTTATCAAGATCAGAACCGAATTTTGCGAAGGCTTCCAATTCACGATACTGTGCAAGATCCAGGCGCAGCCGACCTGCAACTTTTTTCATAGCTTTAATTTGAGCATGCCCGCCAACGCGCGATACCGAAATCCCAACATTGATTGCAGGTCGAACACCGGCATTAAACAGACTCGGTTCGAGATAGATCTGACCATCGGTAATAGAAATCACATTGGTCGGGATGTACGCCGACACATCGCCCGCCTGTGTTTCAATAATCGGAAGAGCAGTCAGACTCCCGCCGCCGAGGTCATCATTCAGTTTTGACGCACGCTCCAAGAGACGTGAGTGCAGATAAAAGACGTCACCAGGATAAGCCTCGCGTCCCGGTGGACGTCGTAAGAGGAGCGACATTTGTCGGTATGCTTGTGCGTGCTTGGACAGGTCATCATAGATCACCAATGCATGACGGCCGGAATCGCGGAAGAATTCTCCCAGCGTGGCTCCGGCGTAAGGAGCAATGAACTGCAACGGTGCAGAATCGCTCGCGGAAGCGTGAATCACCGTGGTGAAATCCATGGCGCCATGTTCTTCCAGCATCGCAACGACTTGCGCAACCGTTGATCCTTTCTGGCCGATAGCAACATAAATGCAATAGACCGGCTGGACACCTTCTTTTTTTGCCCTTTCAGAATGAGTATGCTTCTGGTTGATAATCGTATCGACGGCAATCGCTGTCTTGCCGGTCTGGCGGTCACCAATGATCAATTCCCGCTGCCCGCGTCCGATAGGGATCATCCCATCAACAGGTTTGAGCCCTGTCTGTAAGGGCTCTTTCACAGGACTCCGCGCTATAACACCGAGCGCTTTGCGTTCCAGTGGAAGGAACTGTGTGGTTTTAATAGGTCCTTTACCATCGAGAGGCTGTCCAAGCGGTGTCATAACACGGCCCAGCATTTGCTCACCCACCGGCATGGATGCGACACGCCCTGTTCGTTTTACCGTATCACCCTCTTTAATATGTGTCGGCTCACCAAAGATGACGCAGCCGACATTGTCTTCTTCAAGGTTGAGTGTCATACCGAAGACATTGCCAGGGAATTCTACTAACTCGCTTGCCATCACTTTCGAGAGACCGTATACACGTGCGATACCATCGCCGATCTGGAGTACCGTCCCAACGTCATAGATATCTACTTCCTTTTCAAACCCGGAGAGTTGTTTTCGCAATATGGACGATACTTCATCTGGTCTTACTTCTGCCATAGGAATCCTTTATTATCTGATATCACTGTTTCTACACGATGTCCTGCAATACATTCGTTCAACGATTGCCACTTTCACCGTTCTGGGACTTCTTCTGCAAACCGCTGGCGCAAAAGCTCTAACTGCCTCTTCACACTCCCGTCGAACACGGTATCTCCGATACGGGCTACAAATCCACCCACCAGATGGGCATCGATCGTTGCCGCAATGCGTACTTTTTTCTTCGAGTACGCCTCAAAATGCTGCTCAAGCTGTGTGGTCTGTTGACGAGATAAATCTACCGCAGCGGTTACATGAACATTCACAATTCCCAATGTCTCATCCTGCAACCGGAAGAACGCTTCGATAATACTTGGAAGAGTATCTTCCCTCCTTTTTTCCGCAAGGAGAGATAAGAAATCAAGAGTTAACGGTTGAACGGATTTTTGAAATGTTGCTTGAAACACTTGTTGTTTTTTTCCCGCCTTCACAACCGGGCTTTTGAGAAAGAGCTGAAACTCACGCGACTCATGAATGATTCGTCGAATACCAGTGAGGTCATCGCTGACTTTCTTGAGTATGTGCATTTCCTCCGCAGCGGTTATCAATGCTTCAGCATAACGATTTGCTATTCTCACAGTGCTCATAATTCGTCAGTTCTTGGGAAGCTTGTGAATGACAGAATCGGCGAGTTTCTTTTGCGTTTTCTCATCCAGCGTCTCTTCGAGAATTTTTCCTGCTGCTTGCACAGCAAGGTCAGCGATCTCTGACCGCAGCTGTAGTTTTGCTGCATCCACGCTCCGTTGAATTTCTTCGGATGCCTGCTTCAATTCATGCTGGGCCTGTTGTTTCGCCTTCGTAACAATCTCGTCCTTGAGTTTCTCGGCGAGTATCTTTCCTTCGCGGATCATTTTCTGATATTCCTCTTCTGCCCGCGCGAGATTCTTTTCGTTTTGTTTCATCATCTCTGCCGCTTCTGTCCGGGCACGTTCCGCCTGCTCCAGAGCTGATCGAATTTGATCTTCACGTTCTCCGAGCATTTTCAGGATGGGCTTCCAGGCATATTTCCCCAGCACCGTCAGCAGCACAAGGAAGGAGACGATTGTCCAGATGATGAGTCCGGGATTGATGTCGAACAATAATTCCATAAATGGATGTTCCTTTTCTTTACTTGAGTGCAAGAAGAATACAGATCGCAAGCGCAAAGAATGTTACACCTTCGATCAGAGCTGCAGCGATCAGCATCGACACGCGCACTTGTGCAGCAACTTCGGGTTGACGCCCGCTTGCATCCATTGCTGCTGCGGCAAGTTTGCCTATACCAAATGAGGCTCCGAGAATAACGAGTCCTGATCCAAATCCTGCCGCAAGATAAGCCATTGCATTTGCTTCCATTGAGTATTCCTCCTGAGAATGGTTTAACGTATGAGTGAAATAGTTTTTTCTACATTAATGATGATTTTCTTTGTGACCTTCACTCTGCATACCCAACCCCATGAACAGGGTTGCCAGCATTGTAAAAACATATGCTTGAAGGAATGCAACAAAGAGTTCCAGCAAATAGATTCCCACCACAAAGAGTACCGGCACCGGTGCTACGATAAATGAACGGAACATAAATATGAGCCCAAAAAACGATAGAATGACGATATGGCCGCCGGTCATGTTCGCGAACAACCGCATACACAACGCAAATGGTTTTGTAAAGAGGCCAAGAATTTCGATCGGGACCATGATCAGCCAGAGGAACCATGGTGCCCCTCCCGTTAAATGCGCAAGGTAATATTTGAGACCCCGGGAGTTGATGGCTGCAATCTGAATCATAAAAAAAGCGATGATCGCCAGACCTGCAGTTACCATGATATTACCGGTTGCCGTAGAACCGTAGGGAAGTATACCGGCTAAATTCATGATAAGAATATAAAAGAATGTCGTAAGCACATACGGCATATATGCAAGGCCAGCTACACCCATATTGGGTATAACCACTTCATCCCGGAAAAAAATAATGACCATTTCTATCAGGTTCACGAAACCACGCGGTACGAGACTCTTTTTATATGACCGCGCAGTATACAAGGCGGTCAACAGAAGCAGCACACCTCCGAGCAACAGGAAAAAGACATGCTTGGTGATGGAAAGATCCATGGTGAAGCCGCCAAGATGCACAGGCGGAAATTGAGGGAGAGCAACATGACCAAAGGGAAATTCTACGCTCTGTGAATTCTTCAGATGCTCAAGCAAGTGCATGAAATTGAATCCACCCTCATGCGCGCCCGAGATGTGTGCAACAGCTGCCGTATCGCGAAGGGCAAGGGCCGTCGAGTGAAGAGTATCTACTGCCGATGAAGATTCAAACATCAGCGATAAGGTCCCTATTGTTTTGTCGAAATACGCTTTTGTAGATAGAAAATTTCCAGCATTAAATTCATCACATAAAAAAACAACAGCGACAACATGAGTGATGCCGAATGAAATCCATAAATACGGATGAGAACCAGGAGAATTCCCCACATGCATACCAACCGACCGACCATTCCCCCCAGGACGTATTTGAGGAATGTCGTATGTGATCGCTCAAAGGAGAATTCGATCGCGAGATATCCCAAGAACAAATTGAGAAAACTGATGAGGCCACCGGCAACGATACTGCGGATCACTGTCGCCGTTGCAAACTCCGAAATCGGATAATACGTCAGCGCAGCAGCACCTGCAAAACACAATGTCACTAACCGTAAAAAACGCCAATCAATCTTCACGCTTGTCGCTCACTTTTGATTGTTTCTCATCAGATGTCAACGATGCTACTGTCTTGAAAAACTTCACAAAGCCGCCGATACTCCCCAGCACCGCACCAACCAACTTTCCGAAGGGCGCAATCCCAAATCGATTATCAACCCAATGACCGATCAGAAGAAAAACGACCACAGCCGCAGCAAGTTGAAATCCCAAAGTTAAAAATGGTGCGAGATCTCGATACACGCCGGAGATCTTTTTATATTCTTTTTGAGGCCGACGATCCGGAGTTCCAGAACCCATGCGGTGTTCTTCCTCTCCCGAACGATCCATTTAGTGCTTCACTTCGTACAGCGGAGCTTTTTCCGTCATAGAGACTTTCCCATCAAAGATTGTTCCTTCGTCAATGATGAGACGTGTGGCACGAATATCGCCGCGAATGACAGATTTTCCTTCAAAGACAATTTTCTCTGAGGCATTGATCGTCCCGCGCACCTTCCCGCCGATGGTTACATTCTTTGCAGTAATATTCCCTTCGACCTCGCCGGTCACGCCAATCGCCAGCGACTCGCTTGCTGTGACTTCGCCTATCAACTTTCCATCAATACGCACACTCCCCTGGCTCCTTATCTTCCCTTCCAGCACTGTTCCGGCACCGATAAGGTTCATTTCTTTTACAGGATCAAGTTTTGCTGCCACATGTCACCTTTAGAGATAAAAATTTATCATATATGCAGATGGATCAACCGGTACTCCATCCTTCCACACTTCAAAATGCAGATGAGGACCTAAACTCGTTATCCCCGAGTTGCCCAGCGTAGCGATGGGATCACCGCGTCTAACAAATGCACCCAAAGACTTTAACAACGTTTGATTATGTTTATAAAATGTCATAAATCCGCTCGTATGCGAGAGGATCACGATATACCCGTCATCGTACGTCCAGCCGGAAAAAACGATATTCCCGTCAGCGGCTGCAACAATCAAAGTCCCTGTTTTTCCCGCAATATCCAACCCATAATGATTATGCTCCGGTTCAAACCCCCGGGTTACATAACCCTCAGTGGGCATAATTGCCGGAAACGAAATTCCAATCGGAACCTGGGCTTCACTCGTTACGGAACGCGCAGCGAGCATCCGTTGTTCTGAACCCATCCGCGGCAGTATTTTTGAACCTGTCGACTCGTCGAGCCTTGTACGATAACTTCCCGCTTCGGTCTGTGGCAATACCGTCTTAATGCCTCCAGAATCAGTAACAACCACATTTTCTCCAAGAGCTCGGCGTAGTTTGATATTATACGTTCGCAAATCCATCAGTTGTTCCATAAGACCGGTCATACGTTGGTTGAGTGAAACGAGCTCCCTGCTGTATCTGTTTTCCAGTTCAGGATTCGTTAAAGGGAACACGAGACCCACTGGAGTATAGATGATGGTCAGAAGAACGATCGCCACTGCGAATGCTGCAAAAAGCATCAATCCTGCAACCAATTGCCATGGAGCAACCTGAAAATTCTTTGCTTTGGTGGCATCTTCATCCGGAACCAGGATCATGGTGTACCGGTTTTTCTTAGATTTATGATGCCGTCGATCTGCTGCCAAAGATTCCGCCTTTAAACCGATTATGATTTATTTAAGTGTAAAGTATAGTAAAAAAAGGGCGAAAGTCAAAATCTTTGTCTTGCTTGACTTCCCCGTCGATTTTGCGTACTTTATATATGTTTGTTGGCCTGCTCTTGGATAAAATGTGCTGAATCAGCCAACCTCAAGATGTCCCCAAGGAGTTAACAGGAAATCCATATGACAAAATCAAAATATATTATGCACCAATGTGCATACTGCCGTCGGGAATCAAAGATGGAATTTGTCGGCACTCAACCGACAGAAAACACGAATGCAACTGAACCGGCCAAAATCTGGTATCGTTGCTGCCGGTGTAAACATAGCGCTCTGCTCACTATCGCACCGGTTGCCCCGACAAAAAAGAACCAAGTTGTTGCCATTGACCGCGAACAATGTATACCCTATTCTAAAGAAAAAACATTCTCTGTTGGCGAACTTATTTACCATACAGAATTGGATGATGCTGGGAGGGTGGTTCGAAAAGAGAAGATGTCGAATGGAATTCATTCCATCGTAGTAAATTTCGAAAAACTCGGTGAACGAAAGCTGTTAGAAGGTATTCCGTTAGAAACTGAAGAACTGGTGGAAACCGAAACTGTCTCATAATTATTATCTTGTGCGAAGGAGGTGATTCCTTGGTCGGCATCATCATTGGTGAGAATGAGCCTATCGATCGTGCTATACGGCGTTTTAAGAAAAAGTACGAACGGTCTGGCATTCTGAAAGAGGTAAAGAAACGTGCTTTCTTTACAAAACCCTCGGTCAAGAAACGTATGAAAATGGCGAAAGCGATTCGCCGGTCTCAGCGCGCGGCATCAGAAGAACTATAGCCCTCTCTTCCTGATTTCATTGAAAAGCCCCTGGCAACGTCTGCCGAGGGGCTTTTTTCGTTTCTGACCAACTTTCGGATCTTCGGCCTATTTCAAACCTTTTAAGCGGTCCTCTAGCGCTGCCGTGCAATATCCAGGAGATGCTGGATCGTGGGAAAATCTGCAGAACGATGTGAATGGACTACCATCCAATGATCACCCCGCCGTTCCAGAATAAATGTGGTAGGAAGATATTCGTCCATCGATATTCCATTCAGTGTGTATGTTTGACGGAGGATGAAAAACGCGTAAGCCCCGTCACCGTAGACTTTAATATTCACGCTTTCCAATCGATTTTCATAATCCTTTATCATGGGAAGCGCTGAATGTAATCGT
Source organism: uncultured Ignavibacteriaceae bacterium (assembly GCA_964651225.1). Taxonomy (GTDB): domain Bacteria; phylum Bacteroidota; class Ignavibacteria; order UBA10030; family UBA10030; genus Fen-1298. Next base: position 29,737 of record CAZYYD010000004.1, read on the forward strand.
TTCTTTGTGGAATCGATAGGTTCCGTCAAGCCCCAATAGGTGACATAGTAGACATTGCTGTCGAAGAATCGGTCCATGAGACTGTCCGTATTGACCGCGGCCCCATTAAATGCACGTTTCAGTGATTGATGGAACTCCGCTATTTCACGCTCAATCATAGCGGCATCTTCCGTTGTATCCTTTATGACCTTCTGTTCTTTTGAGTTGCAGGACATGAGTACCACGAGAAATATGACCGGAAAGATTCTCATCGTTCACCTCATCTGTTATGGTGGATACTGCGGGCATTGTTCTCAGATTCTAAGAAGCACGTACGCTCCGGATGTCTCGCGAGAATATATCGAGCTCTCTTACAAAAAGCAAGTTTTTGGCATATTCTGCGCTTAGAGATAAAAATTGCGATTCCACGTATGATGACGCAATTCGGAAACAAGTTCTTCACTCAGCTTCTTCTCATGAGAGTAGCTGCAATTCATTTCGACATTCGTGATGCTGCGCATCCCTGGAATGACAGTCGAGACTGCAGGATGATGCAGACAAAAGCGCAGCGCCAGCTCAGGGATAGACGAGGCTTCGTTCCCGAGAAGAGTCTTGAGCTTTTCAACATGATCGACCACCTGCTGTTTCCGGTCATCCCGGAAATAGCGGATGCGGAAATCTCCAGGAGGGAACGTAGTGTCCCGGGTCATCTTCCCTGTCAGCCCTCCTTCATCCAGGGGAACACGTGCAATTATACCAACATTCAATTTCTGACAGAGCGGGAAGAGATCCTCCTCCGGAGTCTGATCAAAGATATTATATATGACCTGGAACGAATCGACTAAACCCGTGGCCGCAGCCTTCAAAGCATTCTCCGGCTGATGATCGTTGATGGAAATACCGAAGAACCGGATCTTTTGCTGTTCTTTCAACTTGGCAATGGCATCCTGCCATTCATGGTCTGCCGTCCAATCATCATTCCACACATGGAATTGATGAACATCGATGATATCAACCTTGAGGTTCTTCAAGCTCGTTTCTGTGGATTTTATTATATGATCGTGCGGAAAAGCCTCACGGAGCAATGTGCCAGGTCTTGCAGGCCACTTTCCATTTTTCGGAGGTATCTTCGAGGCAACGAAAAGCTTCTCCTTTCTCTCCCGGAGGACTCTTCCGACAAGATTCTCGGAGTGGCCATCTCCGTACACTAATGCCGAATCGATAAAATTGAGTCCCAGGTCGACCGCTCGATGAAGTGCCCGGATCGATTCATTATCCTTCGCCCCTTGCCAAAGAGCTCCGCCGATTCCCCACGCACCATATCCGATTTCTGAGATCTTGAGTCCCGTTTTCCCAAGCATTCGATATTCCATATTGTTCCTTGTTTATTTATCCCCTGTAAGTCTTTTCCATTTTTCCTCGAGAGATTCTTTGGAGTGCATCGGATAGGACTTCGCATACAGTTCTTGAAGCTTTGCCATCGTCAGAACATCGAGATCCTCATCGTCACGGTCCCGCTTTGCCATCATCTCGAAAGCCCGCCGATCATCCGGCTTCATTTTCATAACAACCTGCTTCAAGCGCTGAACCATTTTGTGCTGCGCAACCGATGTCATGAAACTTGTTCTCCTGCAATGGTGTGTTTATGTCGACTCGTAATAAAAGTCCTCCGCCGCCCAGCAGGATGATCATGAAGGATTTTACAATGCTTTTCATAACCTGCTTCAAAGTCTCTTTTTCTTGATGGGGTCATTCCGTGCGAATCATTTTCCCGCCCACCTTCTCAGGTAAGCGAAAACCTTTTTCTTGTCATGGCCTTTGACCGGATAACCCTCGGGATATTCGAGTTCCCCTGTGTCTTGTGAATGCAACAGTTTCCCATTTCCCTCCAATATAAAAAGATGCGGATATCCCGCCACTTTCGGATATTATAAGAGAAATTCTTTATTCTCGTTCTCCTTGCTGACGTTGATCTTCACGACAACATAATACTTGTTAAGGTATTCTTCAAGGTCTTTATTTTGGATAAAGAGGCTGTCAAGCCAGTGACACCAGATGCACCATTCTCCGCCGACATCAAGGAGTATTCGCTTGTGAGATTCTTGGGCAAGGTGTATTGCAATTTGAATATCCTTTGATGCATCACGGGTGGGATCAAACTTTACAGTGCGGTCTATTGTGTGAGATGTATCCTTGAGGAGAGAACATGTATTAGAACCAGAGACCATCGTTGAACTTCCCCCTAAAAAAAGTAATCCTACCACGATAAGATATTTCATACCGAACACTCCAATAGTTTCATACCACAATTAGTACTTTTACTAAATCAACGTACAAAAAGTCGACTTTCATATCAACGTATTAGAGATGAATATTCCAAAATTATTATTTGTCGTTCCATCATTCGAACTCCCGGGAAGTAACATAAGAGTGAAGGATTTGAGCTTGAATATTACAGAGAGAAGAGATATGAGGTTTTTATGCTCCGGTCATTCACAATAGATCCTATAATATTTAACTGGAATTCTATATAATATTACCTTGATATATTTGAATCTTTAGAATCTCCCAATTCCCCGCCTCGATTGCTCTTATTCCTCTCTTTTCTTGTTATTCATAAAATATCCTACTATTATTGCTGCATAAGTACAATATGAATTCTAGACAGGAGGGGACTCATTCATGTGAATGAATTTCTTTTTATATGAAGAGCTATGGAAGTAATCTATTCATATCAATAATTATTTCAAAGAATCAATGAATCGATTTATCTTTCTTTTCTTGTTTGGTTTTCCGGGCATGCTTTTTGCACAGACATTTGAATCATTCCAAGCAGTCGTAAAGACTACTAATCCTCAACGCGTGCAACGAGAGAAAAAAGCAAGAGTTCTTGTTGAGCATGACATGAATAATGAAATAAACCTAAATCATAGCTCCTTTCCACAATCAAGAAATTCAAATATTGCACATACAACTGTTTCTCCTTCTGAAGGATTCATACTTGGAACTACGGATTATGACTACGGATGGAACAGCGGATCACGCCGTACTATCGTAGTCAACGATGCAGGAACAAATGTTCACATGGTATGGATGGAACGAAATCTATCATTGATTCCTCCTAGGAATAAATGCACAATGAAATATGGTTACTACGATTGGTCCCTTGGAACGGTTATTACGGGATATCCAGAACAGAATTTTATCTCAGCTTCCGGTGTGGGCAATGTTGATGTATTTTGGGGTGGTGATGCAGATAATGTTGCAGCATTGTGCGGAGGTCCACCAATCTGGTTTGCCATCGATAGTAGCTCGGGTGCTGCACATTTCATTAAAACTAACGTTGGAGCAGCAGATGAGTCAACAGGTCCAGCAATTACGATTGATAATTCAAACGCTGGAACAATTTATTTGACCTATGATGACGCAAACAGGTTAAATATTTGCATCAAGAAGAGCACAGATTACGGCTCATCATGGACTGATCCCAGCGAATCGATGATTATTACTCCGCCATTTGTTATGGGTAATATTGATAATGAAATTCAGGTTGCTCCGAATGGAAATCTCATTATTGTAACGTGCCTCACCGGTTTTGGCGCCGTCGTGCCAGTGGGTTCGGTTCATCCCGATAGCGCAGATTGTATTGGCTACTACACCTCAACAGATGGGGGTGCTCACTGGACATGGACAACCTTAGGACATGATGGTGATAAAATTGTCATCGATAGCGATACCCTCTATATTTTCTTTGAGAATTTCGGTTCACTCGACGCACTTGTCGATCACAACAACTGTCTCCACATCGCAGTTGGAATGTATGCTGTAAAACTGATCAACGAATCCACAACGGCAAATTACTTCGGGACTCTGTACTGGAAGACCGGTCAAACTGGCTGGAGGCTTATTTCCCGTCCGGAAGATATGCATATTGCAGATTTCGATAGCTCATACTATCGCTATTCCGGTAATGCTTGTGGACACCAATATCCAACGCTTGCAGCAGATCCCAATAGTAATTGTGTGTTTGTCATATGGTCACAAACACGTATTACTCATGGAAAGCTTGATGTGGCATATAATGGAATTTCACACTATGATCTCTGGTATAATTTTTCCATTAATGGCGGTACGAGTTGGTCGACTGCGCAAAAATTGGCGAACAGTGATGGCGGGTTATTTGTCTCTGCTGCTCCAAAATTGACTGTCATCGATGGAAGCACCTATAGGGCGCATTGCATTTATATTGCTGATACCACGGCTGGCTGCGCCGTAGATGGTGAAAGTGCCGCAACGCAAGTACCGGTCGTCTATCGAACAATTGATTTCTTCCATGAAGGACCTATAGTTGATTCATCCCCCAGGGATGAGGAACATTCAGGATTACCAAAATATTATAACCTTTTGCAGAATTATCCCAATCCATTCAACCCGACAACAGTGATCAATTATGACCTACCAGTAACAAGTTTGGTAAGACTTGTTGTCTACGACCTGCTCGGACGCGAGGTAACAACATTGGTGAATGAAAAGAAGCATGCGGGGATGTATTCGGTGCAGTGGGATGCCTCACGAATGGCGAGCGGTATTTATTTCTATCGCCTCAATACTGGTTCGTTCTCAGCTACCAAGAAACTGATCTTGATGCATTGATACGCGGGAGGAAAAGCGAAACAACGAAATGGGAATTTTTCTTTGTCGGGTTAGGTTCATCCTCATTGATTTTGTTGATTCAAAGAATACAGGTAAGTGCCCTGAATGATCAAGGTCTTTTGGTGCCGAGGGCGGGACTCAAAGGGTGAAATTTCTTCTAAAGCATTTTCGTTAGATATAAAGGAAATCAGAGAGTTTAATGGTTTTTTTGTATCCTCGACTTCCCTCAATATCCCCCTATATCCCGCGTCTGATAAACATTTTGGACACTATTTGGACACTTCTAACCACTTGTTATGGTCTTCAACAAAATAATCTTTTGTCTGTTAACTGTCAACTTCTACGCCTCAATCGTGCAGGCCTCTTTCCAATGCTCCTCTCTTCACGCGCTTGCAGAAGTTGCTTCTTACTGTAAACGACCTTTCGTCCTACCTTTTGAAATGGAATTTTTTGTTCACTTGTCCAATTCCGAATTGTTTTTTCAGAGACACCTAATAGATCTGCGGCTTCGGCTGCATTGAGATTATCTCTCTTAGAATTGGAGACCTCTGAGATTGACACAAAATCTGGTCGAATCATTGCTCGACGCACAAAATATTGTCTCCATTGCAAATCTTCCGGGGCTTCTTTCAGTTTTTTTAAAATTCCTTCATCGTCTGGCATCATCTTCATAGAAGCGGTAATTGCCTCCAGCCGAGTGGGATTGTAGAATGTGTAGATGAGACTTTCTTCGTCAAAATATATGTCAACAATTACATCATTAGGATCGACAATAATTTTAGCAAGTCGATGCAACGGTCTCAGTCGAATTATTAATGCTCCTTTATGGCCAACATCTGCCATTATTTTGACATCGCCTAGCTTATTGAACATTGGTTCTTCAATAATCCGGGATGTTTTAATCTCAGATTGATCCGGGACTAGCGTTTTTGCTTCTCCAGCCATATACGGAGTATCGAACGCTTCATCAGCATCATAAACGACAATTCCATAATGACCACCTTCATCGTAATAGACAATTACTTTTTTCAGTTTAATTTGTGTCGGCATATTTCCGCCCCTGTCCTTGCGTTTGCGAATCTTCAAATAATATCGCACACAATTCAAGTGTAAGACGTAAGGCACAACAACACCCTGCAAATATAGGGGATAATGCGACCCTTACACCTTACACACGAATTCAGCATCTCATTCTTTACGCTTTTTTACTTCCCTTACTTCTCATAAAGCTTGGCCTGATTTTCGCTTTTTTTCGTGGTTCCACTTGCTTTTTCCCGTCAGATTGCTGGGGAGCACTTATCAAACCGAATAGCTTCAATTGATCGTTGTTCAGAAGATAGCAGCGAACTGTTTCCCGTTCTTTTGCTATGTATTTCCCCTTTACACCTATCTTATATTTTTCCTTCAAAAGTTTTGAGAGTTTCGTTTTTTCAGCATCTCTGTTTTTCGAAACGGTAATTCCCTTTCCCGATACATACCGGTCAAATACGTCTTCCGTGTTGTACCAGCGCGCTTCCAAGGAAATAATAGCAGGAGTGAGTTGTTGAAATATGCTTTTAACCAATTCAAGTGATTTGTCATCAGCGGTGGTCTCAGATTCTGATCTCGCTGCCAAGGTAATTAAAAACCCCACTTTCTTCTCAATGAATCTGAACGCATAATCCACCATTTCTTTTGTCACTTCATCGGTTGCGTACGCTGTTGTTATCGCCCTCAGATATTTATCGATAGACCGTGACAGCCTTGTATGCATATCGCTAAGGTCAATCGTTGATCCATACTTATCGATAATATCATCCATTAGTCTATCGTATCTCTCAACACGATATTTATCAATCCCCGGTGCATATTCCATATCCCTGTAATTGGATCGCAGGAAGGCAATGATCGTCTTCAATTCATTCTTCCATTGTTTTCCCTTTAGAGCAGAGTGCTCACCTCGCGCGATTGTTTTTGCTAATTCTTTTTGTCGTTGTTCATCTTTTGGGATGTCTAGAATAAAATCGAATCGGGAAATAATATGTATAGGGATGTTGATATCAGAGAATTGCGAGTATTTCCCTTTTTTATCAATTTGACTATACCGATTTTGGTCCAGATGGATAGAGGTTTGTGCAATATGTGTCCTCCTAGCAGAAGTGCTGTCGACCACCTCTCCATCTTCCATTACTTTTGAAAATATTCCGAATATTTCTTCTCTGGATCTCCCTCGTATTTCGTGGAAGTCCTGGATGCATACGCATCCCATAGAATTCCTTGGGAGCAATCCATTTTCAGAACTGCTCTTTCCCCCCATGGATACAACTGAGCCAATCAATCCGGCAGCTGTAATTTTCTTATTGCTCGCAGAAATCTCTTCAGACAGAGGATTCAATATTAGTGCCGCTTTTGTTAAATATGATTTTCCTACACCTGGAGGTCCTACAACGAGAGAATGAAGTTTATGAGAATAAGTTTCTTTGCCTTGTGAAAGAGATTGCAGAATCATAAATTCCAGCGCAAGGTCAAGGTGGGGCAACTTAGTCAGGTCCTTTATGCCAAGACCTGTAACAAGCTGTTGTTTTACATATTCGATGATTCTATTTGTTCCCCTGTAATCATGAAACTTTATAGCTGGATGGTCTGTGTAATCTTTTATCGGTTCTTTCGTAATAACATCTTCTGGGTCGACCTCAGTTGAGATATATCGAAGATACATTCTGTAGGCAGATTTATTTTTTAAAGAAACAGAGACTATTGCGCCATAGAGTGTGAGCAGTTGTTGTGTTTGAACAAATGTCCCTATATCAACGAATGAATCTTCAAGTGGGAAAGGAATGCACGGTACCGGTTCGCCATCGAGATCCTTCAGCTTTAGCTTCACCGCAGTCCATTCCTTCGGGTCATCATTTCCTTGAGCATCAAGCCTGATAGGATAATAATGACCTACCTGCTGAAGCGTGCCAACAATTTTAACTGGAGCCCACACCTTTCGTGTTTTCAATATCTCTTGAATACGAGTGCCGGCTTCTTCTTTCCAATGATTATATTCATGCACTTTAATCTTTTTGCCGTCGCTTGTTTCATACTCATCTTCTATCATCGCCTCAATAGATTTTTCCGTAATCTCAAACTTTTGCTCGTCGATTCCTTCGTCATTATCTGAGAAAGATTGCCGGGCGATTCTGAATGCTAATGAGAATGATTCTCCTGATGCCATTTTCTTTTCACTTTCTTTGTTCTCTGCTGTTTCAATCGTTGTTGGAGCAGCAGGGTGAGGATTTCCGGTATATTGATAAACTGCATCGCCAATCTTACCAACAGGATCCATACCAAGTTTCTCCCAGACCTCAGGATTTTCTGACCCTAGAGTAAAAGGAGCGGCGGTATATATTTTGAATGTGTCGCGTATCTTTGAATAAATATGGACACGGAAATCAACTGGATATCTCAAACGCTTATCTTCGGGGACGGGATCTTGAAGATTTTGTGATGCATCAAACAAAGATGTTTTAGGAAAATGCATTTGAATCGCACTTCTCAACTGTGGCGTATATCGAGCAGAACCGACTATGATGGTGTGAATTTTTGTTGGATCAAGCTGTTTCATTGCATACTCTATCATCTTTACATAGTCCTCTTCAAACCCTTCATAAGTGATGATGGGTTCGATTACGAGACTAAGAGCTATTCCCTTTGCCTGTTGAATTCTTCGGGCCGCATCTATCCGCTCTTGCAAGCTTGAAGTGCCTTGCTCATACGCTTTTATGATGTGCTCGGTATTTAAACCCATATTTATTCGAATGCGTCCAAAGCCGTCGTATTTTATCATCTCATCTACATAGGCGGACTTTGTTCTTGCTGTCATGCGTAACTTAGGATATTTCTCCAGCATCTTCATCATAAAACTTATGTTGCCTGTCAGATGATCAATAGCAAAGATATCGGCATATTCTGAACTGGTTAACACCAAAGGATATTCTTTATTTTTATCATAATACTGTTTTATAATCTCCCTGGATAAGTTAAAGGCATCTTTAGGAACATTAACCGCTTTCAAGTCTTCATATATCTTGGCCTGCTTTCCATAAATATAGTCTATGGACGCTCTGTCAGAAACTATTCGATGCTTTACAAAGTATTCTCGAATCCCATCTGCAACTTCCACAAAATTATCTGGGAGTTTCATCAACGGAGATTTTATCCCAAATGAATACATCGTCCAGACTGTGAGAATAGCCCAATGTGAGTAGCTGGAAGAGGCAAGTTCTTTCTCCAAAACATTCCGGTCCGTATAAATATAATGCTCGGAACATTTTACAAATTGAAGATAACAATATTCACAATTGGCACAGCACGCATTTGTTAAATTACACACTATTGTAAGTCTCTCAACGATGTTTCCCGGAGAGGAGAACGTCCTAATAAAAGGCACCGTTCTTTCTGATATGATGACTGATTCCTTCATCAAATAGAACTTGTCCCTTGGAGCCATTCCTTCGGGATAGTCAAATCCACTCTCAGGAAGATTTATTAATTCGGCTTTTGGTGCGTGTGTATGGATTCGAGCGAGGATTTCTTTCGCCCTTTTGCTGTGCTTTGATTTGGGATGGATGTAGGCACGTTTGGGAATGAACATAGCTATCGATGATTTTGTTTAGCGTGCATTTATTGCTCTGTTGCGATATTATCTTACTTCAGACCGTTACTCTACCCACCACACCGGTCCAACAGATCATCCTGGCATTCGATTTCGCATCAGAGTGCGATCTGAAACAAAACGCCTCTCTGACATCCTTCGACCAAGCCGGTAGAGCCGGCAGGAAGAACAGGAACCTGCTCAGGTATTCGCCTGTGTCGGTGCTGTAGATGATGGTATATGAGGTAGGGAGGCGCATCGGCTCAATACTTCCTCGCTTCTTTCTCCTGAAACTCTTTCAACAACGACCAAATTGAATGATACAGGTCCAGCTTCTTCGGCTGCTCTGGGTCCTTTTTTACCTTGCTTTTGAAATCGGAATAGTCGATTCCATCTATCAAAGAGGTCAGCAAATAGTCAATCTGTTTCCGATTTAGATGCACTCTGAACCGATAGTCTGCCGTTTTGTTCTCACTCTTACGATACAGACACCTTTTTTATCCCGATGTGCGCCGACTGAATAGAATCCTATTGTAGTTGCGAGCCACATAGTTTTGATCCTTTAGCACATCCCCGTAAAAATGATGACGTGGGTAGCATTATCTTTTTCATTTGATTGTGATTAACTTTCCCAATGTTTCTGAAGAAGATATACATTTATTGATTTTCAAAATGTTTCCGCAAATCCCTCACATTCATAGCTACATCTACACCCAAGCCCATAGCTTCCATAAGGAGTCCAAGGACCCAAACCGAAATAATAAACAGAATAAGAGCTGATAATAACCCAAACAAAAAATTTCCCCAATGATAACTCGCGCTCGGTCGTAGGTATTCCAATTGCGCTTTTGAATTTTGAAGCTCAGCGGTCAAACTATTCGATTGAATTTTCAGGCTACTATAAGCAGGAAAAATGGTGTTTTTATAGTCTTCTTCAGAATATCTCTGGTTTTCCAATTCTATCATCTTAATGATATACCAATCGTCGATATATCGAGAGAATTTATTCTTTTGTTGATTATTCACAGAAGCGCTGGAGAGGAAATTTTGCGCGTCACTTTTTACCCGCTCAATATTATCTTTCGTAAAATAATACATACGTTGTGTAAGCAGCCTGTTCACTCTTTCAAGAAAATTATCACCAATGTATTGAATCTCTATCGTTTTCTTCTCATTCTCTGCTTTGATAACATCTTTTCCTCTACGCGCTTTATACATTTTGATATATTCATCTTTCTTAACCGTCCAGAGATTTTCTATCCGATCAACTCGTGGAGAAACGAGTGCCAACGCTTCATCGCAGGTATCAATTCTTGTTTCTAATTCTTTGATTTGATCCCGGAGTGCTTTAGGAGGCACAAAAACATCCCAAGAGATAATAAGACCACTTGCAAGAATCGCCAATGAGACAACAACAACGATAGCCTCGGTGAAAATCATAAATCGATTGAGAAGATATTGCTTCCCATCTGTCTCCGCAATTTCCTTCTTTTGTGCAAAATCTGCCAAACTTAAAAGTCGTTGTTGAATGTATAGGAATGGACAATATATCAACGATCCTATCGATTTTATTATACCGAAGAGAGCCCACCCAATTTTCTTGCGAGCGAATAATGTCCCTAGAATGATCAAAAGGACAAAGAAGACAATGGTGAGTGTAAGAAGATGCCCTGTAATAACTCCTAGAATTTGTTCCATCGTGAAGACTCCTTTCCTCTTCGTGATGTTTTCTCATTCTGAGTCTAAATGACTCTTCTCTGCTTTTTACTTTTCACTTATATGATACTGTTGCCTTTTATTCTGTCATCTTTATATTAACTAAAGGATTGTATGGTGTATTCGTCAAGTCTTTAACCGTCTCCCTATCTTTTCCGCAAACTTCTTTTGCCCACAATCCTACGCACCTTCAACTCATTATCCACCAAGAGCAAACTCGCCCGTGTCACTGCGGAAGATGATGGTGTGGATTGTGGGGATAGGCATTTGTATTATGCAAAGAAAAATTATTTACGGACTATAGCATCAAGCATTGATTTGATTTCCGATAATTCTTTTTTAAACTGTTCAGCAATTTCATACCATTTATTTCCCGCTCCCAATTTTCCTTCTAATGACTTCCATTCAAGAACTTGATCCTCTACATATAATTTATTATTCAAAGGATTCTTATAACTAACTTTTACCTTATAAGAAGAAAGGGTTAGACTTTGGAGATTGACGAAATTGGAAAAGAATTCCTTTAACTCAAGATTTGGTGGAAGAAGTGGAATACCGGTTGTAAACTTTGGTGTCTTACTAATTGGATCTCTTTTGTTCCAATCACCTTGGTCTAATTCACTATCAAATTCAAATCTGGTATCTTTTGCTTGAAGTTTTCCAATATTCTTGATAACCAATTCGACATTACTTCCGTCTAAGCCAGTTTGGAAGTAGATAATCACGTAGGGTCGATTCTCCTCCTCCCTCGCCACTTTCATTTCGTTCAACGCTTTCTCAGATGCTTCGACAGACTTCCGTGTTGCATCAGCCATTGCCCAAGTCTTCCAAACGTAAATGATAATTGCTATCAATGTTAGACATTGAACGATTAAAAGACTGATTTGAACTGTAGTAGAATCCATCATTCATATTCCTGGCACATTCTTTATTTCTTCATCTTTAGTCATGCCAAATACAAATTCTTTTAACAAATTTATATTCTCTGTTCTCACTCCTTCGCCACTACCGTGTCATAAAGACCATAATGGGTCAAACCCTCATGGCTCTCAATTCCAGTATAATAAAGGGATGCATCCTCGTAACGACGGAAGGCAAAAACGGCCTGGTTCATCTGTTCGGTGTTAAACACCTTGAGCCGCACAAGCAAATGGAAGTCCTTCACCGTCAGTCCGGTGACAGTCTGAAACAGGCCTGTTTCGATTTTGGTGATCACGTCTTGCAGTGTGTTCTCTCGATAATCGGTTAGATACATGAATGCCGGGATACGGGTGGCAAACTTGATCAACTTCTCTTGCACGAGTTTGCGCTTGGACTTGAACTCCTTCTCCTCCTCGGTGAGCTGCTTCTTCTGCTTCTCCGTCAGATTTCTATTCTTGCCCTTGTTCTTGAGTTCCTTGACCTTCTCGCTCTTGTTGATGATAGTCTCAATGATATTGTCGCCCAGCGCACGCCAACCCTCGATGCGCTCGACTGCTGCCATCGCTTCAGGAGTGTCAAGTATCCGGCGCAAAGTGTCGTTGTCCACGTTGACCAATAGCGCGCTCTCCCACTTGCGCGCGAGTAACGTTGCTGAGGTTCCGGCCATCGCGATGTCGAGTATACCTCCTGCATCGACCTGTGTCATATTCGCGCCGTCGTAGGCCAATACTGGCAGGTACGACACAAGATCCTTGACGGCGTTCTCGGGATTCGATTCACTGGGTGAAAGTCCGATCCCATATTCGGAGAGCTGCCGCAACGCTCGTGTGGGTGCGAAATCGAAAACAAAACAGACCGGCTTTAGGATCTCCTCCTCGTTTGGGTCATCGCCGTTGGGGTTTTTTATGGACCACGGGGATTGCGCACGAAACGCTGATTGGAAGTAAGTCTCTGGCGACTTCAGGTTGCGAAGCATCAGGATCGACGACCATTGCGGCACGGTGATACCTGTGGTGAGCTTACCACATGAAAGAGTGATGGTTTTGGTGTCGAAGCCGCTGCCGATGGCTTTCCGTACTGGCGGCAGCGCATCCAAACCGATGCCCGCAGTGGCACCGGCGGCGACGATCGTATCGTAGTCGTGCCAGAAAACGTTTTGCTTTTCGGCCAGCAGGTTCGCCATCGCGTGACAGGCCGCTACATTGGGCAGGAACCAAAAAGAATGTTGGAGATACGGCAACAGACGCACGTCTGAATATGGGAATGGCGGTCGGGAGCCTGTCTTAAAATACTCAATAGCTTTGGAAGCGTAAGAGCCACGTATGATGTCCAGCCACTTCTGCACGTCGCTCTTGTGCTTGAATTGCGCCTTTATTCTTTCGCCGGAGGCTTCGAAAAAAGCATTGAGGTCGAACTCGTCAAACTCTCCGGCGCTTGCGATGGACACCAGTTCATCCGGCATCTGGTAGGTGAGCAGCCGCATCTGTGGCAACGCACAGTAGGGGTTCCACTTGCCAGGATTCTTCTGCGCAAACTCTTCCTTCGCGCGCTGTTCATCGGAGTAGGTCCAGTTGAAGATCTGCTCCTCGATGAACTCGCCGGTGGCCAGCGCTTTGAACGGTGTGCCGGAAAGATAAAGGTAGGCCCGGGTGGTGATGGGCAGAAACTCGGTTTCCTGCACTGAGAGTTCGCTAAGATCTTCGTTCACATGTTCCAATGTCGAGGCATATTCGAGCTTCGCCTCTTTTTTGGCGACTGCTTCTTCTTCGCCCTCAAACAGTTCTTTCGCTGTTTCGCGCCATGCGCCGAAATGATATTCATCGAAGATGACCAGGTCCCACTTCACCTTATGGAGCCACGTATTCTTCGGCTTGATGTTCCCTACATCGTCACGACCAAGCAAATCCTGGAAAGAACCAAAATAGACGAGCGGTTTCTTAGAGGAGACTTTCGTAGGATCACTCTCGGAATTTCGGGAAAGATACTGCCAGCCGTCGAAGTCCACATGAGATTCAAGATCGGTCTGCCACGCATCCTCAACGGCGGGTTTGAAGGTGAGCACGAGGACACGCTTGGCTCCGAGTTTCTTAGCAAGCTGATAGGCGGTAAAGGTTTTTCCGAAGCGCATCTTCGCATTCCACAAGAAACGCGGGACGGCGTGCATGTCTTCCTCCCATATGGAATGGAAGTAAGCGTGGGTCTTCTTAACGGCGGCGAACTGCTCCGCACGCATTGTGAACGTCTCGGAGTGTGTGCCAGTGAACTTCTTCCCGGTACGCAGCTCGGTGATGACGGTCTTTACTTCCTTGAGCGTGCAGTGCACCCACTCCAGGTCAGTGTTCTCGAAACCTTTTTTGACAAGCGTCGCTCGAATATCGTGATCGGTGAAGATCGTGCCATCTTCGCGCTCAGCAGACTCATCCAGCTCAATGGTGAAGTTCTTGATATTGGCGGTCTTGAGCTGTTCGGCAACGCGCTGTCTCGCGTTGCGCGTGGTCTGCCCCACCTTTAGCAGACCTTCGTGCGACTTGTCCGCAATAGAATAAGCGTAGATGCGTGGCCGGGTCTCCGGCTTTGGCGTTAGGATTTCTTCGATGGTCTTACTCATCCTCTTCCCCACCAGTATCGCCTACCTCGTCACTGGGCCGTTCGGCAATAAGGGACTCAATAAATGCAATCTGTTTCGATGTGATTCCGTAACGTTCAAATAAGTCTTTATCGGTCCACATGCGATTCATAGGCAGTAGAGGCACGAAACGGTAAGAGTCACGCGTAATGTTTTGAGTGATCTTTCGAAGTGAAACAAGGAATCTTACAAATCTTGTTCGCATATACGCAGCGAGGTTTCTAGCTTCAGTCTCGGATTTGCATACACCAATTACAAGATAGGTTTCTGTGCAAGCAGAGCCTGGAGCTGCGATAACAGGCTCGCCCAAAATCGTGACGTCATCTCGTCCACTTGTGCCGTGAGCCTTGACCAAAAGCACTTTCCACTGATCAATCCATTCAACATTGCTGGTGATTGCGGAGCGTTCCATGAACGACGTCTGCTGATTTCCATAAACCAAAACGGGCTTTTTAAACCCTTGTTTCGTCGGCTTGCCACGTTGGTTCGTTAATCCAAAAGGTTTCCTAGCTGACACTTGATCACCGAGACTCGGCTCAATCTGCTTCTTATTTCGGAATCCAGTAACCTTATCGAGTATCCGCACCGCTTCGTTCCGCCGAACCAGAACATCGTAAGCGTCGAGCTTCCGCACTACGGGTTCACCGATGATCTCGTTTCCGATCATGGTGACTACCTCGCAGCCACCTTTGTGTTCACGCCCCCATAGCCAATATGAAACGCCACCACGAATCTTGACCCCTGGGAATACGTCATACAATTGAGGGAAATCAACAAGCTTCACGAAATGGTGGTCGCGCAACATTCGGTCGCGGAAATCGTCAAGGCCTTTGCCACCTGAGAACCAACGCGAAGGTGTAATCATCGCTGCATAGCGCGGTTCAAGAGAGAGCACTGACTCAACAAATAGGTTGTAGATCGGCGTCGCAGAAGCGCCACCACCACCGCCGCCATCTCCAAGCTGATACGGGGGGTTCCCGATGATTACGTCGAATTGCATGTTACCTCCAAATATTTCAACCAGCCGGTTTTTTATGTCGTCTGTATGAATGAACGTGTACGCATGAGTTTCAAGATCCTCAGATCGTTCGAGAACGGATCGTGCGGCCCCGCAATACTTACAATTGTTGCCATCCCAAGTGTGCTTGACGCGCTTGAACCAAATGTTGCCATCGTCGGTGGCAAAACCCTTAACAATGGAGTGTTCACCCATGGCGTGTTTTGAGCAATACACACTTCGCCGCGCAAGCAGGCTGGTGATCTGTGTGATGCCAATGCCAAACACTTGCTTGGTTAGGATATGGTTTATGCGCTTTTTTAAATCTGGTATCTCTTTTTCCAATCCCTTCGTGAGGCGGCTGGTGATCTCGCGCAAGAACACGCCGGATTTTGTGCAGGGGTCCAGGAACTTCACCGTCTTGTCAGCCCAGAGGTTTCCGCCGTCGTGGTTAGCAGCCCATGCCTCGGTCAGCGTGTCCAGCATCCAGTTGGCGAACTCTGGAGGTGTGAAGACTTCGTCGTTGGAAAGGTTGGCGATACACGTTAATACATCCGGGTTGCGGCCGCGCAGCGTAAATCTGGCCTGTGTATTCATAGGGTTTCCTCCTTTGCAACGGCGGCCAGTTCACTTACCGTCATTGGCGGGTAAGTCCGGGTTGGTGTGAAGATGTCATGCCTGCCGACGTCTGCGAAGAGAGAGTCCTCCGCGCTGAACGCTGCCGATTGCGTCAGGTCACCGAACCGAAAGTCGCGCCTCTGGAATTTGCCCTTGCCTAAGTACCCCCACTCAGCAAAGGTGATCGGTTGACCATCGTGGGTGCGCATCTTCAGGGCATCGCCGTGGACAAGGTTTTGTGAAAGGACGTGGAATGCGGCCCGATAGAGATCGTCCGATGGGTCGAGGTTCAGATACTCTGCAAATATTTCCAGCAGGTTCGCACGACACTCGGCGATATTGTCTGTCAATAGTTCGATGCCATACGCGCACATCAACGCCAATAACGCATACTGCCTCTTCTCAAAATCGGACTTACCGTACTTGAGTTCAACGGCGGCAAGTTTCCGCTTTAGTATTCTGACGAGATAATTGCCACTTCCGCACGCCGGTTCCAAGAACCGGGAATCTATTCTCTCCGTCTCATCTTTCACAAGGTCAAGCATCGCCTCAACCATCCAAGCGGGAGTGAATACCTCACCGTGGTCGGCAATACGTTGTTTTGATTTAATTAAATTCATGTTTTGAAGATATTCTCAGTGCACAGTCTTTTAGTGCGGGTTTATTTGTTGGTATTGGTTTGTTCATATATTCATTTATTGTCAGTGTATTTTATTTTAGCGTTCCCATTTGCTGTGTCGTATTGAAATCCGAATTTTGTATATCTGGGTTTACCGAATTCATCCTCATAAGTAACAGTACCCAAAAAATAAAATCCTTTTTGTCCGGTTTGAATAAGCCTCAACTCTTCGGCATTAAGCGCCCTATTGTAATACGCCTCTTGTGGTGGAAGACTATAATGCGAAGGAAGAACGGCAAATTCAGGAATCGTATCTTTTTCAATTCTAATATAATCAGATTTATAAATTCCACTGCCAAGTTTCACTCCACAAAGGATATTTACCTTGTGCGCACCTGTTTCTCCAGAATTTTGCATCGTCCATGTAACTTTTGGGATTTTATTAACTTCGAGTTTATCAAATTTAGCATAATCAACAAAAACAGTTGCTCTTGTTTTCAAATATATCGCTAATTGCTGAATGGAATCCAGTTCTGTTATTTTGCTGTATTTTGTTTTTTTAGGGATAACAAGCGAGCGGGGTTGTTTAATTTGAGATGAATCATTTTTAACAGTCAGAGTATCTCTTGGTTGAACTATTGGTTCTTGTTCTCCGATTTGTAGAATACTTGAAGCATAAAACAAGATTAACAATATGGATAAGGCAATTGGATATAAAAATATCGGCTTGATAGTACCATGAGCAAAAAGAGAAAGTCCTATTACAATAAATAATGAACCACTAAAAGCGACCCAAACACTCGTGTTATATTTAAAAAAAGTTATATATGCATACGGAATGGCACCCAAGCTAATAGAAGCGATTGCCAATATATTTCTAAGTGTAGAATTATCGGAATTTTGATTGGTATCTTTATTCTGGGATGTTATTCTGGAATGTTTATGATGTGGCTTAGACATTAAAAGATACCTTGATTGGAATTATTTGCTCATAAGGTTGTTATTTGTCAATCTTCCATCGCAAGTGTTTAAAAATATTGTTTTTTTCCTTTACCTGTGCTGCAAAACGCTTTAGAAATGTTTGTGCTTATCTGTACGTGTTCGCCGCCCGTGTGTCCCAACGGTTTCTGTAAAGCGGTAATTAACGGCGGGGCATTCCTACAATGAGATCGGCGCTCCCGCGAATGGAAAACATCATTATTCTTCACTAAAATAATCTGAATCGATTCGCTTGATTTCGTAATTGGCAACTGGTGTAACACCAAGGTTGTGATCAATCATATACTGCGCAAACTGTTGACCATCGATCAAAACGATTTTACTCTCAATCTTGGCGACATAATCGTGCGCCTCTTTTGAAAAGTCAGAGGTAGAGATGAAAATACCTTTCTTCGCACGTTGGCCTTGTAATGCGCCAGCAAACTTTTGAATTTCAGGCCGGCTGACGGTAGCCTCCCAGCGTTTGGCTTGGATGTAAATGATGTCGAGCCCGAGGCGATCTTCTTTGATGATACCATCAATTCCTTCATCTCCAGACTTGCCGACTGCCTTACCCGCATCTTTAAGAGTGCCACCATAGCCCATAGCGACAAGCAATTGAACTACCATCCTCTCAAATTGATGTGGCGAGCTTGCTTTAATTTGTTGGAGAATATCGCTGGCAAGATTTTGGCGCAAACTCAGATATGCACTTTCGAGAACTTCTTCGGGAGTATCGTTGGATGTCGGTAATACTTCTTCTGATTTTTCGTGCCGGAGAGATTTGAATTCTTTAAACTCGGCAAATTGCTCAAGAAATTCTGCATCAATTCGTTTGGGATTAGAGGCCAAAACTTCTTTGCCTCGTTTGGAGATAATGAAGAAAGATCGGCGGGGAGCGTCAAGAAGCATTGCCTTCTTCATATAAGTTCTTGCCCAACCGACTCGATTATGAAAAACGGTTTGCTGACCACCTGGAAGAAGCACTTCACGTTCTTCTTCACTTAGCCCAAAAACCTCAGCAAGCTTTTCCACAGTCTCTCGAAGTGTATGTTCTTTTCCATCTCCTGCAAATTGCAAGAGAGGAAGCATTATTGTTTGATAATCTGGAATGGCCATAATCTATTCCTAAGGATTGTTCTTGCACCTAGCTGAACACTCTTAATCCAAGCACACTTCATTCAATATTTACCTCTCTACATATAGGATTTGTTCGAAATGCGATTTATTTGGAGTTAGTTTGTGCACCAATGTACCCGAATGCGGTGCTAAAATCAATTTTAGAGCCAGAAATGAGATTCACCCCCCCACCGCTCGCCTCAGTATTTCATACCACAAGCCATGCATCGCAATGTCATTCCAACGGCTTTGTCGAGCCTGGGTGGTTCGCCGTAGAAATAATGATGGAGGTCTATGGTGTTGGGCATTTGAACTGTTTTCTCTTATTGAGACTGCGAAATCCTGCTCTGTTGGACTTCTTCCTTTTGTAAATTGGTTAGGAAACACGTGATAATTATTCGTCAAGACTCTCTGTGTCAACAAATGGAATGTTTTCAAGAACGTCTAATATTTTCACTTGTGGAAAGTCGACCGAACTATTAAGTTGTCGCACGATAGCTTCTTTGGTCTGACGAGATAGGACTATAAAATATTTTATTATTGTTGGGTTTTGATTGGACAACCGCTCCAGATCATTTTTGATCGCCTGTTTCTGTGGTCCACGAAGACTTCCTGTAGAGGATGTCAAAGTAGTCTTTACTTCGGCAACGAGTCTTAATGATCTATTGTTATCGTAACCCTGAATATCAATGCCCGCAGCACCAGCATTGTCGTATTCTAGAGACACATTTGGATGCAACAGTTTCAGCTTTTCTATGGCGATCAAAGCGAGTTTATCGTGAATACGATTATTCAACTTCCCAATTGATTCCTTAAGTCGGAGTAAGAATTGTATTTCATCCAAGTATATTTTGAGTAATTCTTCGGGCATAATAATTGGCTCTTTCTGTTGACTAACGATGGCACTATCCTGCAGGTGCACCATTTACTTGTGGCTTTGTGGTCCTCACTTTATTTTGTTATTGGATTCTTTTGACGCGATATACTCTTTCATTTCCTTGAGTTCTTCAGGCGTTAAGACCTTGAGCAATTCCTCATCAGTCTCGCCCATCATGTCCAGTATGTCGAAGTCTCTGTGTCTATCAGTCAAATCAGCCATGTTCATTTCTTCCCTGAAAGTTTCTTTTAAACCACGTCGTGACCACCTGCAGTAGTATTTATCGAGTTTGGGTGGTTCGCCGTAGAAATATTGATGGAGGTCTATGGGGTTGGGCATTTGAATGATTTTCTTCTGACTTCTCCCTTTTTGAAATGGTTAGAACACACGCGGTAGAATGTTCTATGGAGCGAACAGTTGAGCCAGAACAATAACGAAGAGCCATTGCCAGCAACGAGCGACGTTGCTACCGCTATTAGCCGAAGTGCTCAATTATTTGTTTACCTTGATGTCTCCATATGATAAACAAGAATATGGCGGACGAATGACAATAAAGTACAGACGATAAATCTTTGGTTCGAGTCCAGAAAGATCTATGGAAACAGAATACCAACCAGCCAATTGCTTTTGGGCCACTAGTGTCATGATAACATGCTCTGGCTTATCATTTAGTGTTACCACAACTGAGTCTTTCGTTGCAAGTGAATAGTAAAAAGTACATGTCCTGGTTGCGGGGTTCGGATATGCAGGAGAAGGGCAAGTGTATGCTGGCAGCATGTAAGAACTCGTATCTGGTTCACCTGGTTTAGGACAATCAGAAATGCACTTCCAATCATCCGGATCTACATTACCTATCGGCTCTGGACTAATGTCCCCAGTCTCTGTTATTCCGCTGAAAGGCTCGGGGCCTGTTGTCGTATCTTTGCACGAGATTAGAATGACCGCGATGGTTATGAATAGGACGAAAAGCAGAATAGCAGTATCGTATTTGTTCATTGTTGACCTCTTATTTCTTGGCATGACGGCTAACATGTGTAATTACGCCACAAGCAATTCGTGCGTTCTAACCATTTCTATATTGCGATAAATACGGCGGGGTGTTCCCGCATTGAACTCCATCAGCAACTCAATCAACTCAACGTAAGGCCAATAATCTCGGCTTTCTCTTGGCCCCATTAACAGCGCCTTCTACTTCCTGAGTTTGTTACTTAGGGAGGCTTAGAATTTAGTTATAATCATTATTTTCCCTTGATGTTGAAAAAGTAATATTCTCGCTTGAATTAATAAATGTTACTTTTATCGGATTTCTTCCATCGGTACCAATTATTTTCCCTTTACAAATTATTCTTATATATTCAGGAGAGTCAATAATAACTTCGTATGTTCCATTTTCAGTTATTCTAAGATTCTCTGGAATTGTAAATCCTTTAAACGAATTACCTCCACCACCAATTGCCAATGGTTTTCTATAATACTGTTGCGCGATTATACTAATATGTTCCCCTTCTGAAAGTATAGCATCTCTGTTAGATTGGATAGAAGATGAAGTAAATAAATTAATACCCACAACAATTGCGATTCCAAAACTTATTGTAGAAAAAAATAAAGTAGAAATTATGCCTAATATCATACCGGCTTTCGTTGTATTTTTTTCAGAATCAGAGATAAGACCTTTATTTATTTTTTTTAGATCCTTATTACCCATTACCCAAGCAGGTATACCGAAAATTGGACCTAATATGAATAAGAAAATGCTCAAAATTCCCAAAACAATAATTAAAGCACCTCTTCCAGGTTCTTGACATTTCGTTGTATTTTCAGTTAAAATTTTGTTTGAATCTTGTTGATCTGTCATTGTAGTCACTCCCAATTATTTAAAAAGCCTAACGTTAAGGATTTTATCCACCCACATCTCATACGTAGCCTGTGCGGATAACATTCGGTTGAGCTAAGCCGCTTCAAGATCCCGCTCAGTAGTAAATATGCCGATAATGTAAGCCAATGTGGGGCGAAAATCAATTTTGTATGTCCGGTCTAACAAGCTGTTGCCATAGATAGTGCTGCTCTGAGTTGTTAATACTATATCGGTTCGGCATCTTTAGTTCGAGGACGTTCTTTCAAGGGAGGCGGAATGCCTGGTGCCCTGAGAGCTCCATCATCATCCGTGACGCTTGGATATCCGACTGTACATATATCAGATCTTTATGTCCAAGAAGGTCTGATATATGTACATTGGTAGAAGTGTCCTGACTGTCCAGTTACGATATCAATGAGTGGGCACACTGTTCACTCTCAAAGTTTCTGTATTCAGACTCATACCGAAACCCTCCCCGAATACACGGCAAGAAAATCAGCGAATTCTGAAACAGCTGTCAACGAACATTATCTAGCACCACCTAGCGCAATATCTAGTACTGGCGTGCGCAAAATCTGGTACACCCTGCGCAGCTGTTGATAAACCCTAATAACGGCGATACTGAAATGCTCGTTTTGGACCCTTAATATTCTATAATACATTTTTGATACTACTTCTCCACGATTCTGCGAGGTGTCGAAGACTGGATCCCCCACGGAATGCGCACATTTCTGATAAAAGCGAAACCGCACCGTTTTTTCTGGAATTTGGCAATCCACAGGAATATCAGCTTATGGCGTTAGAAACAAGAAACCCCGCCGGATGACGGGGCTCATCTTCAATTCCTCATCTAGTCTTTGATGCCAACCCACATATAGACATAAAAAGAAAATCTGTTATTAGCAGACGAGCCCCCCGACACAAATTCGTAGTAGTTACTAAAAGAGATCGTAGGAGAGAAAGAGCGACCTTTATATTCAAAGGTATCAAAGAATAGGCGTTTTGCAATTCTATCGCGATAATCCGAATATTCGCTTTCTGGAAGAGCGAAGTTTTCTGAAATCTCTTTATTCCAATCAGCAAGGCGTACGGAAGAAGAACTCCAACTACTACTATTGGTATCGAGGTCAAGTAAGTAGAAGTGCACCTTGAGATCTCGAATATATGCACCAGACCATTTACTGAAAATTGGCGTCGTGGTGGCGGTAAATGAGATCCTAGCTTGGAATGAAACCCTCTTCTCTACCCCATCTTTTGTGTATTTCAATATCACTTCTCTAGTAAGATTCACTTCTTTGTTTTCGTAGCGGAGTCTGGTGACCATGTAGTGATCCCAACTGGGCATGATTCCCTTGGATTTATCGAATCTCTCGTCTGCCAAGAGCTCTTCATCTCCGACTTGCGCGAGCCATTTGTCCTGGCCTGGCGGTATCGTAGGCAGTGGTTCCCATGCAAATCCACTCGTCTTTGCTGCGGAAGTACTTGGTCTTGCCTCTCTGGTATCACTTTCTGAATGGGATTTTACATCGTCGTTCATCTTCACAACCGTATTGTCGGCATATAGAATGAGATCAACCTCGGACCGTGGTATCAAAAGAAAGGGTTTGGGTCCCTTTGGACGAATCTCAATATTCTCTTCTGTGACACGTAGTATTTTGCATTCTATTACAGTCTTGTCTTTTTTAACAATCTTGTCATAAGGTCCTTTATCTTGAGACAAAGCAGAGGCGAATGTGAATAGGACAAGAATCAAGGAGAGAATAGTGCGAGGTAGGGCCATGGTCGATCTCCCAACAAAGCGATTTGGAGCATTCAACTCTTTAATGGAGGTATCATAAGAGTTCAATAACCACATTGAATGAATCTGCCCAGATCTAACTTGATCTAGTTTGATTGTCGTGTAAAGATGCAAAAACCTTCATCATGTATCAGTGAGTCTGCAGGTCATCAAGAATCCTCGTCCGGCTTCTTCTACCGGTGGATAATACGCAGACTACGCAAAGAGGTCAAGCTGTTAATGATTTGCAGCATGAGTATCCATCTCAGCCACTCCAGCAACGCCCTTCTCAACATCACACACCTCCAAACACAGGCACCGTTTTCTTATCTGCTAGGTGATCGCTTCCAACTTTGATATCGCTGGTATAGCTCGCCTCCATCTTCATCGTCACCCAATAGAACATAAGGATCTGGTTGTTCCATTGACCATTCCTTATGTGTTTTTGCGAAGGATTTGTTTTCAAGGTAATCAAACCAAAAAACAGTGTCAAGCTCGGTCGAGTTAATTCGATTTACTGTGTAACAACTCGATAAAAATGTCAGTATCACAGCATAAAATCAATAAAACACTTACATTGAAATTGGACCCTCGATGGGGGCAATTACCCCATAGGAAAAAACTAAACAACGCACTGGCACATAAACTGGGGGCAGATCAATCTGCTAGCCTATGGATCGCCTATGAGTGGAAGCTCTGACTTCCGATTTTAGGATGCAGCTTGTTTGTGCTGACTAATAAAAGAGACCCAGATCATGAATCTTCGAGGCTCGGCGTCGTGATCGACAAACTCACCGCAAAAGTACCACCTTTCTGAAGCGACCAACCCGCAATATTTTTTGGCCGGCTAGAGAATCAGTTACTCATTCTACAAGAGTCGGCCAATTCGCGCGACTCATCATTCTGAAATCTAATTCTCATTCATATTGTACACTTGGCTTGGGGAGTTCTGCGTTCTTTCTGAGAATCTCCTGATTCGTCTTGTCAATGTCAGCATTCGCCCTCGAAATATCGCGGGTCCATTTATCCACTGCAATTTGATACTGTTGCTTGACGCTGTTTCTAGTTTTAGCATTCTTCTGAATATTTTCCTCAGAAGCCATTTGCACATCTTCGGTCTTAAACACCATTAACCCCCCCCCTCCAAGAATTGCTATACCCCCTCCATATTTTAGTGCGTCTGATTCAGCATGTGGTGCCGCCACAACCGCGGTACCCAACGCAAGAAAGGTTATCCCCCAAAACAGAGTCTCAGTGCTGTGTTTCGAAACCATTACTTGCTCGGGCAACATTCGTGCATTCCGTCTTTCGAAAGTTTCGAAATCTATGTAATCAGGATGGCTAGCGATGGTTTTTGTCGGAATTGTGGCTGACAAATAGGGAACAAAGACTTTGGCCAAGAGTTTCGGTCTAATGGTAACAGAGTATGCTTGAATTCCCATTCCATCTCGCCAAGATAGACTATAATCACCGATGGGCAATTTTATCCTTGAGCCATTGGTTAGGCCTTGGATCAGACCACCTTCCAGGGGGAGTACATTAATGTAAAAGTTATTAGTTGCGTTTATCTCTAATTCTCCCACCTTGTAAGATTCATAGAAATCTATCTTCAAAGTTGTGGTCTTGTTTTTGAGAATTTCTGTGATCTTGTCGACATCCACTGACTTGTTCCATGGTTCCGGCAACCACACCGAAGCACGCAGTCTGTGTAAGCCAACCCCAAGTTCTTCTACCGTAAAGGGAGTTTTTTCCTGGACTGTTTGCCCGTCGATGGTCACAGATGCTTCGCTTGGAGAAGTTATGACTGTCAACTTTCCCAGTCCCTGTTCAATTGATTTGGTCTCACCCCTCTTTAATTTGAATCCCTCCTTTTTATGTAATACTACTGTACGCTTCTCTATTTCGTCTGCTATTATTCTAACCTGAAATGATTCATTCTCATAGCTTTCAAAACTCAATTCAACACTATGCATCCCAGGAGTTAGTTCTATCACTGTTAGTGGGGTGACACCGAGTGTCTTTCCATCAATTACAACATTCGCCCCTTCTGGATTAGAATATAACTTTAGGTATCCAGTCTTTTGCTGAGCTGGCAGGAAAGAAGTTAAAATGCAGAGTGTTAAAAGAATTGGTGTTATTTTCATTGCAGCGCCTCAGATATTTTACGTGTTTTGAAGCCATAGATGCGAAGAAATGACATTTAGACCGTCAGATCACTGGAGTTTCTTCAGAAATGGTTGAATGTACACACCTCCATCCCTCTGGGCACCAAAACGATTTGTCTGCCAGGTGCCGTAACGTCATGCTCACTCAACTCGCTGAATGATATTGGAAAGAAGTAAATTCATTCAAAGCCTTCTTTGATTGAACCATCCTCTAAATCAACGATATAAATGCATTTGTTTATGCCTTCTTTATATACTTGCTCTCGCTTTGCGTAGTCGTTCTGACCCATTCCCGTTAGGCTATAAGAAATCAGAATCTGGTGTTGTAGGAATTTGCTCATCGCAAACATCTTCCATCTGCTATCCGTACCTCTGAAAACATAGAATATGAAGCCTATAGATTCCCTGTACGTATCTATAAATGGCACATCTGGAGTCGCTTGGCTAAAAACTCTAGCAATTCGTTCGGAAATTTCTGGTATAGCCATTCGATACTTACCTTCGCACCATTTATCGTTGAACAATTTTAGAACGGATTCTATGTGGGCACTTTTGACTTTGCTGTATCCTCCGACGTCTGGAATGGGAGTGATTTTGAAACCATGATCGGACATCATTCCATCTTTCTGGCTAAATCCTCCATAGCTTGATACGTAAATCTTCGTATCATCATCTTCATACGCTAAATGTTGAGTGACACATCCAACAAACCCAAATGCAACACTCACTAGAATCGTGAATACTTGAAACTTCATGATGTCTCCTTTCTGCTGGTCACCGGATTTGATTGTAGAGTATTTTGATTTCGCTTTCAGAGAGTGGTCGATTGTAAAAGCGGATATCATCGATTTTACCCTGAAATGCCGTATTGGTTGCACCGCCCCGAGAACCAAATGTCCAATCGGCTGGCGTAGCAATTAAAGCACCGGAACTCGGCCAGGATCCCACGACGCTGCCGTTCCTGTAAATTTTGATGACTTCTGGTCCCATCGTGACAGCAATGAACGTCCATTGATTTCTGCTGACAACGCTGCCCGAACGGAATGGTGTATCTTTGATGTGACATCCGAGAGTGCTACCGATAGATGTCTCGATGAAAAAGTCGATTTGCGTTGATTTGTTAATAGCGTGTGCATTATAAGCACCATTTTGATAATACACCCAAGCAGCTAGTGTGAAGTAAGCGGGATTGAGCATTGGTGAATTCAATACTCTTATGAAATCTGTGCTTCCATTAAAACCATATGCTCGGTTTGCCGCGTTGAAGCGGTCTGTTGTTAATTTTGGACCAAAAACTTGGCCATTGTTTCCGTTGCCGCTGGCATCTGAAGCGTCACCATCAAAGGGATAATATGCAATAAGACCATCAGATATAGTTCTTGCATTGGATGTAGGTTGTTTATTAGGTGTTTTCGATTGTTCATTGGCATTGATTGATACGCTTGTCGGAGTGACATCCGTTGACTCGCTTATCATTGCTTCATTCAGGATTTCCATTTGTTGAAGAAACTTCTGATATGGAGCATATGCCATGAGACCCACTTTCTTATCTTTAAGGATGTCTATAACATCTTTAATAAAGAAAGCACTTTTAGTTATAGGGAGTTTGTTTTCTATACCTAAAGACTGTTGATATTCTCTATCAAATTTATCAACTAATTCCCGAATGACTTTCTTTGCAACGACTTTAGAAATGGAATATTTTGTATCGATGGTTTCATTATAAAGTGTTCGTGCTATCATTAGTTTTCTCACACCCCATCTACGCTTCATAAATTCTTTTGCATCTTCTTCTGAAAGCGATTTCTTTGATCGAGCTTTTTTCACTATCTCATATGCTATCTGATAGTCATCCCACCCATTGTAGACAAGCTGATTGCTAATATTTTGGCAGGTCTTACTTGGCGTCTCAACCGCGGTTTCTATAAGATCAAGAAAGAAGTCTTTTCCGACATCGGTAAGGGTTTTAAAAAATCCACCGTTCACAAGGTCGATTGTCAGTTTTGGCGATTCAAGCAGGACATATGCGCCTCCATAAAGGGCTGCCTTCCCCCCAACTTTGTAAACGCCAAAAACACTATAATAGAATACAGGATCCCACAACAAAGTGGTTTGGCGAATTTCTTCTTTTGCCTGAGCTACAACATCAATTTGTATCTCAGAGGGGGCATTGGTATGGGGTGACGATTTTGGTGGGGTAGAGCCAGCAAATGCATGGCTATACATTGCAAACAAAACAAAAGTGATTGAAATAGGGCCAGCTAGTTTCATCTTGAGCCTCCACGCATGTCATGTGAATTATCAACGAAACTTCTCATCAATTGAGAGCAAATTTGTTTCTTCAGTCTTCCATATGTTGATTTGTTACCCGGGATTATTAAATGCCGTTACTGACATGATAATTTGGAGTTTGACGGTACCGAGCGAGACCGGTTTACTGTCCTGTCCAACATCTGGACAACTAATCGATATTGAAGACTGCCATGCGCGTCAGAAGTACAACTGAGACTGGCAGAGAATCTGCAAATAATTCATAGCAGGTTTGCAGTGTTTTGGACGGACCGGACCGGAAGACAAACAATAATTATTACTCATTGATTTGTTATATGAATATAAGCTACCATGGCTATATGTGCCGTTGGCGCAAAACTGTGAGTGATAACATTGCAAAAAGAGTTCGTCGTCCGTATCACTTCTTCCGCTCCTTCTCCCAAAACAACAAAGCCTCTGCCAGCTTTCGTCAACAGAGGCTTCTAAGTTTTCGTTGTAGCTGGGGTCAATTTTTTTCTATGAATATGGAGCTATTTTCACGAAATGTCAAACGCGGGGGCACGGTTCAGCTAATAGCCTCGACCAACAGGTCGTTCGATTCTGGGATTGTTTGAAGTTGTTGAATAAAATTAGTGCATTTGTCGACGCTCTGTGTCTTGTGGGTTCTTACTGCTTTCAGTAATAACGGATAATCCTCAAAGTTTATTATATTACTCGACACATAGCTTAAGAATTCTTCCGCATATTTAGGGTTCGATGGGACCTAAGAAAGATTTGATGGCGGGTCAATAATTTTGATAGAGTGCAAATGAGGAAGGAACATTTTGAACAAGTTCTTGATCTTTAATACCTGTTATACCAGAAAAAGTAATCTGGTTTATTGAAGAGATAGGATAACCTCTAATTGTTCCATCCTTCTTCTCGACAAGCATAGAATCAGACAGTACAAGACAGAAAGACGAACAAGATAGAAGAAGTAGGTAAATGCAAAATAATCGATTCCAATAAAAAATCCCCGGCGACGCCCTTTCGCCGAGGATCTAAAAGGGAGTATTCCCTCTGGACAGAGGTCAGTGGAAACATACAAATCCTCTAAGTAATTGTCAACTTCCTACGCGATACAAAGCGACAACAGACCGTTACGGTTCAACAATAATGTCGTTTTGATAATTACGAGTAAAATTATCTGATCGTGCGATGAGAAGCACTTTTTCCAGAGTGGTTCCCTTTCTATTCTCCTCATACCAATCGACAATTCTATCTACGGTAAAGCGCACTCTTAGATTATCGAGTTCAACATTGTTCTCTGCAACTCTGACGCCTGTAAAAGCAACACTTCGAAGATTTTTCTGAGAGATTAAGGAAAGAAGTCGATCAATTGTTGTTTTGCATTCATCATCTGACATACGCTCTCCCTTGATGCAGCAGAGATACTTGTTGCCATATGGAATTAATTGAAAATGTTGTTCTTCAAACGGATTAGATATTGCTTCCGATGCTGGATACTGTCCCATAAATTCAGTGTAATCACGGCGGAAATCCATTCCATAATGACCAATGATGGCGATTACATCGCAAAGCTGAATTCCTTCATGGAAAATATCTCCTTTTCTAAATTGAATTGTAAGCATAACCTGACCTCCAGATAGATTGATCGAGATATATAGTAATAATCGGTGAAAAGACTGGCACCATATTATTTGTCTCAACGCTAATTATTTATCTTTTCACAAACGGCGACCATTTAAACCTTGTGTTTTCTAAAATCGGTTAACATCCCACCTATACAACACACAACTACGGATGCTGTTCATTCCACGCAAATATATTATCAAAGAGGTCAAAGTCGTCTCCCCATGCACTTGGGTGATTCGCTCTGATAACCCTATCGACAGACAGAATTTCTCCCAATTCTCCGTCAAGGAAAAGCGGTCCGGGTCCTCCTTGGTTTGCATTTCCTATAGCAATAACCAAGTGAGTTGGACTTAACAGTTGAATTTGCTCAAATAGTTTTGACTTATTTAGTGTATAGCCTGATCTAAGAACATCGTCAGGTGTCTTTTTATTATTATAATCTATTTTTAAGATGTTAATCCAAGCGATGCTTTTCCTAAAATCTTTGCAATTACTTGGGGGATCAATCTTTTCAACAGAATGTTGTTCTAAATAATAAGATGCTTGACATATTTTTCCAACTAATTTACGATCAGCACTCATATTTACGTTTCTATCGCTACCAATAATTGGATAATCTATGTATACATGATTAACCCAGTTTGGAATAGTCTCCCATCTTGGATATCCTTCTTGGCCAAATAATCTATAGGCCTCCTTAAGAATAAATAATATCCTTTTCGGCTGTCGCCAATAATCGCATGTTATTGGTCCATCCTTAATAAAATATGGATGCCGACTTGCCCATTCATTAATAAAGGTTGTATACCTGACACATTCTTGCGATTCACACATAGATCCCTCTGAACATATTATTCGATTAATAACAAATCATCCTTTCACCAACATCCCGATAACTGAGGTCGGTCTGACTTAAGGTAGACAACAGAGGCATCATTCGCAATTGATGGTCTGTGTCAGTCCAAATCTTCTAATTGATCGTATTATTTATCCCCATAGAATATTTCTTTGACCGCACTTAGAAGCGCATTATACTGGTCTTCCATATTGTGCAGATCCTGTGGAAGTGAGAATGCTAGTGCATATTTCTTCGGGAGATATTCCCTGAAAGGAATTCCATTTTTAGTCTTTGGCCAAGGATTAGGATCCTTTAAAAGGGCTTTTTTAAACACCTTAGTAACGACCTCACTACAGCATATAACCAGATTGTTACGTTTCAGAGCCTACCGGACAGATGAGGGTGTAAAACTAAGAGATGGTTTTGAGTATATTAGAACATCTTTTAGCACAGGAGAACCACCATGGTCCAGCCATCAAGCAGTGAAAGTGTAGTCCGGGAAATCAGACGAAAGACCCGGCAGAAATATAGCAGCGAGGAGAAGATCCGAATCGTCCTGGAGGGATTACGCGGAGAAGTAGGAATTGCAGAACTTTGTCGCCGAGAGGGTATTCACGCCAACCTGTATTATAAGTGGAGTAAAGAGTTCTTAGAAGCAGGCAAGAAACGATTGCAGGGAGATACGGTACGGGAAGCCAGCAGCGTTGAAGTCGTAGAATTGAAAAAGGAGAATGATCAACTCAAACAGTTGGTGGCAGAACTGTCCCTGAAGCATCGTGTGCTTAAAAAAAGCTTGAATGGTTTGGAGTCCGGCTTCGAGGAAGCATGAGGTACCGTCAGGCAGAGAAGATGGAGATCATTCGGATCGTGGAATCCTCGGAAATAGGTGTGACTCGCACATTGGAAGAATTGCAGGTGAATCGCAGCACTTTCTATGAGTGGTATCAACGCTATCGTCGCGAGGGATATGATGGGCTTGCACTCAAACAACCGCATCCCAAACGATTCTGGAACAAGATCCCTGATCATGAGAAGGAACAAATTGTTTCTATCGCCTTAGAACGCCTCGAAGACACACCACGGCAGCTGGCGTGGCATATTACCGATACACAGGGCTATTTTATCTCAGAATCGAGTGTTTATCGGATACTCAAGCAATACGACTTGGTCCCCAGTCCGAACTACATTGTTCTGGCAGCGGCCGATCAATTTCAGCACCCGACCAATCGTGTCAACGAGATGTGGCAGACAGATTTCACCTACTTCAAGATCATCAGTTGGGGCTGGTATTATTTGGGCAGCATCTTGGACGACCACTCCCGATACATCATTGCCTGGAAACTGTTCACGTCTATGGCAACAACGGATGTCAAAGAACTCCTTGATCTTGCCGTTGAAAAGACGGGTGTTGAGCACGTTGCGGTCAGACATCGTCCACGACTGCTTTCCGATAATGGTGCTTGTTACGTCTCTGATGAATTAAGGAAATATCTCACGTCCAAAGGCATGACACAGACGCACGGAGCACCATATCATCCGATGACCCAAGGAAAGATCGAGCGGTATCATCGCTCGATGAAAAATGAGATCAATTTGCAGAAGTATTATATGCCGTGGGAACTGGAACAGGAGATCGAACGCTTTATTGATTATTACAACAATAGGCGCTATCACGAAGCCCTGGATAATGTCACCCCAGCAGATGTATATTATGGCAGACAACGGGAGATCATTACACGGAGGGAACGACTCAAACAGAAGACTCTCAAGGCACGAAAAAGATACAATTTATCACAATCAACAGCTCAAATCATCTCTTAGGAAATATTCAATTTTGTCCAATTGACTTTGACGACATACAGTTGTAGAAATGGAATTGCATCTTTATAAGGTGAGAATGCTCAATGGCATAATGTTCCAGATTTTCTTCATTTGTAGTTCCATCCCCCGGCGTCTTTTTTAGGTTGAAAAGGACAACATCATTCAAAGCACATATACGCGTATAGGCACTGATTTCTTTTATTACTTTCCATGGAATGTCAGCCGGAAGATTTCGGATCCCCACTGTCCATCTCGCCAAAGTATCGAGCATCGGAACCGGTTCGTAGCTGCGAATTTTATCAATGAGACTCCACCCTCCTTGACCTGGGCTCTTGGGCTCTTTAAGAAGAAATAGAATTTTTATTTTGCTAGCGAGATAAGATCCTTCCTCAACAACACCATCTAGAACAATTTCCTTGAGATCGAGCGGATACTTTGAAAAGTATTTTCTTTCTTTTTGCCTAATTGTAGATCGAAAAACACCACAGAACCCGATATTCACTTTTCTCATGTTCGAACCAATCATCAATAATGGTTTTTTATTCATTTTGAATATCTGGATCAAGAATCATAAGCTTGAGAAACCAAGATTATAGTCAATAAAGCTGACATTGACCTGTCCCCCATAGCCCTTGTGCTTCTCGCATGGACAATTAGAAGAAGAAAGTGTAGCGCCAATAACAAAGCGAGTGCCCACTTTTTCTCCATTATATAGATATGCCGATGAAGTAGTTGGTTCCAATCGGAGGAATACATCGGATATTGTTTCAAAATCGCGTCGAAGGGAAACAGATTTGCCTGTCTTTAATGGCGCTTTAACAAAAACAGGTATATTGAAATTATCAGCCAGTTCTTTAAGCTGCCGTGGCATGTGCTTTTCCTCAAAGAATTGTTCAATATAGCCAATATCATCAACAATGATACTTTTAGGTGGAGTTTTAATCATGGCTCGCACGAAATCCTTCCAACCTAAATTTGCCGAATCGCCAAGATCAATAGATGTCGTGTGTAGGAGTTCTACATTTTCTTGTTTTGACAGAAATTGCTGAGCAAGACTTGGGGATGAAACGCCAAGAAACCTTGCTATATTCTGATCCATATCCCCTAAACTCCCTCCCACCTCTACATAATCAACTTTGAACTTTTTCGCCAACCCCTGATAGAGAAATGTATGGACGAGGAATGCATTGAGTATTCTATCATCAGGGCCAAAGATTGAAATCAGCTGACCGCCAAAGAACCCATTGGAAAGTGAATCAATATTCTTTATCCCAACTCCAAGGCCTGCTATATCATTGGTCGATTCGAAGTTATCCTTGGGTTCGAAAACTTTATTGGATTTGCACGCATTCAAATCAAGCGGCTTGATAAAAGGGAAGCTTGTTAACGCCTTAAGTGCAGATCTTCTTTCCATTAATATTCTCCTCACCAACAAGTATTAAGCCATATGGAATCCGAACTTTCCGTTGGTCGGTTCTGGTTCTTCATAGAATCCCTGATGGCTTTCCCGGATCATCGTTGCAAGATATTCTTTAGAAAGCTTCTGTGGTTCGAACGAAGCAATGAGTTCTAAATGCTTCACTATATTGGCAATAAATGCTCCAGTTGCCTTCTTTACCTCAAGCAATGAGAGGACATTATCATCAAACAACTCAATGATCGTCGATAATTTTGTTTTACTCTTCACCAACTCGATATATTGCTTGGGTTCGATCAAATTTACATCAATGACAAAATCAAATCGTCCGGGACGACTCGCTGCCAGATCGACAAGCCGTTTATCGTTGGTTGTTGCCAACAGAAAGAAATCCTGCCGCACGAATCCATCGAGTTTTTGGAGGAATGTTGCTAGTCTTGGCGTATAGAGGCCTTCGCTTCGGGAGCCGGTCATCAGGTCAATATCGTCAATACAAAGAACGACTGGAGAGAACATCTCGGCAAATTCGAAGAGTGAATTGATCCTGCTTTCATTGCCATTGGAGAATATAAACGTCGCTCTATTATTGCAGGAATTTGCTATAGCACGGATGATTTTGGTTTTTGCGGTTCCCGGTTTCCCTGCGAGTAAGTAACGGAGTGATCTCTTTTGTTCATTGAAATGCAATACACTTTTAATAAAGAGTTGAATGTGGTCATTTATTTGTGATGGCAGATAGATTTCATCCAAGACATCGTTGCCTACATCAGACGCTTCTACATAAATATCGCCGACCACATCTGCATAGCCGGATTTATCTACAGCCACCTGCAACATCCGATTCCGATACGGTGAATTTTGCACTGCCTCACGTTTGAGGAAATACACCAATTCCTCGCTTTGTTTCGAGGCAGGATCAAGACCCAAGATGGCAATTGTATGCTCAATCCTTCCCAAGCTTCTATCGGTAACATACATTGAAAGATCATACAATTGTTTTCTAAACATTACTGTTGCCGAGATATCATAATCGCTGATTCTGATAAAACCAGTGCTTTTCTCTATTGCCAGAGAAAGGAGTTTTGGCTTACTTTGATTTTTACCAGAAACACCAGTTATTCTTATTACATCACATTCCGGATAGGGTAGATTCTTAGATCGAATTCGGTAGAGAAGACTTTTAACAAACTCGTAATGATAATGGATCAGGACCTCTTCATAAGAGCTTGGAGTGAATTGCTGATCCTCAACTGCATTATTCTCTGTGTCCATAGTCGGCTCCTTATTTTATATAAAGATAGCCAACAGGCACGAGAACTTCGTATCATTGAATGATAGTTATTTCGAATTCCAGAAATCAGTAACTTTTTGAGAGATGATTATTTTTGATTCCTTTAAATATTCTTTCCCTTTTCTTGTTGGATGCCATGACGCAATATATAATCGACCCCCTTTATTATTTATCCAATAGTCTTTTTTTTGTGTTCGAGACGCTGTTTCCTTTCTGTCTGAAATGGGAAAATAGTATTTCTGAAGTTGCTGCTCAAATTGGCAAGATGTCAAAAATATAATAATATCAGGTTTGAGTATTTTAATTTCATTCTTTAAAATATTAGTGCAATTCTCTGCAAAATAATCCTCAACAAATTTAGTATTGATATTGGATCCCTGTTTATGAGCACCGCACTTGACAATATTCGTAACAGCAACATAATCGAGCCATTGAAACTCTTTCTTTTCTTCTAAATCAATTATTTTGGAATTTAGCTGATAATGAATAAGTTTGGTCACCTCATTAATATATTTCCAATATTGAGAACCTTTTTTATAACCAGGGACAGGTTTAATAAATTCATAAAAATATCGAGGATTGAAAGAAGCTATCGAATCTATTTTCCTTCCAATTAGATCATCCCGATCATCATCCCATTTATTCTTCGGTATCTCAATAGCCTTCCCCACAAAAAGTATTTTGGGATTTATTGATTTATATTTTGAACCAATTGTATGAGGCAAAAAAGGGCCTACGACTAGTTTGTTTTTCTCTATTGCTATTTTGTGACATTTCTGACATTTGCTGTTTGAAGCTAAATTCCATATATGCTTCTTCTTGAAATATTGATCAAGCTTTCTGTATTCAGCTTGTTGAGCAATTCGTTCTGCTAGTCTATCTTTTTGCTCCCTAAGAGACTTATCATCACGATTCATCTGGCATCCTCCTTTCTAAATACATTGAGTGATACTTCTTGCCTTATTTATAACCATATCTTGGAGCTCTTTTGGGCTCTGAATGCAAACATCTCCACCCCACCCCATCAGCCAATTGCCGACCTGTTCCAGTGAATTAACTTTCATCTTCAGAATAATAGAACCATCTTTCTGTTGGATTATCTCCTGATCTTCCGTCCAGACCTCGGCTTTAATAATCGGTGCCACCTTCTTGCTAAAGCGGCAAACGACCTCGTATTCAGTCGAACCACGCCAGTAATTGAACGTATTTCTAAAAAAATCCGTGCTGTTGTAGTCCTTAGCTCGTTGGAACTTCTTTTCCAACATTTCGATATTCACAATGTTTTCTACTAAGAATTGCTTAAAAAGACCATCTGATTTGGCAATTAGGCGCCAATCTCGCGAAGTCGGGATAAGATCGTATGGTTCAACCTCTCTGAAAACGGTTTCATCCTCAAACATCTTGTAATACGTTAGGCGAACTAAGCGCTTATTTTCAATTGCTTTCACAAGCAAGACAAATAAATCTATCGCCTTATCATGAAGTTTACGAACTATCAATGAAATGTTTTTGGGATAGCTGATAACACTGCCAATGGATGCCAAGTAGAGAGCAAGAAGGTCTTGATTGATCTTAGGATCAAGTTTCTTGAGAAGCTGGACCCCATTCCTAACGCTATGAATGGGAATTCCACGCTCGCGCAAATCCCTCAGATCCCTTTGAATAGTGGCGACCTCTACATCGAATTCCTTACAGAGGTCTGTAATTGAAGGATGTTTTTCAACTGTCTGTATCTTTGAGAGAATTTCAACCTGCCGTCGTTCTTTTGAGATGTTTTTCATCGCTCGGACTAGTTCCCCTGGTTGTGGAATGGCAGGTTTATGTATATCAAAGCTACATAAATTGGAACTACTACGCAATTTGATCTTAGGACACCTTTTCATATTTCGAAAAAGAATACCGGAAATCCCTATATAGACCTGATTTAACGCCAAATAAAAATTCTAGGAATTCGATTTGCCTATATAGAACAGAAAATATTTCCAGAAAAAATCTGGCAAAACCACTTTGCCCCTCCTCTCGACATTGATTCCTCTGGTATATCGGTGTAGAAGCAACCCCTGGAACTCCTGTAAGGCTTAAAAGCGGGTCCCATCTGAGCTCTTGGATCCCAGTGCGATACTAAGACGCATCATTTTCGAAGATTCGTATCTTATTAACTGCGTTATGTAATTGACACGGTTGCAGATGGGAATAGATCTCTGTTACTGTTATGGTGCTATGGCCAAGAAGCCGTTGAACCTCATACAAAGGAACCCCATCCTGCACCAACCAACTTGCGAATGTATGCCGCAATGAATGAAAATGCAGACATTGTTTCTTGATTCCGCTCACCGATAATATCTTCTCAAATTTATGAGTGACCAAGTTTTCCGCTATCTTCCTTTCATTAAAGGTAAACACCAATTGTTCTGGATCATCTCTGAATCTTCCTTGAAGCATGGGAAGTAGAGTAGTGTGAATAGGGACGATCCTTTTCTTCCCCGCCTTAGTCCTGAAGGACGGACCGGATTCTACTTGGATTGTCTTCTTCTCCAGATCGATATTTTTCCACCGCAGATTAGTAATTTCACTGCGGCGCATACCGGTTAGCACCGCAAATTGAATCACATCTTTGAACCAGTCTTCTTTTATCGCGCTATAAAAAGCGGAAAACTCCTCTTTCGTAAAATATTCAGGATATTGTTCTGGCACACGGCAAAGAGGTAACAGTGCGAAGGGATGTTGGTTTATCATCTTCCAGCGGTATGCTTTACTTATTGCACCGCGTAGTGCACGAAGCTCGATGTTAACAGTGACCGGTGATACTTCCTGTAATCGACTCGATTGATATCTATCCCAATGATATGGGGTTAACCGCTCAAGCGTGATATCACCAATAAGTCTAAGAAAAATGTCTCTCGTTCTTTCATATATTCCGATAGTTCCTTCCCTAAGATTTGATTTAGAATATTCAAGGAATTGAACCATATACTTTGAGAATAGTTTTGGGGCTTTCCTTTTTTCACTTTCAATTTTAAAAGTTTGCAGAAATTTTAGTGCATCTGATTTTCTGCGTGCCCTCGTAGACACCTTCTGTCGTCTATTATTGTCATCTCTATAAAAAAGGTAATAAATGCCATTGCGATGTTTTGAAAGGAACATATCGACCTCCATTATTTATTTTTAGTATCGATTATTAAGGGGTATAAGAAGATAACGATCACGCGATCATCACGAAAGTGACAGTCTTTTCAGGCGGCTTTGGGGACTTAAAAAGGGAAGCTTCCAACAGGTAAAGAAAAGCGCATCATATCGCGCTCTTCTTTTACCGTCATAGATAATTTTGGGCCTTGTATTGAAGACTTTGTCGGAGGATTGTGAAGCAGGCTTTGTCGAGGTGTTGTCTTTGCATAATTTCTTTCATCGTGTATCCAGATGAGATGTCGTTTAGGATGTCCGTTTCGCTCTCGCTTAATGCACTCATAAAGTTGTTCGTGATACAATAATCGAGAGGCGTCGTCTTCGTATTCAAGACAGCATCACCGAGCGTATGAACATCATTTCTCCGTGTCGGTTTATCCAGATATGATCGCTCCGGTTTATTCCACGCATCCTTCTGACTCTTCCCCATTTCATCTACTGGGAAGGTTGAACGAAAGCTCAACTCCTTTGAACGGAAATGCATAATTGATTTTTGCAGGCCAAGCGAACACCTCTTGCCCAATTTCTTTTCCTGCAGAAAAGCAAAGGTAATTAGTTCGCTGCGCTGAAGTTTGTCACGGCTAAATTGCTCTGAATAATGCCATAATGTTTGATAATCCTGCTCTGACATAATTCCTCCGATGATATAAGAATAGATTCTTCGTTCTTTTCTTATACCGCACGATTCACCCTACTCTCTTATAAATGGTATAAGAACATGTTCGCACGAACATATGGTCGTAAATCAGGCCACCTCTTTTCGTGGAAGGCGTTTGGGGAGGATAAATGGAAACTGCCTCCAATCACTTATTCACTCATCATCATTCAAGGAGATCCATCGATGAAGATCAAAGTTCTGAAACTCGGCGAAGCGGCAACAGAAGTGGATGCTGCTTCAGGCGCAACTGTGGCAGATGTCATCAAACAAACAGGATATGGCGAGCACGGCTATACTCGAACACTCAACGGCCAGATCGTGTTTGACAGCACCGTGGTCAAAGACGGGGATGTGGTCACACTGGCTCCCAAGGTCGAGGGCGGGATTGCCTAAGCAAATGCGAGAAGGCGGACTCGGATTGGGTTCGCCTTCTTCTTTTCTAGGAGCATACCTATGGAACAACAAATCTGGAACATTTTGAACAAATGCTGGCCAAATGATGATTTCGGTGTTATGCCTGCAGAAGATGGACAATTGAGAACCTTACCCGATGATGCAGTCAGCATTGTCTATCCGGTTCTTTCAAAGGATTTTCATTTCGAAACGATTGCCGGTGTTCGCGCAAAGCACAGTCCTGACATCTTCACGAGTGATAAAGCCTATAACCACGAACACGAAGGATTGATACTGGCAAGGCTTATTGGATCGAGTATCTATTTCCTCTTCTCGGCAAACGATGAGCTTGAGCCTGTTGTCGATTCAGTACTGCAAGTATTGATTCCCAAAGCAAAGGAAGCCGCCGAGAAGTCGCAATTAAAGCAGTTTAAAAACGCGGTCTCATCAGCGATTGAAACACGAGTCAAGGAATACAGGAAACGGATCGAAGAGAACGAAGAAGAATCGCAGAACCTGGAGCGACAGCTTCAGAATCTTCACCGACAGATCAATACAGATACTCAGGCATTCAGTGCTCTGGACGGCACCAAAGGACAGTGGAAAAAGAAGGCTGAGCGTGAGTTCGATTACTTGCAGCGTCTTACCGAGAACCTGTATGAATCGATCAGGATCGACGGCGACAAGCTTATAGCCAAAACATCTGAAGTTTCCATCAATTATGATGGTTCTTCTTATGAAATTGGTGAGTTCGAAGTGAGGATCGACCTTCCCTCCGGCGATCTGGACATTCAAAATCTCACACACGAAGTCGACGGCT
Organism: uncultured Ignavibacteriaceae bacterium; assembly: GCA_964651225.1. Lineage (GTDB taxonomy): Bacteria > Bacteroidota > Ignavibacteria > UBA10030 > UBA10030 > Fen-1298. The sequence goes on from CAZYYD010000004.1 coordinate 69,582, forward strand.
ATCAACATCCGCATATCTCAGACGGGAAACCATGCCTTGGCAATATAGGCAGCGGTGTTATTCGTATGCTGGCAGAGTTTGAGCTCTTCGGGGCGTTACAGATTATTCACAAATTCCTGCATAGCTATAATCCTCATTCCCCCTTTCACAAGATCGAGTATTGGAATCCCGACCATGAGGATGAGAATCGCAAGAATTACGAGGACTGCCGGGATGATAATTCAGGTTATGCATGTGTCGAGTGCGGCGGAGAGGATGGTAACTGTCCTTTCTATGACGAGGCATTCGAAGTATGCATGGAGAACTCGTCACTGGAAGAATGCACGCGTTGCGATTACCAGTGCCATATGGGAAGGCAGAGAATTCAACGACAACGACAAACGGAGGTGCAAGCAGCATGAATAAGACAAAGGTATACCTCTCCATTCAGGCGTATCAAAAGATGCGTCTCTGGGTGGAGATGGCAAAAGGTGAGATCAGTTGGCTCGGATCTGTTTCTGAGCTGAAGGATCAGGATGGAATATTCGAAGCTTTCCTGATCGAAGATATTCACCTTCTGAAACAGACCTGCAGCAGTGCCAACACGGTGCTGGACGACCAGTCGGTAGGCCAGTTCTTAACCGAAATGGTTATGAAGAATCAGGATACATCCAAGATCAAAGCCTGGATTCATTCCCACGCTTCAATGAAATGCTTCTGGTCCAATATTGATGAGGAATGCATTCGTAATCTTGCCAATTCAAGCTATGTCATATCGATCGTCACCAATAAAGACGGCGATATCCTGGCACGTGTAGATGTATTCAAGCCATTTCACATCACCGTCAGTGAAGCTGTAGTCGACATCTATTATCCGGCAGATGAACAGTTGAAGAAGCTTTGCAGGAAGGAGTTCAAAGAAAAGGTCACAGAATCGATGTTCATTCCGGCAGGTCCGGTGACACAGCCATTCCCCGGAATGACGGAGTTGGACCGAAAAGTCGAAGATCTGGAAGAACAGGTAGGATCTGGCAGAATCTCTCTGGAAGAATACCAGCGGGAGATCTCCAGGCTCGAAGTTGAATATGAACCGATGTGGGATTAGGCAAATGGCACATTTACGATTCATAGAAGATTACTCTTCGGTAGAAGAGCTCTTTGACGACCTACAATGCCTCAATCACCAGACCATAGTGCTCTGTTCAAAAAAACAATTGGCAAGGCTGGGCATCGATCTCACAGATGCCCACCGAGCCGCTTCCAGTTACATCTGCGGTGGTGAAGCTGATGTATGGCTGGACATCGTCACAGATAAGAATCATTTCTTCATTCAATCAATTAAGGAGCAACAAACTAATGGACGAAACAAAATATCACCGGCAGTTAGACATACTTGATCCCAAACTGATGGATGTTCCTGTCGTTGTCATAGGAGCCGGCGCGACAGGAAGTTTTACTGCCCTCTCCCTTGCCAAGATGGGGGTCAGGAATATCACCGTCTACGACTTCGATACGGTCGAAGAACATAACCTGCCAAATCAGTTCTACAGGCAATGCGATATTGGAAAACCGAAGGTGATCGCATTGCAGGAGATCATCGATCAGTTTGAAGGGATTCAGATCAATGCAAAGAACGAGAAGTATCGAGGTCAAAGGCTTTCCGGGGTAGTTATTACCTGTGTCGATTCTATGGATGCGCGGTTGAATATCTGGAAGTTCGTGAAGAACAATCCTGATGTGCAGCTTTATATTGATAGCCGTATGGGGGCTGAGGTAATGCGTGTCTATTCAGTGAATCCAATGGACAAGTTCCAATGCAATTCATATGAAGAGAACCTCTACCCTTCTTCCGAAGCACTGCAGGAACGATGCACGGCAAAGACGATTATGTATACGGTGCTTTCGTTGGCTTCACTGCTGGCCAATCAAGTGAAAAAGTTCCTGGTCGGCGATGAACTGAAACGCGAACTGCTCTTTGACCTGAAGACCATCACACTCCTGACGTAATGAACTAACCATTCTGAAATCATTTATTTAAAAGCGGAGGAGAAATATGAAGAAAACGACTATCAAGGTCATTATAGCAATTTTGCAGGGAGCTTTAACGGCTCTCACATCTATATTCGGGGGAAGAAACAAATGACGACATTTATGAATGAGTTGTTGGCCGAGGTCGAGGAAAAAGAACAGCAGGTAAAATTAAACCTCGACCGATTGAAGGCAGATCAGCTGTTGATGGCAGTTGAAAAGCTTGACGCACAAATAGCTGATGTCGCCAAACTTGCAGACGATGAAATCAAACTCATCGAGCAATACAGGCAATCTGAGGTAGAACGAATCGAGAAGAAACGCTCTTGGCTACTGTTTAATCTGGAAGGATTTGCTCGTCAACAGATGGAACAGACTGGTGACAAAACCATTCGGTTGCCTCACGCAACATTATCACTACGTAAAGGGCGAGATAAAGTCGAGATACAGGATATGGATGTATTCCTTCGGGTTGCTCCTCGCCTTGGATTCCTTCGAACAACACCGGAGAAGCACGAGCCTGATATGACAGCTTTGGCTGCTTATGTCAAAAGGACCGGTGAAATCCCCATCGGCACGAAGCTGATTCCAGGAACAGTCAACTTTTCATACACTTTAACAAACGGAGGAAATAATGGGAACCAATAACGGTAACGGGACACAACGGCCCAAACTTGAACCTGCACTCAATCAGGAAGTGCGTGTTCGACTCCTGAAGGACAAGCCATTCACCGGTGAGAACTCGGTTGGCAAATACTATCTGTATTCTGTTCAGAATGTGAATAACGCAGAAGAGCTGGCATTCTTCGCACCTGCTGAAGTCCATCAAATCATCGAGGATAAGAAGCTGACTAAGGGCTCAGAGTTCATCATCAAGAAGGTGCCGTATCAGAACGGAAAAAAGATCGGATCGAAGCTTGAGCTGTCGTTGGTGAGTGTGGCTGCTGCTCCTCCCCCGGTTTCAAGCCAGGAACGCGGAGACAATCTGAAACAGCTACTATTGACGTGTATTTTGGATGCAGCGGCCATTGTCAAAGAGGCTGGCGTTCAGTTCTCGAATGATGAGTTGCAGAAGCTGGCAACGACACTGTTCATTCAACGGACCAGATCCCTTTAGTTGAAGTTCTCTCTGTTTCTGCCTACATTTGTCCAGCCAGACGAACGCGGTTGATTCAGGTCAGCCGATTCATCACATACGAAAACACACCATCATCTTGACGTGGGTAACGCGACAACGCGCCCTGCTGCAAATGATGGTGTGATGTGTTCGTCTGGCTGATGAATATGTTACCCGCAAGAGTGGCAGGGCTTTTTGTTGGGAAGAAATGAACAGCCTCTGTTGTCTCTTCGTGTGAAGGGATGGCGGAGGCTTTGCGCGTTTATGAAGACGACATTAATAACCAGTGTGCACACTATCTAACATTCTCTGTGAACACGAATCCATAATTGAATCAAAGGGGACCATTCCATGAAACGAATTTCTACAACTTCACACCTTCTTCTGCTTTTCATATGTTCAATTGTGTTTCTTTCAACATCCTACAGTCAAATTGATCTTCATGCTGGTCTTGTTGCTTCCTATCCCTTCATCGGCAATGCGAATGATTCAAGTGGCGGTGGTAACAATGGTACAAATTATGGTGCTATACTATCCAATGATAGATTTGGGCGGGAAAATAATTGTTATAGCTTTGATGGTTCCAGTAATTACATCGCAGTGCCCGACGATTCATTACTGGACTTTGGTACGAATAACTTCTCTATATCATTATGGGTACGAACATCTATTTGGCAGGTTGGTTGCTACTTAATTGCGAAGTATCCCTTATCCCTTGGTGCAGGATATGGGATCGGCACTGGATGGAATAATGATCCTTATGCCTTTATGATTAATAATTTAGGATTAGGCAAGGAAGTCCGGGGCGGTATTCCTATCAATGATGGTAAGTGGCACAATTATACAGTCGTATGGAATCGGAATGGATTTTTAACTGTGTATGTTGATGGTGTCTCCTCGACGAGGAAGGACATGAGCGATGTTTCTGCTGGAAGTGTTTCAAATGACGGAATACTCACTATCGGTGGCTGTGAAGGTTATCAACTTTTTAATGGTGAACTTGATGACATCCGCATTTATAACCGTGTCTTGAATCAAGAAGAGATCGATTCTTTGTATCACGAAAGTGGGTGGTGGCCTGTGGAAACACAACCTACTCCCAGTCTAGTTCAAGTCGAGAGCGGCACATTCACTGCCGGAGCAACGCCAGTAACAATTAGCACTTTTAAAATCGATAAGTATGAAGTCACCTATGATCTTTGGACAACTGTTAGAACGTGGGCATTGACACACGGATACACCGATTTGACTGCAGGGCAGAATGGATACAATCCAAGCGGTTCAAATAATCCAGTTACAATGGTAAACTGGTATGATGTTGTAAAGTGGTGTAACGCACGTTCTGAAAAAGATGGACTATTGCCTGCCTACTACACTGATAGCACCCAAAGTAATATTTATCGCACAGGAGATATCAACATAAATATCGATGCTGTAAAATGGACGTCAAATGGATACCGTTTGCCAACCGACTGTGAATGGGAATTTGCAGCACGTGGAGGGAATTCCACGCATGGGTATACCTACAGCGGTAGTAACACAATAGGAGATGTAGCTTGGTATAATTCAAATTCCTCTGGTACACGTACTGTAGGAATAAAGTCTGCAAACGAACTTGGTATTTATGATATGAGTGGAAATGTATGGGAATGGTGCTGGGATTGGTTCGATGGATCATATCCATCGGGCGGTACAACAGATCCAAGAGGCGCATCGACAACTCAAATAGACCGATTGATACGAGGAGGCACGTGCCTCCTCGGTGAAATCTATTGTCAAGTAGGCGACCGTAACAGTATCAGCAGCACACCAACCATTCGTTTCCGCGATTGGGGCTTCCGTTGTGCCCAAACAGAAATAGATACAACAACTTGGAGAATGCAACTCAAGGCTTCAATTGCTTCTTACAAAGACATCGAAAACTATTTAGGAGTGTCTGACTATGCTACCGATGGACAAGATGCGTCCTTTGATGTAGCAGAACCTCCTGCATCTCCAGGTAGTTACGTTTCATTGTTCTTCCCTCACCCAGAATGGAGTTCAATTCTTGGCATTAATTTCGCAAACGATATCAAGAAGAATACATCGCTTGCAGATACCGTAAAGCGATGGTACTTCCAGGTTCAATCCAATGTCTTAAATGATACCGTAGAACTTATATTTGCTGATGATAGGATTCCTCTGGCATTCGGTAAGTATCTTACCGATTTAACGTCGGGAGAACGGATAAATATAAAGACTACTTCCCTTTACAAATATTGCAATACATCCGAAACCGCTCGTTCCTTTATGCTTATCATCGGAGATACCACTGCCCCATCATTGTCATTAACACTGCCTAATGGAAGCAATATCTGGCGAAGCCGAACAAATAAAACCATTCAGTGGAACACAAGCGATGGAACGGGAATCGATTCGGTCTTTGTATTCGCGTCATCAAATGGCGGGAGCAGTTATGATCTAATCTCTTCGCTTGGAGGGGCGCAATCATTCAACTGGACAGTCCCAAGCGAGTATTTGAACCATAATTATTCTATCAAGATCGTATCTCGTGACTCGCTCGGGAATCTATCTACAACACGGAGTGCCAAGACATTTACTGTGGTTGGAGATAGTCTTGCAAAATCCAATGCTGCTGGCTGGACATTGATTAGCTTACCTCTTACACCATACGACTCTTCTGTTGTGAATATGTTTGGTCTAACTTCTTACTTCTGGACGTACACACAAGCAACAGGTTATACACAGCCATCAAAAATGGCGCTTGGCAATGGCTATTGGCTTGGACTTACAGCTCTGAAGAATTGGTATGTAAAGGGAACTGCCAGTGAAATGGATAGCAGTGTGCAGGATTTGCAGCTAGGCTATAATATCATTGGCAACAATTTCGTCCGGAATGTCTCAAAGAACAATTTCTTTTTCCTGAAGTCAGGCTCTTATTATGATTTCAACTCGGCCATCGCAGGAGGACTCATCAGTAATACGCTGTATGGATATGCTTCATCGGCATATTCCTCTATAGATACTATGTCACTCTTTGGCGGATATTGGATTGGAGTATTGCAAAGCGGTGTGCAGTTGATCCAGAAGCCTAATTATTCCATCGTAATACCACTTGCGAAGCAGATGAAGATATTTGCACTGAATTGGGATCTACCGATATCGGTTAAAACCGCATCTCTTGCTGATAACATTGCTACAATCGGTATTAGAGCTGCTACAACGGTGGATTTTGATCCGCTCTATGATGCACCACGCCCTCCAAGAAATCCGGGGAACAAATACCTTGAGATGTATTTCAGTAACTCAGGAGGGAATTATCCTGCGGTTTTGGGTTCAAAGTATGCCAGAGATTACCGTGGTTCAGACAATCCCCAATGGTCATTTACAGTTGAAAGTTCTGAACAAGGGACTGTAACTATCCAGTGGGATCCGAATATGCTTAAGCAGCTTGGGGGTAATGTGAGGCTGGCATTGATCGATCAAAGCATCTCAAGCTCGATAAATATGGAAACTCAATCGAACTATTCGTTCGACTACAGCGGTGCGAGGGTGTTTACAATAGCATCGACAATTACTGGAGTTGATGAAAACAGCGAGAACAAGCCGACATCGTATGCACTAAAACAGAATTACCCCAACCCATTCAATCCTTCGACGCAGATTGAGTATTCGCTTCCCCAGCACTCATTTGTGATATTGAAGGTGTACGATATGCTTGGGAAAGAACTAGCGACACTTGTGAATGGCGACAGGGAGACAGGCAATTATTCGTTAACCTGGAGTGCCCAGAACTGTCCAAGCGGCGTCTATTTCTATCGTCTGACTGCTGGTTCCTACACAATGACCAAGAAGCTCCTGTTGTTGAGGTAGAAGCGATATTCACCTCTTTGAACACATGCCCCAGCTAATCACTGGGGCTTGTTTTTAAGCGGCAATGGTGCCACTTTCAAATTTGACATTGCTTGCAGAATATCCTACTTTTACCCAATCACACATTAACCCCGGCACCGACGGGGACTCCTATGTGCTGGTAACATTCCGAATAAAAACCTAGAAGCCTCTGTTGGCGAAAGCTGACAGAGGCTTTAATATTTTATATCCTCCAACGATTTGTTGGAAATTAAAAGATGTAATGTTATGCGTCATTGTTTTGCTTCCTGTCTATGTTGCATTAGAACTCACACATATAATAAACGAGAACAAATCTGAAAAGAAACCTCTTTTGGATCTTTGGGATGCTTCAGAATCTTTCTCTGGGAATAATAATCTTTTTATTATTCAACTCCCTCAACCTGATAAAAGGAGAACAGGCCATTGGACTGGACACTCAAATCAAGTTGAGTATTACATTCCCGTTGTTTCTCTTGATCGTGGATAAACAATACATAGCTAAGATACAGCGGTCGAACGAAAAAAGGGACTCAATTACTCTGATTTCACGAGTAAAATATCGAACACGTTATGTGAAAATGCCCTTACATATGTTAACGATGAAAACAAATATTCTATCATTTACTAACATTCAATGAGAAGATCTATGAATACTTTCGCCAGATTCATTATTATGCTTTTCCTTGCTCTAAACATTGCACTTCTATCAAGCAAGGTAACCAGTCAAATTTTATACAACCCAAAAACTGAGACACAGTCTCAGAAATCACTCATCGAAAAATACGAAGCCTATCTCGTGCCTGAGAATATTATTTTTCAATCATCTGATGGCACTACTCGACACTACAGAATTGATGAAACCACGGTTCTAGCGATTATAGAGGCTTCGTCAACCGATCCCGCTTCTGCAAGTGGTAGGCTTTCTAAATCATCATCAAATACATTTACTTCATTTTTAGGTTTTCTCAAAGTTCAAGCAGGTGCCACTGCGTGTGCAAACTATGGTTGGAGAGCGTGGGCAAAATATCCATTATCCTCACTCTCATGTGCACAAAGCATTAATGATGTAAACCAAAACATTTGGTGTTTTAATGTGTATGATGATGGTATATTGAATAAGCTTGAGTTTGACACTCGAAGAGTCACGATTGACCCTGAGACCGCAAGCGCCATTAATCTCTGGAATTCTATTTCAGAAGGAACGCTATACGATGACGAAGAGAATGCGGATGGTCCAACAGGTGGAACTTGTAATACCGCAACGAAGAACTCTTATGATTTTCCGGGGGATCAAGACATTTATAATGCAATAGCTTCCCCAGGATGGTTTGCATTGGGATATCTAGTATGCAATAACGATAAGGCAAGTTACTATGCTGATTTCTGCGGTGCAACAGACTTAAATCCTCCTAGTCTTGTTATTAGTTTTACTCCAAAGTCTGTACCCTCAACTCCATCTCTATCATCGCCCGCGAACGGAGCCACCTGTGTTTCGTTGACAGTAACTTTTAACTGGACTGATGTAACAAACGCAGATATGTACCGTCTCCAAGTCGATGACGACCCGGCATTCGGTTCGCCCTTAAATCGCGATGTAACTTTATCCCACTACACTGCACAGAGCGGTGAACTGTCAGCTGCGACCGCTTATTACTGGCGTGTCCGCGCATCTAATTGTGCTGGCAATAGTTCCTATTCTAGCTATCGATATTTCACAACAAGTGAACAGACACCGGATGCACCGACTTTAGTCTCTCCGTCAAACGGATCTATCGAATGTTCCTTACCAATACCACTAGATTGGTATTCTGTTGCATATGCGACTTCGTACCATCTCCAAGTCGATAATAATTCGAATTTCCCATCCCCTGAGAAAGATATTACCGGTATTACCTCGTCTTCTTATGACATCTCCAGCGGGTTACAAAATAATAATAAATACTATTGGAGGATCAGAGCAATAAATAATTGTGGCGTGTACGGTAATTACTCTAGTTCTAGAAACTTTATAATAAAGCCGAACTTAGGCACACCCCCACTTTATTCAATTATAGATAGTCATAACATTGCATTGCCTATCACATTAAAATGGGGTAGTGCTTCTTTTGCGGCCTATTATCATTTAGAAGTTGATAATAATTCTGATTTTAGTTCGCGGGAAATAGTTGAAGATTTTATTACTTCCACACAACATACAGTCGAGAGTGGATTAACTCTAAACACTTCTTATAACTGGCGGGTAAGGGCAAGTAGTTTATGTGGGGACTTAGGCAGCTGGTCAAGTGTAGGGATTTTCAATTTTACTACGGATGTCGAAAAAATTGATAATATTATACCACAATCATATTCTTTAAAACAAAACTATCCTAATCCTTTTAATCCCTCGACACAGATCGAATTTTCCATTCCGCAAAGTTCACACGTCTCTTTGAAAGTGTATGATGTGTTTGGAAAAGAAGTTACCGCACTCGTAGATGGTGCAAAGGAGACAGGAACATACACGACGACCTGGAATGCTCAGAATTGCCCGAGCGGCGTCTATTTCTATCGTCTCACGGCAGGCTCCTATTCGATGACGAGGAAGCTCTTGTTGCTAAGATAGATGCTTGCAATCGCTTTGGTATTTCAGCCCCAGCCAACCACTGGGGCTCACCTTGCACCGCTCATTCGGGTGTTCGGAAACATAGAAAGTTGGGAACACCAATTCTTAGCGGTGTCCGCCACGTTCTCTTCCACCACCATAACCACCACCGCTTTTTCTGTTATCGGTGCGGGGTTTCGCTTCATTCACCGTCAACGCCCGGTCTTTTAACTCTTTGCCGTTGAGTCCAGCCATCGCTGCCTGTGCTTCGGCATTAACCGGCATTTCGACAAAGCCAAAACCTTTCGGCTCGCCGCTCATTTTATCTTTGATAATTGCAACAGTATCCACCTTGCCAAACGCTTCAAATGCCTGTTTCAAATCAGCTTCTGTTGCCTCGCGCGATAAATTGCCGACAAAAATGTTCACGGTGTTCTCCTTTGGGCAAGAAATTTGTTGTATACGATAAGGTATCGAAGCCTCTATAGAGAAGCAAATTGATTAATTCCTACCAAATCACATGTACCGTTCGGACAGCTCAAATCCGCCCAAAATCATGCATTTAGATGGTCTGTATGGGGCGAATGTACATATTACGGCTGATCGAACCGCGTGACATAGCTGGCGGGGGAGCTGTATAGGTGCGACGAACCAGACCTTAGACATTCGACATCAAGGGCTTTTATAAAATATGTTTAGTCAAGAGGCCGCCCTGAAGACCAGGACGGCCTTTCCTCTTTTCATATACGAGGTGTAAGCCACGCACTACCCATAATTAATAAGTGTTCAAAGCAATTCGATTCCTCGGGCCTGATACCTGGAATAATTTATGTGCCCTTTTTTTTATAGGGCGGTCAAAATGGTCGGCAAGGCAATCTCTGTCTGGCTCGGCGCCTGGCCTTCGCAAGAATTTGTGCTTTAGTTTATAATTCTAAATTTTCTAATTCACTCAAGATTACCTCTTTCAGATTGTCGCCTAAAAAAGTATCTTTATCTTTTAGTACATTACATTGAATTAATTTATTCCAATGTATGCTTGAATAATATGAGTACAATCGTCTACGAGATGTATGCAAGTTCAATAAATGGAAAATATTTAGCTCTAATTTTTGATATGGATCAAGATTCTCCTGTTGATAAATTAGCATATCAACGATTTACCGAAGACTTGAAGATGTTGGCCAAAACATTCATCAATCCCCCAAAATGTTCCTATTGGGTATTGGTTGCTCATTGCCTTAATGGAAACAACACAAAAATCTTTTCCATAGGAAAATGGAAGAAGGATAAAAAGCGTCGACTAAATGTAAATCTGAAACTGATTGGTCGTCCCATCAGATTGTCAAACGAACTTTTAGGAAAAATAGCAGAAAGACTCCTTAAGTATTGTGATAGTGAGCTCATTCAGGATAAAGACGGCGAATATTTTAAAACACTTAGCTCTGATTTAGACCTACAAGAAGTTACTTGTTCTGCCATAACTACTGAATATATTGAATATAAAAATGGTCAATGGATAAAACAGGAATATCGATAGTAATTATTTTAGCTTTATTCTTCTTGTCTCGTACCTAGAATAAATAATGCACAAGGATTTATTTTTAAAGCAGTTAATATTTTAGAGACCTGCCCTTGGATAAAATCGAAAACTCGCTTTTTGTCTCTCTGTTAATTGTTTGCATTCCATCGATATTGCATTCACAACAATAATTCAATCAGCTAGTCGTCATATTTATCGTCAGACCGTCTGTATTCAACGAGAAGAGTTTTACCGGGGAAATGCCAAGAAGGTGATGCGCTTATTTCCATTTCGAAACTATTCGCCTTTCGTATGTTCCCTGTAGATCGGCCGGGCGCACTCTTTCTTCACCATAGCCTTAAAAGTCAGCACTCCGGCGGTTTTAAAGCAAGAGTGCTGGCCAAGTCGAACAGTTTATTCCGGTCCTTAGATTTGCACCATTGCAGTCTGTTTGAACTTGTCTTCCAATTTATTTTGCCATTCGGTAGGAAGCGCACCTCGGATTTCGTAGAATAGTTGTTTCGGAATTCTCCCTATGCAATTTTGATCCTCTTCGGTCTTTGATGCGACATCAAAATCTCTAGGATCCATTTGAACGCTGATAAGCTTTGCGTATGTTTTGAAGAGAAATATATCATACGCCGAGTATCCATCGCTCCTGCTGAACATGAAATCTTGACTAAATACATCCGGAAAGGCGTTCATGAGCGGGACTGTAACCTTCCTCCTATTTATTCGACGCACTTCACGAATGTAAGCTGCTTCTATCTTCTCTATTTCCGAGGCAATCTCTCCCTCAGATTTCCGGGGTGTGAGCACATCTTTGTACAAACTAAGGATGCACTTGCGGCACACCCAAAGGACATTACTATTGACTCTGTTCTTGAGCTCAAAGCTCTTCGTTAAATCGTGATGATTGCAAAGTTGACACTCGAACCTATCCTCAGCTGTATGCATCTCGGCTTTTCCACTGAAAGCCCATATGTTCGACGCTCGCTTAATATCCTGCGCCTCCGACAGTGGCAACAAGTTAGGCGATACCGTTACTAACCACGCGTTCTTATCGTATATCATATCATACCTCATATTTGTGTTCTTTTTTGAAGTTGCAACAATCGTCTTGTAACGATCGCTGGGAAATTTTACCGTCAAAACCACTCAAATCACCCTACTAATACCGTACTCCATATACTCTGACTGAAGAATGCAGAGCCCAGAGATCCGGAAACAGGTTTGTCTGCATTTCGGGCAGATTTAGCTTGGTTCCTACCGTCTATTGTGCAAATTTGTGCATTCAACATCAGTTCTCCGCAACAGCTATAGCTTTCAAAATAGAATTTGCCTATAGCGCACGAGTACCTACTTTCCCTGTGGCAGTATCCGCAGACTTCTTGGCTCATATGGCTCGATTGTGAGATAATTTTTACGTGTCAGCGCTGAAAGATAATGCCTTACGTTGGCTTGGTGCTTTACAAACGTCTCATTCGCAATTTCTGCTTGCGAAGGGCTGATGTTATGTTTTTCTATGTATCCCACGATGTAGTCGAGGACCACCTTTTGTTTCTCTGTTAACTTTGTTTTCATTTCTGCTCCATCATTATGTGTCCTGGTGCCATCAATGGCAGCAGCCTGTGGCACCAACATTACAGCAAATCATTAGAGAATTCGGACATTATGGGCAAAGTGCCTCAGTGCCCGTGGTTTTACAAACTTATATATACACTCTATACAGCTCTCTTATTTTTTTATTTTCTATTTTTTAAAAACATCAGCCACTTGGGCATTTACTCTAAAACCACTATAAACAAAGGAGAAGTGGTGCCTAATGATTCTGGCACCACTTGACACCTCGGGCATTATTTAACCTCAAGAACCTCAACCTGCATTTTTAACTTTTCGCGTATCTTTTCTGTCAGCACATAACATAATTCGCGCCTGTGATGACATTGGGACCTTTTTTTCTCAAAGGATTTTATGATTTCCATTTCAACCAACCGTCTTGTAATTTTTGATTCATCAAGTCTTTGGTCTCGGATTGCGCGCCTAAACCAGTTCAGGGGCAATAAACCGTGATTCCTAACGAACTCTAGAGCGGTACGACCAATTTCACCATTAGGATCACTGGCTGGCTCCAATAACAATGACTCCAATGATTGGACAATATTGGCAGCTGCATTATCTATGTCATTACCATTGTTTACAAATAAAGTGCGCTCTGCTTCAGTAATCGGGACGGGGATGCTATACCGGAAGCTGTCGAAGGTCATTTTATCGATGATCGTTTTTAATTCTGTACGGATGTAATGACCAATCCGTGTTGCTAGCTTCTGGCCCAACAACGGGTCTATCTGCCCTGTCAGAGGATGAAAGTCCACAACGAGGAATTGGTTGTTCGTCTCACTTGTCGGCACTTCATTCGGGTTTACATATATTGGAACTTTGGAATTGGACAGTATAATTATGTTGAGATTATTTTTGACGACATAAGGTTCTCTGTATTTTTTGTTTACCACGTGCTCACTTGCACCAATCATTTGCTTTAGGTGAGAATAATGTACAGGGTTATCGCTAAATGCTTCATCTGCGATTAACAGCTTTTTCTCAACCTCATCAGTGAATCCGGCCAAGTACCCTCTCCAGAACTGCGAGAGAGATGGATACATTGACAATATCATTTCTGCAAACGTATTTTTACCACTGCCACGGTTTCCTGTAACAATGAGGATGGGCAGTTTCCGGTAATTACAGTAAGCATACACGGCCATCCACTGCTTAACATTTTCCGCGTACGTACCAAAGCGATCTTGAAGGAATTTATTTATGAAACTATTGTCTCGATATTTTACCGGGGCTGCGGCAACGCTGACATCGATCGATCCAGATTCAGGAAACACTTTGAATCCTGTTTTCTCAACGAACGGGTTACCGACGTAGTTGATCCGGCGGAGTGCTGGAATGTGCTTGTTATTAACGAGCGAAGAGAATAGTTTGTCCCTAGTTTCTTTCTCGAATCCTTTAGTCATAATAAAAAACTTGTCTTTCCCAAGCTCGCTGGCGAGGAATTCGTCTTCTTGCACCACAAATTGGAAAATCGACTTGCCTACGGACCAGAATGTGTCAAGAGTTTCTTCGGTAGAGACGGGCTTCGTCTCCATCCAGAATGTTTTTCCACAGCTGGAACAGCGAATATAGCTGTTTTTAGATTTTTCCGAAATATCAATAAATGCAGATGAATTTTTGTCATCGTGAAAAGGGCAGTAAATCTGAGTTTTCTGTTTTATTTCAGACGCCTTAATTTCCTCGCCACTATTTGTTCTAACGACAAGATCATATGGAAACGCTCCGGCTTCATGATCTCTCATATTTAAAGTAGAAGTATCAAGGTCAACCTGAAAATCATTACCTTCCAACCAAAGTTCATAAAATGCAGAAGACGGTGAATAAAAATAAAAACGACCCAAATCAACAGTCACGGAATCCATACTTGGGAAATGTAGTTGGCGGATATTATCTACGATTCTCTTATAGTCCTCGGCAGAAAGAATGGGCCGATTTATAAAGAGAACCACTCGAAATCTATGCGCTGTTTCTGCGTGTCTTTTTGTAGTAATGATCGCATAATTCAACTGTTCACGACGCAGATGTGCGATAGCCTCTTCAAGCTGCATACCCGCATCAACGTCAATAATAATGACATTCGCGGATTCGAAATTCACACCTGCACGATAACCATTACACCAGATTAGGTTAGAATAATTATACTGTGTAAGAATATTCTGAAGATCTGTGACTTGAACTGTTTTCTTTTTGAACGCTGTGTTTAACTTCGGATCAGGATTTGCCGGAGCTAAACTCAGTGTTATCGTTTTGATACTGGAATCTTGTTGCATGGTTTTGTTTCCTTGTAAATGCACGTTCGACAAAAGCGAACGCGAGTCTCGCAGATGATATCACGCGACGTTCAGCACATAAGGCGAAAGCCGATGTTGTGAACCACCAACGAATGCCATCGGATAAGAGCAATGAGCCCAAAAACCGATGTGGGTGATGGCCTTCATAAATATTTTCTTAGGAATTTTGAACCAACCGAACGGAACCGCGACGCGGGGACGCTACGAAGGAATCTATTTAAATCTATGTAATGATATTATATGAAATTCCCGAACCAAGTACAAGGCGAAATCGATATTATTTTTTCCGGAAATCCGCATAAACATCAGAAAAACGAGACCTTACAAAAAAAAATGGCGTTGGAAGCCCCAATCCACAGGCTGGCTCTGCCGGAGATCGTCGCCTATAAACGAAATAAAAGCATTTTTCCCCTTGGCCTGACCTGTACCGATAACAAACCGATCACTTTTTCCCGAGACGCTCAAGGAGGTACGAAAAAAAATCCCCCAATTTTAGGGAAAACGAATTGGTCCCTTTAAAAGGGGACCTTAAATCGTTCTAGAATCCTCCCTGATGAATGTTTTGCTGGTAAGCGGCCACCCCTGTCCTTCCTATAGATACGTCGCCGTCGTAATGATGTGGGGAGGGGCGTACCGTCCTAATAATTCAATCAAACATAAGTGCACGAGCGGAGAAATTCAGTCCAAACACAGAACAAATCGAGAACATCATTCCAGGGATTTAGCTCTTACATCATCCAATGGATCTGCGATCAAAGCAGATTCGTCCAATTTGCCAATTTCATTTTGAAGATGTTTTGGCGTCAAGTGGGCATAAATAAGTGTAGTGTCCGGATCTTGATGTCCCAACAATTCCGCTATCGTATAGAGCGAGACGCCTTTCATTGCAAGTTTTGATGCAAACGTATGACGGAGTGTCTTAATAGTACCCTTGAGCCCAGCTTTCCTTAATGCAATTTTGATACTGCCTAAAATTGTGTTCGGCGGAATCTTTGCACCATCCTTATTCAAGAATACATACTCGCCATTTTTCACTCGCAACGATTCAATTATTGCCAACGCACTTTTATTAAGCGGTATTATTCGTGCACCACCAGTTTTAGTGTCGAAACCATCTCTTGATGCTACGATAATTCGAGGATTCTGTGAATCAAGCCGCAGGTCTTCCCACCGTAATGAAATTAATTCTCCACGGCGTAGCCCAGTCAATGTCATAAATCTGTATATTGGGGCCCAATGTGGGTCTGCATGTGCCATCAGTTTTTGCATCGCCTCTTCATCGAAATAATCCAACTCAGCCTTTGGTGGTATTTTGAAAAGTTCAATTTCTTTCATCACATTTTGCTGAAGATAGCCTTTTTCTGACGCATACTTGAAAACAGACTTTAACACTACGATGAGATCATTTATTGTTTTCTTTTTCCAAGGCTTCCATCCGAACTTTTCATCCCCCGAAAGGAGTAATCGTATCAATTCACGAACATACCTTGATTGAAGATGTCTGATATTTGAATAGGCGAAAGGAAACTGTGTCTCGAAAAAAAGGACAATACGTTTCTTGTAATCTTCATATCGATTGACCGTGTGATCACGTAGATTTGTCTTCTTCTCAAGATATTCATTAAAAACAGTTTTCAGGTCAATTATGCGATTCTCAAAACTCTCTATCCCTTTCGAGTGAAGAATAAGTTTTTTTTCGATCTCAGCTTTGAGGAGCTCGGCGTCCTGTTTATTGTTAACAGTCTCTCTTACCCGCTTCCCACCAGGTAGGCGATAATCCAATTGATAAATCTTTTGTTTCCCCTTTGTTGAAATTTTGATATTTACTTTCTTGTGAGGCATAGATGTCCCTCCAGTTCCTTGAAGTTCATTAAAAAATGGACACTTTTTGGACACTAAACAAGTAGAGAAGTGGAATAAATCAATAAAGATAGGCTTATAAGTAATATTCGTGCCGAGGGCGGGACTTGAACCCGCACGCCCTTTGCAGGACACAGGATTTTAAGTCCTGTGCGTCTACCAATTCCGCCACCCCGGCGATATCAATGACGAATGCAGAATGCGGCATATTAAAATCGCACTTGATAATCCATATCCCGCAATTTATAGAGGCGCCGAGCGGATTCGAACCGCTGCATAAAGGTTTTGCAGACCTCTCCCTTACCACTTGGGTACGGCGCCAATTTTTATCAATTTTTCAACTTCGATCCGGCATCCTGCTTCAGCTTGCCAAATCACACTCCAGAATAAAAACCCCGCTGCCTGGTGGGTTGTGTGGCAGCGGGGCAAGTTCATTGAGGAGATTTCTCTCATTCTCCATCAGACACCTTGGGGAAATGATGCCGTCAAGTCAGGATGAGAGTGTCCCTGATAGCGTTGCATCTCAGAGACAGAGCGGGAAACGGGGCTCGGACCCGCGACCTCAACCTTGGCAAGAATCTCCGGAGAATAAATTCGGCCTTTTTCTTTCAAAATTGAAGTGTTCCATACGTCCCACTGAATCAAATTCCCTTTGCTTGGTCACATTTTGGACACATTCACACAAGCTGTTTTTTTATGTCTTCTACTCTATAGTAGAGCAGTCACACTATAGCCATTCTACGTCCAATATAAACCATCAAATAACAATAATCAAGACTTCTCTCCATAACTTATCCTGTTACCAACACGCCTTTGGACTTCCGTGATTCTTTGACAATCCTATCAACAAATTTTCTTGCGACCGAAGCTTTGTCCGGAGCTTGCTCTATTGGATGATGCTCCAACCATCGGTCGATCGACGGCTTGTAAAATCTGATCTCACTCCCAATTCTTTTATGCGGGATCTTATCTAAATTCTTATAGACGAAACTCGCACTCATTTTCAAATACTTCGCCAATGTTCCCACTCTCATTACTTCGCCCGTATCTACAGCAGTATTGTCGCTCAAACAGTAACTCCTTCCTGATTAGTATTCTGAACAGTTTGGTTATTTAATATGGATAGCTCGGGGTGCATCTGTCCCCTCACGTAAAACTGGTCTTTAAGGATTGCATTGGCCAACTCCGCGTTTGGTTCCGTGCAGAGATCTATGAAGTCGCACATACCACAATTCGAAGACGGTGACTTGAACTGCACTCCCGTATTGACAACTATCTCTTTATATATAGCTTCGAACGAACGTCGATACTCGTCGATTGCATCCTCGGATTTCAGAAGAGTCAATCGCGTGATATAAAACTCTGGACGCGATTCATAATCTTCAACAACCCTTGTGCAATACTCGTCAAGAGTTTCTTTCTTCGTCTGCTTGATGCCAGGTTTCTTAATGATGGTTCGCAACGCACCAACGAAATTATGCTGCGGATACTTTTCTCTGGCAATCATCAGGTAATGATTCATCTGGTCGTCTATATTACAGATCTTCCGATCATTCTCTGAGAATCCAGAGGCTGTTTTGATTTCGTGAATGAAATACTTCCC
Organism: uncultured Ignavibacteriaceae bacterium; assembly: GCA_964651225.1. Lineage (GTDB taxonomy): Bacteria > Bacteroidota > Ignavibacteria > UBA10030 > UBA10030 > Fen-1298. Next base: position 88,074 of record CAZYYD010000004.1, read on the forward strand.
ATCCTTCTTCACGACACCATCCATCTTGGCCCAAGCCTTCGCTTCTCCGATCATTGCAGAGGCTCCTAACTCCGGCAGATAACCTTCAAACGCTTCCGTGGAGAATAGGTGCTTATGATAAGCACCTATCATTCCACGAATAATCGCATAATCGGTTTTCAAATCATCGGCAGGTTCAAGACTTTCCTTCGTCTCGATCTCCCATTCTGCAGCCATCTGGATATACAACTCTTCTAAGGTAAGCTTTTCTTTCTGGACGTGTGAATACAACAACTCAATGAAGCGGTGAACGAAATGTCCGGTTCGAAAGTATGACGGTCCGTCTTCCTTGGCCGTCAACTTCTGTGTGTAGTGCAAGTCGTGCTTGAAACGACAAGTCTTCCACGTCCGAATCTCGGAATATGTAAGTGCCCTCAAACCCTCTACGAACATTCTAGCCCTTTCTTTTTGTGAATTCTTCTTGAACTGATAACACCTGCCGTGCTATCGATATTACTGACGTCGCCGTCGTATCAACAGCCGTCGCTATACACCCTGCACAAAAATCTGGAAGTTTTTTAAGCTCTGCTCTTTCCTCTTGAGTAAGGCGCTCATCCGAAGACAACGCCGCAATTAGTAGATGTGCCTTCGAGGTATCCTGCACGCAATCAGCTTGATCGCAAATGTGGTCCAACACCCCCGTGCAGCAATTCTTGATCTTACCTTCCATGTAACGCCTTTCCTATTGACGCTTTCCAGCCTTGGTAAGCCTGCCTCTCAGGCTATTACCATAATTGGTAGCTGAATTAGTTGGTTTAATATACTATATGAAAAGTAATATGTCAATAGTTGTCTTAACATTTAATTCACTATTGACTTTCCGGTTCGCGTATATTATATTATACTATCATTGGTTAACAACAGTCAGTATTTGGTAGCACAAACATGAACCAAACTCTTACATATTCAAATCTCAGCAAACTTGTAATTGCATTTCTTTCCTGTGCGTGTCTCAATTTCATTCACGGTGTAACGCAGGAGTTTGAAGTAGGGACGACTCATAAGATTCTTATTGTTTTCGATTCGCGAGAGTGTAGCAGTTGCAATACCCATTTCGCGAGCGAGATCAGCTTGATCAAGGTCAAGGTCAATACGAATGTGCCTTATATCCTTACCGTCGATAAATTTTTGAAGCTGAACTTCCATCGGTTTAACAATTTTCCTGGATTTTCGACGATGGGAATTTTTATTCGAGGTCATGAAGTTCTCCGTTGTTAAGTTGACTGAATTATCTACATCATTAAAATACTAAATCACTTGTTAAATGTCAAACCACACATAAAGATGGAGGGTACGCAGATGAAAGAAACAAAGGGGACCCGTCTCCGGGCTGCTCGTGAACTGCGCGATATGAGTCAAGGCGATCTAGCGAAAAAAACAGGTATCAGCAAGGGAACAATCTCAATGGCCGAACGGGATATGACCGATCTGTCAACTTCACACTTGGCATTATTGTGTCAAGCTCTTGGAGTTACAGCAGACTTTATTGTCTACGGTGAAACCACGGAACGTAATGACAGATGGATTAAACTGTCAGCGACAAAGGACGGTGTTTCCCTGAAACAAACAGTACTAAATCTTTGGGAGAACAACCGATTGAAAGACCTGTTCATCCGATTAAATAAAATGACAGAACCACAACTTGACATCATTAGCAATCTAATCGATGGATTTAATAAACAAAACAAAAGCGGGAATTGATAAGAAATCAGGATAAAAAAATATAACAAATTATCTTGTAATACAAAATCAAATTCCGTGTAAATAATATATATATAATAGAGTGATGAATAATAGATTAAAAGATAGGAAAAAAAATGAGCCAGCAGACGGGCAATCTACTGGCTCTTGCAGAGAGGGAAGTCACGCAAAGGGGTGCGTGACACACATAATCTAAACGGCTACTTAGCCAATGTCAAGGACTAAATCACTTTACATATACATTTATTTTACCAAACGAAGGTTCAAATGCGTTATCTGATATCCATTACCATCTTCGTGTTGTTCTTCACTACCACCTACGAACAGAGAAAGAAGTACGACGCCAGTATGAGACCGTTCGAGTGCGAGAGCTGTACCGTGACGTTCAAGGTTACTTACGATGGTCGGGGTTTACCCAACACAGGGGTTATCAAAGGCAGAATAACCAGCCCTACGAAAGAGATGTTCGATGCCGTGATGGTCAATTTCAAGATATACACACCCGATGGTGATGAACTTACAGCAGCAACGGCTCAGGTTAAGAAATTAGGACCAGGCGAAACCGACGCGTTTAGAGTGAACCTCTGGAATACAAAAGCTCAAATCGGGAAGATTAAATACGTCGATGCAGAGGTATTTCCAGACTGAACAGAATGTTGCACCGGTGCAACATTTTCCACTGAGCTGGACGTGTAGAAATTCAAAGCCACAAATGAGAGTTGTAGTAGATGATTAAAACCCACAGGGATTCGTAAATTCCTCTCTGTGGGCTTCTGTATTTCGATATAGGTAGAGTAAATGTGGTTTTGATCTTAGAATGTCTTGAGAAGCATTATACCGATGGAATTAGGTGCGATAACCCCTGCAACTCCCCATTCACGCCACGTTGCTCCACCGATCGCTGCAGGACCGTAAATCAATCCAGAATCAAATGTCCTCGCTATCCCAAAACCCGCTATCCATCGCCATCCCTCTTCTATCGGCCTTGGCTTGTATGCCTCTGTGTAAAAGCTCACCAAGGTAGCTACACGCTCGTCCAGAACAACCCTTGCATTGATATATTTCAATTCATCTTCATACAGCACAATCGCTATGGTTGGCAATGTCGCAAACGAAAAGATACCCTTCACTTCTTTTGGCGATATCTGAGTATAACCCTTCAATGACACAATCTTATTATTCGACTCTAAAGTGAAATCAACACGTCCCTTGGAATTGTCGATCGCATCGACGTGACCGTGTCCGGTATCAGCTCTAAGCTGAATGACCAGCGACGTCAGGGCGGCGATATCAAGATCTCGTTTATCCAATTCTTTGGCCAGGGCAGCGTTAATCGCCTTCACATCCTTGAGTAAGGTCTTCTGCGATTCCACTTCATGAACCTTGAGTTCATACTGATTCTCAGCAACCTTTTTGAGACTGTCAACGGATATTCGTTCACGTCGAAGTTCGGCAATCTCAACATCCCGTTCCCATACTTGCCAAATTCCGATTAGAGCTATTACGCAAGCCATCAATACTATCCGAACCAATTCTTTTATCATATGCACCTTATTTTAAGTCGTGGCCATAACCTGAATTAAGACTATCCTTATTTTAAGGACTGCCAGCGTGCCTCTGTTCTCATAATCTTGGCTATCGATACAATCCGCTCCGCATACAATCGTGGTTCTGGAAGGATCTCATACTTAATCACTTCCCAATCACCACCGCTTCGGTTTAAGACGCCGAGTATCCTGCCCTCTCCGGTGTTGTAACCGGACGTAACGCATAACTCCCGAAAATGAATATCAGAGAGCAGGGCTCGACGAGCATTTCTGTTCTTAGTTGTCATCAACAACCTCTCGATCGACACCATATACCGAGACATTGCTGGTAAACTCCACTGCGGATTGTAAATGTCAGAACTGAGGGTATCTGCGTCGGCCTGCGAAGGATCTATCGTTGTCGCCCCGTAACGCTCTGCAGTAGGCCAAACGAATTGCGACAACCCTGCAGCTCCCTTACGGGTCCGGATTGCCGTGACTGTATCTATCCTCTGACGCTTCCAGTTGGCGAAGTCGGACGATGCACGTGGATTGAAACCACTCTCACAATAAATCTGAGCCAAGCGATAAAACACCCGGCCACGTGAATGATACACCGAATCAACACCTTTGACGAAAACCGAATCCCACTTGAATTGGTGCGTCTTCTCGAACTTAGAATAGTTGGGAGTCACGAGCGACAGAAACCACAACATTTGTAGAAATTTACACGACATAGGATGTTTCCCTTCTGTGCTTATGTGCCTCCGACATCCTTCTCCGGGTTTCCTCAGAATGAATTTTGCCCCTCTGAGCTTCCGACATTCTTCTAAGCGTCTCCTCCGAGCGTGGTTTCATCTTCTTTCCCACAAGATGCTCTGATATTTGTCGTTTTCTTTCATCGGAGAGTGGCTTCCCCGCCCACGGCACTGGCTTACCTTTACGGAATTCCGACATTTTACGTTTTGCTTCATCCGAATGATGCTTACCCTTCATCGTTCCCGGTTTACCTGTTGCCGCCTCAGATAACCTTCTTCTATGATCGTCTGAAAATACAATCCCATTCCGAGATTGTGACATTCTTTTGCGAGTATCATCCGAGAAAGCATGACGATCCGCAAACGGAATAACATTGTATCCATATTCTCTATCGGCGGAATTGTAACTATCTATCCAATATTGCTCTGTCTCAATAAGCTCCAATTTGCCAACCTGTTCCAATATTGAGAGTTCAAAGCACTCCTCGCCGTAATTATCAAATGCGTTTTGCAAGTGTCTATTGGCGTGACGATGGTATCGCAGGACATGAAAATGCCCTCGTTTCCTTGTATTCGTATCGTTTGAGCTTCCGATATAGACTTTGTTGTTGACTATATTTCTCAGGCAATAGATTCCCGGCATTGGATCACTCAAAAGAGTAGTGCTATGGCTATCGCCAACGCTCCCGCGAAAATAGCAACGGCGATAGGTTCATTTGTGATGGTATCCTGAATGTGTATTTTGGGAAATCCGTGTTTCGTCACCAGCAGAATCAATGACACTCCGACACCAACGCGCAAAACACCGTTGAGAATCACGTGAAGGTTGTCTTCAACCCATACAGCGTTTCCAACGACATACAATGCAAAGACAGCCAGAAGGACAACTATGAACGATACAGCGTGTCGCTTCATATAGTATTTCATCGCAATTCCTATATTTTGGTGATCTGTTTTTCCAACTTACTTCTCTTCCAGAAATCCTTGAATCCCTTCGTCCGTCTGTCAAAATTGATCGACATCACGATATTCACGCTAACACCATTGCCTATGCAAAGCCCCACATCTTATGCGACCATAACGATGCGAATAACGACGTGAACGATAGATCCTCCGGAACACCAGCTCGTAGTGCGCGAGCTATACGCTTACTGTGGGCCTCTTGTTTTACAGCGTCAACAATCTTTTCACCCATTCATCCTCCCATTGGTATCTTTGACATACTGCAGAATGGAGCCAACGGAGATTGCAACCTGTTGATGAGACGCCGTTAGAATCGACAACTGTATTTTCTGCTCATCGCTGATCTTGTTCCCGAATTCCAACTGCATACCGAACATTTTAATTTGACCGTTGATCTCTTTACGCCACAAATCAATTTCATTCAAGTGCTCGTAAGTCAATCCCTTCATCTCGGAATATTCCTTGATGTGATTCTCAAGGGCCTGTATCAATCGAGAGATCGAATCATCCTTCACAGTGGCACGTTCGGCAGTAAGCTTCGAAAAATCATCGACGCCATTTTTGACTTGACGATTGATATAGGTTACAAATCCAAACACAATACCTCCAACGAGACTAATACCACCAAGTATTTCAGCGATTATTTTAACGATTACCACTGCATCCATAAGCGCCTCACCGAATAAACAAAACGCCGCCTATGTTCAATATACTGAACACAGACGGCAAACAAATTACGGCACGAAAATGAAATCAACCAGCGGCCAGAACATGCCACTCTTGAGACCTTCCTTATCGAGAACCGCTTGAATTTTCTCCATCTTCACTTCGTGGAAATCCACTTCAAACTCGTCCTTATGAAGCTTCAATTCCTCTTCGTGATACAACTTCATTTTTGCTTTGTCGGAGATCTTCGAGAAAATCTTCGACTTCGGATTGTATTCACTCCGCTTGTTCTCATCGAAAGGAACGACGTCGCCAGCCTTGTTGATTGCGTAATTGATAACATCTCCCTCTTTATCGCCAACACTTGGTTCACGATCGACAAACTTCTGACGCACTTCCTCGAGCGTATCTTCCGCATCTTTCAACGCAGCGTTCACACGTTTGAGATTCTTCCCCAATTCATACGGGATTGGTAAATTTAATTCGCCAAGCGCAAGCAACGCTTCTCGAATTGCCACGAGCTCCGGATACGGAACTTTGATCTTTGCCATACAAACACTCCTCTGACTACAATGAATAGATAATTTGTTAATTGCAACACTCCATAGTATAGCTCATTATCTTAATACAATCAACACATATGTTCAGTATATTACTACTAATGTTATCGCTTTATGCTTTGCTCGAATGAGCCAATCGTACGGGTCAAGACCTTCCATGGTCGGTACCGGTGGGAACCCCATGTTCAAACGTATCTTTACGGACGTGTTGGAATTAAAACTTGTCGTCGTGATAGTGCCACCGCTAATCTGCCAGTTCTGAGGATATCGGCCGGTGCCCAATATCCGGCCGTCTATACATTGGTCTCCAATGTTGGGACCAACCTCTGGCCACCGTAGAAAACTATTTGAATCACGAGATGGACAATAGATCTTAGACGTGAGTGTGTACATGAGCGTATCGTTGCTTGCCCGGATTTCTAAGGGTCCGAAACTTAAAGTATTGCCAGCAAAATATGCCGACGTTCTTGCTTTTGCTCTTTTCATGTGAAATTCAAATCGTGAAGCAAACATCCCCCTTATACTCGTAATGACCGTGCTAGCTGGTACTCCAAGAGATACGAATGTCCCACTCCACACCCACCAACACGTGGATGCGGGATACTCACCTCCATCTGCTTGTAATGCCGTATATAAATGACCAGACGTAATATTGCACGGAACGTTGTCATTGTCAGGATGCTTTTTATACTGCAGACCGTGTCCACGTTCCGCGTAAGCATCGTTCCGAACAAAACTGAACGCCGTCAATCCCCCTCCATCAAATACAATTTCTCTTTGAGCCATAACTTCCTCGGACTAAAAACAAGGATGCACCTGAGCACAGCCACAACTGGCCGAGCTGAGATGCACCCTGTAGTTATGCTAGTACCATTTCGTTCCACACCGATGAAAAAAAGAAAAAGACAGTACCATAGGCAATCGCAATATCTCCATCTTGCGCACCAGTAGTCGACGCAACGCTCGTGAATATCTTAGGCACTCTCTTCGTTGCACTTGTAATATCACCAGGACACCGAACCGCACCATTAGTAACCGAAAAGCCAAGAACAGAACCTAATTTATTTCCAGAACCCGAACCGTTCGTATAGATATTCACAACTCCGGTGAATGAACCATCATCGGACGTAGAAATATAACCGGGACGCCATTCGTTCGTTAATCCTCTGTCACTGTAAAATGATAGCATACCCGTACCAAACCCTTGCGTGGCACCAAATCGAAACTCCGGCGCATTGTTCTTGATCTCAATCAAAGCACCTGCAGCCGTGACACCACCTCCAACCGTTAACGCACCATAAAATTTTGCAGCACCATCTGACGAGCGAATTTCAGCAACTATCACGGGATTACCCGAAGATGAACCAGACTCAAATATCCATCCATAGCCAGAGTTGCTTTCGACAAAACTTCTTAACGCCCAACCCGTAACTAATGCACCGCCTGCAGGAGTCGTAATATCTCCCGTTGGTCCGGAACCCGCTTGAGACGCCGGACCCATATATATGCACCATGCCCTGTAATTACTAGCATAGAAAGAAATTCCTGTGCAAGTCGATGTGTCTCTATGAAGATATATGGATTTCGCGCCAGCAGTTGTCAAATTAGAAGCTGTTGCAGAGTTCCCAGTACAAGAACCTGAACTACCTGAGACATTGCCCGTTACACTCCCCGTCAATGGACCAGAAAATCCTGATGCTGTTATCGCTCCACCGAATGTACTCCCACCTGTAGACGTGGAGATGATAGCACCATCGATTAGAACAGAACCATTCACATACAACTGAGCACCGAATGTTGACGTGCCACCGATAGCAACAACCCCAAACGTTGATATTGTGCCAATGTTCGTCAAGTCGTAAACAGCGTCAGCCCAGTCAGCGTCGTTTCTTGTACCTATCGTTACCCAACTAGTCGTTGCAGCGTTGAGAATTTTCAGATTATTTCGAAGCGCAACGTCGCCACCGCACTCAAATCCACCAGTAGTTGACTGTAACGAGTTGAACGTGCCCTTTCCACCACTCGTAATCGCACCGGTCACACTCAGACTAGTCAACGTGCCAACAGACGTCAATGAAGAACCAACCACACTGGACCCGAGGGCTGTCGTGGTTAGCACGCTGACATTGTTGATCTTGAACACCTTGCCGGTGACTAAGTTCCAATTCTCAGACGATGTCCAATTAGCATTTGTGCTGTCCCAATTTATCGTTTTGTCGGTCGTGCCTTTAAGCGTGATACCGCCACCATTTGCTGTTGTATCTGTCGGCGATGCGACACTTCCCAATTCTATATTTTTGTCGTCAACCGTCAGTGTGGCCGCATTGATAGTAGTTGTTGCACCATTCACGGTAAGCGTCCCGGTGATCGTAACGTTACCCGAGAACGTAGGATTGCCAGCAACCGTCCCAAGGTTGTAGGTCACTCCGGACACATTCAAATTGAACACGTCACCAGAGACACCAAGCGTTATCGTGTTACCACCCTGGCCGTTGATCGATGCAGACTCTTCAAAGATCAGATTGGATGCTGTGCCAACCTTTCCGAGAATGATTCCGTTTTGTGCATACAACCTCATTGCGGTACTGGCAGCAGCCGCGACCGAGAACTCCCCTGCCACATACATTATCTGTGCGGGGAGCGTACGCGTATCTACCAAGTACCAATCAACCGAAGTCCCATCAAAGATGGAAGTGTTCTTTCTATTCGTGGCCATATTCTATCCTTACACTAAAAGTATCCACTGAACGACACCACCCTGAGCAATGTCAAAGTTGAAGCGTATGGTCGTGCATGCGGCACCATTGGCAGCGCACTCGTAATAATCCTTATCCTTAGACGAACCCCAAGGATCTGAGCCGGACGAACCGCTGTTGGTGTCGCGACGCATTAAGACACCATCAACAAAGACCAACAACTTATTCGTGCCTGCTATAAACGATGTAACGGTAACACTCGCTTCCTGAGCAATACCTCCAACACCGGCAACAACCTCACTCCGCGTAACCTGTGTGATATCAACACCGTTGATTTGAATAGCGGTCCCGGCATACAATGTCCCACTGATATACACACTCCGTGGCCGTGTCGCACCCGCAGCTCCGATATCATAGGACGCATCTGCACCGGCAATAAGATGTCCGGAAGCATTTATCGTCCAACGATTTGTTCCAGCTGTCGAGAACAATAACGAGTCTGAACCATTTCCGTAAATACCTGTATTCGTGTCGGCAGAGAACGAAAAGGCAGGCGCACCAGCCGTGCCATTGACACCAGTGATCGTCACGCCTGTCAAAGTTAAATTGCCAGAAGCACGATTGATTGCAATAGAAGTCGTTCCGATGTAAAACGTTTGACCAACCGTTGCAAAGGCAGAAGAATGATTTCCATCGAGAAGATCAGCGTTCAAATTGGAAACTACCGTCGTCGATGCAACGGTCAACGGTGCCGTTCCTGTCGCTATAAGAGACGTAAAACGATTCGCACAAAAAACACCTGTAAACGGATTGGCAGTAATGTTAATAGTGCCACCTATATGACAATTACTCGCCCCCTGACCATCTACTAACGCCACGTAATAATCAAGATCAGTATTCCAGGCACCTATATCAACGTGACTGGCGTTATAGGCGTTCCCTGTGCAAGAAGCAGACGATCCTGTCGTATTCTGATTCAATGTCGGGAAGTTCGTAAGATTGGCCGCACTTCCATCAGTAGCCAATAACGTCTTCGTGCCTGATGGGAATGTTACGTTTGTCGTCGCTGTCGATGTCAACGTAAGCGCATACGCACCTACCGTTATCAACGAACTTCCCGTCACCAAAGTCAAGGTAGCAGAAGTTGTCGGTGCAGTAATCGTTACTTTATTCACTGATGTTGCAGTCGCCACGCCGATATCCGGAGTCGTGAAGGTCAATCCAGCAAGCGTCAATGCGGCAGAAGCACGATTGATTGCAACAGAAGTCGTTCCGATGTAAAACGTCTGAGCTACAGGAGCATAAACTCCACTATGATTATGCGAAGTCAAAGAGATTGTTCCAGTCGCAGCAGGAACCGTGATTGTCTGACTACCAGTTACACCAGCACCAGATTCAGGTGTCAACGTGAGAACAAATCCATTCGCACCATCGTCTGCCGTGTTAAGCCCTATCTTTCCCGGATATGCCAGAGAACCTACGGTTATATCAATAGCCGCACTTCCTGATGCTACTGTCAATCCAGCAAAGGTTGGGGAATTACCTGTTCCAAGATTCTGATTGATCGTATAGGCAGTAATGTTGCTTGCTGTTCCCGTTGTATTCTGATTCAACGTCGGGAAACTTGTAAGGCTTGCTGCGCTTCCATCGGTAGCCAATAAAGTTTTTGTTCCTGATGGAAATGTTACATTCGTTGTTGCTGTCGACGTCAAAGTAAGCGAATAAGCGCCTACAGTAATCAAAGAACTCCCCGTAACGAGCGTCAACGTGGCCGATGTTGTTGGTGACGTAATCGTTACTTTATTCACTGATGTTGCAGTTGCTACGCCTATATTCGGAGTCGTGAGGGTCAATCCGGCAAGCGTCAATGCGCCGGAAGATCGGTTAATCGCAACACCAGTCGTGCCGATATACATCGTCTGACCTACAAGAGCAAAAGCAGAGGAATGATTACCATCCAAAAGATCAGCGTTCAAATTGGAAACTACCGTCGTCGATGCAACGGTCAACGGTGCCGTTCCTGTCGCTATAAGAGACGTAAAACGATTCGCACAAAAAACACCTGTAAACGGATTGGCAGTAATGTTAATAGTGCCACCTATATGACAATTACTCGCCCCCTGACCATCTACTAACGCCACGTAATAATCAAGATCAGTATTCCAGGCACCTATATCAACGTGACTGGCGTTATAGGCTGTGCCAGTAGGAGTAAGCAACTCTTGCTCTGCACCTACAACTCCACCTTTCCATTGTTTGGCAGTAGTATCCCAAATCAATGAACCGGACTTAACATAGGTAAACGCTTGTGTCGTGACATTCGGAGAAAAGGCAACGGTCACAGTCAAATGCGTGGCGTCTGAAATCACATCGACAATTCGAGTCTGACCATTTGCCGTGATCGACATACCTGGCGTTAACTCTGTGATAAACGCCGTACCCGCACCAGTCACAGCCATGCCCGACGACGAGACCGTTCCTGTGCCTGCCGTATTAGCATTGTTGCCACCAATAACTGTGAGACCTGCACCTGCTGAACTTGCTCCGGACCCACCAACATTGACCGTAATGTTCTTATCAACAACTGCCATCTCCGTCGAGGCAATCGTTATCGTGGTTCCCTGCACCGTCAAGTTGCCGGTGATAACCAAACTTCCAGCAATCGTATCGCTCCACGCCGGAACGCCACCAGACACGGAGAGAATCTTGCCGGTAGCACCGATCGCTAACTTTGCCAGCGTATTGGTTCCACTAGCATACAGAATATCGCCAGTCGTATATGCACTCTGATTCGTTCCACCATAGATCTCAGCAACTTTCGAACCTTGCCAAGAGCCGTTCGAAATAGCACCGGCAGTCAGATTCAAATTGGCTACATACGTTGTGGCACCAACCAACTTTATACCACTGCTATCTTTCGTAATGTATGCAGAGGCAACGTTGTTGGATTCGAAGAACGCTATCTGTTCGCCATCGTAAACCGCTAATCTAGTCCGTGCCATTATTGTATCTCCTTAATGATTGCATTGTGACCCTTGGGTAACTCGTGATCGACTGCGAACTGAGCCTCTTCACGAGTTTCGTACTTGGTTGTAATCTTAGAACTCCACTTGCCCATTGAGGCGTCCCAATACACTAAAAATTTCGCGAAATGCGTCTGTATTATCCACATAAGATTATGAAGGTTATTTTACTGTCTTGTGCAATGTTATAGTTAAACATCACGGTCGTCGCCACATCTCCCGTATTTCCAACTTCTCTATAATCATTACTCGTTCCAGCTTGCTGTAAGACACCATTGATAAACACTAACAACTTGTTCGAACCAACCTTGTATGACTTTGACCCGGGAATCGTTATCGGAACAAGCGACTCGATATTGTAAGGGCACGTATAAATCTCTGAGTAGACCGTGCTGATATCCACGCCACCTTTTAGAAAACTACTCGCGGTTAAACTACCAGCGACAGTGACATCTCCACTGGTTACATCTGCCAGGACCGGACGCCCCAACCACGTAGGCAATAATTGTGTGCCAACCTTTGCGTGCAGGCGAGAACCGAACTTCCACTTGTTCGCGTTCGCATCATCACGATCATAGAATAAAAGGTTCGTGGAGCCTGCAGAGTCATCCAGTTCCAATCCACCATACACAAGACCCGGAAGGCCAGAGTTCAAAACAAGAATAGGCGCTCCAGATGCGGATGGAGTATATGAGAACGTCTGACCATATACTTTGAGATCTCCCATCACGGTCATAGCGTTGGTTGTCAATTCATCCACTTTAATTTCGGCCAAACCACTGCCAAATCTTACATAGGACGCTGGTGTGTTTCCAATAAACAACCCCTTGAGATTCAATTCAGAGAACGGAGAGTAAATTCCCAACGACACTGAATCGATGTAAGAAGTTGCTCGATTGCCTGTTGACCTGTCCCATTGATCACACTGAAACCTGATAACAATATTTTTGGGGCCAGTTCCAGCAATAACAAACGTCTTCGAATACACTCGGAAAATTCCGCTGCCATCATACGCCAACACCACATCGACCACATCGGATGTGCCATCGTTCAGTGTGAAGTAAAGCGGCGAATCTGTCATTGGCAGAGAAGCAAAGCTTATCTTACACACCGAGCCACCTTCAATTACCATTGTCTGAGACACACCCGGAGCACCAGGGTCAAAGTCTACACCAGACTCTAAACATAGAGCGTTTGCACCTTCGTATGTATGCGTGTTCTGGATAGTAGCAGAAGCATTGGATTCACACTCATCTGTCCATCCATTCATATTCACATCGAACGAACCATTGACAACGTTTTCGATGTCGGCAGCCCAAGCAGTTACATCTTTTCGCCACACATTTCTCGACGTAATGAAAGTCACAGGTGTTTCACCGCTTAAAATCTCAATGCCTTCGCCTGTCATTGACAAAGCAGGATTTTCCGGAGTGCCACCTATCCCACCAACCGAACCCCACAAGCCAGCGCGGAGACCATCAGCACTAAGAACACCGACACGAGCTACTTCCTGATATGAACTATCCTCATACTGATATACAGAGAATCGGGAGTCTTTCGACGACAACTGAACCGCACTCTTGCCGGTTTCAATTTTCTGAAACTCATCCTCTGTTAACGACCAACCACCGGCATAAACCTCGCCTTCATTCGTTACTCTGAATCCCCACTTGGGAGCCAAATTCGTTCCAAGATTACCAAGATTCAATATTCCTCTGCCGAGATCGGGGATATTCTTCCATTCACCGACTACTAGACCGTCCTCGTTCCTCTGAGAAATACCTGCTTCGTCAATGATAACGCCACCAACACCACCCGCAGAGATTACAATTCCTTCTTCAACCCTAATACGACCAGCCTCTATTTCGTGAGCACCGACATAGGTAACAACCTTGATATCAAGTAAGGGATTGCCAATTTCGGCTCCCGTGAATCTTACCTTATACACACTACGAAATGTCTCACCGGTGAGACAAACGACAAACTGGCCGGCAGGTATCGTAAACTCATCCGAAAGAGCCTTGGCCACACCATCAATCCAAATGGTAAGTATTTCCAAGGGGACATAATGATCTTCGCGCGTCCGTGCGTCGGTTTGGATCTCAATACTGTCAATACTCACCGTCAGATCATCACCAGAATTATTGGTGAAGACAAGCTTCGAACTATTAACGGCATAAGGGCTGATTACCTCGCGCACCGTAGAGGATACAAGCCCAACGACAAGATCTAACTGTCCAAATATGTCGATAGGTTGAAGGACAAGACCGCTATTCGGCGTGACGGCGACGTCCAACGTTTCCCAGTCACCGGCAGGCAGAAAATTCTGTAACAACTTCGCGTGGATAAACCGAATATCACACCGACCACCACCAAAACCAGACTTCGAAATAGATACCAGCCACTGACCGAATACATCTGTATTGGTTCGCGCAAGCACTCTATTCGAGAAATGCTCGATTACCTGAACGTATGCACCAACGGCAGCTCTACCTTGACGGTCAAACTTCGTTCCGAGTATTTCGATGTCTGTATCGGTGATGCGATAATTTGTCACAATGATTGCTCCGCAATAACAGCCACAGTATTTGATATCGTCCGTGCATAAACAGTGATGGTTCCCATAAATGCAGCGTTGTTATTCGGCGCAACACCAGGGTCAAAGCAATCAAGTGCAAAATCGAGCGCACCATCGACAGATGATACCACAACATTTGATAATTGACTATATTTGCCTTCCTCGGAAATCAAGAGTGTATTCGCCTTCGTGCGACCAGTAGGCGTATCTTGATACCATCGCAACAACATCTGGCCAGCGTCAAGTTGTTGGCACTCAAATACAACGCCAACGATTCTGACGGGCGTCGGGTATGAGTGAAGTTCGTGGAGAAGTCGTCCTCTCAGTGACGTGTTAATAGTCCAGGCACCCTCCGCAGGTGACTTGTCGATGGAACCCACTGGACAGCGAAGTCTCAACTGCGTGATACCTTGAGTCTCACTTGTCGGCCAGTTCTCGATGTAAATAATGTCATATTCGAAACCAGTTGCGTCTACGTATACACTGCCAATATTCGATGTAGGAATACCAGACAAACGATAACTCCCCCCCGCTGGTGTGTACTTGTAACCTATCCCCCCGCCTGAATCATCCATTCTAACAAGGTATGTCCTCGTACCGAAATTGGAGCCTTGAGTAGCATGGCTGCCACTAAACGTCCAGCACGATATAAATTTACTAAACAGCACAGCGTCGGTAGGAAGGAAACCACCAGCTCCGCTTACTATGCTAGCCGTGAGCGTAGTTCCAACAACCTGACTCGCTATCAATGGTCTGATCTTGATACTATAATTCCGAGAATCCGTTGTTACAAATTCACGCCTACGGTCACAGAATATAACGTGCGTGTGTTGAGCATTATCAAAATCAGCCTCGACACCCGCAACGTAAACCATTTCAAACGCAGTAGCAGGCGTATAGCCAGCTATCACCGCCGTAAATCCATACGGATTGGCTGCCACACTGAGTGACGCATCAGTTGCATCCAATGTAGCAAGCTTAACAAGGAACGGTGAACCATACGTCTGTGTCTGTGTATATTTCTGATATGAACCACTCGGCAACATTGCAGGCACACCAAGAATTCCACTAGCAATCGCGCGAACCTTTATTTGATACTTACACCCTATCAAAAGCGGTAAACGCACGCGAGATACTGGGACGTTGTTAATAACATCCGATACATCTATCTCTATACGGTCCGCAGGATTCTGTGTCACACCATCAGACATATAGCCTTGAGCAACGACCGAAAACGACGTGGCACCGCCACAGTGCATAACAAACGGGTGTTCCGACGTCGCAACAACATCTGCAAGGTTAACGGGGATACCATTCTGTGTGACGGTCAGAATAGTTTGATCATCAACTGTTGCAAGATTCGAAACGACTCTGTAAGTCGCACCACCGGGCACAGCCAAACGCCGATCAACCAGTTGGTCGTGAGAGAAATAACCCGTTGCTGAATACGCTTCATTGGAGATCGCGAACTCACTATCTTCGCTTCCATAACCTTCGATATCGTTAAAGTCCCATGCGAGATTCACCAATGCGCGATGGTCAAGTAACGCTGTCCGTGCCTCATTGGCAAGAGTAACACCACCATCCGCGACCGAAATAAGACCGTCAGGAGCTATAGCACAAACATCTTCAATACGCAAATTCAAGGGCGCAGCAGGAGGATTGATCACCGCGGGAGTTTCTTCGGTCAATACTTTGTAACCATTACCACCATTCTTCGTCCCTACACCTACACGGAATTCGGCGCCAATCGTTCCGTCTTTATTGATATCACTTGCAAGAACCGCCGTAGTGTTGCCAATGCCGAACGTAGCATTAGTCGTCCTCGTCTTATCGATATCCTTTGCGAGAACAGCAACAGAGTCACCAACACCAAATGTTGGATTCGTCGTTCGGGTTTTGTCTATATCGCTTGCAAGAACTGCCGCAGTGTTCCCGATGGCAAAGGTACTTGCAGTCGTTCCGTTCTTGGAAATCTTGCTGTTGATCAGATCAGCAAACGAAATGTTACCGATCGGTATATCATGCAACGGCAGTTCGTTCGTCACCACACCATAAGCGGAGACATTGGCAAGCTTCACGTGAAAAGTTGTTTCTGTGTCTGCAGGGACACTCGCTTGATACAGAAAGTCAACGGCATACCGATATTGGTTCGGTCCAGGCATTGACTGCAACGTTACCGGAGGATTCACATTCACAATCTCAGGATTCGATACAGACGTCAACTTTATAACGGTCACACGCGCAACGAGAACGCGATCAGATTGATCATTCTGAAATGCGTGAGCCTCTCCAATACGCAGAACATAATTACCGTATAGAACCATTCCGGCTTCTAGCGTGATCTCGTCAGACTGAGACGAAAAGGTAACACCGCATCCACTGACACGCACGGCACCGAACAGATTCTTGAAAAACAACTCAGACCTCTTGAGCAACGCCTCGGTGTTCAAGTTGAGACTAAAATCGGGAATCTGCCAAGGAAGCGGAAGAAACTCTACCTTCAATACTGATTCATCAAACACATCTGCCGTAGGTCTTAATGGAATTGGCTGTGACATAACGTACTCCTCTGATTAAACAAAATACAATGTGACCACTGACTGGGCACTATCTCCGAACGGAAGTTCATACTTAATCGTCTTTTCAAACCATTCTCGCATCTGTGCGGAAACATCCTCAAACGTAATCGTGATACCCATCGGTTGGTCCTTATACAAATGAAAACAAGCATCCGCATCCAACATTTCCACATTGGGCAATCCTATCACCGACGAACCAAGAGCCAGAATCTTTCTTTCTGCACCATAATTCACATCGATGCTCACACCTGCGTCTAAAAAATATCCGATATACTGCAGCAGTCCTGCAACCGTGAAACGCTTTGCGTGAATCTCTTCGCTATTCAGAAGGACATTGCGCTTAATCGTAGAGGTTGCTTCTGGAAAATCAGGATACACAAGTCCATTTTCAAGAAAGTGCAATTTCAGAACATCCTCTGGACATCGCCGAACATCATCAAGCCATCGTAACTTTTGAATAGCATCGGTACTTCTTTGGAGAGCATCGGCAAATAAATCAAGATACTTACGCGTATTTGCATCTATATTCATAACGAAATTCCTTGAGTCGTAAACTCAATGAGTAACGTGCCACCAGTAGCCGACACAGAGACGGTGCTCGCCACGTGCGTAAGAATCTGGTTGTCACCAACAGCTATTGCAGATGTAGGCACAACGATCGTGAAGCCGGGTTTCATAGCGCCATTCTGCCGGATAACATAAATCAAATCGTCAAGCATCAGTGAACGGCCAAAGTCGTTCAAATACTCACCGTTCGCGTCAACCGCAACAGGATTCAATCTTGCAAGAATGTCCGTCTCAACTGAATTCTCGACTTCGGTCGCCACAAGATAATCCTGCGCTACACCTACAACCGTTATCGTTACTGGCAGATATGCGGGAGCCGCGACGAAAGGCGTAAACCCCATTACCAGTTTTTCAGATACAGCAGAATCAATAGAATTCAATAAATCGTTAGACGGCACACCACCGCCGACTGGAACGACATAAATGTAAACCACTCCGCTTGTCACAGACACCTTCGCACGCGCTACCCCGGCCAAGCCCTCGACAAAACCTCGAACGTCATAAGCCGTCACAAGACGATCATATGCTCGGCGATGCAGCGGGGCGAGTAATCGAATTCGCTCGATATTTTCACGCTCTGAACCACCTGTAAACGCGGCATGATTTGCAATAGCAAAAGAATAGGGCGTCGAGTCAATACTGAATGACGTTGTCGAAAGAAGATTACCACGAACACCGCCACCGGACCGGAACGATAATGCCATCGCCATCGTCGCGGGAGGCATAGCACCGTATACACCATCGCCGAAAACAATCTTGGTCTTGGTATCTCCGAAAGGTTCAACAACATAAACGGTATCCTCTGCACCAGCAACTACTAAACCGTCAACCTCTTCCCATTCTACACTGTCAATCACAACCTTCACCGTGCCGTCAATTACTTTCGCCTTGTTGAGAACGATTTCCTGAAATTTCTTTCCCGTTCCGGTCTCAGATTGAGAGACAAGCTGTCCCTCTTCGAAGATCTGAGCAACATCCGTAGTGTTGGAAGGGATTGTGAAGCCAACCTTATTCTGCAAATACACCTTCTCACCGTCTTCACCATCACAAGACAATGTGATTGCATTGGCCGCGACACTGCGCGAAGTGCCCAAGGTCGTGAAGGTCATATTGACGTTTCCCGTCGACGCGACCAATCCACTCACCGGATAGCCAAGCACTCTGGCTCGGCCCTCTACGTTCTGTCTCTCAATCGCTGTCAGTAAATTAAATTCCCGCGCCCATCGGTTGGCAAGCCACATCAATCGATCAAGGCCGTGAAGAAACAAGTCAAGCGTGAATCGTGCAAGATCATTCGGATTGTCAAACTCCCAGTTCGGAAAGTATGACGATGCGAGTGCCCGGCACGACGCGACCAACGAATCGTAATTCAGGTCGGTTATATTAAACTGGAATTTGGTTGCCATACCAGACTGTCCTTCTGTCCTTTGTGGACGTAATAAATGTTCGCCTTTACTTCCTGTTCATTGTCCCCACGCTCGAAAACCACATCCTGCAATATCGCATCAGGAATGTATCTGGCCATCTGTTCAGTGAGAGCAACGACAAACAGCGTGCGCTCAGGCGACACATCATCATTCAACAATTCTTGTTCAAAACTAAAAGCATTGTAACCATAGTTATTATCATGCAACCTGGATTTCGGTTTACAGTTTAACAACATTCGTAGTTGCGACTTCACGCCGTTATCAAAGGTCGCAACACCAGAACTGCTTATCGAAAACGGATATGCGAGAATCATTTTATTTTCCCTGATACACTTGATGGAAGTTTTGCAACGATCGTAGACTGTAATCCTGTGCCACCATCTTGCGGAATAGATGAGCCACCCTTAATCGCCGAGATGACACTGTTCACATCGGTCGTAACAACCGTCTCTCCATTTGAAACAATCTCTTCAATGATCGCCTGACAAATAGCCGTAATCAAACCCTTCGTCTGGCCCTTGATTTCCTGAATCTTGTCAGATGGAATATCTGCGGCTTCCAAAGTCGGCTTCATCACATTCGTGTAGAACGTATTCATTGCATCATCAATCGCTCGTGTCGCACTAAGTGCCATTGTCTACCTATTGGATACGAAACTCTTTTTACCTGACACACCTTGATTCCCCTCGGTTACTACCGAAGGCATTATCGGGGCAGGGACACTCATATTACCCATAACAAACGCAGACGCATTATTGAGAATCCAATCCAATGTCGGCTGCAGAACCACATACTCATCGTTGATCTTGACCCCTTTATCTGTCATTGAAATCGTATTGCCGAAAGCGTCCGCGGTCAACATCTTATCCTTCGTCCACTCCTGCTTGTGTTTCAATACTTTATCTTCAAAGACAACTTTTTCACTGCCATTTGTCCGATCGAATTGAAAAACACTGCCGTCAGCGTGAAGAATCTTCAAACTGTTTGCACCAGGCGTATCATCAATGATAATTTTCCAATTCTCTGTGAACGACATTCGCACATAAGGAAATCCCGTCAACGCTTCTTCTGGGAGTTGTCCTTCGATAAACGTAAATCCATCCCACACTAAATAAGCATTGCGGTCCCGTTCATCCGGAGTTGACTGGCCTACAATCCATACTCGAAGCGTGTCGCCGTATTTCTCTATCCATTCTTTCGAAGGCATCTCGAATGAACCAAAGCGCATCTTGGGCATTGCCCACCGAAGCTCACCATGAAAAATTACACGGAGCCATCCGATCTTGTTGACGTCAGGTTCATAATTGGGAGATATTCGGGCAAGTGTCATAGGGTTGTTGGAGATGTCTTGGGATTCGTTTTAATCCGTCCTGTTTAACTTTATGAACAACTATTAACTATGTATAGTATAATGAATGGTAAGCAAACAAGAAAGTCTTTTTTGAACTATTGTGTAAACTTTATTGTCTGTGTGTATTTTGTTCCGTCAATTACGTGTGTCACCGTATCCGCAAACCATTTGACCTTTTCGCTGCTCGAGTACTTACCACCAAGATTGTGAATCTTGTATACCTTTCGTGGACGAATATACGGGTTTCCCTCCGGTATCTGAACGTGCATCGTGATACCGGCAGAATTCCGCTTCTTCTGCGAATGTTTGATACGATTCTTGATCGCTTCGATGGTGTCCGCGGCCTTCTTCAACTGTTCCGGCGTTACCTTCACATCGGACTTAGGCTTTGTATCCGATGTTGGCTTTTGGATGATCTTGAATTTCACATACTTTTTAACCTGTTCCCAACCAACATCTCCAGCAAGGAATGAGATTGTCCCCCATTTGATGGTTCCAGCTTTCTCATCTTTCGCTATCGCATCGTTGTCAATCTCGAAAGAATCATAGAACTCTTCCTGAGTGATCGTGACACTGGGCACAGCCATAGCTCCTAGAATCTCGTTCACAGCCTTATCTTCAAAAGCTGAGGCCGGCACTTCAATCATTGCAGGTTCTGCGAAATCAGGGTTGTCCTCAATACGAGCAGACGCTATCGTCATCTCCCCTGTCGCAACAGTAGGATCTTGAATAACTACGATATCGGACCCATACATCGGATACACGAACTCAATGTCCGAGACATCCTTCATCCGGTCGGCTTCAGGAACGAAATAAAGAACAGGAGAGTGACTCATCAGGTCCATATACACGAGACAGTCATACCCCTTGAACGAATTCTCTTTTTCCTTGTTGTCACCGTGAGCCAGTCTCTTCAACAACTTCCAATCACTCTCTCCGGCCTGCTGCACGATCGACACCTGCTTGCCATCCAACACCTCAGTTTCAAATTCCTGCGGAAGATCTATCCTGGCAACGACAAAATCATCACGATATGGTTTTACAAGTTTCTTGATCATATCCTTCATCGTAAGATTCTTGTCACCAGAGCGAGGCCACGTGATTGCTTTCGGGGGCTTATTGCGGGTCATCAACCACGCGGGATCATACATCGTCACCGACAATCTTGGATGCCCACTCTCCGGATAATCAGGTTCCAACTTGGCGATATATCCAACAAACATTTCTTGGTCTTGATTCAAGATCTTTGAACCATCGATATATCCAAACCACGCCTTCACCTTCATCCCTTCAACCAACGTATCGATGAATCTCAAGACACTCGACTCTTCCGTGCTGATCAGCGAGAAGGTCAACCTGTCCAGCAACTCTGCGGTTTCTTCCAACGCAATACGCTTGTCAACATTGTCAGTAATATCCACCCATTCGCCTTTGCTTTCAGCCTCGGGACGGTTGTCCGGGATATATACTTCTATGCGGAACCAAGCCCTTCGAGAACTCATTTGTCCTGCGCCTTTCGAATCAATGTCATTGGATTTTCAGACGGCACCCATACAACGTCGTCAACTTTCCAATCACCGGCCGCACGTATCGGATTCACATCTGCAATGATAAACCAGAACTTACTTTCTCCCCAAAGACGAAGAGCAAGCCTTTCGAGAGGATGATTCTCGTCTATCGTATGGGCATCTTCATAGGTGAGCGTGTAGCTTACCAACCTCTTCGACTCGACAATATCACGAACACCAGGGTAACTACTATCACCGTCGTTCACAGTCTGAAAGTTTTTCTGAATCATTTCATCGTTCCCATACTACTTGCCCCACCCTCGAATGCATGTTGGGCAGAGCCGAACCTCGACAAGAGCACTCTCTGGGCAGTTTCGATATCATTCAAAATACCATCCTCCATGACAATGAGCTTGAGAGTCGTGAAGAACCTCTGCGGAGTCAACGTCTTATCGAACAACGTCTCGCGGATCGGTGCACTCGCCAACTTGCATTTGGCCCACTTCAACCCATACACGAAGTAACAATTCGGCGGTTCGGAAAACTTGCGCTTTTTCTTGTTCCCGAGTATATCAGACATATCGACTGCAGGCAGCATAAAACTTTCGAGAATCGCAATCATATCGCGCACACCGTATAACCTCGCAGATTCAAACTGGCCCTGTGAACCGGGTGTCGAATCGCCAATGAGATCAAACTCCATGGTCCGTTCACCATTGCGCTCATACTGAATAATGGGTCTGTCCCAACCAGCCGGTGACAGGATACCATAATGCACGGGCTTATCCGTCTTGATTACACTGGGATTGAACTGGAACTTATAAAACAATCCTTGCGTTACATTCGCAAGCATCCCTCGAATCGATCGGTCTATCATCGTCGTTTTTTCTCTTCAAGTTTTCTGGGTAACAATTCTACCAGCTTTTCAGTAAGTTTATCGGCAAACTCTTCCGGATTATTCGCGACAATCGTAATGTTGCCAAAATGGAAATTACCACCCTCCCCGCGCATCGCATACTTTGCAAAATTGTGAGCCATGCCAGACAGTTGTTCTTTCGTCTTCCCCGCGATATTGACATCGGGGCCAAGTTTTCTAGACCCAGGTGTATAGGACGGTTTTTCGATAGGTGCTTCAAACAACCCTCTGTGTCCATCAAGAGCAGAACCACCTGAGAAACTTTTCACCAACTGCGTTAATGCTCCCTTGCCTTCTTCGTCCTGAGTCCCAGGGGCCACAAACATTCCAGCCAAATTAGAGACATTCGTTTGCGTCCATTGACCAGTCGACGCGAACTTTATCCACGCCATCGGATTAAGCATAGATACAAGGTTGTTAACGAGTAGATCAACCTTTTCCGCAAGCCACCGAAACAAGTCGAGAAACGTATAGCGCAACGAATAAAGAGCGACAACTAAGCCTGTAATCGCAGCAATAAATAACACAATCGGATTGGCCGCTACCGCAGCATTATACAGCCACTGAGCCGCCGTAGCTGCTTTTGTCGCGACCGAGATGGTCATCCACGCACCGGCGATAACACCAATGAGCCTTCCATATGTTTCCATATCGCTCGACTTGCTGGAGAACATTTCGGAAAGATTTCCAAATTCACCGACCATTGGTCTTAAAATATTCCACGCCACATCAAGCGCGGCAGTGAAACCTTTCCAAGCACCACCGACGAACGCACCTATTCTGATGCTTGCAATCTCAAGAAAAACCAGAAGGGGAATAAGATGGTTCTTCATCTGATTCATAGACTGTTCTCGGCTATCAGAGACCAAGCCTGTCCATCGTAATACGTTCGTGAGCCATCCCGACACCGACGCACCGAGACGGTCAACCATCCTGCCACCAAAATCGGCAATCGCATCAAGAGCCGGTTTATTCTTTGTGAATTGAATCTGTAACGATTCCCAATAATTTCCGATCTTCTTCAACGTACTCACCATCGGTCTCTCAAGCGATTCGCCTATAATAACTTTGAGATTGTTCAACCTATTGGCAACGTTCACAATTTGACCATCAAGCGTGTTGAACTGGATCTCTGCCATCCTCGCCGTTGTGCCTTTGGCTCCTTCTTCTGTAAGTTGCGTAGACAACTCTCGCATCTTCTTCGTATCTTTCGTCAATCGCATCATCAAACCGGCAGAATAACCACCAACCAACCGACTCAATTCACCATAAGTCATTTTGCCCATCGTATCCAACACATTAAACACGCCACGCTTGGAGATGTCAACATCAGCCGTAGTAAGACCTACACCCGCAAGAAGCTTTTTCTGATGTTCTGTTCCCATCGCCAACTGCTGGAACATCATCCTTAAACGGGTGCCGCCTTCGCTCCCCTTGTAATACAAATCTGTATTACCCATCAATGCCAACATCTCACTGAAAGAAACATTGGCACCAGCCGCTTCTGTGCCCGTTACCTTGAGCATTTCCGACAACCGTTGGGCTGTCATACTAGTAACGTTTGTTGCTTTTGCCATTTGATCGAAAAGAATAGTCGAATCCGTGAGAGGCCGACCCAACTTGGACAATAGCGCAAGCATATCAAGCCCGGATTCCTTGACGCTGTATTGCGTGGCCGTTGCATAGTCCATAACAGACTTCGTCAACCCGCCAAGTTGTTCGGAAGCAATAGGAATAGTTGTCGAAAGGTCATACGACGCATCGGAGATCTCCTTCATCGAAAACCGACCTGAGTTCGACATCGAACGCATACCATTCTCTAACATCTTCATTTCACTATTGGAGTAACCCGCTGCGGCCTGCATATTGGCGAGACTATACGTTAGTTCACGTGTGGTAGCGATTATATCATCGAATCCACGCTTAACTGCATAGACACCGCCAAGAACGCTAACGTAAGGAAATAGACGAATGATACCTGCTCTGAAATCCACGATATTCGGAGTCGCCCTATTCAAATCGTTGGTGAACGAATGAATACCCGCACCGGATTTCCGTGCGCCATGATCAGCTTTGTCAAAATCTGTCGCCAGATGGTCCACGGCAGTGCCAGTTTTCTTGGCACCGCCAGCGAACTCCTGAGACATCTTCATCAAACGATCTATTGAGGATGTAATCTTGTTCGCATTGACAGAAGCGTTATCTGCGATACGAACCGCTAACCCGAGATTGAGACCGTCAAACATACTTCACTCCTATCCACTGTATCCGGCAGCTCGAGCTGTAAACTCCAACAACTGTTTCTTATACTCAGTGTCGTTCTCAACGTCGAGCTTAATGCGTTCAAACAACTTTATTCGCTCTGCGCGAGTTAACGAAATGATCTCCTTACGCGTAAACCCTGTATGCGTGGCAATCAAATACTCTTGCTCATCAGAACCGTATTCATAATCGTCCTGAAAGAGCAGAGCCGCTAACTCACTAAGGGGAAAAAAGATGAAGCACTCACCGGAGCTTTGTAAGGGACTTGGCACTCACCGCAAACAACCTCGGGGTTCAAATCAATCTGTGGCAGATTATTCAGCGCGTCACGGATAAGCATCCGATCATTCGCCCACAATCCACCTTTATCAGCAAAGAACAAGTTGCCGGCTTTATGCGCTTCGAAATAATTCTGAGGCATGACGAATCCGTCTTTACTGCACTCCACTCTCTCAAGCCTGTCATTCACAAGCTTAACCTGAAAGTCAGTGATTCTTGACATACTGAAAGAACCCTGATTGCGGAGCTGGTCGCCAATCGTCGGCAACCCAAATTCAAATACATCAAATACTTTATCTTCCCAACCAAGCTCGGTCTGCCCTGCTTTGCTGGAATCCAACACACGCTGCCAACCCGTTTCGAGTTTCACTTTCAACGTCTTGATCACTTCTGTACTCCGAGAAACCGGAAGCGTTGAGAGATCGATGTCAACGATATTGATACCCGCATCGCCACGGCATCGTGGACAATGCGTCTTCTGTTTTTTGAGAATCGAGCCGAACGTCAAAATATGTCCGGCGACAAGAATAAGGCCAGCGTCGGGGAGCGGTATTTGGTTTACAACGTCAGGTATATTCTTGCCACCGGATTCTTCAAAATCAAAACTCACACTCTGGTTGCCAAGCGTCTTGAGCAATCCAGACAACACGCTTGCAGTCCAGGACGCAGGACGTTCACTCCGGAGCGTGTCATTGTGAATAATACGCTCAAGGAAACCACCGATTCGATTCAGCTCAAACGACCGAATTGTCTCACCTTGATATTCAAAACCTATGGGTAACTCATTCTTTAACGACATAACAATCCTCTCTACATTTGTGATTAAAAAGTCCACCGGCCAGCTCACCGAGCATAGCCTCACCAACCACACTCTGGCCGGTAGACATTTGAGTTATACCTCTTCCCAACCTTCGACTTGGGCAACAGCCTTTTGGTCTGATTTCGCAGAATCACCTTTGCCGTTCGTATCGAAGTCAGTCAGACTGTACTCATTGAAGAGACAGCCTGTAAACATGATCTTCATAATCTGAACGCCATTGCGCTTCTGAGTCATTACACCGTTGAGCTTCTTGCCTTTGACCGCTTCACTGAAGAATTTCGCGAACGCTTTGTCATTAGCAGAGCCGTCTCGAGTACGGACGAGAGTGATCGGACCGTGCTCGACAATTCCATCGCTGAAACTGAGCTGAACGTTCGTGCCACCATCAACCGTCGTCATAAGACCGGTTTTCTTTGAAAGCCCCTGCAGCTTGTGGAAAGCAGGGGAAGTGAGGCCGGGTAACTCCATCAACCAGCCGTTTACGGGATACAAATCATTCTGTCCCATCGTAATCTACTCCTTAGCTAAAAATGTTAATCATCGTGAAATGTTGCACCGGTGCAACATTATTTCTCTGTCACCTTGATATCGTCACGTGTCTGGTAAATGTTGATCGTGCCACCTTCAACACATTCCACAGGATGGAACGTGAAGTCGGCCTGCAGTTGACCATTATCTTCCATGTCAGCCGTGTTGTTTTCATCATCACATTTGACCTGAACGTTGTTGGCATAGCCACCCCGTCTGCGGAAAGCACCATTCTTCCAACAATCTTGAGCGAAAAACGTCAACGTATCAGTTACGCGACTGCGGGTATCATCATTGTTCGCCTCTTGTTCAACCCACAGGAAGCTTGCTCGGAACGTTGTCTTGAACCAGTTGGTCATTCGACGAACGTGAACCGAATAATGCTTCCGAAGCGTGGAAAACGTACGCGATGTCCGAACAATGAAACCTGCACCGGGAATGAACTGAATGGGATTGAATCCACCATCACGAATTGTAGCGACATCACTGTCACTGTAAGACGGGAATTCAAGCTCATACACATCCCGTAATGCAGTTGCCTCGCCTGCAGGGGCAATCCAAGGATAACCACCGCGTTCGATACATTTACGAATGTAGCCTGCACCAAGAGCGTGTCCAAGCATCGGCACCTGAATCACACCGCCAAATTCGCTATCGACTGTGCCCCAACCTCGGAACCCAGTGATGAACGACTTGGCTTTCAGCAACGGCTCATACGTTGAAATCAATGTCGCCTGCACCATCGCCTGGGGAGATTGAATCGCACCAACGATGTCATTCCGGCCCTCAGCGTAGGTCTGCAAACTCTGTGCAGAAGCCAATGCGTGAAGATCGCAATTCATCAGGGTTGTGATTCCAAGACCGTCGAACAATGAATATGCTGCGACATAATTGCTATCTGTGATCGATGCAACACCTTCTACACCCGTCGCTAATGCGGCAGAAGCTGCAACATCTGGAACCGCGATACCTGCAGAGGCCAAAGCCACCTTCACATAGAACGACTTGCGGTTGATCGTGTCGACAACCGTATTGCTGTCAAGGTATTCGTGGATCTCTTTTATAACCGGAGCTGCATCACGAACGCTCTTGTATGACACATACACATCACGCTTGTCGGCGTCTGCGAGAGATGCTTTGATTTCCACATACGTGTTATTCCCGTCGAGGCCAGGGCTATCGTAGCCCAAAACACCAGACTTGAATATCCATGCCGGTGTAGTCGAAGCTGTGTTGAATGTCTTTGTCGCCGTCACTGCATCAGAAGCCACGACGCGTGTTCCAAGAATCTTTGCGCCGAACTCTTCACAGTTGCGGAACAACCCTCGGCGAATGTAGCCACCAAGGAAAGACGATGAATACTCTCCGAACACTTTCTTGTCCTCGTTCACGTTGTAAACGGGATACGCTACACCAACAGGACCACGTCGGGACTTAAACGCAGCACCCATAGTGAAGATATCGCTCGGCACGACACGGATAGCATCTGCACTATCACGTTCATTTACGCTAATGCCTACGTTGTTGCTCATAACTACCTCCTATGAATTGATCAGTTGCAAAACACCGGCTTTTATCAAATCCTTACAATGCAGGCTCTGATAAACAGCCTCACTCGTCGGTCTGGTTTCGTGGGGCTCAACGATAAACATTTCACCTACACCATAACTAATGACAACAGGTGTGGATTTCTCATTCTTCAACGACACAACGACCGGAATGACCTCGGGCGTCGGGGATAAAAACTCTGTCTTCATAAATCGACTTTCCTTCATAAAACTACTCCTTTAGTCTGACTGTGATCAAATTCGAATCGGGTATTGCAGCTCCAACCTCATTGAGCGTTGGGTCAGGTGTAGCCGTTATAGTTGCGGGTTCATCAATCACCATATCTGTCACCAACGGTTTCGGCGTCGTCGCAATTGCATTGAATAACGAGAACGTGGTTTCATAAGTGATAATCCATTCGAACGTTCCTTCACTGATCGTCGGAATGTCCGTCGTCGTCAAAATCGTTATGCTTACTCGATCATTGCCAACCTGTAACCATCGATCACCATTCTTATCCTTGAAGACTCCAAGTGCCGCTTGAAATAATGCCGTGACATCATCAAAACGGTCAGTCACCAATGATACCTGAAACATCATCTTCTCGCGCTCCGGAGGCGCAACATACTTCACACCCGGGACAGACACTTCATCGACAACAACCGATACAAACTCTTTCGTTGGCTCCGTGAAGACAGTCCCTTCCGGAACAGGCGCAAACGGCTGAATAACAATCATCGGATAGACAGGCGCATCCTTCAACTTCGGTTGCTTGTTGAAGAACCGCACAGGGACATAAGCGCTACGAATACTGATAGTGTTCACGTGCTTGTCCTGAAATGTCTTATACAGTGTCTTGATGTCCGTGATCATTTTCCAAATACCTCAACTCTTACTTCTGCTGTGATACGATTCAATACTGTCTGCAACTCTTTCTTCAATTCCTGTAGGGTCAGTCGATAAGCAGCTCTTGGATGTTCCGTTCCGTATTCGTGAATCAAAGCTAAGAGAGCCATATCAATTCCACCGCGATGTCTTTTACCACCTTTGATACCAATAAATCTTTCACCTGGTTGCTGTGTCTTGTAAATCTTGATGTTCGAAAGCATTTCGCCAGTGGCTATCAGTATCCGGGTATCTAGGCCACGTTTCTCTTTCCACGCTCGATACCACTCATTCAATGGTGCTAACGGTAGATCTTGTCGCTCAATGTGCTGCACCAGTGAATCGAAGTATTGTTGAGCTATTCCTTGTGCTACTCGTTCCGTCAGAAGCCGTGTGAATGTTTCTAGCTTGTGGAAGTGTTGAACAACCGTTTTCCAGTCACCTTCCAACTCCACGTCGACACTAGCCATTCAAGGGTTTCCGCTTCTTACATCCAAGAACAGTGACAACCGATGAACCAAGAATCGCAGGTATCGGCGTAATTGACGAGATCTCATATTCAACACTCTGATGAATAATTGCACCTGTTTCCCGATGGATTACCAGAGACAGGTCGTCAAGTTGTTTCGTCGCTATCTGTGCAATCAAATCTACTTCCTCAACCACGCCATACTTCGACTTCGTCTTTGCATCCGGATTCACAACCGTCGCCGCATACAGGGGCGTGTCTACATTGACCGGAGTTGTTACAATCCCGAAATCCGTATCTTTTACACTCGTAGGACCAAGAGCGCGATACGTGATCGTCAACTCTAAGTCGTTTTGCAGAAAGTCGGCGAACTCTGCCTTCATATCTGAAAGATCAGTCGAATCCACTAGGCGACTCCTACATAGGGCACGTTTGTATCTTCCTCAAACTTGGTTATCAGGGATTCACCCTCTGCCTTGTATTCGGCTGTCTTCTGTTTCACTGACAACCCTTGAAGATCGATGTCCATTTTCGCAAGCAGAACAGGCGTGATGTTTATCAAAGCCGTTCCCATCGCGTAATTCAACACCGACCGGGCATCCGTCACACCTATCTCGGATTCTGTTCGATATCCCCAACCGACAACCGTCAGCGTGCCATTCACCATTTCGGCAAACTCTATTCGATTGAGTTCGACATCAACCAGCCATTCACCAAACGTAGCCCGTTCCTTGGAATCAGGATATTCCACAAGCGGGTCCGGATGCAACACATCTAGAACCGTATCGTTCATATCACCGGTATAAACCTCGAAAGATTTCCCGGGTATCAGTTTCCGCGTGCCAATCCAAACACCATTCACCTTCAACACACCTGCAGGAACCGCAACAAATTGAGCAGGAGTCGAGACTTCAACGGTTTTCGTAACCCGCAACGGCTTTCGCTCGGCCAGTTTCGCCAGCCCTTCGGAAATATATCCGGAAAGCGTAGTATCGCCAGCCGTGCTCGCGTAATACTTCGATATGTTTCTTGTCCCTAATTCTGTTTTTAACTGTGCAAGCAAGCTCATCGTTACCTCACTGGTCCAAAGAATTCACTGAACATCTCAAGCATCTTGAGAACAACGTCGTCTTTGATTGTAACCTTGATCTGCTCTGCCATCGCATACGTCTCTGCATTGGCCGTCATATATCTGGCCACCATATCGGCAAAATGTTCTTTCGGGTTCCGCGCTGCATACATCCGGAGATACACGCCAAAAGGCTTCGAAGGGCGCCAATTCTTAGGCTCAAACATATTGCCCTCTCCAATCCTCTTCCACGCTAAATTCGCGAACTTCTCAAAGAAAGCCGGATTGCTATAATGCAAGGAATGTCCGACTTCATGTGCTAAAGAATATCTGAACTGTTCATCGGGTATCGCTTCACTGGGAAACGTAATCGTTCTTGACTCTAACGTGTAACCGGCAATCCCTGCCTTCGTGCCAAGATCTCCAATTTCAATAGCTGCCAACTTCATATTGTCCATCATCAACTTGAACGGCATAGCATCCATCGTATCGGCTATCGCATTTAACTCGTTCATAGTAAAGCTGGCGTCTACTTCCACACCGTAAATGTCGCGAACATAGTCAATCGCGTCGAAGTTATTTGCAAATGCACCTATGCGCTCGGCATTGATATACGGTTCAACATCAGCGGTCTGTTCCGTCTGCTGGATGAAACGCCGAATTCCACGATCGTCCATAGGCGTAAGTTTCTGTTGGCCTGTCTCATACGACAAATAGCACCCGCAGTTGATAACGTTATGAGAGCTGGCGTTCGGGTCGTGAGGCCGGGCCATCGGCTCACCGTCAACACTGAACATTTCCGCAAACTTCAAAGTCTGACCGGAAACCGAAGCGTGAGTCTTGCGCTTGTTGGAACGCTCCATCTGCCACCAGGTCTTGACCATTTCTACTTCATACTTGTCTCGATACTCGCGTGCGAATTCATACTCACCGAAGTTCGCGGCACTCGCTATCTCGGTTGTCGCAATTACATTTGCATTTGATTTTGAACCAAGGACATCTCGAACACGTTGGACCATCGAAGCCTTATCGCCACCAAGCTGATAGCCTGTGGAGAGCGTTTCCTGCAGCCGCTTCTTGAGATTCTCCGTGATGTTCGTCGACGTGATCTTAAAGTCTTTACCGAACAGATAGTCTTGAGCTTTGCGATTGAAGTCTTGAAAGCGAAGATCAAAATTGACACCCATATTGAGCTTAAACGGCTGACGGCCTTTTTCTGTCTCGGGAATCACAACCTTATCAGGGATGCCTGCCTGATTCTTTGTGGCATAATCAAATACCGCTTTGTTGGTCGTCATTTCTTTGCTCTTGGTCCTAAACGTCTGATACAGCTTGTTCGTCTCGGAGTTCATCGTGTTATACATCTCGGAGACACCGGCCTGCAGCACATCCTTCTTTCCTTGTGAAACAACCATTCCTAACGCCATTAAAAAAGGCAAGCTCTTCGTGACCTTCGCACCAAATTTTTCTGCTACTTCGTGGTCAATATCCGGGCTTGCCTTCATTGGAAATTCACTGATCTGCGCAACCTGTGTGCTTAACGCATGGTACACCTCATCGGGATCTTCGACTTCGTCAATATCTGTAATGTCATCGCTCAGTTTGCCATACAGTTCGTTTAACGTGCCTTCAAGTTCGTCGATGTCACCGCTATAATCATAAGAGTTGTGCATCAGCGTGAACAGCTCTCATGTGCGCGTTTAGTTTCCGCTGACTGGTAAACTCTTCATCAGGACACTTATCACACTTGAACAGTGTAACGCCAGCAGCCGGAACAAATGCTGACAACGCTCCAGCGAGTTCAATTTCTGCAAGACGCGCATCTGTCTGGGCGTCAGCGATTCCTTCCGGAGCCACAACAGCCAGTTCAACTTTCTCGGCGACAAGCTCCGGAACGGTGGCCGTAAGACCACCATCAATTCGAGGGTTGTCATCAACTCCTGCAGGTGCTCCTTCACTGTCGATCGATACATTTGGCTCCATGCGAACACTGACCGCTACTAGAAATGCTTTCGCCTTCTCCAGTTCAAGACATACCCAACCATCATTTTCATTGTGACGCTGTATTGCAAGATCTGCGCCTACCCAAACAGATCCGCCCTCTCGAACCATCTGTCCATAATACTGCGTGTTAAAAGGCCGCAACCACTTTAATTCAAAGTTCATTACCTTCTCCCGAAACGTGTAGGAAAAGAATCAAGGGCGGGGTCGAGATGACCCCACCCTCAATTCAACCGATTAGGCTGTTACCGTTACCAACGACATCTTGTCATTGATCGGCGTGCTCAACGCGTCTTCTTGGTAGATGTAGTACTCATCACCACCAACAAGCTGTGCATCGGAGTTACGCACAGGATATGGACCTTTGAGAACCAACGGTTCCCAGATACGGAAGATGGTTGCATCCTTCTGTGAAAGCAGGATGTACGCATCATCCCATACATCTGAACCAAAGTGAGACAGACCGGCAGTGATGCCGTAGTTGCCTTCACCCAGCACTTGTCCGGCAGAGTACCCGGCACGAGCTCTTGCGGGTTCGTACGCTTCTGCTTGGGTCAAGTAGTTCGATGTCACTTCTGATGCCAAGATGAAGTCTGGTTTGTAACCGCGTGACTGACGATGGGAAGCGGCCTGATTCTGAACTTTGAACAACAGTTCATTCATATACTTCGACCACTCTTTCGTGCCAACACCACCGAGAGAAAAACGTATTTCGTTCGTGGCTTTCTTTCCGGTCACCAGGACAACACCACTGTGCGCAACCGGTGAAGCTGCACCCGTTGCATCAACGAACTGGATCTTTC
The DNA here is from genome assembly GCA_964651225.1 of uncultured Ignavibacteriaceae bacterium. Classification (GTDB taxonomy): domain Bacteria; phylum Bacteroidota; class Ignavibacteria; order UBA10030; family UBA10030; genus Fen-1298. Next base: position 121,599 of record CAZYYD010000004.1, read on the forward strand.
CGTTCAGACCGTCAACAACGTAGAACTTATCGCCAACAGGGATGCTACTCACCTCGTACTCGTGAACAGCCACCGTGTCAATGGCGACAGACAATGTTTCACCAACAGAGATGGATGCACCAGAGACAACCGTGAACTCGGATTTCGCAACGTCCACGGTCTCCGTGAACGAGAACGCTACCGATCCATAGGCGAGTGCAGAATTTCGCATATTGGCAAACACCATTTGCTGGAGCGACCGTTTCAGGTCGGCAATCAGATTGGCGATACCCTGGCTAATGCCTGTGATGTTCGCGTACCGTTTAGAGAGTGTAGCAAACTCATCGGAGAACTGTGCTTGGAGCTTGCTTGCCGTTGCATCGATGGGGAACCACTCTGTGGTCAATTTGCCTTTTGCCATCACACCAAATTCGGCAACCTTCAAATCGTTCTGGCGCCTTGTGGACGGCTTGTACGTTTTGCGTGTTCCGGCGATTCCACCTTCTCGGCGATACCGGGTGATGGGAATCTGATCGCGTTTCGCGTCCATCGGACCGAACAGGGTCAACCGCTCGATCATTTGATCGGCATACACCTCTGCGAGCACGATGCGAGAAATTGTGTACGGAATCTGAAAATCGGCTGGTGTTTGTGTCGCATCTTGCAATGCCACAATCATGTCAGCTTCTTTTTTCAGGTATGCGCCGTATGTTTTGTCAAACACACGTAACAGTTGCTGATTGATCGCGCTACGGTCTTTTCCAAGCACCACAGCTTCTTTCTTTGTGTTTATGAAACCAGTACCGACAATCTGATCGGCAATGATTTCAACACCCTTCAGGTGTTCACCCACGACAGTGATGTCCATGACGGAGGTTCCTTTCGCTTTGAGACCTTCCTGTGCTTGTTTTTCTTGGGCTACCCCAAGGTTATATAGTTTTACTGCATCTTGAATCGCAGCATCCACCGCAGCGTTGTCAGCAAATGCACGACCCTTGAGAGAGTCTGTCATCACTGTCTTTGCATCTGCCGGCTGCTCCAATCTTGTAATCGAGTCAACAAGGTAGGTGCCGATTGCAGCGGTCTTTGCGACAAGATCAGCCTCTCTCTTGCTATTCTCGACAAACTCTGTGAGACGCCGTGCGGAGTCTGTGAGGACTGCCAGAGCCGCTTCACTTGCCTTCGTGTCAACAACCACTACGGCAGGTGCTTCTACCACCGGCACTACAACCTCCGGAACGACGGGAGCCGGCGTGATACTGTCGACAAGTGTTTTCAACTCGCCTGATAATTTCACAAGGTTCGCGTTTTTCTTTTCCGGATCGATGCTCGTGTCGGCGACAAGCGTTTCAACACCAGTCTTCAACGCACCGAACGAGTCAGTGATTGCCTGTGGCATTGTTGCAGTGGCCGCAGTCATCTGCTTTTGAATCGTGTCGACCAGAGCGGTAACGGATGCAACGAGCAGTTTATTTTGCTCAATCAATTTTTCCATACTACTATCCTCCTGTAAAGTGTCTTCGATACGTTTGTATTTTAATATAGTACTAAGCTCGACCGTATCGACTAGTCGGAGTCTAGTCCGCTCTCCCGCGGCTGCTGTCTCCAGATAACAAAAATCATAACCGAGGATCTTGACAATCTTGTCCACGACGATGTAGTAGTTGCCCCCTTCGTCTTCACGCACACTCTGAACACCAAGGGCACGTTGTGAAACTCCCAGTTCAACGCTCTCGTCAAAGAGCGTTTGAACCTTTCTTCCTTTTTCGGTGTCGATGAGCCTGATGTTGACAACCGTTTCACCCTTGTCGTTGAGATTCAATATCTCCGGAATACCTGCGAGATCATCTTCTTTACCGCGAGGGTCGGCGGCTGGATCCGGATGACCGAGATATGATGTCAGTTGCCACTTACCGGCCTGCCAATCTGTTACTGCGTCATTCTGGACGATGAAGGGAATGATTCTATTGTTCCCGTTCAGAACGTTGGCAATAGAACCAACCGTCTGAAACCGGTATTTCTTGTCCGCCAATTTCTCAACGTTAATTTTTACGACGTCACTGATAAACTCAACGGTCTTGCCGTCAAGTGCTCTCAGATGATCGGGCATCTTGTTGTGCGACATGGCTTTTAACCTCCTGTACTATTCTGTGATTGTGAGGCTGCGTCGGCGTAAACACGATTGCTTTTATCGGACCGGATTGCGGAGTAACGACAACCTCTCCTACCCGTCCGTGTGTCCCACCATTTTCAGGTGATTTCCAACCGCTATTCTCGTTGCCCATAGATGACCGTTTGAACTTGGTTTGGTGAATCGTTTTTAATCGTTCCTAATTCGCTCTGGTTACAGTTGTTGCCAGTGAAGAGTAGTTGGATAAGGATTCATCCCGAGCAATAAAAAAGCCGAAATACTTTTGACACATTCCTCGACGGGATGTCTCAAAGATACTTCGGCTTCAATGGGGGCACTCTAGACGCTCAACGTCTAAACTACTTTCAAAAATATAATACGCTACTTAGCCAATGTCAAGTATATTCTTTCTGATATTAGTTTTGTTCAATCTGCTGAACGTGCAATAATTCCATTAACCAGACGAAATCACACCTAAAGAATAATCGATCACTGGCACGTCGATGATTGGATACGGCAAGGATGTGTTCGATCGTAAATGGCTTGTAGATCTGTCTCACAACTGTGTGCTCACCGTAGCCGTCTTTCTCGCTCCATCCTACGGCATCTTGTACAGGAGATTCTAAAACTGCTTTTACTTTGTTCACGAACGCGGTCTCAAGACCGGTATAATCATACTCTCCCCCCGTAAGCACAACGATACCGATTGACTTTTCATCGCGTGTAAACTTATCGGCAAATACTTCGATTTCTATGTTTTCCATTGACGACAATCTAACCGCTTGGCACGGGAATGTCAACCATATTTTCTATATCGGAGATTTGATGTCTCTTGGACTGGATTCTGTTTCAACGGGAATATATTTCTTACTGATTTAATAAAAAAAGAGCTGATGGTTAGTCAGCTCTCCGGTTTTCCTTATATTTTAGTTTATTATTTTGTCAGTAAAATCTTTATCGTCCGGCCGAAGGGTTTTGCCCCATTCTGCCTGTCCGCCGTTTGTGTGGCGGACGGCGTTGCATTAAAGCGGACAAAGTATATTCCGCTTGCCAGACCTGAACCATTGAACGTAGCATTGTAGTACCCGGCTTCTTTTACTTCATCAACTAACACGGCTACTTCTCGACCAACCATGTCATATACCTTCAGGCTTACTATTCCAGCGGATGGAAGTTGATAACTAATGGTTGTGTTCGGATTAAACAGATTAGGATAGTTTTGATATAAATTGATATTATTTGGAGAGTTACTATTATAGTCTTTTACATCGGTTAATTTCTTACAAGAATAAATGTAGATTTTACCGAAGGGATTATTATAATCGGGATATCCAGGTGCCAAGATAAACAATTCATCATATATCGATACAAGACGATTACAAATCGATTTCCAATATCAATCCCAACTTAATTACTGCAATTAGACACGGGTGGGCTGTTATATCCTAAAATGAATGCTTATGAGTAAGTGATGCGGTTCAAGTTCTCCGCGAAATGTATACGCCCTGAACCGCACAAGAGCGAATCAGGCACAAGTCAATTTCTATAAAGCGTTGTTTCTATATCGAGCAAATTCTTTGTTTTCCCATTAATGTATTTTATTTTAACTACCGCGAATTACCTTAAGGAAAAGAACATCATTTCTCGATCTTCAGAATGGTTTTAAAATCAAGAAAGTGCTTTTCGACAAACTTAATGCTTGTATTCAGAGTTCCGAGAGTTAGGGGAACCTCTCCTGAAGTCGAATCCAATAATTCTTTTCTAAGAATCGTCATCGCATTAGTATCGTGTTTCATAAATTCATTGTACATCGCCGCACAGGTAGGGCACAACGCCAAATATTGAGCTTCTAATTCTTTGTTGACAATCTCTGCTCCGAAAGCTTCAACCACTTCAAAATAGTATTCTCCATTTCGCTTCCTGAATGGCATTTCGTTTTTACATATCTGGCAGATCATCTGTTCAGAATCATTTATATACAATTCTTTAAGCCAAGTAGACGGATCGATTGAATTCCTTGTTATGCGGACACTTCTCTCTCGCTGCTCATATTCTTTTTCAGTTGCTTCAGTATGGATATCTACAAGTCGATCTTCTCTGCGTTCTGGATCTAGTGCCGATCCAAATAATTAATCTTGTACTTTTTACAATGGTTTAAGATAT